>JANNXQ010000084.1:0-42046 GCA_031409655.1 Chthoniobacteraceae bacterium | reverse complement strand
ACGAACGACGCCGTCGCGTGGATCACTGCGCGGGGCTCGTCTCCGTGGTTCCTCTGGGTCGGCTACAACGCGCCGCACACGCCCTTTCACAAACCGCCGGATGCCCTGCACACCTACGACACGACCGTGGCGAACTGGGCGACGCTGCCGATCAATAACAACGCTGCCAACCAACGCACTCACCGCAACGCCGCCGTCGAGGCGATGGACACCGAGATTGGCCGCCTGCTCAGCAGCATGACTCCCGCGGTGCGCGCGAATACGATGATCATTTTCGTGGGCGACAATGGTTCGCCGAACCAAGTCATCCAGACGCCCTTCGGCACCGGGCATTCAAAGGATTCGCTCTACGAAGGCGGCGTGCGTGTGCCGCTGATCATCGCCGGTCCGGATGTCGTATCTCCGAATCGCGAGAGCGCTGCGCTGGCGAACGTGGCCGATCTGTATTCCACCATCCTCGAACTCGCCGGCATCGACGTGGTGAGCACCCAGCCCGGGACGAACCCTCTCGATGCGAAGAGCCTCCTGCCCATTTTGAAGAGCCAACCCGACAGCACCCGCTACGGCTACGCTGAGGAATCGGGCGCCGCGATCGCCGCGGCAGACTCCGGACGCACGGTGCGAAACGCGGCTGGCTACAAGCTGATCCGCTTCAATGACAATCACGAGGAACTCTACTTCGTGCCCACGGATCCAAACGAGCTGACGAACCTCCTGCTCGGAACGCTCAACGGCACGCAGCAGGCGAACTACAACGAACTCACCGCGCAACTCGCCGGCGCCGTCTCGCCCGCGAATCCGCTCGACGCGCCGGTCGAAACATTCTGGCAGAAAGTGACCGGCGCGGAATACGCGCGCATTTACCGGACACAGGCCGCCGCACTCGCGGGCAGCAGCGTGACGACGTGGGCCCCGAGCGGCGCGGTGCAGAACGGCACCCAGGCGACCCCCGTCTATGCAGGCATCGAATCGGTGCGGGTATCGGCGAACTGGGTCTATGTGAAAGGCAGTTCGCTGCCGCATTACACAATGGGCCCATGGTATTTCGACGTGGCGAAGACGCAGCTCTTCGTCAATTACCCGAACAAATGGGACATGCTCACGCGCATCCCGCGTCGGCCCACGCCGGCCGTCACCCGCTCGAATACCAACTTCGGCCCGATCGCGATCTGGGTGAACAGCTCCATCATTCACAACCAGCTCGATGCCTTCTATTGGAATGGCACCGCCGATGTGAATACCAACGCCAATGGCCGGGAGAGCTGGACGCGCAATGCACGCTTCGCGGAAGGGCTGACTTTCGATCCCGCCGGGTCGCATCAGCCATTCACGGGCGAAAGCCATCATCACATCAACCCGATGGCGCTGCGCTACGAACTCGGCGACCACGTGAACTACACCGCCGCGACGCACACCTACACCGAAGCCATCACGCCGCCGCTGCACTCACCGATTCTCGGCTGGTCGTTCGACGGCTACCCGATCTACGGCCCCTTCGGCTACGCGACCGCGAACGACGCCGGGAGCGGCGTGCGTCGCATGGTGAGCGGCTTCGTGATGCGCGACGGCAGCTTTGGCACGACGAACCTCAACACCATGGGCCGCACCACTCTCCCGCAGTGGGCGCTCGACGCCGGCCACGCCAGCACGCCGAATGGCCCCGCCGTGAACCCGAGCCAGCCGCTCGGGTGGTATCTGCAAGACTTCGACCACCTCGCCGATCGCGGCTTCGCGCAAGGCGTCACTTTCGACCTCGACCGCTACAATGGCCGCTGGTGCGTGACGCCGGAATTTCCCGCCGGCACCTACGCCTACTTCGTCACGCTCGCGGCGGACAACTCGCCCGCGTATCCCTACATCATCGGACGGCAATACTACGGCGTGAAACAGGGCGGCAACTATGGCGCCGCCTCGACCGTCGGCTTCACCGCCGTGGATTCGCCAAACGTCACGACCTACCAGGGCGGGGAACTCGCCGAGCTCGCTGTGCAAGACCTGACGAAGAACGGCGGGCAGGTGACGCTCACGTGGTCCTCTGTGGAAGGCGGACGCTACACCATCGAGCAGAACCCCGACCTTACAAGCGGGTGGACCAACGCCGCGACGAACGTCCCCGGCGCAGCCTTCGCCACGCCGCGCACGATCAGCGCGCCGGGCACCAAGGGCTTCTATCGGGTGCGGCGCGATTCCGTGGACACTTACGACACGATCGATACGCCATGAAGGCGCGCGCGCTCCTGTTCTGCTTCGCTGCCTTCACGGCTCACGCCGATGACTGGTGGGCGTTTCAACCGCTGAAGAAGGTGAACGTGCCGCAGCCGAAGAACGCGGCGTGGGCGAAAACGGACATCGACCGTTTCATTCTCGTCGCGCTCGAGGCGAAAGGTCTCAAGCCCGTCGGGGACGCCGACTCCCTGACGTTGCTCCGCCGACTCTCCTTCGATCTCACCGGCCTGCCGCCATCCTCCGAGAAGCTCGAGGCATCGACCGTGGACACGCTGCTCGCCTCGCCGCGTTTCGGTGAGCGCTGGGGCCGCCACTGGCTCGACGTGGCGCGCTACGCGGAATCGAGCGGGCGCGATGAAAACGTCACGTTCCCGAATGCGTGGCGTTATCGCGATTACGTGATCGCGGCGTTCAATGCGGATAGGCCCTACGACCGTTTCGTCCAGGAACAGATCGCCGGCGACCTGCTGCCAGCGCGCGATTCGCGGGAGCGCGCGCAGAATCTCATCGCGACCGGGTTCCTCGCCGTCGGCACGAAGTCGCTCAACGAAACGAATCCGCGGCAGTTCGCGGTGGACCTCGCGGATGAACAAATTTCCGCCGTGGGCGAGGCCATTCTCGGGATGACTTTCGGCTGCGCGCGCTGTCACGACCACAAGTTCGATCCCGTCTCGCAGCGCGACTACACGGCGCTCGCCGGCATCTTTCTCTCGACCGACACGCGCTACGGCACGCCCGGCGGGGTGCAGGGGCGGAACCTCGGTGCGCTCATCGAATTGCCCGCGGATATCGGCCTGCCCGTCGTCGCGAAGCCGATGCCGCCCGATGAGCGCGAGCGCAAGCTGGCGCGCAACGAGGAACTGCGCGGCGAACTCCGCCGCATCCTCGCCGACCGCGCGCCGGACAATCCGAACCGCATGAGCAGCACGAGCGGGATGAGCGCGTTCGATGTCGTCCGCATCTTCACGCAGTCCGCGCAGCTCGATGCGGAGCGGGCGAATTTCGACGCCAGCGGGCAGCCCAAGACGCTCGCGATGGGCGTGCTCGAAAAGCCGTTGACCGCACCCACACGCGGCCCGCGGCAGGGCGCGCCGAATCCCGGTCGCGGCCGCCGCACGAGCGGTTTCGAGATCATCGCCGACGCGCCGCTTTTCTCCCGTGGAGACATCGGCAAGCAAGGCGATGCGGTGCCGCGCGCGCTGCCGGCCTTGCTCGGGCTGACGCCAGCGATTCCTGCCAATTCGAGCGGCCGGCTCGAACTCGCGCAGTGGCTCACCTCTCCGCAAAATCCGCTCGCGGCGCGCGTGATCGTGAACCGCGTGTGGCACTGGCTCTTCGGGCGCGGCCTGGTCGCGAGCGTGGATAACTTCGGCACGACCGGCGACGCGCCGAGCCATCCGGAGTTGCTCGATTACCTCGCGGCGAAGTTCATCGCCGACAGCTGGTCGGTGAAGAAACTCATCCGCGAGATCGTGCTCAGCCGCACGTATCAACTCGCCGCGACGAATGATGCCGCCGCTCTCGCCGCCGACCCGGACAACACGCTGCTCTGGCGTCACAGCCCGCGCCGGCTCGACGCCGAGAGCATTCGGGACGCGATGCTGTCGGCGAGCGGCGCGCTCGATCTCACACCGTCCGTCTCGCTCATCGCGCGCGCAGGTGACGGCCCGATTGGTGGGCCGCGCAACCGCGCGATCACCGAGGAGGAAGTCGCGAAGGCTGGCTCCGACGCTCGCTCGCTCTACCTGCCCATCGCGCGCAACGTGCCGCCCGAGTTGCTCGCCGTCTTCGATTTTCCCGATGGCGCGACGGTGCGCGGCGCGCGCGAAGTGACCGGCGTGCCGACGCAATCACTCTTCCTGATGAATAGCGACTTCGTCGAAAAGCAGTCGCGCCGACTTGCCGAGCGCGTGCTCGCCGCGCACGCCGATTTCGAAGGGCGCTTCGCCCTCGCCTGCAGGCTCATCTTCAACCGCCCACCCGATGCCACCGAGCAGCAAGCTGCCCGCATGCTGCTCAGTCGCCTCCCCGGCGATGAGAAGGCCGCGTGGACCAGCCTCGCCCGCGGGCTCTTTTCCAGCGCCGCCTTCCGCTTCGTGAACTGAATGAAAACTTCGCTCTGCAATCACATCACTCCGATCTTCACCCGCCGCGACGCGCTGCGGCTCATGGGCGGCGGCTTTGGCTGGCTGGCCTTCAAAGGCGTGGCGGCGGAAAAAGCCACGCACTTCAAGCCGCGGGCGAAGCGGGTCATTTTCCTCTGCATGCGCGGCGCACCGTCGCATGTCGATACCTTCGACTACAAACCGAAGCTCAACGCCGACAGCGGCAAGCCCGGACCGCGCGCAGGCACGAAGCTGCTCGGCTCGGCGTTCAAATTCGCGCAGCACGGGCAGAGCGGGCAGTGGATGTCCGAGCTGTTCCCGCGGCTCGCGGAGCGCGCAGACGAGTTGTGCGTGATCCGCTCGATGCAGACCGATCTCCCCGCGCATCCGCAGGCGTTCATCAAGCTGCACACCGGCACCTCGCAGTTCGTGCGGCCATCGCTCGGCGCATGGGCACTCTACGGTCTCGGCTCGCTGAATGAAAACCTGCCGGGCTTTGTGAGTATCACGCCGCCGAGCGGCTTCGGTGGCGCGCAGAACTACGGCAGTTCCTTTCTCCCCGCGACCTACCAGGGCACGCGCATCGGCACCGACGGGCGCCCCGTCGCCGGGGCGGAACTCGCGAACCTTCACCCAAAACTCGCACCCACGGCACAACGCGCCGAGATGGATTTCACGCAAGCGCTCAATCGCGCGCAACTCGCCCGCACCGGCGCCAACGCGGAGATCGAAGGCGCCATCGAGTCGCTCGCACTCGCCTTCAAAATGCAGACCGAACTGCCCGGCGTGATGAGCCTCGACCGCGAGACCAAAGCGACGAAAAAGCTCTACGGCATCGGCAACGAGACGACCGACGACTTCGGCCGCAAGTGCCTGCTCGCGCGGCAACTCGTCGAGGCCGGCGTGCGCTTCGTCGAAGTCACGCACGGCAACTGGGATCACCACTTCAACCTCAACGCGAATCTCCGCACCAGCGCCGCCGCGGTGGATCTCCCGCTGCACGGCCTGCTCACCGACCTCGCCACGCGCGGCCTTTTGCAAGACACGCTCGTCGTGTGGACCGGCGAATTCGGCCGCACACCCCACGCCGAAGGCAGCGAGGGTCGCGATCATAATGTCGGCGCATTTTCACTCTGGATGGCCGGCGGTGGTGTGAAGGCTGGCCTTGGCTACGGCGCGAGCGACGACTACGGCTATCAGGCCGTCGAGGGCACAGTTCCCGTCGTCGATCTGCACGCCACAATGCTTCACCTGCTCGGCCTCGATCACGAAGAGCTCACGTTTCGCCACGCCGGACGTGACTTCCGCCTCACCGACACGAAAGGGAGAGTCGTCCGCGAGATCTGCACATCCTGAATCGTCGCGAGGCCGATCCGCACCTGGTCTGGCCGAGGTCGTAGATTTCCTGCTCGGAAAGCTTCGGGCTGGTGAGGCTGTATTGCAGGATCGGGCCGGTGACCGCGCGCTCGTGGACACAGACGATGCGCTGCTCGATCTCCTGGGCGCTCCGCCCGGCATACTGCCAGATGACCGAGACGACCGGGATATTGACCGACGGGAAGATATCCGTGGGCGTGCGCAGCAGCACGAAAGGTGTGAGCAGCAGCTGCACGAATGCGGCAGCGACAAAGGTATAGGGCCGGCGAAGCGCCAGGCGGACGATCCACATTGGATCGCCAATCTCAGGCGCCCGATGCGGCGGCGGAGAGCCCTGCTATTTCCTGTCCTTCGCGCTGCCGAAGAGACTTGCAGGGAGGAGCGCGTCGCCGCGAAGCATGCGTCCGTCATGCTTGCGGTGCAGGTCGTCCGCGGTCCACATCACGCGATCGGGGCCGGCGCTGCGAATGTCGAGGCGAGCGCGACTTTCAGCGTGGAAGAACAAGGGTGAGCCCCAGCGATCGACGATCTGGCCCTGCGCGTTGAAAGCGCGGGAATCGTCCGGCAAGGCCCGAAGTTGGCCGCGATTCTTTCCCCGCAACGCGGCGGCGATCTCCTCGTTCGCGCCTAGCGGGAGCGGATTCTCGCCTTTTACGAGCAGCGCGAAGTTGTCCAATGTGCGCACGATGTCGCGGAGGTCTTCCTCGGGCGACCGCGCTGGATCGGCGTAAGTGGCGAGGATACGCTCGGCGAACGGGGGCTCAGCGGCGCTGCCGGGATGGACTGGAACGGCGGCAGCTATCGAACTTGGCGTGGCGGCGGCGGGTGTTGACGACGCAGAAGGGAACGCGCCGGAAGGTGGTGGGCGCAGGCGGAAGATGGAAACTGCAATCAGCACGACCGCGAGGGCTCCGATCCCCGCGAGTGCTTTCCGCAATGATGACGGGTCCGACATTCCCATCGGCTAAACATCGAACATCAAACGGAAGAGCCGCGCTGCCGCACTCTGCATTCGATGTTCGATGTTCTCCATTTTCCTCACGTCCACGTCCCCGGCCGCAGGAAGCCTAGGGGAAGGGTGCTGGAGTTCACATTGTAGAAGTTCGCGATGTTCGGCAGGACGTAACTCATATTCGCCGCACTGACGCCGAACCAGCGGAGCAGCTCGGCGAAAAGTTGATCGACGGATGTGGTCGGCAGGAGGCGTCCGCCGTAACCCACATCGTCGGAGCCATCGAGCGCCAGATCCGGGAAGGTGCCGAGGATGCGGCCGCCTTGCACGGGGCCGCCCATGACGAGCGCATTGCCGCCCCAGGCGTGATCGGTGCCCTGGCCATTGCTGCGCAGGGTGCGCGCAAAATCGGAGCAGGTGAAAGTGATCACGTCGTTCGCGAGACCCAGTTCTTCGAGCGCCTTTTGGAAAGCGGTGAGGGCACCGTCGAGATACGCGAGCATGCCGGCCTGGGTGTTGATGAGTTCGGCGTGATGATCCCAGCCTCCGTAAGTCAGAAAGATCGTCTGCCGGCGCAGCCCGAGCTGCGGACGGAGGGCAATCGTCTTCGCAATCGAGCGGAGGTTTTCACCCAGATAGTTATTCGCCGGGAAGGGCGTCTGGAGGAGGGATTCGTCGAAGCCATTAAAGAGCGTTTGAAAGTACTCCTGGAGGTCCACGCTGGTCTTTGTGAGCTGTCCGAAGGACTCCTGCATCAAGTTACTATAGTGCTGCTCGATAAGGCTGCGGTGCGCGGCGTTCTTGACGGCCAGCGGATTCGGCGAGACCGCGCCGCTCGCGGTGAAGGTGAGCGCACCGCCGGGGGTGACGACGAACTGCTGCGTGTTATTGCCAACCTGGAAGAGGTTATTGCCATCGAAGGAAATGCTCATCGCCGTCTGGCCCGTATTCGCGGTACTGTGCAGCACATCCGCGGTGCGCCCGCCCCAGCCGGCGAGTTGGGCGAGGCCTTGCGGAACGGAGGTCTGCCAGTGATCCGCCTGATCGCTATGCGAAAAGAGCGCGCGCGGCAGCGGCACCGACTCGGCGAGATACTGCGCCTTATTCGTCGGCTGGATGAGGGTGCCGACATTTGTCACCACCGAAAGCCGCCGCTTGGCCAGGTCACCGCCGAGGCCGTTGAAGAGTTCGCGCATCCCCGTGCAACTCGGATGGAGTGAGTAAAGCTGACCATCTCCACCGGCGTCCTGATTCAGCGCACCCGGCGCGATCGCTGCCTGCGAGAGCGCGAGATTTCCCCGCGAGACCGCGTAGGTAGCATGGCGCGCCGCGTCGCGGGGGATGAGCATGTTATAGGAGTCATTTCCGCCATGCAGGAAGAGGCAGACGAGCGTCTTGCGATCGGCAAAGGAGCCTTGGGCAGCGGCCTGATTAGCGAGCTTCAAGTTGAGCAGCATATTCAGCATCGAAACGGAGCTGAGCGCGGCGCATCCGGCTTGACCGAGGAACTGACGACGAGTGGGAGGCAAGGTTTTCATCGGATGAGTTACTTATTTTTGCACAGCGCCATCGGGCGCGACCACGGCGAGGTAGGCGGCGACGCGCGCGCGCGCCGCGGGTTGGCTGGCCGGAATCTCGGCGATCGCGGCGAGCAGGATCGTGCGGCTGGCGGCGCTCATCTGACCGGAACAGAGGAGCGTATTGACGTGGTCGACGAGCAATTCCGGCGTCGCGGCGAGGGCCACGGCGGTGGAGAGATCGAGCGGAAAGGCATATTCATCGTATAAGCGGAAGCCTTTCTCGACGAGGTCCCAAAGCTGATTCGGAAAAGCAATCGACGAGTAACTGTCGGTGATCTGAAAGACCTGGCCGGCAATGCCATTCTGCGTGAGCAAGCCCGGCGCGCGGTAGTCCGGGCGGTAGAAATTAAAGACACTCGGCGAATACATGGGCTTCTGGCGCGCGGACTCGAAGAAATTTCCGAAATCCCACCAGAGCAGGCCCGGCACGTCTTTCATCCCGAAGGCCCGTCCGAGCGCCATCGCCCGGAGCACGGGCTCGCGGAGTTTTCCGAACGCCACACTCGCCGTGAACCGCGCATCCCGCGCTTCGGGGTCGAGCAGGATCGCCCGCACCACTGCGCCGAGATCGCCGCGCAGACCGCTGCCATTGTTGGCGAAGATCGCCGCGACACGTCCGACGAAGGCCGGCGAAGGATTGTCGGTGACGAATAACTGAATGAGCCGTTGGGCGATGAAGGGGGCGGTATTGGCGTGCTGGAAGAGCGAGCGGATGGCATCGGCCACGTCGCGCATCCCATCTTCGGGTGTCACGGGACGCTGCGGGATGATGAAACCGCCGAGCAAGTTCTTTTGCCCGAAGTCGTGGCGCTCTGCGTGCATCGTCATGGGGGTGGCCATGTCGGCATCCGTCCAGCCGCCATCGCCCCACTGGCGTCCGCCGAACCAGAGCCCGGTAAAGACGCGCGCCATCTGGGTGATCTCCGTGTTCGAGTAAGTGGGAATGTTTTGACCCTGCACATTCACTTTGCGCGCACCGTCGGGATTCAGCTCCCAGAGGCCGATGGCGAAGAGTTGCATGACTTCGCGTCCGAAGTTCTCGTCGGGAAACTGATTGATCGCCGGGTTCGCTTTTTGATTCCCGACGCTGCTGAGGTAACGACCCATACATGGATGGAGAGTTACTTCCATGAGCACATCGCGGTAATTCCCGAAAGCATTCCGGACGAAAATGTCGTAGTAATCGGCCATGCCGAAGGGACGGTTTTCGAGATTCGAGTCACGGAGCGAGGTCACGAGAATCTGACTGAGCGCATAGGCCACGCGTTGCCGGAGCTGGTCCTCGCCCTGGATCGCGGCGCGCGCAAAAGCGGTGGAGAGGTTATTTCCGAAGAGCGTATTGTCGCTGTCATTGTAGCTATAGCGGAGATCGACGCGCGGGCCGTGGAGATCGGCGTTGATGGCCTTGATGTAAGTCGAGTGCAGCGTCGCGGGCTTGGCCATTTGCTCCGTGATCCACGCCGCGAAACCAATCTGCTGCACGCGCTCGATGTCGGCCGGCGTCGGACCAAAGCTCGCCTGCGTCAGAAAGCGCGCCGCATTCGCCTGCGAAAGTCCGGCTGCCGCGCTGCCACCCGCAAAACCGCCGCTCGCCTGCGCACCTTGGAAACGCTCGACGAGAGCGGCGTAGTCGCCGCTTATCGTCGTGTCAGGCGCACCATTCACGTTCGTATCCAAGGGCACGGCGGCGCGCAGACTGTGGGCGCGGGTGGGATCGGAGCCGAGCACGGTGGCCTCCGTCCAATCGCTGACGCCGTCGAGATCCGTGTCGAGATGGCCGACGCCGACTTTGTAGAACTTTGGTGCGCCAGTGAGCGCGTTCACAAAAGTCTGCTGGAACTCGTCGCCCACTGCCGTCGGCGCGCCGGGTGTCAGCGTCCAGGCGCTGAGGTTCGAGCTCTGCGTCACTTCATGCCGCTTGTAAAGAGTACGCGGCCAGCGCAGCACGAGATCGCTGCCGGAACGCTCCGAGCTGGACCAAAGGTGCGAATTCGGATCGAGCGCATTTGTGCCGGCGAGCGCCTCGCTCGCGTCCGTGTAACCATCGCGATCGCTGTCGGCATTTGGCGTGAGGCTGAAGCTGCCGACCCATTGCTCCCACGCATCCGGCAGGCCGTTGCCATTCAAATCTTCGCCGGAGATCCCAGCCGGCAGACCGTGAAAGTAGGCCGGCTTGCTGGAGGCGAGCAAAGGGTTGCTACCGCCGGTGATTTCCGCGCCGTCGTTCACGTTGTCATTGTCTGAATCCGCATCCTGCGGATCGGTGCCGGCGAGGTATTCGCGCAGATTCGAAGCGGCGTCGGAGTCGGGATCGAGCGTGGCATCGGAGGCGAGGTTCTTATTAAGGCCGCGCGCGTCTTCCCACAGATCGGGCATACCGTCCTCGTCGGTGTCTTTGTAGGCCGCAAAGGCGGCGGTGTTTTCGAGCGGCGTGGCGCGGAGATAAACGGCGACGCCGGCGTGGGTCCAGAGCGTCGGGCGATTGACGACCGCGGCTTCGTTCTGCCACGTCGCCGTATTGTTCTGCACGCTCGCCGCCAGCGTGCAGGCGGTAAAGGTGCGGGTGGAGACGACGGCGTTGGTGTCGAGGTTGCGGATTTCGAAGGTCACACTCCACGCGCTCTGCGCGCTCTGCGCGCCGGTGCTCGTGCCCGTGAGACGGAAGCGGAGACGGTCGGAGATATCCACGCGCCCGTGGCCGCTGAAGCCGAGCGCCGCGCGCTTGTCGGCCGGCGGCGAATTCCAGTCGCTGTCCCAGATGGATGATCCAGGCTGGTTCGGGTAACTGAAGGCTGACTCGGCATTGCTGTAGATGAAGTAAGTCAGCCGCTCGTCTTTCACGCGCAGCGCCAGCTTGAGGGCGTTGCCGTAACCGACGCCGACATTGTCGATCGAGACGGAAAAGAGGAAGTCTTCGTCCGATTGTCCATTCGGCACTTGTCCCCGAGTGTGGTCCCAGACGAGTTGCACATTGGTCAGTTCCCACGTGAAGGTGCGGGGCGATGTCGTGATCACCGGCACGGACACGGTTGCCGCCGTCACCGCATTTGGATCCGTGCCATTGCGAGTTTCGTCCCGATCGCTCCGTCCGTCGCCGTCGGAGTCGGCGAGATTCGGATTTGTCGCGGTGGGGAGCGCGGCGACCTCCGCGCCATCGCTGAGACCGTCGCCATCGCTATCGGCCAGCAATGCGCTCGATCCAGAATTCGTCGCGCTCACCCACGTGCCGGTGCCAGTCTCGACGTTATCGTTCAGCCCATCGCCATCGGTATCCGCGAGCTTGGGGTTGGAACGGCGGACATACTCCTGCGCATTCGTGAGCCCATCGCCGTCGCCATCGAGCGCGGCGTCGCTCGCAAGGTTCGGCTTTAACTGGTGGGTAAGTTCCCACCAATCCGGGATGGTGTCGCCATCGGTATCTGCCGTGGCATGCACGATCTGGATCGCGTGCAGACCCACCTGGCTATCGCCGACGCGAAAGAGCTTCACGTTACAAGTCGGTCCCGTAACATTGCGAAAGCGGATGACATTTCCCCGCCGGGGCAGTGTCGGCGAGGAAAC
Organism: Chthoniobacteraceae bacterium; assembly: GCA_031409655.1. Classification (GTDB taxonomy): domain Bacteria; phylum Verrucomicrobiota; class Verrucomicrobiia; order Chthoniobacterales; family Chthoniobacteraceae; genus JANNXQ01. The sequence continues at coordinate 30,245 of JANNXQ010000084.1, read as the reverse complement.
GAGTGTCTCAATGAGACGGGACTCCGGGCGGACGGAATTCGCCCGGTAGTAACGGTCGCTGGAGGCTTGATCGTTCAAGCGCACGAAGCCTTCCGCACCTTCATAAGCAGCGCCCACATAGACGAGCACATCGTAAGAGGAAAACGGGATGGCGATACCGCCAGGTTCGGCACCCGTGCCGAGGGTCACGCTCCCCGGGGTGTTCGTGGACACGCTTAAGTAACCGCCGAGCAGCTTCTGATTCGGGCTGCCGCCGTTGCCTGAAATCCAGGTGTTGTTCGAACTCCACGCTACGGACGTGGCCGGACCGATGCCGGCGCTATTGACGAGGGCTCCAGACTGTGGCGATGCGATATCGACCGTTTTGCCCGTCGGCGAATTCCAAGTCGTGAGATCCTTCGTGTTATTCCAATTCATCTGCGGCACCAGCCCCGCCACTTCGCGCGCCGTGAGCGCATCCACAGACGACACCTCACAAACGAACTTCACCCCGATGGCGTAGGGAAAAGCGGGCGGCACGCTGGCCGCACTCGTCGGGGCGTAGCCAGTGGCGACCTCCCACGCATCCGGCGCGCCGTCGCCATCGGTGTCGATCAAGTGCGGATTCGTCGGCGGGGCGAGCGCCACCTCCGCACCGTCGCTGAGCGAATCACCGTCGGTGTCGGCCTTCAGTGGATTCGTCCCGGTGTTGGTAGCACTTACATAAGTGCCGGTATTTGTCTCCGCCCCATCTTTGAGCCCGTCGCCATCGGTATCGGCGAGTTGCGGATTCGTGCCGCGGGCAAATTCCTGGGCGTTCGTGGAGCCGTCGCCATCCGAGTCCTGCGCGGCGTCGGCGAGATTCCCGTCGCTCAGGCCATTGTCGAGTTCCCACCATTGGGGCAGGCCATCGCCATCGGCATCAGTGAGCGCCGTGGGATCGACCTCCATCGTGAGGTAGTCAAATTGGATCCACCCGACCGGCGTGCCACCGGTGCGGGAAATTTCGATCGTATTTCCTCCCACCACGGCCGCTCCGGTGGCCGCGCTGGTGAGAACAGTCATGGTGTAGTCCCCCGTGAAAACGCGCGTGGCCAGAATCTGTCCGTTCATCTTCACCACGAGCGTGTGCGAGCCAAAGCCCTCGCCGCTGACCTGATTCACGGCATCCCACCAGCCGCCCCAGACCATCCGGAAAGTGAGGCGGAGGCGGGAGGTCGCGGCAGCCTGCGACGCCGTGAGGGTGAAGTGGATGCGGTCTGTCGGATCGGCCGAGGTCAAGGCGCGCTCGAAATTCAGGATCGGCTCGGCCGCCGCCAGGACGCCGATCGGTGCGGCGTAGCTGCCCGCGAAGTAGTAGTCGTCGTCGAGGAGGGTCGCGCTCCCGGGAGGATTGTTGGAGTTACCGTTTTCGCCGCTGAACTCGGAAGGGGTATTGTCCGGTGTCCCGAGGGTCCAGAGGGTCGAAAAGCCCGCGTGAAGCTGAGCGGGAAGCAGCGCGAGGAGACAAAGGGCGAGGCGCAAGGAAAAGGCTTTCATATCGCGAGGAGGAGTAAGGTTGGCGCTCAAGTCCGCAGGCTGGGGGGGCGTGGTGTTTGGAGCGGTGCCGCGGAGGAGACTGATAAAGTTATCTCCGAAACCGCGCCCGGGTGTCAACAAAATTATCAGCCTTTGTCCTACAAGACTCAACGACGAACCCGGCCTCGCCGCGTCAGCCGGCCAGTTCCTCCGCGGGGTACGTCCAGATCTCGCTCAGCGTCGGGTGATAGTGAGGGATGGCAGCGAGATCGCCAGCCGTCGCGTGGAAGTGCATGGCGACGACGATTTCGTGGATCAGGTCCGAGGCCTCGGGGCCGACGCACGCCGCGCCGAGGATGCGGCGGGAGGCGCGCTCGACGATCAGCTTCACAAAGCCATCGGGCTCCCCGCGGACGAGCGCTTTTCCGTGATCGGCGAAGAGATATTTCGCGACGAGAACTGCGATCCCCTGCTCCGCGCACTCGTCCTCGCTGAGTCCGACAGTGGCGACTTGCGGGTGGGTGAAAATGGCGAGGAGCTTGAGCCGGTAGTCGATCTCTTCGAGCGCGCCGTCGAGTTTTCCGAGGACGCGGGCGGCATTGCGCGCAGCGATCTCGCCTTGCTGGATGGCAAGGTGGACGATCTCGTGCGGACCGCAGACGTCCCCTGCGGCGAAAAGATGCGGGGCACCGCACTGCTGCGTGGCGTCCGCACGGATGCGACCGCGCTCGATGATGATGCCGCCTTTGTCTCCGCCGAGTGAATCGAGGGCGGGCCGGCGACCGAGGGCACAGATGATCTGGTCGCCATCAGCAGTGAGTTCGGCGTACCCCTGGCGGAAAACGATGCGCTTGGCAGTCTCGGTGCGCTCAGCGCGGAGCAGGGTGGTGCCGCGATGCAGGACGATGCCGCGGCGCGTGAGCGATTCAGCGAGGGTGTCGGCGATGTCGAGGTCGCTGCCGGTGAGTAGTTGCGGGCCGCGCTGGATCACCGTGACCCGCGAGCCGACACCGCAGTAGAAGCTCGCGAGTTCCAGGGCAATGGCGCCGCCGCCGAGGATCACGACCGAGGCCGGGATGATGTCCGCGTCGAGGACATCGTCGCTGGTCCAGGCACCGACTTCGCGCAGACCGGGAAGGTCCACCCATTGTACAGTAGATCCGGTGGCGACGAGGAAAGCGCGGGCGACGAGCTGGCGCAGGCCGCCATCGCGCAGCCGCACTTCGACGGAGTGCGGGTCGAGAAAGGTGGCGTTTCCACGGATGAAATCGAAGCGACGGTCCTCGAGCTGCCCGCGCCGGTAGTCGGCGAATTCACCGATCAACTGCCGCTTCCGCGCGCGGATCGCCGAGCCGCTCGCCGCGATGAATTCCGCATGCAGCCCAAACTCGCCCGCGTTCCGAATGCCCTCCGCGCGATGCGCCGACTCGAGCAGCGTCTTGCTCGGCATACAGCCACGCAAGATGCAGAGCCCGCCGACGTCGGCGCCGCCTTCGACGACGGCCGTCTTCAGGCCGAGCCGGGCGGCGGTGGAGGCCGCAGCGTAGCCAGCGCTCCCACCTCCGATGACGAGAAAATCAACGTCAAGTTCGTTCATTGCGGCGGAGCTTCTTTGACGCGGAAGAGTTTGAAAAACTGATTCTTGAAAACGCACGAAAAGGCCGCACTCCCGATCTCCTCCGCCTCCGCCCGCTCGGCCACGGCCAGAAGGCGCGCGCGCAGGTCCGGCGGCACCTCGGCGAAGTCTGCGGCCGAGACGCGCTCCCGAGGCTGGCCGCGCTCGTGCAACTTCACACCCCATGGAGCCGCAGGAACATCGCCGCCGAGCAGCGGACCGTAAGCCCGCAGCAGCCGCGAGACGCCATCGACATCCGCGCCATCGGTGACGATCCAACGCACGCCGAGCTGGCGCGCCACGGCTTTCGCAATGCCCGCATCTGGCGCCAGGAAAAACTTTCCCGACTCCACCGTGCCCGCCAGCGCTTCGTGGGAACTCCCCGCCACACCCGGCGCGCCCGACCAATATGCCAGCGCCGGCGAAAGCCACCACGGCGCCAGGAAACCGCCCGCCTGCCCGGCGCGGATTTGCGCGGCGACCGCGCGCAGTTGCACCCCTTCCGCACGTCGTTCATTTCGCACCTTCTCCGCGATGCTGTCTGGATAGAGCGTCGCCTCCCAATCCTGCGCCACCGGCCAGAGCCCGAGCACAAAGACCAGAGCGCCCACCCACGCGCGCCGGAGCACGGCGAGCTGCCACGGCAGCGACATCGCATAAGCCAGCGCGAGAAAGTAACCCCAGCGCACTTGCCAAATCGTCAGCGCCAGCAGGACGAGCAGCACACCGAGCAGCGTCGCGATTTTCCGCTCCCGCACTGCGGCGAGACCGAGGAGCACCGGCGTCAGGACGCACGCGGCGCCGAGCCAATGCAGCAACGCGGAACTCCGCAGATCAAGGTGGCCCAATTCGCCAATCGTCTGCTGCCAGTGGCCAAAAGCCGCGCGCGTCGCCGCATCCGGCCACACCACCCGCCAGCCATCAACCAGCACCGCCAGGAACAGGATTCCGGCAAAGACAAACCAACCCGCGCGGAACTCTCGCGCGATGAACCGGCGGCGATCCCCAATGCCCCACAGCGCGAAGACGACGCCAAAAAGCACGAGCGGCTCATAAAGCGAAACCCACATCGCCAATCCCCAAGCCAATCCCGCAACGATCCCCAAGGAAGAGGGATACCCCCGCCCCGTGTCGGCACTCGGGGCGAGGGCGCCCCCACTCCTTGGAAAGCCGAGCCAGCATTCTAATCCCAGCGCGATGGCGAGCAGGAAGATCAACAAGGACTGATGATCCGGCCGCCCCAGCACGGTCCCGTGAACCAGCACCGGGCTGATGGCAAACAGCAGCGGCGGAGCCCAGGCGAAGCCTCCGAGCCCCGTCCGCCGCGCCCACCCGCCAAGCCACGCGCACGTCAAAACCCCGAGCACCGGCGAAACCAGCGCGCCGGAAAGATCGAGGGTCTGCTCGCGCAGGATGCTCGTGCGGCTCCGATCCAGCATCCAGAAGCCAGAATCCAACACCTTTTTCCCTGCCACGATCAGCCAGTCCAGCGGCGCCGTGGTGTGTGGGGTGATCCCGAGGGGGAAATTCTCGAAGTCGTGGTGTCGGATGATCGGGCCATGGCCGTCGGCGATCAGCGCGGCGCGGGTCATCCGCGAATAGCAATCCCCATCCACAAAGTAGATCCGTCCGGCCACAAAAACATCCCCGAGATTCCAGCACCGCGCGACGAAAGCGAGGGCGCAGATCGCGGCCAAAAAAAGGGGCCAGAGGAGGCGTTTCACAGCGGCCATTTCATCCGACTTCGGCAAATGGGTGTCCAACAATATATTGTGGTCGCCTTTCGGGAGAGGCCCAAGATTTTGCGCAAATAGGCCGAGAAGGGCTCAAAAAACCCCTTGTGGGCAGCTACCCGTCTTCCTACACTGCGAGCCGCCATTTCTCCCACCCGTTCTATGTCCGATCCCGACGCTCCAAAATCCGAGACCGCTTCCAAAAAAAGCACCTACGACGCCGATGACCTGAGTTCCCTGAAAGGGCTCGAGGCCGTGCGGAAAAAACCCGGCATGTACATCGGTGGCACCGACGAGCGCGCGCTCCATCATTGCGTCAGCGAAGTGCTCGACAACTCGGTGGACGAATTCCTCGCCGGACACTGCACGCACATCGACGTGACCATCCACAGCGACGGCTCCATCTCCATCCGCGACAATGGGCGCGGCATCCCGGTGGACATCAACAAGGAGGAAGGCATACCCGGCGTGGAACTCGTGCTCACCCGGCTCCACTCCGGAGGTAAATACGGCCAGGGCAACTACGAGTACTCCGGCGGCACCCACGGGGTCGGCGCGAAGTGCGTAAATGCAGTCTCGGAGTGGTTCAAGGTCGAGGTCACGCGCGATGGGAAGATTCACGCGATGTCCTTTGAGCGCGGAGTCACGAAGCAGCAACTGCACGTCATCGCGGAGGTCAAAAGCAAGCGCCACACTGGCACCCTCATTACCTTTAAGCCGGACGTGGAGATTTTCCTGGAGAACTTGGAGTTCAAGGCAGAGCGCATCATCACGCGGCTCAATGACCTCGCGTATATCAATGCACCGCTCTCCTTCACCTTCCTCGATGAGCGGCAGGACGGAGGCCGAGCCATCCAGATCGTCCATCCGAAGGGCGTCGAGGAATTCGTCGGGCGGCTCATCGAGAATAAGACGATCGTGCATCCGAAGCCGATCATGATCAAAGGCACGCGCGACAAGGTCATCGTCGAGATCGGGCTGCACTACACGGATACTTACAACGAGCAGTTGCATTGCTACACCAATGCCGTGCCCAACCCCGATGGCGGCACCCATTCCACCGGCTTCCGCGGCTCGCTCACGCGCGCGATCAATCAGTACGCGAAGAATAACTCGCTCCTGAAGGAGAAAGACGTGGCCATCACCGGCAACGACGTCCTCGAAGGTCTTGCCGCGGTCGTCAGCGTGAAGCATCCCGACCCCCGCTTTGAGTCCCAGACCAAAGTAAAACTCATCTCGCCCGAGGTAGAGAGCATCGTGGGCTCGGTGAGTTACGAGGGGCTGATGCTGCACTTCGACCAAAACCCCGGCGTGGGTAAGAGGATCATCGATAAGTGCCTCATGGCCGCCCGCGCCCGCGAAGCCGCCCGCAAAGCTCGCGAGACCGTCCGCAAAGGCGCGCTCACTGGCGGCGGACTGCCCGGCAAACTCGCCGACTGCTCTGAGCGTGACCCCGCACTCACCGAGCTTTACGTCGTCGAGGGCGACTCCGCAGGCGGCTCCGCGAAGCAGGGCCGCGACCGGCGTTTCCAGGCGATCCTCCCGATCAAGGGCAAGATCATTAACGTCGAGAAAGCCCGCCTCGATAAGGTGCTGCAAAACACCGAAGTCCAGACCCTCATCACCGCCATCGGCACCGGCATCGGCGTCGCCAGCGCCGAGGCCACCGCGAAAGAAAACGAGGGCGCCTTCAATCTCGAACGCCTGCGCTACGGCCGGGTGATCATCATGACCGACGCCGACGTGGACGGCTCCCATATCCGCACCCTGCTGCTCACCTTCTTCTATCGGCAGATGCCCGACCTCATCCGCAAGGGCCACGTCTATATCGCCTGCCCGCCGCTCTACCTCATCAAACGCAAAAAGCGCGAAGAGTACGTGGATGACGATGCCGCGCTGAACCGCATCCTCATCAGCCTCGGCGCCGAGGAAGTGAAGCTCAAGAACCTCGCCGACGGCAAAGTCATCACCGCCGCGCAGCTCAAGGACATTCTGGAGTTACTCGAGCGCCTCGCGAAATTCAGCGACGCCATCCGACGCCACGGCGGCGACTTCGAATCCTACCTCGGCGAGCGCGACCCAAAGACCAGCAACCTGCCCGGCTTCATGGTGAAAGTGCGCGAGGGCAATCAGGAGTGGGTCACTTACTTCCCCGGCGAAGCCGAGGTCCGCGCCTTCCACGAGGAAAACCGCGACCTCAATCTCTTCGACGATCCCGCCCCCGAACCGAGCGACCTCGCTCTCGAAGGCGAACCCGCCCCCATGGTCGAAAAAGTCGCCCCGAAGAAGAAAGAGGAAGGCACCCGCCGTCGCGCGCGCCTCATCGAACTCCACGAGTCCACCTCCGTGCAAAAGCTCATCGCAGAGCTCAACCGCAAAGGCCTCAAGGTCGAACACTTCTCCGACAGCGATAACCCTATCTTTGAACTCATCGAAGGCGAAGGCGACAAAGCCGTCACCCACGCCCTCTTCTCCGTCCCCGAGATCCTCGGCAAAGTCATCGAGATCGGCAAAAAAGGCCTGAGCATCCAACGCTTCAAAGGACTGGGCGAAATGAACCCGAAGCAGCTCTTCGAGACGACCATGGACCCGAACAAGCGGAAAATGTGGAAGGTCGAATTAAACGAAGACAACGCCGTCGAAGCCGACCGCATGTTCACCATCCTCATGGGCGACGTCGTCGAACCGCGGAGACAGTTCATCGAAGACAACGCGCTAAATGCGCGGCTCGATGTGTAGGATCGGCCTGAAATTCATGGGCAAATGAAACAGGTACCCATAAGTCCAGAGAAGTCGATTCCGTTGCTCAAAAGACAGCTTGAAGAAGGCACGAGCATTCTGAACATGCGCTCGGTTCCCGAAGCTCGATATACAGAGTGGCGGACTGTTACATCAGATTACGTTGTTAAAGCATTTGGGACCGCCTCTCGTCAGTCTCAACAATTCGAAAACGTTGGTTCCTTTTCGTGCATTCCCGGTAACGCGGATGAGAATTGGTATACAAAACAGCGTTTCAAAGAGTTAGGCGCCGATCTCTCGAATCTCCGGAGCTTCATCAATATTCTGAATACTGATTTCGAACTGGAGGACCACGGCTCGCGGAAGCCTACTAACATTGGATCGAATTCGGTATTCATCGTTCATGGCCATGACCATGCTGCCTTGCATTCTGTCGCTCGATTCATTGAGCATCTCGGGCTAGTTCCGATTATCCTTCATGAGCAACCCAATCGTGGACAAACCACAATCGAGAAGTTTGTATCGAGTTCACAAGTTGGATTCGCCGTCGTGCTTCTCACACCCGACGATGTTGGCCGAAGCGTAAAAGCTAATCCGAACGACGAAAAAGCCCGCGCGCGGCAGAATGTGGTCCTAGAGCTTGGTTATTTCATGGGTACGATTGGGCGGGCACGCGTTTGCCCGCTATGTGTCGCTGGAGTTGAGATCCCATCCGATTATCTGGGTACTGTTTACACTCCTCTGGACGACGGAGAAGCATGGAAATTAAAGCTTGCACGGGAACTTAAAGCCGCGGAATTCGCGGTGGATCTAAACAGAGCGATGTGAACCCGTCTCAATGCCATCTCTCTACATCATCGCAGGTCCGAACGGCGCGGGGAAGACGACGTTCGTGCGTGACTTCCTTCGCTACGACTTTACCGTGCTCGACTTTCTCAATGCTGATGAAATCGCCCGCGGCCTTTCGCCGCTCGCACCGGAGCGGGCGCAACTTGATGCCGGACGACTCATGCTGGAGCGCCTCCGGCGCTTCATTGGCGAAGGGCGAGACTTCGGGATGGAGACGACACTCAGTGGGCGCACGTATCGGAACATTCTTCGGCAGGCTCGCGAAGTGGGTTACTCGATCCACCTCGATTTCCTCACCCTGCCGAGCATCGAGCACTCGATTGGCCGCGTCGCTGATCGAGTCGAGGCCGGCGGGCATAACGTGCCAGAGGCGGACTTGCGCAGACGCTTTCGGCTGGGATTGCAAAATCTCTTCACCCTTTACCGTCCGCTCCTCGATTCGTGGGCGCTCTACAACAATTCCGGACGGCTCCCCCGGAAAATTGCGCAGGGCGACCGCCAGAATCATTTCATATTCACGCCCGCGGAGTTTGAAATCATCGCGACCGAATTTAACCTGACGCTATGAATCCAGAGACTTTCCCGCTGGCCCGCGGCATCCCGATGGAACTGCTCACCGAGCGCGGCCTCAATCGCGCGTTCATCAAGGTCGTCGAGGAGCATCGACGCGACGGTCGTCCAGTCGTGACCAGCCGCGACGGCGAACCTGCGCTCGTGCCCGCCGATCAACTGACCGAAGAAGTAAAGGCTGCACGCCAGCGCATCGCGGAATTGGATGAGGAGATCGCGAAGTTCGAGCGCTTGCCCTTTTCCCTCAACGAAACGCCTGAATGAAAAAGAAGCCGGTCCCGCTTTACCGAAAGAAGAGCTTGCCGGGTGTGACTACGCGTGACTACATTGGCGTCATGAAAGCTCGAACTGCCGCTGCGCGCTCTACTGAGGAGGAAGCAACCATGTCGTCGGTCGTCCGCGAAATGGCGCCGGTGCCGGGCGTGGGGATGACCATCTCGGTGCGGGCGGCCAAGGCGCATCTTTCGGGGTTGCTGGAGGAAGTGGCGGCTGGGCGCGAGGTCGTGATCACCAGCGACGGGGTGCCCAAGGCGCGGCTCGTGCCAATGAATGCCAGGCGCGAGCGAAAGGTTTTCACGGGCACCCGGGAGCACTTGGCCAGGATGCCGAAGTGGAACGGCGGGCCGACGGCGGAAGAGTTGATCCGCGCAGATCGGGATTCACGCTGGTAACCATGTACCTCGACAGCGCGATCATCGTGAAGCTGCTGGTGGACGAACCGGAGAGCGACTTTTTCAGCGACGCGCTCAAGGGACACCCCCTCACGTCATCCGAACTCGCGATCACCGAAGTCCTCTCCGCATTGAACGGGAAAGAACGCTCCAAGCTGCTCACCGCGAAGCAGCGAGCAGTGGCATGGGAGCAGTTCAACACGCGGGTGCAGTCCGGCGAAATCGAACTGCAACCGCTCTCGGGAATCGTTCTGAAAAAAGCGATCCACATTCTCGAGCACTGTCATCCCGCGGTGCCGCTCCGTTCGCTGGACGCGATTCACGCCGCCGCGTGCGACCTTTCGCAAGACTTCCCGCTCTGCACGACGGATCCGCGGATGCGCGCTGCCGCCAGTGTGCTCGGCATCCCTGTCTTTCCTGAAGGGAATGCGCAATGAGTTGCGACAGGATTAACATGATTTTCAGGATGAACAGGATTACGCCGGTGGCTTTCGACACGTCTTTGCTCCATGCCGCGTGTATTTCGGATGATGCTCGGACAACCCGCTGTCGAAATCCTGCAATCCGGAAAATCTTGTCAATCCTGTCCAAACTTTGACCACCCTTGAAAGACGACAAGTTCACCGAACAAGTCATCGGTTTAGCGATGAAAGTACATCGTGTGCTCGGCGCTGGGTTCGTGGAGTTCGTCTATCGGAATGCGCTGATTCACGAATTGCGAAAGGCGGGCGTAAGCGTCGAGTCGGAGAAGCCGATCAAGGTGCGTTACGATGGAGTAGTCGTTGGGGAGTTCAGCGTCGATTTGCTGATCGATGGCTGGCTGATCGTGGAACTCAAAGCCTTGCGCGCACTCGTCGAGGAGCACGAGGTGCAGACCGTCAATTATCTCACTGCGATGGAACAGGAATTTGGGCTGTTGCTGAACTTTGGGAGCCAGAGCCTGCAATTCAAACGGAAGTTCCGGCGTGCCAAAGCCGAACCACCGCCGGACTTGCTGGCGTGAGCACTATGGAGCGAGACAGGATTATCAGGATTTGCAGGATGAACAGGATTTCGCCGGTGGTTTCCCGAGCTTCATCCAAAACAGCGTTCATTCCTCGTGGGAGGCATGATCTGCTCACTGACGAAATCCTTTAATCCTGAAAATCCTGTCAATCCTGTCCAAACTTTAACCCACCCCGAATTCCGATGCCCAACTTCAACCCCAACGAAAAAGTCCAGCCCGTCAATGTCGCCGAGGAGATGTCGAAGTCGTTTCTCGACTACTCGATGTCCGTCATCATCAGCCGCGCCCTGCCGGATGCGCGCGATGGGCTCAAGCCTTCGCAGCGACGCATCCTCGTGACGATGAATGACCTCGGGGTGTTACCGAATCGCAAGCACATCAAGTGCGCGAAGATCGTCGGCGATACCATGGGTAACTATCATCCGCACGGCGATCAGGCGATTTACCCGACGCTCGTCCACATGGCGCAGCCTTGGGCGATGCGCGACATGCTCATCGATGGGCAGGGGAATTTTGGCAGCGTCGAAGACGATCCGCCGGCGTCGATGCGATACACCGAGGCGCGGCTGCGGCACCTTGGGGCGGCGCTGATGGATGACATGGATAAGGAGACGGTGAATTTCGTGCCGACTTACGATGAGCGGCTGATGGAGCCGGTGGTCTTGCCGGCAGCGTTTCCAAACCTCCTCGTGAATGGCGGCACCGGCATCGCGGTCGGCATGGCGACGAATATTCCGCCGCACAACCTCAGCGAGTGCATTGATGGCATCTGCGCGCAGATCGCTGACCCGGACATCACGCTCGCTGGGCTGATGGAATTTGTGCAGGGGCCGGACTTTCCGACGGGCTGCGTGATCCAGGGGAATGCGGGGATTCTCAGCTACTTTGAGAGCGGGCGCGGCTCGGTGCGGGTGCGGGGCAAGGCGGGTGTCGAGGAACTGAAGGGCGGGCGCGAGCAGATCATCATCGCGGAAATTCCCTTCAACGTGAAACGCAACGAGCTGGTGAAGCGGATCGCCGACCTGGTGAATGAGAAGGTCCTGACTGGGATCAGTGATGTGCGTGATGAGTCGGATGAAAACACCCGCGTGGTCATCGAACTCAAGCGTGACGGCAATCCGAAAGTCATCCTCAATAACCTCTACAAACACACCGCGCTCGAATCGTCCTTCAGCGTGAACATGCTGGCCATCGACCACGGCAAACCGCGGCTGCTCGGGCTGAAGGACGCCATCGCCTGCTACATCGAGCACCGGCGCGAGATCGTCCTGCGGCGCACGCGTTACCTGCTGAACCAGGCCGAAGTCGAAGCTGAGAAACTCGAAGGTTACCTGATCGCGCTGGCGAACATCGATGACTTCATCAAGATCATCCGCGACTCGCGAGATCGTGACGACGCCAAGGGCAAGCTGATGGCGCTCTCGTGGACGCGCCGTGCGGTCGAGCAAATCGGCGTACTCATCCGCGACGAGGCGCGGCTCCTGGACGGCCACTACAAATTCACCGAGAAGCAAGTCGGCCACATCCTCGACTTACGCCTTTACCAACTCACTGGCCTCGAACGCGACAGCATCAAGAGTGAATACGACGCGCTCATCGCCACGATCAAAGACCTGCTCGACATCCTCGCGAAAGAAACGCGCGTGCTAAAAATCATCACCGACGAGTTGCGCGAGATTCAGAGGAAATACGGCACCCCGCGCCGGACGATGATCGTCCCGGCGGAAGGCGAGATCGCCATCGAAGATCTCATCGCGAACGAAGGTGTGATCGTCACCCTGACCCACAAGGGATTCATCAAACGCACCGCCGTCTCTGCCTACCGCGCCCAGCGCCGCGGGGGCAAGGGCGTGATCGGCATGACCGCGCGGGAAGGCACAAGTGAGGAAGACGATGACGACTTCGTCGAACATCTCTTCACGGCCACGACCCATGATTATCTCATGTTCTTCACCATTGAGGGCCGCTGTTACGTCGAGCGCGTCTTTGAAATCCCGGAAGGATCGCGGGCCAGCAAGGGCCGGAGCATTGCCAACCTTCTCGAGTTGCGGGCCGAGGAAAAGATCGCCGCCACCATCCGTATCCAGGGCCAGAAGACGGATGAAGAAACCTGGAACGACAAGCTGCACATCGTCTTTGCCACGCGCAGCGGCATCGTGAAGAAGTCGAACCTCAGCGACTTTAAGAACATCCGCAAAGGTGGCATCATCGCGATCAAGATCGAGGAAGGGGATCGCCTCATCGACTGCAAGCGGACCGAAGGCCACCAGGAGATCGTCCTGATCACCCACGAGGGCATGAGCATTCGCTTCAGCGAAGAGGAAATGCGCGACCAGGGCCGGGACACTGTCGGCGTCTGGGGCATCCGCCCGGAACCCAAGGACTACGTGGTCGGCGCAGCGCTCGTGAACAACGACGCGATGTTGCTCGTCGCGGGCGAGAACGGCCTCGGGAAGCGCACCAAGTTTGAGGAATACCGGCTGCAATCCCGCGGCGGGAAAGGCGTCATCACGATGAAGACGACCGAGCGCACGGGCGGTGTCGCCGGGGCTCTCACCGTGCGCGATGGCGACGAGCTGATGCTCATCACGAACAAGGGCAAGATGGTCCGCACCCGCGTTTCCGAGATCCGGGAGACCGGCCGCAACGCGCAAGGCGTGAAACTCATCGACACCCGCGAAGGCGAAATGCTCTCCGGCATCGCGCCAGTCGTGGCGAACGAGGAAGAAGAAGCTGCGGAAAGCGACGTTACCGCCTAACGCGTCTTTAGTTTACTACCCGCACACCAAGCGGCGCCAGCGGTCGCGGTTCTCAAAATGGAAAAAGCGTTGGCGGGGGTTACCCGCCAACGCTTTCCCTTCCCTGATGAATTTGCGGATCGAGCCGTGGTTCAGACCGTAGGTTCAGCGCCCGCGACTTCGGGCGAGTGACGATGGCTGACTGCGGGAGCGAGCGCATTACTCGTCGCAAATTTCGCACATCCCAAGAGGAGGCCAGCGACGAGCAGGTAGCTGAAGGCGATCGTCGGTGATTGCGCGACGCCGATCCGTTCGCCGTGCATAAATCCGAAGAACGTCATCACTGCACCGGCGCCCGCAAACATGGCGGCCTTGCCGAAATTCCGGTCGATGATGAAGACCGCAACCGCAGTCAGAATGAGGCCGCCAAGGATCGCGCCTCCGCCGAGCACCTCCAATCCGTGATACAGCACGCCTTCGTTGCGCATCGCGCCAATGAGCGCCTCCTTCTTTTCCGGTGACAGCGCGGGTATGATCGTTCCGGCGGCAGCGAGCGCGCCGTTGATCGCGGTGATGCCCCAAGCGGCGAGGTGCGGCGTGAGTCCTAGCACGATGGCCGGTGCATGTTCCTTCGGCGTTTCCTGGAAGGCCTGCGAACCGATGAGCATGCCGATGTAGAGCAGGATCGGCAGGATCGCGATGACCGGGATAAGCGCGAGCATCGTGGAGATGATCCCGAACCAACATAGGACGATGACCATCACACCCGTCGCGGCGGAGTAACCAATGCGTCCACCCATCGCCTTCCAGCCGGGATGGCCGATGTACACCGCGTTGATGAATGGGTTGCCCATCATGCAGCCAATAAGACTCACCACGCCGTCTGCACAGAGCACGCGGGTCGTGGGATACTCGTCGCCGGCGACTTCCGCGCTCTCGACGTTGTCGATTGCTTCGACGAGGTCGTAGATGCCGAAGGGAATCGCGGTGACCAGCAGGATGCCGAGGAATTCAAACCCGCCAAAGACGTGGCTGAAGGCCGGAACGGGAATGCGGAATCCAAAGTTCGTGAACGAAGCCGTGAGCGCCTCGAGCTTCATTCCACCGAAGCTAAATCCAAGTGCGGTCGAGCCCCACGCGATGAGCGTTCCCACCGCGATCGCTACGAGCCCGGCCGGAATCTTTCCGTATTTCACGCCGCCCAGCCAGCTCAGCAGGATGACCGCAAAGCACACGAGTCCGATCACCGGAGTCATGAACATCTCGAGCGCCGGCTTCATGGAAATGAACGTAATCGAAACACCCGCGAGCGTGCCGAGCAGCGCAGCGCGCGGCGTGATCTTGCGAATCCACGGCCCAATGAATCCGCCAATCATCAGGACGAAGCTTTGGATAAATACCCACGTCAGCCCGGCCTCCCAACCTTTGATCGGATCGCCCGTCTTTAATGTGATCGGCAACATGATCACAAACACGACGACGAACATGTGCGGCACGCTCGTCCCGGAGGGTAGCGCGCAGACATCGGTGCGCCCGGTCTTCTTCGCAAGGCGATACGCGAGCCAGGCGTAGTACATCGTGGAGAGACACAGCATCAGCCCCGTCGCGGGCAGGATGCGGCCAAAGACGATGTCGTCCGGCATCTTCAACACAAAGCGCAGGAGCGCGGTGAGCGTCAGGAGGTTGACGAGGATATTGGTGCCGAAGCCAAAGAAGGCATTCCAGTCTCCGGGCACCCAGATTTTGGGTTTGGTGGTGTCGTTCATGTGGTTGGTGGTTGGTGGTGGAAAGTGCGCGCGCCTTTACGCGCCGAGCGCGGCGAGAATTTTTGTGGAGTCCGTGACCCAGCCAAAGATGCCGCCCTGCGCCTTGATCATCTTCAGGCCCATCTCCTGAAACTCGGGGAAGTAAGAGCCCACGCAGTCCGAGGGCACGAGGCAGTCGTAGCCGCGGTCGTTGGCCTCTCGCACCGTCGTGTTCACGCAGACCTCCGTGGTCACACCGGTGACGACGAGTTGCGTGATCCCGCGATGTTGCAGGATCGCGTGGAGATCGGTGGCCCAAAAGGCACCCTTGCCCGGCTTGTCGATCACGGGTTCGCCAGCGCGCGGGTAAAGCTCGGGGATGATGTCGTGGCCCGCTTCGCCACGCACCAGGATGCGACCCATCGGGCCCTTGTCCCCGATCGTGGTCTTGCTCTTGCCGCGAATCTTCTTCGCCGGCGGAAGATCCGCGAGATCCGCCCGATGTCCCTCGCGAGTGTGCAGGACCGGCAGACCCGCGACTCGCCAGGCGCTGAGCAGAATCCGGTTTGGTTCGATGGTGCGGCGGAGTTGCCCGACATCGTTGCCGAGCATTTCGCCAAAGCCGCCCGGCTCGAGAAAGTCGCGCTGCATGTCGATGATGAGCAGCGCGCACTTCGCCGGCGTGAATTCGAACGCGTAGGGTTCGGCCTCAATGGAGAGCGTCTGGTCCGTCGTCATGGTCGTGGTGTGGTGGTGCGGATTGGCGGAAGTGCGATCACGCGGAGTAACAAACGGCCACCTTAGCGCGTGCTGTGCCAAGTCCGCGGCAGTCGCCGCAACGCGCTGTCCATCTGGCGGTTGAATTTTTTCGCCCTCTGGCGACCCGCTGAAAATGGGTCTCCACACGTGTTGCAACTGTCCCGCTCCGCAACAGCGCAGCCACTCCCGACGTGACCAAACTTCGCCATCGCTGCGGCGTTTTGCGCACGAAACGATGCCGGCCACGAGCGGCGGAAATCGTCCGCGCCAGAGTGAAACGGCATTCGACGGACGATTCGCACGGGCCGTGCTCCGTCGCGCGCGCGTGCGACCGCCCCTACACACTCAGCCCGCTATGCGCTCTGACTCGCGATGAAAGCCGATCCTCCGCGCATCGCACGGAAGGCTCCGGCGATCCTCACGCTCATCGCTGGCGCGCTGCTTTCGTCCGCGCTGCTCCTCGTGCTCCGCGAACGCGAGTCGCAGGTGCGGCGCGACGAACTTCGCGATCTTGCCCGCGAGCGCGTCGAGATTCTGCACGGCCAGATGCTGCGTTCGATGGAGGTGTTGCACGGCATCGCCGCGCTCTTCGCCACGCGCGGTGAAGTCTCGCGGGCCGAATTCCGCAGCTTCGTGACGAGCGCACTCGCGCGGCAACCGGAACTCCAGGCGCTCACCTGGGATCCGCGGGTGAGCGGTGCGGAGCGGGAGCAGTTTGAACAAGCGGCGCAAGCGGAAGGCTTCGCCGGCTTCCGGATCCTGGAGAGCGATGCGCACGGGAAGCTGCGGCCAGCCGGGCCGAGGGCGGACTATTTTCCCGTCTTCTATCTCGAGCCTCTCAGGCCGAACGCGGACGCCTTCGGCTTCGACGTGACCTCCGAGCCGCAGCGTCTCGCCGCACTCGAGGCCGCGAGCGACTCGGGCCACGCGACAGCGACGGCTCCCATCCGGCTCGCGCAGGAAAAGGAATCACAGCGGGGATTCCTCGTCTTCGAGCCGCTCTATCGCGGCACGCCGGGAACGGTCGAGGAGCGCCGCACCGCGCTGACCGGATTTGCCGTCGCGGTCTTCCGCATCGGCGATCTGGTCGAGCGGTCCTTTCGCGAAACACGCGCCGCGGCAATCCGGCTGGCGATCATCGACGAGGCGACGGGCACCGTCGTGCATGAGGCTCCGAAAGGCGCGGCGGCGAATCCCGGCGTACACAGCGAATTGCTCGACGTGGCCGGACGTCAATGGCGCGTCGTGCTCCAGCCGGTCGCGGGATTTCGCCGCAGCGCGATCGTGTGGCCGCCGTGGGCGGCCTTCAGCGCCGGGCTCGCGATCACGAGTCTGCTCGCGGCGTACCTGTGGATCAGCCAGCGCAGTGCGGCGGATCTCGCACAGTCGAATGCCGCGCTGCTCAGCGAAGTGGCGACGCGCAAGCACGCAGAGGCCGCGGCCGAAGCGGCGAATCGCGCGAAGTCCGAATTCCTCGCGAACATGAGCCACGAGATCCGCACGCCGATGAACGCGATCCTCGGCTACGCGCAAATCCTCGGGCGCGACGCCGCGCTGCATCCCTTCCAGCGCGATGCGGTGGCGACGATCGCCAGCAGTTGCGACCACCTCCTTCACCTCATCAATGAGATCCTCGACCTTTCGAAAATCGACGCCGGCCGCATGGAACTCACCACCGCAGACTTCGATCTCGCGGCGCTGATGCGCGAACTCGCCGCGCTTTTCCAGCATCCGTGCGAGGAAAAGAAACTCGGCCTGCTCGTGGAAGGCCTCGACCCGACGCGGCCACGCACTGTGCATGGCGACGAGGGCAAGCTGCGGCAGGTACTGATCAATCTCCTCGGCAACGCCGTGAAGTTCACCGACCGCGGCCGCATCGTCCTGCGCGCGTCGCCGGGCGCTGGGAAGGCGTGGCGCTTCGAGGTTGAGGACACCGGCATCGGGATCGCGCCAGAAGCGCAGCCGCTCATCTTCCGCCCCTTCCAGCAAGGCCCTGGAGCGGGCGCGCACGGCGGCACGGGACTGGGCCTCACCATCGCGCGGCGACAGGTGGAATTGATGGGCGGCACCCTCGCCGTCGAGTCCACGGTGGGCGCAGGCTCGCGCTTTTTTTTCACCATCGAGCTGCCTGCCTCGATCGGTGCGGAAACCGCGCGTCCAGCCCGCGAGATCGAACGGCTCGCGCCGGGCTGCAAGGTGCGCGCGCTAGTCGTGGATGACATCGCGGAAAATCGCGCGGTGCTCTCCACGATGCTCCGCGCCATCGGATGCGAGATCACTCTTGCGGAGAATGGCCGGCAGGCGCTCGAAGTCGTGCGCGTCTCGCGGCCCGACATCGTCTTCATGGATATGCGCCTGCCGGAGATGGATGGCCTCGAAGCTACGCGGCGGCTCGTCGCGGAGTTCATGGGCAGCGGATTAAAGATCGTGGCGACCTCCGCCTCGGTGCTGGAGCACGAACGCGAGCGCTACGCCCAGGCCGGTTGCGACGACTTTGTCGCCAAGCCCTTCCGGGCGGAACGCATCTACGCGAGCCTCGAAAATCTGCTCGGTGCGACCTTCGAGTATCGCGATCTGCCGCCCGCCAGCAACGGTGCGACCATCGACCTCACGCGGCTCACCTTATCCGAAGATCTCGCCACGCGGCTGATGATGGCTGCGGAACTCCACAGCGCGACGGTGATGAAAACCTGCCTCCGCGAAGTCGAGCAGCTCGGCGCGCCCGGCCAGCGGCTCGCGGAGCATCTGCGCGAATTCCTCGCGAGCTACGACATGGAGACGATCCTAAAGATCGTCGCCCAACTTCCGATCGCGCCTCAAAGTACGACGACACCCGCATGAGCCGCGAACGCATCCTCGTCGTCGATGACACACCCGCGAACATCCGGCTCCTGACCGACGCTCTGGAGCCGCGCGGATACGAGATTCTCGCGGCCAGCAATGGCGACGCGGGGCTGAAGATCGCGAGCCGAGCCGCGCCCGATCTCATCCTGCTCGACGTGATGATGCCAGGCCGCGACGGCTACGACATTTGCCGCACGCTCAAGGCCACGGAACATCTGCGCGCCATCCCGGTGCTCTTCATCACCGCGAAACACGAGACGGAGAGCGTCCTGCGCGGCTTCCGCGCCGGAGCCGTGGATTACATCCTCAAGCCCTTCGAGAGCGAGGAGGTGCTCACGCGCGTCGAGACGCACCTGCGCCTGAGCCGGCTCACCCGTGAGTTCGCCGCACGCAATGCCGAGCTCGAAGCGGAGATCGACCGTCGCCGCTCCGCCGAAGACGCACGTGAAGCGGCCAACGAAAAGCTCACTACCCTCAGCGCCCGCGAGGCACAGCGTTGGGGTCTGCCCGGCTTCGTCGGTCGCAGCAAACTCGTGCGCCGCATCCTTGATGACATCGAGCGGCTGCAGCACTTCGGCAAGACGAGTGTGCTCATCACGGGCGAAAGTGGGACGGACAAGGAACTCGTCGCCCGCGCGCTGCATCATCACAGCCCGCGCACCGCCGCGCCATTCATCGCGGTGAACTGTGTCGCAATTCCCAGCGAACTCGCCGAGTCGATGTTCTTCGGTCACATGAAGGGCGCGTTCACCGGCGCGACCGCGGATCGCAAGGGCTACTTCGAGCTGGCCGACGGGGGCACGCTCTTCCTCGACGAGATCGGTGACATGCCCGCAGCCCTCCAGGCCAAGCTCCTCCGCGTGCTGGAGGACGGAGAAGTGACACCCGTGGGCGCGACAACAACCCGGCGAGTGGATGTACGCGTCCTCGCCGCGACGAATGCGGACCTCGCCGCGAAGATCGCGGAAGGACAGTTCCGGCAAGATCTGTACTTCCGGCTCGCACGGTATGCAGTGGAGATGCCGCCGCTGCGCGAACGCCCGGAAGATCTCGCCGGGCTCGCCGCACATTTCCTGCAACTCTTTGCGAGCGAGATGGGCCGCACTCCGCCGCCGCTCACGCCCGAAGCGCTCGCCTTACTCGAAGCGTATTCCTTTCCCGGCAATGTCCGTGAGTTGAAGAACGTGATCGAACGCGCGCTCATCCTCAGCGGCGGCGAGGCGATCAAGCGCGAGCATCTGCAACTCCTTGCCAGTACCCCGCGTCCGGACGGCGCGAAGACGTCGGCTCCGTCCTTCGGCGATCTTCCGCTGAATCTGGAAGAAGCCGAGCAAGCGCTCATCCAGCGTGCGCTGCAACAAACCGGTGGCAACGTCGCCGAAGCCGCGCGCCTTCTCGGCGTGAATCGCAGCCGCATCTACCGCCGCTTCGGTCCCGGCGATTCTGCGGAGTAGCGCCGGAGTGCTGTCGCAGCCGTTGCACGACGCAACAGTGGGGGCACGTGGAAGCGCGACGGAAATCTCGCATCACCGAGCAACGCCACTGATTCGGAGCGACTTACACCACGCAGCGAGCGATGGCACAGCGGCAGCTAAACCGCGCGGCGGCACAACCAACCACACCTGCCATCCACACCACCACCGCATGAAACCACTCCTATCCACCACCACTGCCCTCGCTGCTCTTGCCGTGACCAGCATCTGCACAGCTCCGGTTGCCTCCGCTGGCACACCCGAAAAGATGCTGGAGAAATCCGTCGTCGAAACCGAGACGATGGGCGCCAAGGTCAACCTGCTGCTGAACGTCGAGTTCTCGGACAAATACGTGACCCCGCGCGGTCAGATCGTGCGCGACAAAGGGCTGACGATCCAACCACTGCTCCTCGCCTTCCTCACCCTTTACGAGGGTGAAGGGTTCATCAGCAGCTTCAAATTCATCGGTGGCGTCTGGGCCGACTATGGCACCTCGGGCGTGTCAAAGAACGCGCCCTATGGGAGCCAGCCGGAAACTTACTACACGGAGATCGATCCGATCTTCGGCGTCTCCTTCGGCCTCGGCAAAGTGGCGACGCTGAGCGTGACCTACACGGCCTTCGTCGAACAGATCCTCGACATCGAGACTTCGCATCATCTCGAGGTGAAGCTGGCTCTGGATGACAGCAAATGGCTCGGGGCTTTCGCGCTGAATCCCTACGTCCTCTACTGGAAGGAACTCGACGGGAAATCGACCGCCGCCCAGGTGCCTTATGCGGTCTTCGGACCTTCGCCCAATGGCGGCGGCAGCGAGGCCCCTTCGGAGGGTTATTACTTTGAAGTCGGCATCAGCCCCGGCTTTACCATCAAGCCGGCCAACGATCTGGAGATCGAGTTTCCCTGCCGCGTCCTGCTGCCCAGCGAGGACTTCTACGGAGAGTGGTATGAAAGTTCGGAGACCGTCGGCCTCTATGAAGTCGGGGTGAAAGCTTCGATGCCGCTAAAGTTCATGCCCAAAGGCTACGGCTTCTGGAACGTCCATGTCGGCTACCGTTACATGAACTTCGTGGACGAAAACCTCCGGAGCATGAATCAATTCAACTCGCCCATGAAACCGGTGGACGATGTCCATCAGGTCTACGGCGGTATCTCGGTGTTTTTCTAAGTCAAGCGGTTGGGGGACACACGGCGCGGCCTGTCCGGCCTGATTCGTTGGGGGCCGCCCATGCAGCGCCAGCCTCTTTGCTGCACCTACTCATGAAGACCCGCTACGTTCACGCTGATCCTTACCCATGGCCTTACAATGGCGACCTCCGCCCGGAGAATACCGTCTTCCTCGTCATCGATATGCAGACGGACTTCTGCGGGCCAGGTGGGTATGTGGATAAGATGGGTTACGACCTGTCGCTGACCCGCGCACCCATCGAGCCGATCAAGCACGTCTTCGACGCCGTGCGGCCACTCGGTTACCACGTCTTTCACACCCGCGAGGGTCACCGTCCGGATCTCGCCGATCTGCCGGCGAATAAGTTGTGGAGAAGCAAGCGGATCGGTGCCGGCATCGGCGATGCGGGACCTTGTGGACGCATTCTCACGCGAGGCGAGCCAGGCTGGGACATCATTCCGGAGCTCGCTCCCATCGCTGGCGAGCAAATCATCGACAAGCCGGGCAAGGGTTCCTTTTACGGCACCGATCTCGACATGCTCCTCCGGCTGCGCAGGATTCAGAATATCGTGCTCGCCGGCATCACCACGGACGTCTGCGTCCACACGACGATGCGGGAGGCGAATGACCGCGGCTTCGAATGTCTCCTGCTCGAGGATTGCACCGGCGCGACGGACGTCGGCAACTACCAGGCGGCGCTCAAGATGATCAAAATGCAGGGCGGCGTTTTCGGAGCGGTCTCGACCTCTGCCGAGTTCATCAAGGCAGTCGTTTGATTACGCCAAAAAGAGAATGCACGACGCCCCGTTTCCTCGCGACGGATTCCTGCTAGGATCGCGCGAGCGTGGACCCCGACACCTTATTGTACAGCGAGATCTCGCCTCCGTTTCCTCGCATTGAACTCGCCGACTTATTTCGAATCGCAGAGCGCGTGGACGAGATCCCGTGGCAACCGTTCAAGGATGGCGTGGACATCCATCGCCTCTACGGCGACGGAATCGTGGGTCCATCGGCGGCGTTGATTCGCTTTCGCCAGGCGGGCACCGTGGCCCTTCACGAGCACACCGGCTACGAGCACATCCTCGTGCTCGCGGGATCGCAGCGCGACTGCAACAGCACGGCGCAAAGCGGCACGCTGATGATCAACCCGCCCGGCACGCGGCACGCCATCGTGAGCGAAGCGGGGTGCATCGTGCTGGCGATCTACGAGAAGCCGGTACGCTTCCTCGCGGACTGAACGGCAGCACCTTCTCCCGATGACGGACACCGTCGAAGTGGCCGTGAACGGCACACTGATGCGTGGGCTGGAATTAAGGAGGGCGCCTGAAGTTGGTAGCATCGGTGCGGGCGCTCTCCGTGGGCGGTGTCGTCGCCGGGAGCATTACGGAAGCGCCACTCTCCAGGCCCCATGAGCTTCCCGGCCCTCACGGCCCAGCGGCTGCTACCTCATCCTCGCTCAATGTCACACCCCTTGGACGCCAGCACCGTCGAACTCGTGAGTCTCCGGCAGGAACTGGAGAAAGAGCGGGCTCTGCGGGCGAAGGCCGAAGCCGACCTCCAGCTTTGCGAACAAGCACTCGCCGCCCTGAGCCAGAGCGAAACCTACTTTCGCCACCTCACAGAATACGCCCTCGACCTGATCACGATCCTCGATGCCGACGGCACGATCCGCTTTGAGAGCCGGAGCATCGCCACCGAACTCGGCTACACGCCCGAAGATTACATCGGACGAAACGCGTTTGAATTTGTGCATCCTGAAGACGCGCCGCGGATCATGCAGGCCTTTGGCCACGCCCTGCAGACCCACGGCTCGACCCCGGTGCTCAGCTTCCGTTTCCGGCATAAGGACGGCACCTATCGGATGCTCGAAGGACGGGGCAACAACCTCGTCGAAGACGCCGCCGTCGGCGGGATTGTTTTCAATTCGCGGGACGTGACCGACCAGCGCCGGCTCGAAGATCAGTTCCGGCAGTCGCAGAAGGTCCAGGCCATCGGCCAGCTCACCGGCGGCGTCGCGCATGACTTTAATAACATCCTGACCGCCATCATCGGCTACAGCGAACTCGCCCTGAACACGCTGCCGACGACCTCCCTGCAAGCCAGCCAGGTCACGGAGATCCGCAAGGCCGCGCATCGGGCCGCGGGATTGACCCGCCAGCTCCTTGCCTTTTCCCGGAAGCAAGTGCTCCAGCCGCGCGTGCTCGAGCTCGCAAGCGTGATCGCGGAGATGGACAAGATGCTGCGCCGCCTCCTCGGCGAGCAGATCGACTTTGTGACCGTGGTGCATCCGGCTTTGGGGAACGTGAAAGCCGATCTCGGACAAATCGAGCAGGTCCTCCTGAACCTCGCCGTGAATGCCCGGGATGCGATGGCCGGGGTGGCGCAGGCCAAGATCACCATCGAGCTGAGCAATGTGACGATGGACGCCCGCGCCGCCGCGCTCCGCGATGAAGTGGCTCCCGGGGAATACGTGCAACTTTCCGTGACGGACAACGGCACGGGCATGCCGCCCGAGGTCCAGGCGCGCATCTTCGAGCCATTCTTCACCACGAAACCCCAAGGGCAGGGCACGGGCCTCGGACTGGCCACCTGCGTGGGAATCATCAAGCAAAGTGGCGGTTACCTCGCCGTATATAGCGAGGTCGGAGTGGGGACGATTTTTAAAGTCCTGCTGCCGCGGGTGAACGAAAAAGCCGAAGCCGTCGTCCCCACGGCCGAGACTTCCGAGATCCAACAAGGCACCGGCCTCGTGCTCCTCGTGGAAGATGAGCCAATGCTCCGTGAGCTGGGCCTCACCGTGCTCACCGAACTCGGCTACGAAGTGCTCCGCGCGGAGAATGGCCGCGACGCGCTGCGCGTGCTCGCCGAACATCCTGAGACCACCATCGACCTGCTCTTCACGGATGTGGTGATGCCGGAGATGGGCGGCAAGGAACTCGCGGAGAAAGTGCGGGCCGAGTATCCCGAGACACGGGTGATCTTCTGTTCCGGCTACACCGAGGACGCCGTCTTTCACAATGGCAGTCTGGAGCCCGGCGTCTTCTTTTTGCAGAAGCCCTACACCATGTCCGACATCGCGCAGAAGCTCAGCGAAGTGCTCACCGCTGCGTAAGGCAGGGAGCCCGGGGAGCCCTCGCCCCGAGTGTCTCCTGGGGGCGAGGGCGCCCCTGCTCCTTGATCAGCGCAAGCCTGGGATGCGGCCGTAGCCGATGAAATCCACTTTCGCTTTTTCGGGATTTGCGGGATCGAGGCGCGGCATCTTGAAGTCGAAGACACTCACGCCCCAGCGCTGGACGCCATTGTAACTGCGGCCATCGCTCGCCCCGAACATCACGCGCTTCTTACTCCGCTTCTCCGTGCCGAGGTAAAGCATCACATGGGTGATCGGGATCTCGCGCTCGACGGAATAAGTGCCGCTCCAAAACATCAGATCGCCCGGGAGTAGCTCGCCGAACTCGAAGCTCTCCGCGCTCTTGCTGACGACGGCCCGGAAGCCGCCGTCCTTGCGAATCCAGGAGTATTGTCCCGGTGAATCACGCGGCACCTTCATCAGACCAAACTCGCGGAGCAGATAGAAAATCGTGCCGGAGCAATCCATCCCGCCAGTCGCCGGATCGGCGCTGCCATAGGCGTAGGTAAGGTTGAGTTTCGTGAGGGCGAGGGCGGCAGTGAGGAGCTGCTGCACGCGCGGCGGCTGCGCGGCTAAGTCGGCGAGGTCCGTGGGTTCGAGCGTCGCATTCGGGGCACGGTCGGGCTTTGACGTTCCGGGAGGAGTGGTATCGGGTGCTGGTGTGGCCTTCGGCTTCTCGACGGCGGGAGTCGTCTTCGATGCCGCCGGTCGGGGCGTGGATTTTTTCTTCGGACGCGGAGTCTGGGCGTGGAGCGGAACCACGAACGCAATTAGGAGAAGGAGCAACGATCGGCGCATGGCGACGCTAGTTCGTTTCCGCGGCAGAGAATGGACGTGACTACGTGGCGGCCAGTTCCTCGAGCAACGCGCGATTCAGGCGGATGCCTCCCTCAAAGTTTGCGACGGGGAAGTTTTCGTTCGGCGCGTGGGCGCGGCAGTCGGGCAGCGCGAGCCCGAGCAGCAGCGTCTCGACTCCGAGCACCTTTTTGAAAGTCGTGACGATGGGAATGCTTCCGCCTTCGCGGATGAGCGCAATGTCGCGACCGGGAAAGGCCCGCTGCAGCGCCTTCTGCGCCGCGAGACCGCCTGTCGAATTCGGATCCATGAGGTAAGGCTCGCCGCCATGGCCGGGCCGCACTTCGAGCCGGACGCCGCGCGGACAGTGCGCCTCGAGATGCGCCTGCACTTTCGCGACCACGGCCGCGGGCTGCTGACCGGGCACCAGCCGGCAGGTCAGTTTGGCAAAGGCTTCGCGGGGGATCACGGTCTTCGAGCCTGCGCCCTGGAAACCGCCACCGATGCCATTCACCTCCGCCGTGGGCCGCGCCCAGACTCGCTCGAGCGCGGTGTAACCCGGCTCGCCCACCAACTCCGGCGCGCCCGTGATCGCGAGCAAGGCCGCGTCGGTGAGCGGGAGCTTCGACCAGGACTTTCGCTCCCACTCCGCGAGCGGCGCGACGCCTTCGTAGAAACCGGGCACGGCGACCCGGCCATCGGGATCGTGCAGACTGGCGACGAGCCGCGCCACGGCGGTCGCGGGATTGCCGACGGTGCCACCGTAGATCCCCGAGTGGAGATCGCTGGCCGCGCCGGTCACGCGCAGTTCGAGCGCCGCGATGCCGCGCAGGCCGTAGGTGAAGGTGGGCACGCCGGGCGCGATCATCCCGGTGTCGGAAATGGCGATGAGGTCGCAGCGCAGATCATCGCGATGCGCGGTGAGGAAAGGTTCGAGATGCGAGCTGCCGATCTCTTCTTCGCCCTCGATGAGCAGGATAAGATTCACCGGCAGATCGCCGTGCTCGCGCAGGGTGTCGGCGATGCCGGAGATGTGGGCGAAGAACTGACCTTTGTTATCCGCCGAGCCGCGTCCGAAGAGCACGCCGTCGCGGATCGTTGGTTCGAAGGGCGGCGTGGTCCAGTGCTTGTTCGGGTCCGCGGGCTCGCCTTCGGCACGCGCCGGTTCATCGACGGGCTGCACGTCGTAGTGGCCGTAGATCATCACCGTGCGGCGGTCGGGCCGGGGCGGATTGCGCGCGACCACGATCGGGTGTCCGGCGGTCGGGTGGAGCATCGTCTTCAGCCCGATCTCGCGGAGCTTGCCGACCACCCAATCCGCACACCGCGCGACATCTTCCTTCCGATCTGGATCAGTGGAGACGCTGGGGAAACGGAGGAGGGAGAAAAGTTCAGCGAGGTGCGGCGAAGACATCGGCGGAAGCTAGCAGCGAGTCGCCGCCTGCCAAGTCGCGGCCGAAGTTTCACACGTCGATGACCTTCTCCCTGGCCCCACCGGCTTCGCGGCGAGCTGGCTTGGGCGCTTCCGACGGCGGCTCGGCGGTCTTGCGGAAGCGGGTGAGGAAGCTGAGGTCGATGCCGAAATGCGAGAGGCAGCGCAGGAGAATGAGCACGGCGGCGGCTTCATCCAGATTGCCAATCGTCGGGATGAAATCGGGGATGAATTCAACCCAGCCAGCAGAAGGATTGAGCAGATAGATCGTGCAGAAGATTCCTAGAGCGGCAGCGAAGAAGCTTTGGAGCGGGCGTTTCATGCGGTGAGCGAAACATCGAACATCGAACATCGAACGTCCAACAGCGAACTGCGGAAGGAGTCCGCTTCGTTCGATGTTTTCAGCGCCCCGCGAGCCGCGCCCATTCCTCGGGCTTAAATCCGACCACGCCACTTTTCGCGGTGAGCGCGAAAGGTCGCTTCACAAGATTTCCATTTCCCGCGAGCAGCCCGAGCGCTTCGTCCTCGCTCAGCTTCGGCAGACGTTCACTCATCTTCATCGCGCGATAGTCCTGCCCGCTTGTGTTGAAGAGCCGGCGCAGATCGCCACCCACGTAGCCGAGCATGCGCCGCAATTCCGCCACCCCCGGCGGATGGTCGCGGATCGGGATGACCTCGTGCGCCACGCCGTGCTCGGTGAGAAATTTGAGCGCCTTGCGGCAAGTGTCGCAGCCTGAGTAGGCCCAGACCCGCAGACTCATTTCGCGAGACCGAGATTCCGGATCACGCGCTCGGTCGAGTGGACTTTATTGAGCGAGTAGAAGTGGATGCCGGGCACGCCGTGCGCGAGCAGCGCCTCGCACTGGCGGGTGGTGTACTCGATGCCGAAGTCGATCACCGCCGCGTCGTCGTCGCCGAGTTCGTCGAGCCGCGCGAGGAAAGACTCCGGCAGCCGCGCGCCGCACATTTCGGTGAACTTCCGCGTCTGCTTCGCCGAAAGGATCGGGAGCATTCCGGGAATGATCGGCACATTCAGACCCAGCTTCCCCGCGAGATGATCGTGAAACCGATAGAAGTCTTCATTGTCGAAGAAGAGCTGCGTGATCACGAAATCCGCGCCCGCCTGAATCTTCTCCGCGAGATAACCCCAGTCCACGATCTTACCGGCGGTGCAGGCAATGTGACCTTCCGGGAAACCTGCTGTGCCGATGGAAAAACCGCCCAACTCGCGCAGGTAACCGACGAGCTGGCCGGAGTATTGAAAGCCACCCTCGGTCGCGATCCATTCACCAGCGCCATTCGGCGGATCGCCACGCAGCGCGAGGATGTTTTTGATGCCGCGCCCGCGCGCGTCGGCGATCACTTCGCCGAGTTCCGCCTTGGTCGAGTTCACACACGTGAGATGCATCATCGCCGTGAGCTGATGCTCGCGTTGGATGCGATCGACGATGCCCACCGTCTTCTCCCGCGTGGTGCCGCCGGCGCCATAAGTCACGGAGCAGTAGTCCGGCTTGAGGGCGAGCAGCGCGGGGATGGTTTTCTCCAGCAGCGTCTTGTCTCCTTCGTCGGTCTTTGGGGGAAAAAATTCCACGGAGACTGCGGGCCGGCCAGCGGCGCGGCACTCTTCGTGGATGTCGCGGATGAATTTCATGAGTCGCGCATAGTGCAGGGAATGGGCCAGCCCTGCAAGGGGCCGCGGGTGACAAGTCGGCGGAGCAGGATCGGGCATTGTCTCGCACCCCGGCCCGTGGTGGAGTCGTCCGTTGCGCATGTCGCTCATTGAAAAGATTCGCTCCCTGATTCCCCTCGTCATCGGCCTCGCCGTCGGTGGCGCGGGAGCCACCATGTATTTGCAGAGCCTGCCGGGCGAGGCGGGATCGGCGGAGGAGCGGGCCAGCCGGCTGGAATTGGAGCTGATGAAAGCGAACAACCGGCTCGCTGCCATGGAGGCGAGCGAGACTCCCGAAGGCGGGACGACCCCTCGCGACGCCCACGGCCGGGTGCGCCGCGCCCGGACGCTGGCCGATGGCGCGCGCAGCATCGCGGAGGGCATCCGCGAAGGCCGCCCCGTCACGCCGCAGGATGTTTTCCGCGCGACCAAGCCGCTGATCCGCGACCTCGCCCCACTCTTTGATCGGATGCGGGTGAAGCAGCAGCGCGAGATCATCGATCGGATGTCGGGCGAGCTGGCGCGAAAGTATCAACTGACTCCGGACCAGCAGTCGGCGCTCCGCTCCTGGTTTGCGAACAAGTCGAATGAGGAAGCGGCGCGCTGGACCGACCTGCTCGGCAAGGAAGACACCCAGCTCGAGGACGTGATGCGGGCCTCGCGCGATGTCCGGCCGGACGAGGGGCTGGAGAAATTCATGGAAGGCGTGCTCAGTGGCGACAAGCTCGCGACCTTTAAGACCGAGCGGCTGAATGACCGCGCCGAGCAGATCCAGCGCACCGCGGACACGAAAGTGCAGCGACTCGACAGCATCGTGCGCCTGGACGAGGCGCAGCGCGATCAGGTCTTCGGCCTCATGGCGCGAAACTCGCCGGGCTACGATCCCGCCATGGTGCTGGAAGGCGCGCAGGGGGTGATCAGCGCCGCGCCCGTCGGCGATCCGCATCAGGCGATGCTCGGCGTGCTGCGGGCGGATCAGCGTGCGGCCTACGAAGCCGAGCGCCAGCGCCGCCGCGAAGAAGCGGTGAAAGACATGGAGGCGATGGGGCTGACCTTGCCGCCAGACTGGGACCCACTCGAGGCGGGCGATCTCTGATGAGCGGAAATGGGGCAGCCCTGCCGCCGCCGCTTGCCGACGCGCGTCCGGCGATCGACGTCCGCTCGCTCCGCGTGGACTACGGCGATTTCGTCGCAGTGAATGATCTCACGCTCACCGTTCCGCCGGGCGAAATCTTCGGCCTCGTCGGTCCGAATGGCGCGGGGAAAACGAGCACCTTCCGCGTGCTCACCACGCTCATGGAGCCGACCTACGGCGAGGTCATCCTCGACGGCGTGGATGTGCTGGAGGACATCGAGAGCGCGCGGCGGATCATCGGCTACATGCCGGATCTCGCACCCGTGCCCTCGGATTTGAAAGTGGGCGAGTTCCTCGAATTTCACGCCGCGGCTTACGGCCTCGGCAACCGCGCGCAGCGTCGCGACCGTGTCGCCGAATGCCTCGCGGAAGTCGCGCTCACCGATCAGCGGAACGCCTGGTGCAAAGCGCTTTCCCGCGGCCAGACCCAGCGCGTCGTGCTCGCGAAGACGCTCCTCCACCGCCCGCGCGTCCTCATTCTCGATGAACCCGCGAGCGGCCTCGATCCCCTCGCCCGCCGCGATCTGCGCAATGCCCTGCGCAAGCTCGCCGATGGTGGTAGCAACCCGCCGGCGCAAATGCACTGAACGTTACCTGCTATGCATAATTTAAACTAAATGAAAAATATTGTTCTAATAATTATTTCGTCAATAATTTCTTATAGCTCGATGGGACAGTTAA
>JANNXQ010000083.1:0-9157 GCA_031409655.1 Chthoniobacteraceae bacterium | reverse complement strand
CGATCTCGCGGCGGACGTGGGCGAGACGAAAGACTTGATCGGACAACACGCCGAAGTCGCGCAACGTCTGCGTGCGTTAGCGCAGCGGATGCGCGAGGACATTGGTGACTCCGCCACCAACCAGAAGGGCAAAAACCGCCGCCCCGTGGGCCGCGTGCCTGCTTCGGGCCAGTGAGGCCGCGCTCACGACAACCTAACCAAGAACGAACCGATGAGACCCATACGCCACTTACTCACAGCAGTCATCGCTGCCCTGACACTCGCAGGAATTTCCGCGCCGGCCGAGCAGCGCCCCAACGTCATCTTCATCGTCGCCGACGATCTCGGCTACGGCGAACTCGGCTGCTACGGCGGGAAGGAGATTCCGACGCCGCACATCGATGCACTCGCGGCGAGTGGGGCGCGATTCACGAGCGGTTATGTCACCGCACCGTTTTGCGCGGCCTCGCGTGCGGCACTGATGACGGGGCGTTTTCAGACGCGGTTTGGCTTTGAGTTCAATCCCATCGGCGCGAAGAATGCGGCCCCCGGCATTGGCTTGCCAGTCGCGGAGAAGACCTTGGCGGATCGTCTGCGTGACTCGGGCTATACGACGGGATTGGTGGGCAAGTGGCATCTCGGAGGCACGGCGGAGTTTCATCCGCAGCGGCGTGGCTTTGATGAGTTCTTCGGCTTTTTGCACGAGGGGCATTTTTATGTGCCGCAACCGTGGCAGGGCGTGACGACTTGGCTGCGTCGCAAAACCCTGCCGGATAGCGCTCAGGGTCGGTGGACCTCACCCGATGGCCGCATCGTGTGGAGCACCCATCTCAACACCAACGAGCACGAATACGACACCGACAATCCGTTGCTGCGCAGCAGTCAGCCCGTGGATGAAAAGGCGAACCTCACAGATGCCTTCACGCGTGAAGCCTGTGATTTCATCGGGAGGCATTCCGCACAGGCGTTCTTCCTTTATCTCGCCTACAACACCGTCCACAGCCCCATGCAGGCCACGGACGATTACCTGAAGAAGTTCGCGCACATCGAAGACATCCAGCGCCGCATCTTCGCCGCCATGCTCGCGCATCTCGATGATAGCGTGGGCAAGGTGCTCGCTCAACTCCGTGACAGCGGCATCGAAGAGAACACGCTCGTCGTTTTCCTCAGCGACAACCGCGGCCCCACCAAAGAACTCACCTCCAGCAATGCTCCGCTGCGCGGAGGCAAAGGCGAACTCTGGGATGGCGGCATTCGCGTGCCCTTCATTGCGTCATGGAAGAATCACATCCACGCAGGTCAGGTGGTGGCGGCGCCAGTGGCGTCCATCGACGCCACCGCGACAGCGCTGACAGTGGCTGGTGCTTTAGCTCCAGAGCCTTCGACCAAAGCCGAAGCCACCATGGACGGCATCAACCTCATGCCCTTGCTCTCGGGCAAGACCACGCAGCTGCCCGAACGTCCCTTGTTCTGGCGCGTTGGCAAAAAGAACGCCCTGCGTCTCGGCGCCTGGAAACTCATTCGCGATGGCAAGGAGTGGCAGCTCTACGATCTCACACATGACATCAGCGAGACCCAGAATCTCGCCACCCAAGAACCCGCCCGCCTGCAGCAAATGTCAGCGCTCTGGGACAAGTGGAACGCCGAACAAATCGAACCGCTGTGGAGATAAGGAACCCAATTTGATGAAGCTCACACTCCTCACCGCACTGCTGCTCGCACCGTCGGCCTCTTTCTTCCGCCAACCACAAGACGGCCCGAAAACAGCCCGCATAGAATGACGTTGAGCATTCTCCGATCAGCTCAACCGTCCACTCACCCCATCACCATGAAGCCTCTTCTCCTCTCACTGCTCCTGCTTGCCAGCGCCGCCCACAGTCATGAACCCGCAGCGCCCGCGCCCAAGGGCACAGGATTGAAGGTGCTGGTCTATTCCAACACCGGCTACTATCGCCATCCCAACACGCCGAAGATCAATCGCTGGCTCGTGTTACTCGGTCACGAAAACGGTTTCGAGGTGGACGTGACGGAGCATTGGAAAGACATGCGTGCCGAGGAACTGAGCCGCTACGACGTGCTCGTGCTCAACAACGCCAACGAACTCGACAAGGTGCTTCCCGAGGAGCAGCGCAAGTCCGTGGATGAATGGTTCACCAAGGGCGGGAAAGGCATCGTGGGCCTGCACGCCGCGCTGGTGCATCAGACAAAGTGGCCGTGGCTGAACGCGCTCGGCGGTTGCGACTTCAATAGCGACTCCGACTTTAGCAAAGCCAAGGTCACCATCGATCCCTCCGCGAAAGATCATCCATCCGTCAAAGGCCAGCCCGCCGAGTTCTGGATCGAAGCCGACTGGACCAATCATGACCGCGCTGTCACCGGACAGCCGGGCTTCAACGTGCTGATGCGTGTGGATGAGACCACTTACACGCCTGTGCGCGAGTATTTCCAAACCCGCAACGGCAAGCCCATGGGCGCGGATCATCCCATCGCCTGGACGCACGAACCCGCGACCGGCGGCCGCTTCTTCTACACCGAGTTCGGCCATGACCTGCGCTCCCTCAGCACGCCGTTCGCACGGCAGCACATTCTCGAAGCCATCAAGTGGGCCGCTAGGATCACGGTGGAGGCTCCGAAGAGAAACTAGGCATAGCGAACGCAACACACAGCGAGATTCTCGTGTCGAGAATCGGGAGCGTTTCTCGTAGTCTCAGCAACAACTCGGTTACGACCTGATGTCCCGACTTCCATTCTTCATCTCTGCGGTCCTCCTCGCTCTGCGGTGCAGCCTTCCCGCTGAGCCTGCGATGTTCTTCGAGCAGCACTGCTACGACTGCCACGATGCGGATGAGAAAAAGGGTGGGCTCGATCTGACTTCGCTTGCACTCAAGCTCGACGAGCGCGCGAACTTCGAGATGTGGGTGAAGGTCCACGACGCCATCGAGAGTGGCGAGATGCCCCCGATGAAGAAGGCGCGACCGCCGGTGGCGGAGACGAAGGCGTTGCTCGCGGATTTGGATGCGAAGCTCATCGCGGCGGATGAGGCGCGGATGGCGAAGGCTGGCGGGCGCGCAGTGTTTCGCCGGCTGACACGCGTGGAGTATGAGAATGCGGTGCGGGATTTGTTGGCGTTGCCGCATTTGGAAATCAAAGAGCTGCTGCCGGCGGATGGCTCGCGGCATGGGTTCGACAAGGTGGGCGATGCGCTGGACCTCTCGCATGTGCAGCTCGCGAAGTATTTGGAGGCGGCAGACCATGCGCTCGATGCGGCGATTGCCACGCGGGCCACGCCGCCGCCGGTCGTGAAGCGGCGGCTGTATCCGACGGATTCATTCAAATGGCACATGAACCTCAAGCTCGGCAGCGCGGTGCTGCTGAAGGATGGGCAGCCCGATCCGCTGTGGCCGGTGGCGACGGTGAAGCACGAGGCGGGTGACGACATCAAGACGCCGGACTTTTTCAAACTGAAGCAATCCGTCGCGCTGCTCACTCCGAACCTCGAAGGCTGGCTCAAGAGCATGACCTTCGCGCCGATGTTCGCGGGCAAGTATCGGCTGCGGCTCTCGACGTGGAGCGCGCATTGGAACGCGGGCAAGCTGGAGCCCGCGCCTGTGCCGCAGACGGTGCGGCTGTATGTGCATCCGCGCACGCTTGGCTACTTCGAGGCACCGTCGCTCACGCCGAAGATTCACGAACTCAAGCCGTGGCTGGAGATGGGTGACGAGGTCATCTTTGATCCCGCGTCGTTCTTCTGGATCGGTTTGCAGATTCATCAGCATAAGGGCGGCGGCGGGCTGCATGTCGGGCCGGCCATTGTGTGCGACTGGCTCGAAGTGGAAGGCCCGCTTTACGAGCAATGGCCGCCGGAGAGTCATCAGCGCGTGTTCGGTGATTTGCCGCTGAAGCCCTTTGATGGCGCGAGCGGACTCAATCCGCCGACGCACGCGTTGCCGGTGCAAAAGGTAGGCTACGGCTGGCCGAAGCCGTGGGAGATTCCGCCGGGTGACTCGAAGCCGCAGCCGCTCGTCACCGTGGCGAGCGCTGCACCGCTCGACGATGCGAAGCGCTTGCTCGCGACTTTTCTCCCGCGCGCCTTTCGCCGCGATGTGAGTGACGCCGAGGTGATGAAGTATGTCGCCCTCGTGAAGCAGCGCTTGGAAAAGAAAGACTGCTTCGAGCTGGCGATGCGCCACGCTTACAAGGCCGCGCTCACTTCCACGCAGTTTCTGTTTCGCAAAGAAACGCCCGGCAAACTCGACGAAATCGCCCTCGCCGCGCGCCTCGCCTTCTGGCTTTGGAATTTCCCGCCGGACGACGCGCTGCTCGCGCTCGCAAAGCAAAACAAACTCCACGAGCCCGCGACGCTCCGTGCGCAAGTCGAGCACCTGCTCACCGACGCGCGCAGCGAGCGCTTCATCGCCGACTTTCTCGACCAGTGGCTCAAGCTCCGCGACATCGACGCCACCGATCCCGACCGCGCGCTCTACCCCGAGTTTCATCTCTATTTGAAGGAATCCATGCTCGCCGAGTCGCGCGCCTTTTTCCGCGAACTCATCGCCAAAGACCTGCCCGCGTCGAACATCGTCGCGTCGGATTTTGCCATGCTCAATCAACGCCTCGCCGAGCACTACGGCATCGCGGGCGTGACCGGACCCGACATCCGCCGCGTGCCACTCCCGCCCGGCAGCCATCGCGGCGGCTTCCTCACGCAGGGCGCTGTGTTGAAAGTCACCGCCAACGGCACCGTGTCATCGCCCGTCGTGCGCGGCGTCTTCGTCACCGAACGCATCCTCGGCCAGCCCGTGCCACCACCGCCGCCCGGCGTGACGGCGATTGATCCCGACACACGCGGCGCGACCACCGTCCGCGAGCAACTCGACAAGCATCGCGCCGATACGAGCTGCGCCGCGTGCCATCGCAAGATGGACCCGCCCGGCCTCGCGCTGGAGAGCTACGACGTCATCGGCGGCTGGCGTGCGCAGTATCGGTCATTGGAAAAGGGCACGCCCGTCGCGCTGAAGATGCCCGACGGCACCGGCGTCCGCTATAAGGCCGGCCCCGCCGTGGATGCCAGCGGCAAGACCGCGCAAGGCGAACCCTTCACCGACCTCGCCGACTTCCAACGCCTCGCGCTTACCAAGCCCGAACTCGTCGCCCGCGCGTTCGTCACGCAGATGCTCACCTACGCCACCGGCGCCGAACCGAGCTACTCAGACCGCCGCGAAATCGAACGCATCCTCACGGAGACAAAAGTGGCGAAGTTTGGGATTCGCTCGCTCATTCACGCGATGGCGGAGAGCCGGTTGTTTTTGAGCAAGTGAATCACCGCGACATGAATCTGCATTTTGGATTCATCGTCAGGAACAGGTCCCATGAAGCACACACTCACTATCCTCACCGCTCTGCGCATTTTCTCGCACTGCTCTGCTGTAGGCTTCGCCACTTAGACCTCTGGCATTCCCATATATGTTTTCCTCACGCTCACTCGCCATCGTTGCCACCTTATTGGGATTCGTTTCGTCGCTCATTCACGCTGCCGAAGCCGACAAGCTCATCCTCGCGCACTACATGCCGTGGTATGAGACGAAGGAGGTGAGCGGGCATTGGGGCTGGCATTGGACGATGGATCACTTCGATCCGGAACGCGTGCGCTGGGACGGGGAACGCGAGGCGGCTTCGCACGACTACCCGCTCATCGGCCTCTACGATTCGGGCGATGATCACGCGCTGGAGTGCCAGGTGTTGCTGATGAAATTCGCCGGGCTCGATGGCGTGGTCGTGGACTGGTATGGCACGAAGGACGCGCTCGATTTCGCGGCGAACCACCGCCACACGGAGAGGCTGTTCCCGTGGCTGAAGAAGGCCGGGCTGAAATTTGCGATCTGCTACGAGGATCAGGCGCTCGGGCAGGCGGCGAAGGCGAAAGCGATTCCAGCGGGCGAGACTCTCGCACAGGCCAAAAGCGATCTGCTGTGGGCGCAGGAGCACTGGTTTGGCGACGAGGCTTACGTGAAGCAGGACGGCCGCCCCGTGATGCTGGTGTTCGGTCCGCAGTATTTGCAGCGCGAGCAGTGGAGTGAGTTGCGCGGCGCGTTGTCGTCGAAGCCAATGATCTTCGGCCTGCCGCATCTCGCGAAAGAGCGCGGACTGGATGGCGTCTTCGGCTGGCCGCCGGTCGAGGGCGGCAAGACGCTCACCGCGGAGCAGTGGCGCAAGGAACTCGATGCGCTCTACGCGCGACGCGGCGCGGGCGAGGCGGTCATCGCGACGGTCTTCCCGGGGTTCAAAGACATCTACAAGCAGGCCGGCGTGCATGACAGTTACGGCACGATTGCCCCGCGCTTCGGGGCGACATTTTCGGAGTCGCTCGACCTCGCGATGAAGAGCGGCGCGCCAATCGTCCAGGTCGCGACATGGAACGACTACGGCGAAGGCACGATGATCGAGCCGACGCGGAATCGCGGCTACCGGTATCTGGAACTGTTGCAGCAGCGCAAGGGCGTGAAGTCATTCGGCGTCGCGGATCTCCGCCTGCCGGTGATGCTCTACCAGCTCCGCAAGCGCAGCCTCGGCGATGCGGAGATCGCGGGCGAACTCGACAAGGCCGCGGCCCTGCTCTTCGCCTCGAAGTGCATCGAGGCCGAGGCCGTGCTCGCCAAGGTGAGCGCCGCACTCGGCAAGCGGCCCGCCACCTTCCCCGACTTCCCGCGCGAGTCGGATGAGAAATACCGCCTCGTCTCCGAGGTGCTCTATCGCGATGGCAAGGACGTCACCGGCGCGATGCAGCAGCGCTGCCGTCTGGACATCTACTTTCCGACCCAACGCCAGCCGGTCTCCACCGTCGTGTGGTTCCACGGCGGCGGGCTCACTGCGGGAGAGCGCTCCATCCCGATGCAGTTGCGCAATCGCGGCATTGCCGTCGTCGCCGTGAACTACCGCCTCAGCCCCGGAGCAAAATCACCCGCCTTCATCGAGGACGCCGCCGCCGCAGTGGCGTGGACTTTCAAGCACATCGCGAACTACGGCGGCTCGCCGGACAAGGTGTTCATCGCCGGTCATTCGGCCGGCGCGTATCTCACGCTCATGCTCGGCCTCGACAAGCGCTGGCTCATGGCGCACGACATCGACGCCAACCGCATCGCCGGCCTGATCCCGCTGAGTCCGCAGGCCATCACGCACTTCGCCATCCGCGACGAGCGGGGCATCGATGAGAAGCAGCCCGTCGTCGATGAACTCGCACCGCTTTTCCACGTCCGCAAAGACGCGCCGCCGATGCTGGTCGTCACCGGTGATCGCGAAAAGGAACTCATGGGCCGCTACGAAGAGTGCGCCTACTTCTGGCGCATGATGAAGGTCGTCGGCCACAAGGATGTAACGCTGCACGAACTACAGGGATTCGATCACGGCAAGATGCCCGAGCCCGCATTCCCGCTGCTGTTGCGGTTCATGGAAGCTCATCAAGGTAAGAGCTTATGAGACTAAAAAGTTTGCGTGGCACGCTCGAGGTCCGTTTGCCATCATGCGCAGCACGATGGCAGCAGGGTAAGTCAGGAATGCCATCGGGACGGGCTCACTTCACGAAAATCAACTGGAATGCGCGGCGTGCGTTGGAGAAGTTCGGGCGAAGCACGAGGATCACTCGCTGGTCAGCGTTTTGAGGAAAGCGACCAGTGCGCGCTGGTCGGCCTCGCTGAGTTGCAGGCCGCCGTCGGGATGCTTGGCGAGATTCGGATCGAGCGTGGGGCTGCGCTGCATGCCGGTGCTGTAGTTGGCGACGACTTCCTCCAGCGTGGCAAAGCGGCCGTCGTGCATGTAGGGCGCGGTGCGGGCGATGTTGCGCAGGCTCGGGGTGGTGAACTTGTTGCGGTCGGCTTCGAGCTTCGTAATGCGGAATCGGCCGGGGTCGTCGGCGTTCGGCGCGAGGCCGTTGTTGTGAAACTGGTGGTCGCTGAAGAGCGGGCCACCGTGGCAGTGGAAGCAGTCCGCGCCGCGCTGGCCGGTGCGCGGGTCGCGCTCCGTCATGAACAGCTCGAAGCCGCGCTTCTCGTCGTCGCTGAGCGCGGCCTTTCCACGCAGGGCGCGGTCGAACTTCGCGTCGTAGGACGTGA
Source organism: Chthoniobacteraceae bacterium (assembly GCA_031409655.1). GTDB lineage: Bacteria > Verrucomicrobiota > Verrucomicrobiia > Chthoniobacterales > Chthoniobacteraceae > JANNXQ01. The sequence continues at coordinate 1,073 of JANNXQ010000083.1, read as the reverse complement.
GCGTGAGGAGGAATTGTTCGAGGGCGAGGCCGAGCTTTTCCGCGGTGATTTCCGATGAGCCGAAGGCGGCGGTGAAGAGCGCTGGATACTCCTTTTTTGCGGCGAGCTTGGCGGTGACGCGGTCGAGCGTTTCGTCCAACTCGGTGTGATCCTCGATGGGCATGAGCGCCTGCGCGCGGAGCGAGGGCGCGCGGCCGTCCCAGAAGAAGCTCGTCTTCCACGCGAGGTTGAAAAGCGGCATGGCATTGCGGGTGCCGACTTGTCCGCGCACGCCGACGCTGTAACGGCGCGGATCGGTGAAAGCGGACGTGGAAACGTGGCAGGAGGCGCACGAGAGCGTGCCGTCGCGCGAGAGCGCGGCTTCGTTGAAGAGCGCCTTGCCGAGCGCGATGCGTTCCTCGATGAGCGGGTTGTCACGCGGCAGGTCGGGGAGGGGAAAAGTGCCGCTCATCGTGAAACGATACGGTGTGAATTTTTCCGGGAGATAGAGCGGCTTCACCGGCGCGGGTTTGCTGATCGCAGGTGCGGCGGAGAGGACCTGCGTCACGCGGAATGCGCCGGGGAGATTAGCGACGAGCGCGGCGGCGACGGGATCGCCGTCGCGCGAGTGCGTGGCCGCGCCGTCCTTTTCAAACGAGAGCGGTCGCGGCGCGTTGAGCAGCGTGCCGAGATCGAAGTCGAGCAACACCGCCGCGTCGTGCGAGAGATCGAGCGGCGCGGCGAGGCTGATGCGCGTGCGGTTCGGATCGCGGGCGAGATGGTGCGCGTAGCCTTTCAACTCCGCCGCGCCGACCCGGTAGTGGCCCTCGACGGCGAGGAAGATGTAGCCCGTCTGCCAGCTCCAGTGCAGCCCGTTGAGGTTGGGATTCAGCGGATGATCGGCCGCGAGCCGCGCGGGATCGCCGGTGTTCGCCTTCGCATCGGGGCCGAGGTGGAAACGCAGCGCGCGATACTTCCCCTCCGGCACTCCGTCGAGGCGGACCACCGTGCGCCGCTTCGCCGCATCCATCCACGCGTAACGATCCGGCACTTCCACCCACACGCCATCTTCACGCTCGACGGCAAACCCGCTC
>JANNXQ010000082.1:0-22715 GCA_031409655.1 Chthoniobacteraceae bacterium | reverse complement strand
GCCGGCTTGGGCGAGGTTCGTGCAGATGTTCACCTCGCGCGCGCGGCCTTTGTCGCCGTCGTTGAAGCCGCCGCCGTGGATGACGATCACCGCGGCGAGTTTCTTTTCCGCGTGCGCGTTCTTCGGGAAGTAGAGGTCGGCCTTGTCTTTCCGATTCGACGGGAGATACGCCACGTCGCGCTCGACGCGCACGTCGTCCGGGATCGCGAGCCGCGGATCGGGCGTGGGCTTATCTGCGGCGAGGGTGGCGGAAGCGAAGAGGGCGAGAAAGGCGAGGGCGGGTTTGTTCATCAGGGTTGGCGGTCGAAATAGTCGGCGAGCGCAAAGGCGCGTTCGTTGAGCGGCTTCATCGCGGCGAGGAGCGGCGCGTAGGGTTCGTAGCGGGCGTTGACGATGCCCTTGTTGCTGTCGCGATTCGAGGGGTCGGCGCCTTTGTCCGCGGGATCGTTGTCGCTGTATTTGAACCAATGCCAGCCGACGCAGGTCCGCGCCTCGAGCAGCGCGAGCGCGAAGTGCTGGTAGAAGAGTCCGCGCTCTGCCTGCGTGCGCACGAGCCAGCCGGCGCCGCCGGTGTTCGCCATGCCGCTGTCGAGCGCCTTCGCATACCACTCGGTGATCATGCTGGGCTTGCCTGACTCGCGTTCCCACATCGCGAGCTTCTTCGCGCTGGGCGTCCAGGCGCGGTAGTAGTTCACGCTGACCACATCGAGGTGCGGACCGGCGGCGCGGAAGACTTCCGGGAAGCCGAGGGTGTCGCCGTTTTTGTCGGAGTGAAAACGCGCGCCGAGATAGAGGTGATTCGGGTCGTGCTCGCGGATCGCCGCCGCGACCGCGCGGCAGTAGCGCTCGACGACGAGTGCGAGGAAATCCTGCTCGTCGGTTTCGGTGATGTCACTCGCTCCGGCATTCGCGCCGTGCCGCTGCGCAAGGAACTCCATCGCCGCCCGCTGCCCCGCGTTGTCCTTGGGCAGCGCGAGGAAGTCGCGGAGCGCGGCGCGGGTGAGCGGCATTTCATTGTCGGAGAAATGTCCGAGCAGCCAGGGATCGTCGCGCATCGGCGCGAGCTGCCGCGCATACTCGCGGCAGAAGGGCTCCCACTCGGGATCGAAGACCGGGATCGCATCGCCGCGATAGCCGGTGTGTCCCGGTTGTTGAAAGGTGACGCCGCGTTTCTTTCCAAAGCTCGACATGAAGCTCCACAGCTTCGTCGTCACGAGCCGGCGCGGCTCCACGGCGCCGAAGAGTTCGAGGTCCGACCACGAGCCGACGCCGTTGAATCCGGCCTCGACCAGCAAGTCCTGCGTGGCTGCCGCCCACTTCGCGGCGCTGCCGAATTTTTCGCGCAAAGCCGCGTCGCCCTCCGCGGTGCGCGTCTTGCGCACGGAGACGACGCCACGGTGCAGAAAGGCGCCGCCGTCCGGCGTGATCAGCCACCAGCGATCGCCGATCTTCTCCGGGTGAAAGAAGCCGGTCTTTTTCCCGCGCCGCGCGAGCGAACCTCCGAAGCGATCCAGCCCCGTGTCCGGCGCGAGCTTCGGCAGATCGTCGAGCGTGCGTGTCGCGAATTTCTTCCACGGTTCGTTCGGTTTTACCGCGGCTTCGATGGTGCGCTCGCTAGCCGCAGGCGACCCGTTCGGCAGAATGAGGGCGGCACCGGACAACGCGGCGAGCCGCAGGAAGTCGCGGCGGGAAAAGGAAGTGTCGAGGGTCATGGCTTTCCGATTTCGTAGTGCCGCGCGATCTCTTCGCGCGTCATCGCCCGCGCGAGAATCGCGAGTTCGTCGATGCGGCCGACGAAATTCCGCTGCGGGATGGGACGCGAGGCGGGCCAGTATTTCCGCGCCGCAGATGAGAGCGCCCAGTTGCCGAGTTCGAGTTCCGCGAGCGTCACGGGCACGACTTTCTTCGGCAGCAGCGTGCCGACCGGCTGCCCTTCCACGTAGTGCGTGATGCTCCCTGCATCCACGTCATAGACCGTTGAGAGATGCAGCCACTGGCCGCGATTGCGCGGCGTGAGCGCATTCGAACTCACGCCGCCGTAGAAGTGAACCGGCGCCTTGCCGGTCGCCGCCCGCACGCGGAACGCCAACCCGCCCTCGCCGGTGAGGTCCCAATCCGCCGCGCCGAGTCCGCTCTGCACGGCGGCGAGCAGGGAGTTCGCGGCATTGGGCAGACCGTCGGTGCGGACCCAGGCGAGATAAGTGAGCGCGCGATATTCGCCCGGCACGCGCAGCCGCACGCGATCACTCGCGCCCTTGAATTCCAGCGCGCCTTTGCCCGGCCAGCGGCCTTCCGCCCACGCGGCGCCGACGATGCCGCCTTGCGTGCCGGGATCGGCTTCCACGGCGCGATTCACGAGCACGCCGTCCCACGCGTTCTGATCGTCGAAGGTGTAATGCACGAGCGTCGCCGGGTCGCGGTCGAGCGCGCGGACCGCTTCCTTCCAGGCGGCGTGGCGGCGCTTTGCCTCGGTATCGGACTGCCGCGCGAGCTGCTGCGGCGTCACGAAGCTCTGCGGCTGGAAGGCGATCGGCTCGAGTTTTCCGTCGCGCTCCCGCGCGGCCTGGCCCTGGGTCCACTCCGTGCCCGCGACGCTCTGCGTCCAGAGCGAGACGCGACCTTCGAGCACATGCACATCCGCGAGACCGGTGCGCGGGACATTGCAGGCAAAGGCGGTGCCGAGATCGAGCACCGTCATGCCGGGGGTGATGACTTTGAAGCCGTGCGCCTGCTCCGGCACGTTCGCGCTGAGGCGTCCGAAGCGGCATCGCGCCTCGAAGTCCGAGACGATCTCAAACTCCGCCGGACCTTCCAGAATCACGTGCGCGCCGCAGTTGAATTCGATCTGCACCACGCCGCGCTCGAGCTTCAGCCACCCTGGGGCCAGCACCGCGCCTGGGGTGCGCGCGGGCTGCCCCGCGCTCCATGCGACGCCCGCCGTGCGGGTCAACACGGCGACCGCCGGACCCGAAGGTGCGCTGGCAGGCGGGCCGCTGCTTTCGATCTCGGCGGACTCGTCGAAGGTATCTTCGATCTCCGCGGTCGCGGCGACTTGCCGTGAGGTCGGGCGCGATGGCTGCATCGCAAGCCACGCGACCAATCCCACGACGATCACCGCGGCGGCAGCGAGCACCGCGCGCAACCACGGCCTCCGCGGTGACGCGGGAAATTCCACGATGCGCGCCGCTTCCGCACTCGCGGTCTCCTTCCCCCACGAAGCCGAGCCCCACTCGCGCAGCAGCCCGTGGAAACGCGCGAGTTCCCAGAACCGGCGGCGCGCCGCGGGCGAGGAGAGGATCAACGCGTTGAATTCCGCTGCCTCTTCCGGAGTGAGCGCGCCATCGAGATGGCACTGGATGAGCAGGTCGAGCCGTTCGTCGTTCATGATCCGATGGCGTCCGCGAGTTTTCGTTCCACGCATTCGCGCAAGACGGTGCGCGCGCGGCAGAGGATCACGTAAAGACTGCCGACCGTCCAGCCGAGCAGGCCCGCCGTCTCCGGCACGCTGTGCGCCTGCTGGTAGCGCAGTTCCACCGCGCGGCGCGTCTGCGCCGGCAGCGCCTCGATGCAGCTCGTGAGCGCAGCGAGCCGGCCTTCGAGTGGCGCGGCGTCCTCCTCCGGCTCCGCGACGCACAGAGCTTCGAGTGCTTCCTCGGAAAGCCCCGGCACCTCGCGCCAGTGCGCGCGCCGCGACTCGATCACCTTGAACCGCGCGACCCGCTTCGCCCACGCGGGAAAATTCGTCCCCAGCTCAAACTGCGCCGCCTTCTCCGTGACCGTGACGAAGGTCTCGTGCATGACATCATCGACCGTCGAAAAATCCGCAACGAGCGACGCCACGAACCCGCGCAGCGCCGCCGCATGGCGGACGAAGAGCGCCTGCACGCGGGCGGTGTGTTCGTGGGGTGTGGGTTGCGGGAGCATGACCGGACTTAATGCTACATGCGCGGAAGGGCGTGAACTTTAACACCCGAAAGGACGCTTCCGCTCCCCGCCCGCGGAAAGATTTTGGCGCCCGTTGTTAAAAATCCCCCCCCGCCGCGCATGAAGCAATACCACCGCGTCGCGTTGCTGCCTGATTATCCAGATCCCTCCGAATGAAACGTCTCACCCTGCTGCTGCTCGCCCTCGCCGCCACCGCGCAGGCGCAGATCAAGATCGTGACCTCCACTCCGGCCACGGACGAGGTGGCGTTGGGCGAGACTTACGTCCAGAACTTCAACACGCTGCCGGTGAGTGGATCGGTGAGTTGGGTGGATAACACGACCCTCAAAGGCTGGTATGCGAATCTGACCACCGGACAGGTGTCCACCAATAACATGGTGGCGACGGGCATCGGCACGATCAGCGCCGTGAACACGGGCTCCGTCGGCGGGAGTGCGACGCTGAACAGCCTCGGGAGCAGTGGCTCGACGGGACGCGCGCTGGGCGGGACGCCGAGTGCGTTTGCCTCGGGTAGCTCGAATATCTTCTCCAGCCAGTCGGTGAACGTGGTGCTCCGCATGAAGAACTCCACGGGCGGCGTGCTCACCGGGATGAAAGTGGCCTACGACACCGTTGCGACTTCAACTTCAAACAAGGACGCGGTCGCATTCGCCTACAAGGTCTTCACCGCCGGAAGCGGGACCATCTCGACCAACTTCATCGAGACCCACCGCTACCTGAACCCTTTCAATGGCACCTTCGACGAATCCATGCGCACGGAATACGGACGCAGGATTTCGAGCACGACGGGCTGGAACTGCGTGGTGAAGGACATCGCCCCGACTTCCACGACGGCCCGCACCAACGAGCTGGTTTTCACCTTGAAGGACCTCGCACTGAATCCCGGCGATGAAGTCTGGCTCGCCTGGCACATCTGCAAGGAAGACGAACAAGGCACGAGCGATCCGGCCACGACGACCGGCATCGACAATGTGACGATCAACGATTTCACCGTGGGCCGCCCTGGAATGCCGGTGATCACCACGCATCCGCGCTCGCTCGCGGTGGCCACCGGTGGCACGCGAGACTTCACGCTCTCGGTGGGAGCGAAAGGCTCGGCCTCGCTCACTTACCAGTGGAGGAAAGACGGAGTGAACATCTCCGGCGCGACGAGTGCGACCTATACGGCGACCAACGTGAACAGCACCGCCGAGGGCAATTACGATGTCGTCGTGAGCACGGCGGGCGGCAGCGTGACCAGCCTGCCCGCGAAGGTGAACATCTATGCGCGGGCCACGGTGACGAACGTGAACGACGTGAGCTTTGCCTCCTACAGCACGGGCATCTCGCAACTCGAAGCGGCGAGCGGCGGCACGCTGGGCGATCTGTATTATCCCTCGACGCTGACGCCGAGTTCGCCGGATGTCCCCGCGGTGATCGTGATCCACGGTGGTGGCGGAAACAACGGTGACAAACAGGACACGCGTGAGGTCGAAGCCGCACAGGAGCTCGCGGCGCGCGGGTGGTTCGTCATCGCCATCAACTACGCGATGTCGTCTTCGACGGTGCAGTGCTGGCCTTACAACGTGTGGGACGCGAAGCAGGCCGTCCGCTGGCTCAAACAGAAAGCGGATGCCGGCACTTACGCGATCGACAAGAACAAGATTGGCGTCGTGGGATTCTCCTGGGGCTGCAACATGGGCTCGATGCTCGCCATGACCGGGCCGGCCGACGATGTGGGCGTCACTTCGTCTTCGCTCAAGGTCGAACCGCCCGACCGTGGGAACTCATACGACACTTACTCGACCGCGGTGCAGTGCTCCGCCGTTTTTTACGGCGCGGCGGACCTGCCAAACTATCACCAGATGAATCAGTTTCTGGATTTCACGGCCTGGAACAATCGCACGCTCTATCGGCGAGCATCGCCGATCCGTTATCCGAATCCCAACGCCGCTCCCATGATGGTGGTGCATGGTTCGGCGGATGATGATGTGTGGCAGAGTCAGACGGAGAGCACTTACCAGATGCAGCGGAGCGTGGGCGCGGAGCTGGAGAATTACCTGCAAGTTCCCGGCGGCGAACATTCGTTTGGCCTTTATGACACGAGCCGAGTCGCAGCCGGATTTCCCAATCCGATCGATGTGCGGCCGGAGACGATCGGCTTCCTGGAAAAGTATCTGGTCGATACCACGCGGCGTCCGGCAATCAACCAGGAGCCGGTGAGTGCCATCGCCAATGAGGGGGCCACGGTCACCTTCAGCGTGCAGGCCGCCGGAACGCCCGCGCCGACCTTTCAATGGCGCAAAGATGGCGCGAACATCTCCGGCGCGACCTCCGCCACAAACGCGGTCGCGGCTTCGTCACTCGCGGCTGGCTACTACGACGTGGTCGTGACGAACAGCGTCGGTTCCCTGCTGAGCACCGCCGCACGGCTGACCGCGACCGGTGGCGGCGGCACCAATGTCCCGCCGGTTGCGGTGAACGACACCGCCACCACGACGCCCGCCATCGCCGTCATGGTGAACGTGCTCACCAACGACAGCGACAGCGATGGCGGCACGCTCGCGGTGCAAAGCGTCACCCAAGGCGCAAACGGCGGCGTCACGAACACGGGCACCACCGTGACTTACACGCCGAACGTCGGCTTCACCGGCAGCGACAGTTTCACCTACACCATCACCGATGGCCAGGGCGGCACCGATACCGCGACGGTGAACGTGACGGTCACCGCGGGCTCGACGACCAGCGTATCCGTCTCCGCTGCCGCAACGGTGGACAGTGGGCAACCCACGACAGACATCGACGAGGCGACTCAGGGTTACGTCGCCACCAAATACAACGCGGCACTCACCTCGGCGCGGAAGTCCTATTTCCAGTTCGATGTCAGTGCGCTGTCCGTGAACAGCTCTGGGACTGCGACCTTCACGATCAACTTCACGAATAGCTTTCTCCAGAACGTCCAGTTCTGGGCGTTGAATCAGAGCTACACCGACTTCACCAGCGCCATCACCTGGAACACCGCGCAGGCGAATGATACCGCATCGAATGGGATGCTCGGCGGTGCGACCGCCATCGGCGTGCCGGTGCTTATTCCCACCGCGTATCCGAATGCCTACAGCTTCAGTATTCCAAACATCGCCAGTTACGTGCAGGGCGGCAGAGTCACGCTCGTGCTCACCGGCGTCACACACGCTTCCAATATCTCAAGCGGCGGGCGCTTCAATCGCACCAACGCCACACTGCTCATTCCGGTGACTGGTCCGACGAATACCTCCCCCACGGTCAGCGACATCCCGAGTCAATCTATCAACGTTAATAGCGCCACGAACGCGGAGGCCTTCACTGTCGCCGATGTCGAGACAAGTGCCGCCGCACTGACCGTCAGTGGCACTTCGTCGGATCAAACGCTCGTGCCGAACACGAACATCACCATGGGAGGCAGCGGCGCGAGCCGAACCGTGACGGTAACACCCGCCACGAATCAATATGGCACCTGCACTATCACGGTCACTGTGAGCGACGGCAGCGTCAGTGCCAGCGACACCTTCACTCTCACCGTGAACGCTTCACCAAGGCAGATCTGGTGGATCGCGAACCTTGGCACCACCGACTACTACGGCAACGCCGCCGCCAATTCCGATCTGGAGCCCGATGGCGTGGTGAACCTCGCCGAGTGGGCCTTCGGGCTAAATCCCAATGTGAACGACGGCGGCGCGATCGTCGTCAGCGGCAACGCAATTTCCCCGCGTGGCACGCCCTTCGTCACCATCGCCAATACCGCGTTCGGCGTGGATTTCTGCGCGCTCTTTGGCCGACGAAAAGAGTATGGAGCCGCTGGGTTGATTTACACGGTCGAATTCAGTGCGGATATGAGCGTTGGCAGGTGGGAGGTGAGCACCGCCATACCTACCGTCGTCGCGTCCGATGCGGAGATGGATGCCGTCACGGTGCCTTACCCCTTCTTCCTGCAATCGGGAGCGAAGGCGCAATTCTTCCGGGTGAGTATCACCGCGCCGTGAGCGCCTCTGAATAACTCGATCCGATGCCCGAGCCGTCGGGGGCGCTCGTGGCGGTGGGCCTGCTCAGTGCCCCAGCGTGGTGGGAAACGCACCGGTCAAGACGGGTGATCCCGGAGCCGTGACGAGATCCTGCAGAGCAGAGTGGTTTGACGAGTAGCGCGCGAAGTAAGCGCACTTTGTCACCAAAGTTCTCGGACGATGCTGGCGTTTTCAGTGCGCTGAGAGTATCGCGAACCTCCGCCCTTCGCTGCGGGCCGAACTTTCCATGAAGAAATACCTCCTCCCAGTGCTGCTCGCGTTTTCCCAAACTGCTGCCGTTCGCGCAGAGGGGAACGGCGAAGCGAAGGTGAGGGTCCTGACGCTGCCGGTGCGCGTGCATTTGATGCAATCAGCGAATCAGCCAGCGATGCACACGACGCTGGTGGAGGCGGATATCCGGCGGATTTTTGGGAAGGTGAATGCGGTCTGGGCGCAGGCGGGGATTCAGTTTGAGGTGGAGTCTATCGGGCCGACGCTAGCGCTGGAAGCAAAGCCGGAGGAGGCGGGGCAGTCGGAGTTTGTGCGGGTGAAGGCAATGATTCCGAAGGAGCGGCTGAGCGCGACGGCGCTCGATGTCTGCTATGTGAAAGAGGTGCGGCCGAATGGGTTCTACTACGGTGAACCGATCGTGGTGAAGGACACCGCTTCGCTGCGCACGGCGCCCGGCGGGCTGGATGAGCCGTTGCCGCGGGTGACTGCGCATGAGATCGGGCACGCGCTGGGCCTGAAACATCGGCAGGAGACGACGAATCTGATGGCGTCCGGGACGACGGGATTTTCGCTGAATGAAGCAGAGATCACGACGGCGCGCGCCAAGGCGGCGGAGCGCCTGGCGAACAAAGAGGCTGCGGAGTAACCTCGCCAGATGCGCTGGCTGCGAGACTGGGTCATTCGGCATCCGTGGATGGCCGGGGCTTTCGGGCTCGTGGCGGTCCTGTGGGGGACGCACGAATTCCTGAACTGGCAGGCCGAGCGCCGCTGGCAGCGCTACGCGGAGCAGGCGCGCGCACGGGGTGTGAAGCTCCTGCTCACGGAGTTTGCGGCGCCAGAGATACCCGACGCGGAAAATTTCGCCGCGCTGCCAATCATGCGGGCGGCGTTTTCCAACGGCACGCAACCCTTTGAACTTCGGTTCGGACGACCGCTCCCAGAAAGAGGCGATGCGCTGAAGGGCAACGGCATCGACTGGAAGGCGTGGCAAAAGTACCTGCTCGAAGCTGGCCTCCTCAAAAACACGACGGAAGACGCGATCCGTGACGTGCTGCGGGCGCTCGATAGTCGGCACGAGGAACTTGCTCAGTGGCGCGAATGGCGGACGCGCCCGAGGTCGCGTTTCCCGCTCGATCTCCAGGCCGGGATGGCGATGCCCTTCCATCATTTCTCTGCGCTTCAGGGTGCGGCGGTTTTCTTCAAGATGCGCATGCGGGCAAATCTGGCGCTGGGCGATTCGGCTGCGGCGGGGGAAGACTTCCGCGACGGCTTGCAGGCCTATCGAGCGATAGTCGAGGAACCGACTCTAATCTCCGGCCTGGTGCGGATTTCCGTGCTCAGCATTCTGGTCGCCGGCGTCGGAGACGGTCTGCGGGATCGGGCGTGGGCGGACGTTGATCTCCAGAAAATTGAAAGCGAACTCGCGGCTATTCGGATTTGGGATGACTACCGTCTCGCCCTGGGAAGCGAACGGAGCGTCGGCAACGGGTTTGCTGAATCGCTGATTGCCTCCCCTCGTTCGCGGCGCGCCGGTCTTTTCACTCCACTCACCCCAGGTTCCTTTCCGACGGCTTTTACCACCGCCGTCGCCCTGATTCCGCGGCGCCTCATTCGGGACAATCAGCTCCGACACAATCAATACTTCGACGAACTCCTGGCCCGCGCCGATCGCGGAGGAAGCGCGGTGATCGAAAAGGAACCCCCACCTTCGGACCCCGCACACATTACCGACCCGGTCGGGCAAATGTATTTCTATCTCTTTCGTATCTCGGCTCCTGTATTCAGGCGTGTCGGGGAAGCCTACGCGTCCGCCGCCGTGCGGATCGATCAGGCTCGCCTCGCCTGCGCGCTTGAACGGCACCGACTCCTCCACGGCGCGTATCCCGAGACGCTCGACACCTTGACGCCTCACTTTCTCCCGAGCCTGCCGCTCGATCCGTGGTCCGGCGCGCCTTATCACTATCACCGCACCGAAGCCGGGAGCTTTCTCCTCTACTCGGTGGGGGAAAACCGCGTGGACGATGGTGGCCACATCGACCCAAAGAAGAACGAGCAGCACCAACCCGATGCGGTGTGGCTCTACGCACCATTGCCGCGGAATTCGGATTGAAGATTCCCGCCTCCGCACCGATATCTCCGCCCCTGTCGGCGCGCACGTTTGCGGAGTCCGCACATCTGAAACCTGCAATCTGATCTCTGAAATGGCCGCGCCACGCATTCTCTCCGGCATCAAGCCGACCGGAAAACCGCACATCGGAAACTACTTTGGAATGATGAAGCCGGCCATCGAGTGGCAAGAGCGCGGGCACGCGTTCTATTTCATCGCGGACTATCACGCGCTGACCACAGTGCAGAACCCGCAGGAACTGCGTGAATTCACCCGCGGTGCGGCGCTGGACTTCCTGGCTTGCGGGCTCGATCCGGAGAAGGCGGTGCTCTGGCGGCAGAGCGACGTGCCGGCGGTGACGGAGCTCACCTGGCTGCTCTCGTGTGTGACGCCGATGCCGATGCTCGAAAATTGCCACGCCTATAAGGATCACCTCACCCGGGAGAAGACGCCTTCTCATGGGCTCTTTGCCTATCCCGTGTTGATGGCGGCGGACATCCTCATTTTCGACAGTAATTTTGTCCCCGTGGGCCGCGACCAGAAGCAGCATGTGGAAGTGACCCGCGACTTGGCGGCGAAGATCAACGCCCTCTACGGCAAGATCCTCGTGGTGCCGGAAGCCAGCATCCTTGCCGAGGTGGCGACCATCCCAGGGCTCGACGGCCAGAAGATGAGCAAGAGCTACGGCAACACGATCGAGGTGTTTGAGGAAGAAAAGGCGCTGCGGAAAAAGGTGATGGCGATCAAGACCGACTCCACGCCGGTGGAGATGCCGAAAGATCCGGAAAACTCGGCGATCGTCGGGCTCTACCGACACTTTGCCGCCGCGGCGGAGGTGGCGCAGATGGAGGCAGATTTTCGGGCAGGCGGGCTGGGATATGGCGTCTTCAAGACACGGCTTTTCGAGGCGATTTGGAGCTACTTTGCCCCGCATCGTGCCCGCCGGACGGAATTGGCCGCGGATCCCGGCTACGTGGACCGGGTGCTGGCCGATGGCGCGGAGCGGGCGGGAGCCGTGGCTGGGAAGGTGATGGAGCGGGTGCGGCAGGCGGTCGGCCTGCGCTGAGATGACCTTGCGGCTAGAATCTGCGGCTTCCAGGGCTCCTGGTGCGAGGGAGTGAGGGAGTGATAGGTTTTAACGCGCGAGTTTCCGCAAGTTTCCTCATTTTCGCTGTTGCCCTGTAAAATATCCCAAATACTCTCCAGTCCTCCGTTCGGCCAATTCGGACTGGGCGGAAAATGTCAGTAATTGTTTGTATATGATGAATGATAATCCCGGGGAAAGAATGGGTTCCGAACCGATCGCATCCGAAAAGGTTGCCTTTGAGCGGAAAATCTTCTTTCTCGACCTCAAAGAGAATCAGCGGGGACGTTTCCTGAAAATCACGGAAGACGTAGGCGGGCGGCGCGACACCATCATGTTGCCCTCCGGTGCCTTCCGCGACTTTCTCGAAGCTCTCCAGCGATTGGTTGAGTTCGAGGGGAAGCTCTAAGGCTTTTCCTTTTCCTCCGACCCCTAAAGAGTTCCCGGATCGATCCCGGTCCGGGCACTCGGTGGGACCGAGAGAGTAGCAAGCCGCCAGTTGGCGCCTTGGATCAGAGCGTTTCTAAAATTCCAGCGGTCGGAATCCAGAATCCCTGATTTTTTACGCTGTTTTCAGCTCGGCGAAGAACATTCGTCCGCCATTCGTTTGCAGGGTGCCCGCGATGGTCACGGGCACCGTCCTCCCAAGTTGCGATCTTCCTTGGTTGACCACGATCATCGTCCCGTCGGGGAGGTAGCCGACGGCTTGGTGGGCGTCGCGGCCCTCTTTGACGAGCGAGAGCTCGAGCTCCGTACCCGTGGCGAGTTTTGGGCGGAGGGCTTTGGCGAGGTCGTTTAGGTTCAGGACCGGGACGCTTTGCATGCGGGCGATCTGGCAGATCGTCGCGTCGTTCGTTAGCAGGCGGGTGTCGAGCATGGCGGAAAGCTTCACCAACTGGATATCGACTGGCGTCTCGGGATCGGCGTCGCTTTCATGGATCGTGACGCTCAGCTTCGGATCGGCCTGCATCCGGCCGAGCCGTTCGAGACCCGTCCGGCCGCGTTCGCGTTTTAGCGCATCATTGGACTCGGAGAGGCGGTGCAATTCATCCAGCACGAAACGCGGGACGACCAGTGAACTGCTCAGGAAACCCGAGCCGCAGATTTCGGCGATGCGGCCGTCGATGATGATATTTGAATCGATGAGCAACGGGGTGTCCTGAATGGTGGCTTGGCGAAACCGGACATACGGGATGATGAGGGAGAATTCGTCGCGATTGCTGCGGATCGCGAGCATCATGCCGAGGTAGCCAAAGGTGGAATAGGCCGCCAGCGCGATCATCCACTGCCACTGGCCGGGCAGGGCGGCGAGGACGTTGGAAGCGAGCAGGAGCTGGGTGAAGATGAAGCCGATGAGCAGGCCGAAAGTCGCCGAGGAAAAGACGCGCAGCGAGACGCCATTCAGCAGGAGATCGAAGAGGACGATCAGCAGGCCAAAGGCGGCCCCCGCGAAGCAGCCGGCGATCGCGCTTTGGAAGATGTCAGTGCTCAACAGCAAGCCCACGCACGTCGTGAAAGTGACGAACAGTGCGCGGAGCAGATGGAGCGTCAGTCGCGGAGTCATCGGAAGCGCCGGGCGGATTTGGTCCGCGCCGACAATCTCCTCCTAGAGCAAAGGGCGAACCACCCGCCGCGCCGACCCTTGCGCTCCCCCCGGTCTGTGGCACGCTCCGCGCCATGACTTTTCCGCCTGCTCGCACCGGTCTCCGCGTTTTTCCCGCGCCCCTTGCCTGACGCCCCGCCGGAGGGCCGGCTCCCGCCGATCATGTCCGCTCCCGAGAAAGCCGACTTCAAAGCGAAGCTGCGCGACGTCCCGCACAAGCCCGGCGTTTACCTGATGCGCGACCGTTTTCAGCGCGTGATCTACGTCGGCAAAGCGCGCGATCTCCGCAAGCGGCTCAGCCAGTATTTCACGCCGTCGCGGGCCATGCGCGCCGATCTGAAGACGATGGCCCTGCTCGACGCCATCCACGATTTTGAGTGGCACATCGTCGGCAGCGAGCCCGAGGCCCTGCTCCTCGAAGGCCGGCTCATCAAAGAGTACCGACCGCGCTACAATGTCAGCTTCCGCGACGACAAACGCTTCCTGCTCGTCAAGGTCGAGCTGCGCGATGAGTGGCCCCGCTTCCGCCTCACGCGCCACAAGAATCCCGACGATGGCAACCGCTATTTCGGCCCTTTCGCCCGCTCCGGCGCCCTCCGGCAGACCCTCACTTTCATGCGGAAAAAGTTTGGCGTGCTCACCTTCGGACGCGGCTCGCCGACGCCGCGCGAGCTGAAAAGCTCCACCTACCAGGTGCCCATGAAGCTGGCCGAAACGACCGTGGAGCAATACCGCGAGCGGGTCGAACTCGCGTGCGAATTTTTCGCCGGGCAATCGAAGGAGCTGCTCGCCGGCCTCGAAGCCGAGATGCAGAAAGCCGCCACCGCGCTGGATTTCGAGCGCGCCGCCGAGCTGCGCAACATGCTCGACGATCTGCGCAAGACCACCAAGCCGATGGCCCGCTACACCCACGGCGTGCGCGGTCGCTTGAGCACCGGGAGCAATATCGATCCCGCCGCCGATATCGCCGCTCTCGCCGAAGCGCTGAGTCTCGGCGCACCGCTGCGGCGGATGGAGTGCTTCGACATCTCGAATATCTCCACCACCCACGTCGTCGCGAGCATGGTCTGTTTCATCGACGGCCGCCCCGCGAATGCCGAATACCGCCGGTACCGGATCAAGACTGTGAGCGGGCAGGACGACTTCGCCAGCATGGCGGAAGTGGTGCGGCGCCGCTACTCGCGCGTCCTTCTCGAGGGTCGTGAGCAAAGTCCCGACGACGCCGAGTATTCCCAGGAGGATCCTGCGGAGGCCATGACGCGGCTCTCAACTTCCCCCGTCCGTCTGCCCGACCTCGTCATCGTCGATGGCGGCAAAGGCCAGCTCAGTGCCGCCTGCCGCGAACTCCAGCGCCTGCGTCTGCACGAACTCCCGATCATCGGCCTTGCCAAGGAGTTCGAGGAAATCCACCGCCCCGGCCGGCCTATGCCCTTGCGGCTCTCGCATAACAGCGGCGCGCTCAAACTGCTCCAGCGCATCCGCGACGAAGCGCACCGTTTCGCCAATGGCTACCACCAGCTCCTCATGAAACGCCGCATCGCCGAGAGCACTCTCGATGATTGCCCCGGCGTGAGCCAAAACCGGCGCACTTTGCTCTTGCAGAAATTTGGCAGCGTCGCCCGGCTCAAGCGCGCCAGCGTCGAGCAAATCGCCGCCGTCTCCGGCATTGGTCCGAAGCTCGCCGAGCAGGTCGCGCAATTCCTCAAGGATCGCGCCTAGCTCCGGGAGCGCCGCCGTCCCGTGCGGCAATCCACGTTTCGCGCGCAGCGCCACTTCGATGGAGCTTGGCGCGGTGCGCGAAATGGCACGATGCCGCACGGGACGGCGGCGCCCCCAGGCTCAAGCCAGCCACTGCACGAGCCAGGCCCCCAAGGCTTCCGCATCCGCCAAGGGAGCCGGCGGGTACCCAGTGCGCACGATGCCAAATCCCGGTCCATAGGCCGCGCCATTCACCACGCAGGCATCCGTACGATTCTCCGCGATCTGCCGCGCGCCTTTGGCCAGCGCTTCGTCGCGCGTGCCATCGAGTTCATACTTCCAGCCGGCGATGCGGGCGTTGGGAAAGCGTCCCCGCAATTCCCCGATGACCTTTGCCGCCGGCACCAGCGTCAGCGTGATCTCGCCGGCCCGGCTCGAGAGCTTCCTCGGAGCACCCGCGTCCCGCTTTATCTTAAAATCAGCGAGCGCCGCGACGTGCAGAAACGCGCCGATCTCCTCCCGCCGTTCGACCGCCGCGAGTCGCGCGAGCAGATCGTCATTGGTGGAAAAGGGCACGATCTTCGCCGCCCCTGCAGATCCACGCGTCGTCGCGCCGACACCCTTGAAACAAGTCACCTCATGCCCCGCCGCTGAGAGTGCAGTGGCCAGCCGGACGCCAAGCGCGCCGGTCGAGAAGTTCGTGATCCGACGGACGTCGTCGATCGGTTCGTAGCTCGGGCCGCAGGTGAGGAGGAGGCGCATGGGAAGTGGAAGAGAACATCGAACATCCAACTTTGAACATCGAACGTCGAACGAAGAGACACTCGGACGCGCCCCCCCCCAATTCGATGTTGGATGTTCGACGTTCGATGTTCGATGTTTTCTCATTCTCATGGACCGCCCCACCGCCATCTCCGAAATCCGCACCGCCTGCAACGTCATCGCCACCGGCGTCACCAGCATCCACCCGCTGCTCCCTGCCCTCAGCGACGAAGCGACGAAGAGCGAGATCGTGAAGGCGCTCTTTGAGCTCACCAAGAACGTCGAGGTCGTGAAGAAACAAGTGATGCGGCTCGAGAAGCGGGACGACAGCGCGCTGCTCTGATTACAGCACCGCCTCCGCCCACGGCTCGAAGACCGGGAGCCGCGTCTCCGGCGTCCGCCAGCCGAGCAGGTAGCGCAGGGTCGGCCGGGTCACACGCTTCCGATCCAGCGCGAAGCTGCCATCCGCGCGGCGCGTCAGTGCCGGGGTTTCCTTCATCAGCGGACCTTCGATTTCGACCCGGCAGATCGCCTCCCCCGGCGCGACGCCCTCGAACTTCGGACGCACGACGATCTCCGCGCCCTCGATCGACACGCTCGCGGTGAGCCGCGGGCAACGCGCGACGAAATCCTTCTGCTCCTCCGCGATCGTCGCGCAAGTGCCTTCATACACGGCCACCACGCGGTCGAAATCGAGCCCCGCTGCCTGCATTGTGTCGCGCCAGAGAGCCGTGCCGCTCAGACCCGCCGGTGCCTGGCGTCGGGCAAAGGCCCGGAGCAAGCGCGTCGCCGCGTCCTTCCCGTGCGTCTCGACCAGCGCGCGCGCGAAAACTTCGCCGAGCGGATAGACGAGATTCGGATCGCGCTCGCGGATCAGCGTTTCATTATCGCAGAGCAGCTCGAAAGGAACGCGCCCGCGCGCCCATGCGGCGGCGACGCTGCGGCGATTCTGTCCGCGCTCCTTTTCATCGGCGAAAAGCTGCTGCTCGACGTGGGTCGCGAGCCCTTCGTGCAGACAGCGGATCGCGGCGAACTGACTGGTGAGCCGGCCGTCGCTGAGTTGCTCGATGAAAACGTGCGCGGTCTCGTGACCGAGGATCAGGCGCTGGTCGTCGAGATCTTGATCCGGCGTGAGCGGCAGGCGGATCTTCGTCCAGTTCGTCTGCCCCGCGGCGTGTGACATCACGGGGCTCGCGAGATCGACCACGATCCGCGCCGGGGACGGCGGCGCATCGAAGAATGCGGCCACGGCGTCGTGGACTGCATCGGCCACAGCGAGCAGCGGTGCGGCGTCCTTTTCCTGCGCGGAGCGGAAGAGGAATTCGTAACGCGCCGTCTCGCGCCGAGCGAACGCCTTCTCGCCGACGGGCGTGACGGCGAAGTCCACCTCGTCGCCCGCGAAGGAGCCGAAGATGCGGACCATCGCCACGATCCAGACGATCGGCGCGAGCCAGCGCAAACCCACGCCGAGCCCGCGCAGGATGCGCGACCTGCCGAGACGTTCCGCGGTGAATTGCGCGCGGTCGCCGAGCTGCAGAAATCCGAACCATGCGATCCCGAGCAGCACTGCCGTCGCGCCGAGGTGCGCCGCGACGTGACCCCACGGCACCAGCACGCGCCCGCCATCCATCCCGAAGGCGAACAATTCACTGGTATCGAAGAGCGCGACGCGCGCACCGCCGTGCTGCCGCAACCACAGATAGCCCCAGAAGAGCAGACCGACGACGAGCGCGAACCACGCGCGCACAAACGAAAAGGCCAGGGCCAGCGCGAGCAGGAAAGCCGCCGCGACCATCGCCAGCCAGCCCAGCGTCCACGCGAAGGCCCACGGATACGGCGCATCCACCGAAGTGCGCGAGAGCCAGGCGAAGAGCGCCTCCTCGGGCACCCCGAGGATCGGCACGAGCGCGAGCACCGCCAGCCCCGCGAGGACTTTGGCGACAAAGAGCCGCGTGCGGGAGACCGGCAAGCCATCGAGGAAACGCAGCGTGCCCTGCTCGCTCTCGTGGATGAGCAGGCCCGCGCCGATCATCAGCGCGAAGAGCGCGATGATGACCACCCAACCGAAGCGGTCCTCGGCCATCCACGACACGAAGTCGAACTTCTGATCGTCGGGCAGCTCCGTCGCGAGGAGGAAGATCGTGCCGAGGAGGTGCATCCCGAGGATGCACCAGACGAGCGGGCGCAGGGCGCGGAGTTCCTTGGCGAAAAGGGCGCGCATCATGGGGCCGGAAGCGCTTCCAATGCGGCGCGCCACTCCGCGACGAACTCATCCTCGCTCACCCCAGCCGCCGCGCGCAGACGACTGGAGCGGGAGCGCAGCACATCCCCAAACCAGCCGCGCGAATCGGCCGGGCGCACCTCGCGAAACATCGCGGCGAGAAAACGCTGACGGGCTTCATCTCCATGATTCTGCGCGAGCACGTCGAGGCCGGTCTCGGCCAGCGCGCTCGCCCGGAGCTGGGTCGCGTCGCGACGGAGGGAATGCCAGGCGTCGAGATTCCGGGCGGCGAACTCGGCAGGCATCGCTTTCCGTGCGAGCGACGACGACGTCGGATCGAGCCCAGCGTCAATCTGCGGATCGCCGCGCCCAGGCCACCATGCGGCCAGCCCGTCGAGCGGCCAGACGTTGCGTTCGCGTTCGGCGAGACCGCCGGTGTGCGCGCCGAGGGCCGCGCGCACCAGCCATTCGTGCAGCGACGACTCGTCAAATCCAGGCGCGGTCAGATTCACCCGCACCATCGCGCCCTGGGATGGCTTCAGCTCGCCGTTGCTGTATTCACGAGCCGCGAGATCGCGCCGATGCACGATGAAGACCGGCGGGAATGACGTGCAGCCGAGATATTCCGCGAGCGCGCCGAGTTCCTCCGCGGCGCGATGCGCCGCGCGTTCGAGCGCCGCGGTTTCTTCGCGGCTCGGCGCATCGACGGCCGCAGACGCGAAGACGCGCACGACGCCGCGCTGCGCCTCGAAGGCTCCCGGCATCCGCACCGGCGTCGCCGTCTTGTAGTGATCGAGGAGCCAGGCGCTCAGCGACATCACCGCGACCATGATCAGGGTCATGGCGACCTTCTCCCGTGCCGACATTTTCTCCGCGAGCAATGATGCGACCGAGGCATCGCGCACCAGCCCGAGCGCAAAGCCGAGCACCGCGAGCCCGAGCCCCGTGACTCCGGCGACCGCGAGCGCGGAGCTGGGGAAGACGTAGCGTTCGTAGGCAAAGCGCTCATCGACGAGCGCGAAGGGTCCGAAGTCCGAGAGCCGCACGCCGCTGCCGTTGAGCGCGAGAAATCCGAAGAAGAGCGTGACGCCGAAGACCATGCGATACCGCCCGAGGAAAGCGTGCGCAAAGCAGAGCGTATAGAGGAACCAGACCCAGCCCGTGGACTTGAGCGCGACGAGCGCGGCGAAGCGCGGTGTCAACGCCTCCGAGCCGCGCGCGCTCTGCCACGCCACGAAGAGCGCCGCCGCGACCGCACCGGCGAGCACCACCAGACCGAGCGCAAATTTCACCGCGAGCATCCGCCAGCGCGGGAGCGGCAGACCTTCGAGGAAAAGCTGCGTCTTCTGCCGGAACTCCGTGGCGATAAGGATCTGGCCGAGGACGAGGCAGACCAGCGGCACGTAGGTGTGATGCAGCATTTGCACGCCCGCGAATCCGCCGCCGAACGCGCGCCGGAGCATCGAGTTGCCGCTGATGAGCGCGAGCGCGCCGAGCAGCATGACGAAGAGGAACGTCAGGGTGTAACCGTGCTGGCGCAGCTCTTTCGTGAGCAGGCCTCGTATCATATCCGCACCACCTTCGAGCCGACGCAGGCGATGAAGGTGTCTTCGAGCGACATCTCCTCGAGCGTCGCGCCCGGCGGCAAGGTGAGCGCGTCCCACGCCGTCGGCTCCGCGCGCAGGGCCAGCGTGCGCACGCCGTCGAGCTGCTCGTCGCGCCACAGCTCGAAGCCGATCGGCAAGACGAACTCCGCGCCCGCCGTCAGGCGCACGCGCCGGACCATGAGCAGGAGCGCGTCGATCGCGCCCTCGAAGCGCATCCGCCCCTGATGAATGATGCCCACGCGATCCGCGGTGCGTTCCACTTCGTCGATGAGATGCGAGGAGAAGAGCGTGGTCCGCCGATGCTGCCGCGCCTGCGCGACGATGAGCTGCATGAATTCGCGCCGCGCCACGGGATCGAGTCCCGCCGTGGGTTCATCGAGGATGAGCAGCGCGGGCCGCGGCGCCAGGGCCAGAGCCAGCGCGAGCTTGGCGCGCATTCCGCCGGAGAGCTCGGAGACGCGCCGGTCGTCCGGGACTTCGAGCACGGAGAGCAGGCGCACGAATTCCACCGCATCCCACGTCGGATAAAACGCGCCGACGAATTTCCCGAGCGCACGGCAGGTCATCCACGGATAGAAATTCTGCTCCTGCGAGACGTAGCCGATGCGGCGCTTCTGCGCGACCGAGGTGCGGCGCGTCGTTTCGCCGAGCAGCGAGATCGTCCCCGCCTCCGCGGCGATGATGCCCATGAGCGCGCGGATCGTGGTGGTCTTGCCTGCGCCGTTAGTGCCGAGGAAGCCGTAGATCTCGCCCTCGCGCACGGTGAGATCGACGCCATCCACCGCAGGGACTTTGCCGAAGTGCCGGCGCAGTCCGCGGACTTCGAGGACGGCGGACGGCGGGACGTTTGGGGGCGAGAACTCACTTTCCATGAATGGCGCGGAGGCTGGCACGAGGCTTGGGATACGCAAGCTGTCTGAGGCAGGACGCCATCCCCGGAGCGCTCTTTTAGATCCGTCCCAAAGCCACTCCTCTGCGCGGCGTGCCGACTAAAGCCGCGGACTACTTTGCCTTCACCGACTGGGCTTCGGTGAGCAGGTAGGTCATCAGGTCGCGCAGCTCTTCGGCGCTCAGGATTTTGTCGAGGCCGGCGGGCATGAGGGAGACGGCCATTGGCTCGGTGCGGGCGATGTCCGCTTTCCGCAGCTTTGCCACGGCGCCGCCGGGTTGCGCGATTTGCAATTCCTCGCCGGTCTCGCCGAGCCGCGTGCCGATCACGGCGGTGCCATCGTGGAGCGTGACGGTGTAGCCGACGGCGTCGGGATGGATCGAGGCATTCGGGTCCGCGATGTTTTTCAAGAGACTGGCGTAGTCGGAGTGGATGAGATTGCTCAGCTCTGGTCCGACTTTCACTCCCTCGCCGCGGAGCTGATGGCAGGTGGCGCACGCGGCTTTGCCGATGAAGAGGGCGCGCCCGGCTGCCCAATTGCCGCCGGTGATCTGGGGGATCGTGCGCGTGCGATCGTCCGGTGCGCCGGGCTTCGCAAAGGGCACGAGGAAACGGCGCGTCGCGAGAGCGCGCGGACGCGAGTCGCGGGTGGTGGTAAAGGACACGTCGAGCTTCTGCGCAGGCGTGGCGACGGTGAGGGTGAAGGCCGCCCACTGCTCCTCGCGCGGCCCGGCGACGGTGAGGCGCGACTCGCGCTCGCTCACCCGCACGACCTTCGCGCCGGGGGCCTCGACGGTGAGCGTGGCATCGCTCTGGAAGACGACGGTGACGGTCTCGGGCTCCGGTTCGTAGTCGAGCTTCGAGAGCGGTTGCGTCGCGGGGATGAGCATTTGCCAAAGATCGAGCTGGCCGTGCATGGCGAGCGTGCCGGGTCCGGCGACGTCTCGCCACAGCGCCTCGTGCGCGGCGCTCGCGCGGGTGAACTCGCGCGCGACGATCAAGTCCGGATGCGGCAGCCAGCCCTGCCACGCGGCGCCGCCGGCTCCGCGCCACGCGACAGCGACGCCGGACAAATCATGCGCGAGGTCGCACTGCCCCGCGACGGCGAGCGCGTAGTTCACGGCGGCTGCGCGCGGGGCCGTCGTGACGAAGATGCTCCGCCGATCCGCGTCGAGACGCACGCTTTCCACGGCCACCGCGGCGCGCGGCTGCCGCTGTTGCATCTGCACGACGGCGTAGCCGGGGCGCATCGTTTCGAGACGATCGGCGGCTTCCACGTAACGTCCGGCCTCGATCTGCACGCGCGCGGCGGCGTCCTGCCAGGCGGCGGCATCGAGGGCGCGGTCGAAGGCGATGACCGTCTCCGTCTCGCTCGCCGGCCACGCGAGCACCGGCTGCGGCGCGGCTTTTTCCGCGTAGCTGATTTTGAAGATGCGCCCCTCGCCCTTCGGTCCATTGCCCCAATCCGGCTTGCCGGTGTGGCAGCACACCACGAGGTCGCCCTGCGGCGAGATCGCGCAATCCACGGCGAGCAGATCGAGACACGCGATCAACTCCGTGCGCGCCACATAACCCGCCGCGGTCTTCGCCAGCGCGGTGCGCCAGAGCTTGCCGCGCGATTCACCGGTCACGATCGCATTGTCCGCCCAATGCTCCGGCCCGAAGCGCCCGCGACCCGGCGCGGGGCCATTGAAGCGGAAGCCGCAGGTGCTCTGATGCTGCGGCGCGTAATCCCAGACGCTTGGTTCATCCACCACGTCGGGCAGCCAGCGCGGATGCCGCGGCGGGAAGCCATAGTGGCGGCCTGGCTCGAGGTGCAGCAGCTCGTCAAAAGGATTGCCATTCGGCACCCACGTCGCGCCTTCCTGCTCGGTGCCGAAGAGGTCGCCGTGTTTATTGAACTGTAAGCCCATGATGTAACGCAGGCCGGAGTTGAGTTGCTCGACCTTCCCATCCGGCGCGATGCGGACCAGGCAGCCGCGGCGCGCGTTCGTGGAGTAATGCGCGACACCTTTCTTATCGTGCCAGTACGGGTTGCTGTGGCCCGCATTACCCATCGCCACATAGATCGCGCCATCGGGCCCGAGCGCGAGCGCGAGCGAGCTATCCACGCGGCGATGATTCAGATACGTCGCCTGCACCAGCGCCTGGTCGTCGAAGCCCCGCGCCAAGGTCACGCGTTCATCGGGCACGCCGTCACCATTCGTATCGCGCCAGCGCACTACTTCATCGGTCAGCACCGCATAGAGTTCGCCATCCTTCACCGCCATGCCGACCGGATAGTTCGCACTCGGCTCCGGCGAGAAAGTGTCCACCTTATCCTCCAACCCATCGCCATCGGTATCGCGCAGGAGATGGAAGCGCCCATCGTAGCCTCCGGCAAAAAGCCGTCCGTCCGCGGCATACTCCACGTTGTTCAAGCTCGTGAGTTTCACCGGCAACTCGCGCACGGTGAATCCCGGCACGAGCATTTGCAGCGTCGCAGGCGGCGTGGCGGGAAAGGGCGGCTCCGGCTGTTTGTCCGGCACGGGTGGAATGGGCGGCTCGGCGGC
>JANNXQ010000081.1:0-5110 GCA_031409655.1 Chthoniobacteraceae bacterium | reverse complement strand
AGAAGCGCGGCGTGTCGTCGCGGTCGCCAGCGAGCACTGGCGGCATCTGGAGGGTGGAGTCAGGGTAAAGATCGAACCACTGCTGCGGCGCGTAACAGGGGACGTGCGGCAGACGAAAGCCCGCGGCCACGAAGAATGGCTGGTCAGCCGGCGCACCTTCCAGCGCGCCGATCGCGGCGTCGGCGATCTTGTAGTCGCCCGCATCTTCATCGCGCTCGGGGAATGGCCCCCAATCCATCGCCGGATGCCGAGGTTCCGGGAGATTCGCAAATGGTTTCTCCGGCTTCCCCTTCCCGCCCGTCTGCGCCCAAGTGTTGAACTCCGGTGCGCGATCCTTCGCCTTGAAGGAGCCGTCGTGGTAAATTTTCCCGCAGACAAAGCTGTGATAGCCGGCGCTGGTGAACGTCTGCGGCAGCGTGACGTGCGCCTTCGTCCGTTCGACATCGCGGAGGCCCGGCGAGAGTCCGTAGATGCCGGTGGAGGAGGGGCGCAACCCCGTGAGCAGGCTGGAGCGCGAGGGATTGCAGAGCGGCGCCTGACAGTGCGCATTCGTGAAGAGCGTCCCGCGCGCGGCGAGCGCGTCGATGTGCGGCGTCTTCACCTGCGGATGTCCGCCGAGGCAACCAATCCAGTCATTCTGATCGTCGATGGCGATGAAGAGGACGCTGGGCCGTGCCGCCAAGCCGGGGACGGCGGATGCACCGAGAAGGACGAGGAGGAAAGCGAGGCGGGTGAGAGTGTTCATGGGGAAGGAAGCTGCAGCATGACCAGAGACCGAGGACCAATGTCCAGACGATGCTTCCCAATGCCTCGGAGGCTGGACTCGCTCGCGTGCACGGCGAGAGAGGATACGGGCCTTACGGCAGGCTGACGTTCAGGCGGTAGAACACTTTGTTTTTCCCGGCGATGAAGGCGTCGCTGAAGGTGTAGCTGGTGGCATCTTGACCGAAGTAGAGGACACCTGGGGCCTCGAAGACCTGGCCAGTGCGCGTATTGATCTCGATGATCTTCGTCCACGCGATGAGATCGGTGCTGCGCTCGATTTCGTAAACTAGGTCGGTGGCTTCGAAGCGGAACGGGAAGCGGATGAACGCGAAGGTGCGCGCGGCGTCGAGCGTGACCTCGGGGATGACGCCGCCGGTGGCGGCGCGGGGGTCGGTGCGCGTGGCGTATTCGAAGCCGTTCGCTCGGGTGTCGCGCTCGAAGTCGGCGGTGAAGCTGTAGTCCGCGCCGGGCGGGAGCGTCTCGTAGGCCCAGGCGGCGTAGGTGACGAGCGCGGAGCCGGCTTCGTACGCGCCGAGGTCCGGCGTGCCGATGGTGAAGAAGCCGCGCTGGTCGGTGGTGAAGGAGCTGCCCACAGAGTTGTTGCGCGCCGGGCTTCCCGGGAGCTGGGCCATCGTCCGGGTCGGTCCGCCGTAGGCGCCGAGCGGGGCGAGGAGCGGAGGGAGGGTGATCGCCGGCGGACCGCTGTTGCTGCTGCCGTTGCGTTGGAAATAACTCCCGATGAGGTTCGCGCCGACGCGAGTGACGGTCCCCGATACGAAACCGTCGTCATTGAGAATATCCGCGCCCACGCCGCCGGGGCCGACGGTGTTTCCCGCGACGATGCAATTCGTCAGCGTGGCGGGGCCGGCGTTGATGATTCCCCCGCCCTGATTTTGTTGCGCGGTGGTATTTGCCGAGATCGTGCAGTGCGTGAGTGCGAGCATGCCGAGATTGAAGATCGCGCCGCCGCCGAAGTTTACGCCGCCCGCGGTCACGGTGTTTTCCGCGAGGGTGCATTGCGTGAGGGTGAGCGATCCACCGCGGCTCGAGATGGCGCCGCCACCGAACTGCGCGGAATTGCCCGAAAGCGTGCAGCGGTGCAAGGTGAGCCCGCCCCCTTCGTTGAGGATCGCGCCGCCCTCGCCAGCCAGGTAGCCGGTCGCAAGGCCGCCGGTGAGCGTCAGGCCATCGAGGCGCACGGCGGCGGAGCGAGCGGCCATCTCGAAATGCCGGCTGATATTGCCGCCGCTGATCGTGACTCCCCGCGCAATGGGCGAAGCGTCGATCGCCAGCGAACCGAAAAGCGAGATCGACGAAGTGAGCGTGATGACGTCGCCCGCTTCGCCATTGAAGACGGCGGGGTCGAAGAAGATCGTGCTGACGAAGGGCCGCGTGGCGACATCGCGCAAGGAACCGTTGCCGTTACTGGCGCTGGTCGTGACGAGGGCGGGCACGTATTCCACCGCGCCGATATCCGGTCCGGCGCCGGTGGGTCGTGGCGCGCCGCGCTGGTCGGTGGTCACGGCGGAAGCAGTCGCGGCGTTGACCGCGGGCGAGTCGGGCCGCGGCGGCATGGTGTCCGAGCCGCCGAAGTATTTGCCGAGCGGAAGGAGGCGCGGGTCGTCGCTGGTGAGGTTGTTGCCGAGCAGGATCGGGGTTCCGATTTCCGCGAAATTGCCGGCGCTGTTGCCGGCCACGATGCTGTTGGCGAGCGTCGCGCCGATGAAGCTCAGGATCGCGCTGTTCCCCGTGTTGCCGCTGACGGTGGTGTGCGTGAGCTGGAGGCTGCTGCTGCCTTGCGCCCAAATGGCGGCTCCGTCGTTGCCCGTGTTGCGCGCGAAGGTGGAGTTCGAGACGACGACCGTGCCACTGAAAATCATCAGCCCGCCGCCGACGAAGGATGTGAAATGATCCGCGACCAGGCAGCGCGCAAGTTCGAGTCGCGCGCCGCCATCCACCAGGATCCCCGCGCCAGCATTCGCCCCGGAATTGCCGCGGACGATGGAGAGCGAATCGAGAATGACCGATGCGCCGCTGCCGAGATTGAAGACGCGCGTCGTGTTGTTTCCGCTCACGATCACACCGCCGAAGGTGCCCGAGCCGTCGATGACCAGCGGGCGGTTGAGCGTCAGTTCGGTGGCGAGCGTGATCGTGTCGGCAGGCTCGCCGTTGAAGAACGCGGGGTTGAACTTGACGATGTCCGCCAACGGCTGCGCGATCGCACTGCGCAGCGAGCCCGGGTCGGAGTCGCTGGCGTTCGTGACGATGACCGGCTGGAACTCGACCGCGCCGCTATCGGCGACTGGCGTTCCGTTGAAATCCCCATCGGCCGGACGCGCGGCGCCGCGCTGATCGGTGGCGGTCGTGGAGCCTGCGGCGCGGTCGATGGCCGGTGAGCCGCGCTGCGGCGGCATGGTGTCGGTCGGTCCGCCGTAACGGGCGAGCGGCTGGAGCAGCGGCACGGCGGCGGTCACGTCGCCCGACTGGATGAATGGCGCGAGGGCATCGCCCGTGCCGATCAGATTCGCGCCGGAGCTGCTGAAGCTGTTGTTGGAAGCAGCGACCACGAGATCCACGTCGCTCGTGTTGTCGGCGATGATCGAGCGGTCCACCACCGTCTGCGTGAAGCCATCGCCATAACTTGCGATGCCGCCGCCTTCGCCCGCCGGCGCGATATTCCCGACGAGCGTGCAGTGCCGCACCTCGGTGCGCCCGTCGAAATTATACACACCGCCGCCGCGCACCGTGGCGCGATTGCCGGTGATGGTCGTATTCACCAGCGTCGTCTGTTCGCTGGCGAGGTCGGTATTGGAAAAGATCGCGCCGCCTTCCTGCGCGCTGTTTCCCAGCAGCGTGCAACCGCTCACGGTGAGGACGCCGCCATTGTTGAGGATCGCGCCGCCGTTCGTGGCGAAGCCTTCGCGCAAGGTGAGCGCCTTGAGCGTGACGGTCACGCCGGTCACTTCGAAAATGCGCGACGCATCTTCGCCCGAGATGGTGAGCCCGGCGTCGAGCGCCGAAGCGTCAATGGTCACCGCTTTGGAAAGCACAAGCTGCCCGCTCGTGAGTGGGATGGTCTGCCCGGAGAGCGACTGTGCGAAGAGGATCGTTGCACCCGGTGCCGCATCGGCGATGGCCTGCCGCAGCGAACCCGCGCCGGAGTCCGCATTCGTGGTGACGACGCCGGGCAAGCCGGTGAGCGTCACCGTATCGAGGCGGAATTTTTGCAGGGTCGGCGCGAGGTCTTTTCCCTCGATGCCATTGGCGTAATACACCGTGCTGCCGCTGTCGCAGAGCACGCCGACCGTGCTTCCGTTCACGAGCGGCGAGGGCATGTCGAAGACGCACTCCGGGCTGGCCGTGGCGTTTCCAGCGACGTCGTCGAGGGTGCTGGTGAGCGGCAGCGGGACCGTCGCCGCGTTTCCGTCCCAGAGGAAAAACTTAAACGTGGCCGCCTCGACACCCCCGACGCGTTCATCCACCGGCCCGGCGAGGATGAGAATCTGCCCGCTCGCGTTTGAATCCATGCTGCGGATGGCGCGTCCGCCGAGATCGAGAAAGATGGGTGCGCCGAAAGTCACCGGGCCCGTTCCCGTGCTGATGGCGGTGAGGAGATTGGTCGCGGGGATGACGAGGGCGCGGTTGCGGTTCGTGGTGTTTTGCAACGGCGCGCGGAAGCCGAGGAGCACCGTCGAGCCGTTCGATGCCAGCGCGGCGCCCTCGATGTTGAAGCCATTCGGCACGGTGGGGAGCACGGGCACCGCGGCGCTGGCCGCGAGTCCCAGCGCGCCCGCGCCGAGGCCGTGGCCGTTCGCACTATCCCAGGCGATCATGTCCGTGCGCAGGCCAGTGTATTTGTTCACGTACACGGGCACGGTCGCGCTGCCGCTGCCGGTGAGGTCGGTGGCGAAGGCCGTGCGGCGCGTCGGTTCGTCCTGGCCCTGGCGGTCGTTGCCGTGCGAGCCGATCCAATACACGCGATTGCCGACGCGCACCGCCGCCTCGATGTCCACTTCCTTCGCCACACCGATCGCCGGGCGCAGATCGGTCGCGGAGATCGGCAGCCGGGAATTGGCGCGCTCGTAAAGCCGGAGCCGCTCGTCCTCGTCGTTGCCCACGAGCATCAGGCCCGGCGCAATGGGCATCGCCGCCGACGCATCCGCCGAGCCCACGGAGTAGCGCGAATTCGCCGGCGTCGAGGACGCGGCGGAAGCGCCGTAGCTGATCACGTAGGTGTCGCTCAACGCGCCATCGCTCACCGTCACGGTGATGTTCGCGGTGCCGACCGCGGCGGGCGTGATCGTGAGCGTGCGGCTCGCGCCGGAGCCGGTGAGCACCGCATTGG
>JANNXQ010000080.1:0-9818 GCA_031409655.1 Chthoniobacteraceae bacterium | reverse complement strand
AGCCATTCTTCGTGGCCGCGGGCTTTCGTCTGCCGCACGTCCCCTGTTACGCGCCGCAGCAGTGGTTCGATCTTTACCCTGACTCCACCCTCCAGATGCCGCCAGTGCTCGCTGGCGACCGCGACGACACGCCGCGCTTCTCCTGGTACCTGCACTGGAAACTGCCCGAGCCTCGCCTGCAGACTTTGCAAGAGCGCAATGAATGGCGCCCGCTGGTGCGCGCTTATCTCGCGAGCACGAGCTTCATGGATGCGCAGATCGGCCGGGTGCTCACCGCGCTCGAAGCCACTGGCCGGGCGAAGGACACGATCGTGGTGCTCTGGAGCGATCACGGGTGGCATGTGGGTGAAAAACAAATCACCGGTAAGAACACGCTGTGGGAAAGATCCACCCGCGTCCCGCTGATCTTCGCCGGTCCCGGGGTGAAAGGTGGGCAACGCTGCCCGCAGCCTGCCGAGTTGCTCGACATCTATCCCACACTCATCGAACTCGCCGGCCTGCCCGCGCGCAACGATCTCGAAGGACTCAGCCTCGTCCCGCAACTCCTGGACGCCTCCGCGAAACGCGAGCGCCCCGCCATCACTTCGCATAACCAGGGGAACCACGGGATCCGCAGCGAACGCTGGCGTTACATCCACTACGCCGACGGCAGCGAGGAACTCTACGACATGCAGGCCGACCCGAACGAGTGGAACAATCTCGCGGGAATTTCCGCGCACGCCACGGTGCTCGCCGAGCACCGGAAGTGGCTGCCGAAAATCGACCTCCCACCCGCGCCAAACAGCGCGAGCCGCGTGCTCACTTACGACAAGGCAACAGACGAAGCCGTCTGGGAAGGCAAGACGGTGAAGCGCGGTGATCCAATCCCGGAGTAACGTCGCTTTCCTAGATACTCGCTGCGCGTTTTCCACCTGATGCCTCCGACAAGTCCGCTCACCATGCCACGCGCCGAAGGTCCAGTTTTCGCGCTCGATGAGGCGACCCTCGCGCGCGGCATGACGGCCGCGAAAGGGAGCCCGCGGCGGCGGATCATCATGCAACTGCACCGCTCGGACACGGAGGGTGTGCAGCGCCTGCTGAACTTCATGCAACACGGGAGCTATGCGCGACCGCATTGCCATCCGGCACCGGAAAACATCGAGACGGTGGTCGCCATCAAGGGTTCGGTGGGGTGTTTGATCTTCGACGCCAGCGGCGCGGTTCTGTCCGCTCACCGTCTGGACGCGGGGAATCCTGCTTCGTGCCTCGTGGATCTCGAACGCGGCGTCTGGCACACGCTGGTCCCCCTGGCCGAGGAGACCGTGATTTTGGAAATCAAGCGCGGCCCCTACCACGCCGCGACCGACAAGACCTTCGCGGAGTGGGCACCCGAGGAGGGCTTGCCTGCGGCCGACGACTATCGGCGGCAGTGGGAAGCGATCTTCGCGTCCGACGGCACGGAAGGAAAAAGCTGAGCCATGCATCTTTTGCCGGAGCGCAACGCCCGCCACGGACCCGCACCTTCACTCAAAATCATCAGTCCAGCGCCAGTGAGCCGTGGCCCCGTCGGGAGTCGAACCCGAATTTAAGGTTTAGGAAACCTCCGTTCTATCCATTGAACTACGGGGCCATTTCAGGGCTAGAGACTCGCACGTCGGGCGGGCTCGAAACCAGCGGAAGTTAGGCTCATCGGTAAAATTCTTCGCTCCCTCTGCAGAATCCGCGGAATCGAGGCATTGGGACTAAGGACTGCCGACTTCATTCGTCTCTCCCTCGAAGCCTCCGTCCACGGCGTGACAATTCTTTTGCAAAGTGCCCGTTGCGCCTTGAGCGCGTCCGGGAGCATCGTGGCAGCGCGATTCAACAACCCCAGTTCCCTGCGTTATGAAATCCCGGCATCTCCTCCTCTTCACGCTCTCGTTCACTCCCCTGCTCCTTGCGGAAAATGAAATCGGCTTCATCGAAAAGTTCGCCCTCGCGCCGGATCGCGAGAAGGTCCTCGGCGAACTGATCCCGGGCTCGGAGGACTACTTTTTCTTTCACGCCCTGCATTGGCAGAACACGGGGCAGAAGGCGAAACTCGCGGCGGTGCTGGAGCAGTGGGCGGCGCGGTTCAAGGACTCGGCGCGGCGGAAGGTGATCGAGAATCGCGCGGCGTTGCTCGCTTACGATGCCGATCCGCAGGCGACGCTGAAATTTCTGCGCGAGCGGCTGAACTTGCAGTTCAATCATGTGCAGGAAGCGCGCGACCAGAAACCTGATCTGCCGACGGCGCTCGAGCCGGCGCGGGTGGGGCGCGAAGTTTTCCTCAAGATCGCGCTCCAAAACGATGACCTCCATGCGCTCGCCGAACCCGCGCTGGAGCAGCTCGTGCGGGACAAGACTCCGCTCCGTCCGGCGCAACGTCGCGCTTTGCTCAGCAAACTCACGCGCCCGGATCTCGCGGGACTCGTACCGCTCATCGCCGAGGAATTGCGGATGCAGGAGAGCGGCGGATTCGGGAGCTTCGAGATTCACCGTGCGCTGCTGCCGGAGCAGCTCGATGAACTCGCGAAACTCATCCCGGCGCTCACGGAGCAGCAGGCCTTCGTCTTCACCCGGCTGCGCAAGCTCGCGCCGGGGGCGGATGCGGATGTGGAGTTCGATCCCACGGAGCGCGAGGCCTGGCTGGAGCGGGCGTGGACTTACGTGAAGACGCTCTCGCCGTCGTTCAACTCGCTGAAGGCCGCGGTGCTCCATCGCCGGCTCCAGCACGACCGCGCGCGCGGGATCTACGACAAGGCGCGCTTCCTCGAATACCTGAAGCTGCCGCGCCCCGTCGGCTACATGAATCCGAAGTATCTCGAGCAGCCGCGGCTCTCGGGCAATGCCGTGGACCTCAATGCCGACGTGAGCGAAGCGCTCGCCGGCACCACGGCGATCGGCAACGACGAACCGCTGGTGCGCGACTATCTGCTGCACTTGCTCGTCGAGGAACCAGCGTGGGAGCCGTGGGCCGTGTGGCTGCGCGACACCTGGCTGAAGCCCATCTTCGCCGAGGCCAAAATCGTGGCGGGCGCGGGTGATCCGCAGAAGTGGGCGTCGCTCCTTTCGCCTTCCGCTTTCCAGGCACTGAAGGATCGCGTCGATATCGACTTCGCGCCGAACAACGCGCCTTTCACCGCGCCTGCGGAAGACGTGAACGTGACCGTCTTCCTGAAGAACACGCCGAAGGTGATCGTGAAAATCTACGAGATCAACGCGCTCAACTTCTTCCTCTCCCAGAAGCGCGAACTGAACACCGACCTCAGCCTCGACGGTCTCGTCGCGCACACCGAACGCACGCAGAGTTTCGACGACGCGGCGGGCACGAGTCCCTTCCGGCGCGCGAGCCGCGCCTTCAATTTCCCCGAGCTCCAGGGCAAGCGTGGCGCGTGGATGATTGAATTCATCGGCGGCGGCAAATCGAGCCGCGCGCTGATCCGCAAAGGCCAGTGGCATCTCCTGCAGCAGACGGGGCCCGCGGGCGATCTGCTCACGGTGCTCGATGAGACTTACACGCCGGTGAAAGACGCGGTGGCGTGGCTCGACGGGCGGAAGTTCACGCTGGACGCAAAGAGCGGGCGGATCGCCGTCCCCTTCACGGCGCAGCCGGGGATGACGCCGGTCGTGCTCGCGGATGCGGCGGGCAGCTTCGCCACGCTCACGAGCTTCGAGCATCACGCGGAGGAATATCAGCTCGACGCGCAATTCGACATCGAGCGCGAGGAGTTGCTCGCCCGGCGCGAAGGCACGCTTGCGGTGCGCACTTCGCTCCTGCTCGGCGACGCGCAGCTTCCGCTGGAATTGCTCAAGGACGCGAAGCTGACGATCACCTCGACGACGCTCGACGGCGTCTCGACGACAAAGGAAATCAAGGCGCCCGCGCTCGCGGCGAACAAGGTCTTCACCCACAAGTTCACCGTCCCGAATCGCGTGGCGACGCTCACGATCGGGCTCTCGGCGGCGATCGAATCGCTGAGCAAAGGCGGGGAGAAACAGCAACTGGCGGCGAGCCACACGTGGTCGATCAATGGCATCGACGCGACCGAAGCGACCAACGACACGCACCTGAGTCGCTTCGGGAAGGACGGCTACGTCTTCGAATTGCTCGGCAAGAACGGCGAACCGATCGCGGATCAGCAGGTCGTCTTCGAGTTCCGGCATCGGGGCATCGAGCACACACTCACCATTCCACTGCGCACCGATGAAAAGGGACGCATCGTGCTCGGCGCGCTCGCCGGGTTGGGCAGCGTCGGAGCGAATGCACCGAATGGACGCACGGGCCATTGGGATCTGAGCACGCTGCAGCGCGCCTCCGCGACGGAGATCCACAGCGCGGCGGGCGAGATCGTGCGCGTGCCCTTCAGCGGCGATAAAGCGATGGCGTCGCTGATCGAACAGCGCGGCGGCACTTTCACGCGCGACGTCAGCGTGGCGATCACGGCGGTGCCGGGCTTCCTCGAAATCAAAGGGCTCACCCCGGGCGACTACTCGCTGCGGTTGCGCGGCGAAGATGCGCGTGACCTCGACCTCCGCGTGACCGCCGGCAAGCCCGTGCAGAACTGGCTGCTCGCGCCAAATCGTTTCCTCGAAAGCCGCGGCACCGCGCCGTTGCAGATCGAGTCCGTGGCGGCGACCGACGACGCCATCACGGTGAAGGTGGCGAATGTGAACGCCTTCACCCGCGTGCATGTCGCCGCGACGCGCTTCCTGCCGGGCGAAGGAATCTTTGGCGGCCTCGGCGGCTTCACGCGCTTCGGTCCCGGCAGCGCGCAACCCGCAAAACTGCCCAACCTTTTCGCCGCTGGCCGCGAGATCGGCGACGAGTACCGCTACATCCTCGAGCGCCGCTACGCGATGCTCTTCCCCGGCAATATGCTCACGCGCCCCGGTCTGCTGCTGAATCCGTGGGAGAAGCGCGCGACCGATGTGGATGCGACGCAGACCGCAGCGGGCCGCGCCGCGGGTGCGACTCCTGGCGCGCGCA
The DNA here is from genome assembly GCA_031409655.1 of Chthoniobacteraceae bacterium. Taxonomy (GTDB): domain Bacteria; phylum Verrucomicrobiota; class Verrucomicrobiia; order Chthoniobacterales; family Chthoniobacteraceae; genus JANNXQ01. The sequence goes on along the minus strand of JANNXQ010000080.1, from coordinate 4,831 downwards.
GCGCCCTGGCGAGGAAAGCGAAAGAACAAGCGCCGTCGCCATCAATCACGGACCCGGCTCCAGCACAGGGCCCCAACCTCGACTTCCTCGCGAACGTCGCGCCGGTGCTCTACAACCTCGTGCCCGACAAGGACGGCTTCGTGCGCATCGACCGCAAGGCGCTTGGCGATCGCCACCATGTGCAGATCTACGCCGAAGACCTCGCCAGCGCGGTGTGGCAGACGCTCGCGCTGCCGGAGGCGGGGACGAAATTTGAGGACCTGCGGCTCGTGCGAAATCTCGATCCGGCAAAACCTTTCGCGGAGAAAAAGGAAGTCACTGTACTGACGAATGGGCAGACGCTCACGCTCGGCGACATCCTCACTTCGGAGCTCGAAACCTACGACACGCTCGGTGGGATTTTTTCCCTCTTTACCACGCTGAGCAGCAACGCGACGTTCGCGAAATTCGCCTGGGTGCTGGAGTGGCCGACGATGAAAGACGCGGAGAAGCGCGCGAAGTATTCCGAGTTCGCCTGCCACGAGTTGAGTTTCTTCCTCAGCCGCAAAGATCCGGCCTTCTTCACGGCGGTGATCCAGCCGTATCTGCGCAACAAGAAGGACAAGACCTTCATGGATGACTACCTGCTCGGCGGCGAGCTGCGCCGCTTCCTGGAGCCGTGGGTCTTTGCCCGGCTCAATGTGGCCGAGCGCTGCCTGCTCGCACAGCGTCTTCCCGGCGAGGCCGCGGCGACGGCGCGGCATCTGCGCGAACTGTGGGAACTGCTCCCGTCTGATCCAGACCGGCAGGATCACCTCTTCGAGACCGCGCTGCGCGGGCGTGCGCTGCAAGGCGGCTGGGGTGGCTTCGCCGATGCGAAAGGCAAAGCAGAGAACGCGGTGAGGGAAAGAGATCTTCAGCAGCTCGGGAAAGTGATGGCTGGCGCTCTGGTCGCACCGGTGCCTGCGCCCAGTTCGCCGCGCAGCGTGGCAACCTTCAAATCGAAGAGTGCCATCGTCGCTGAGGCGATGCCCGGCCTCGAACCGCAGGTTGCGCTCCAAAGCGAGATGCGCGCGGTCGATCTGGACGTGAAGGCACTCGCGGACAAGGATCGCTCGGCGGATGCGCTCTACTTCAAGATGGATGAAGCGAAGCGCCAGCGCGAGGAGGTGCGCGCTTACTACCGACAGCTCGGGCCGACGAAGGAATGGGCGGAGAACAATTACTACCGGCTGCCGATCGGCGAGCAGAACGCGGCGCTGATCACGATCAATGGCTTCTGGCGCGATTACGCGGCGTGGGATGGCAAGGCGCCGTTCCTTTCCGCAAACGTTGCGGAGGCGAGCCGCAGTTTCGCCGAGATGATGCTCGCGCTCGCGGTGCTCGATCTGCCCTTTGACGCGCCGAAGCACACCACGAAGGCCGACGGCGGCAGGTATTCGCTCACCGCGGCCGGACCGCTCATCGCCTTTCACAAGGAGATCAAACCCGCCGTCGCCGCGCCGGGAAATGCGGAGCTGCTCGTGAGTCAGAACTTCTACCGCAATGGCGACCGCTACCGGATGGAGGGCAATGAGAAGTTCGACAAGTATGTGAGCGAGGAGTTCCTCGCCGGCGCGACCTACGGCGCGAACATCGTGGTCACGAATCCCACGTCATCGCCGCAGAAGCTCGAGCTGCTCCTGCAGATCCCGCAAGGCGCGCTGCCCGTGCTCAAGAGCCGCGCCACCGCGAGCCCGCGCCTGCGGCTCGAGCCTTACACCACGCAGACCTTCGAGTACTTCTTCTACTTCCCTGGCGCGAATAAACCCGGCGCGAAATTCGCGCACTATCCGGTGCAGGTGTCGCGCGCGGAGCAGACCGTGGGCGCGGCGAAAGCGTTCGCTTTCAGCGTCGTGCCGCGGCTCACGCAGTTCGACAAAGCCTCGTGGGACTACGTCTCGCAATACGGCACCGAAGCCGAGGTCTTCGCCTTCCTTGAGCAGAACAACATCGCGCGGCTCAATCTCGAACGCGTCGCCTGGCGCGCGCGGCAGAGCGTGGACTTCTTCCGCAAGCTCGTGGTGCTCGTCGAGCAGCGGCACAGCTACAGCGAACCGATCTACCGCTACGGTATCGTCCACAACGACGCCCCGGTGCTGCGCGAGTGGCTGCGGCATCGCGACGACTTCCTCGCGCAATGCGGCCCGCTGCTCGACGCGAAGCTCGTGCAGATCGATCCCATCGAGCGCCGCGCCTACGAGCATCTGGAGTATTCGCCGCTCGTGAATCAGCGCGCGCACCAGCTTGGTGCGGAGCACAAGATCGCGAATCCGGTCTTCCGCGGGCAGTATCAGTCGCTGCTCACGACGCTCGCGCACAAGCCCGCGCTCGACGCGATGGATACGATGAGCGTGGTCTATTACCTCTTCCTCCAGGACCGCGTGGAGGAAGCCCTCGCACGCTTCCGCTCCATCAAGGCAGAGCAACTCCCGACGCGCCTCCAGCACGACTACTTCCGCTGCTACGCCGCCTTCTACGAGACGCAGCTCGCCGAGGCCCGCGGCATCGCCGCGCAGTATGCGAATCATCCCGTGGATCGCTGGCGCAAGCTCTTCACCGAGGTCGCCGCGCAGCTCGATGAGATCGAAGGCAAAGCCGTGACGCGCCCCGGCGACGACGTGCCGAACCGCGAGAAGCAGCAGGCCGAACTCACCGCCACCGAGCCCACCTTCGACTTCAAAGTCGAGAACCGCAGCATCGCGTTGACCTGGAAAAACCTCGGCGAAGTGGCGATCAACTACTACCTCATGGACCCCGAGTTTTCCTTCAGCTCGAGCCCCTTCGTCTCGCAGGACGCGAGCCGCTTCGCCATCATCAAGCCGAACAAATCCGCGACCCAGGCGCTGCCCGCGGGCCGCGACACCCTCGACATTCCCCTGCCAGCCGACTTCGCGCGGGCCAATGTGCTCGTCGAGATCGTCGCCGCCGGCCAGCGCAAGGCCCAGGCGTATCACGCCAACACCCTCAAGCTCACACTCGCCGAAAACTACGGCCGCCTCGACGTGCGCGACTCCGCCACCGACAAGCCCGTGAGCCGCTCCTATGTCAAAGTGTATGCCCGCCTGCAGGGCGGCACCGTGCGCTTCTTCAAGGACGGCTACACCGACCTGCGCGGCCGCTTCGACTACGCCAGCCTGAACAGCAGTGAACACGCGCAGCCCACGCCCGAGCCGCGCGAAGCAGCAACCGCAGGCCTCAACTTCCAAATGCTCCGCCCGAGTGAACTAAAGGACGTCGAGAAACTCGCCATCCTCGTCCTCAGCGAAAGCAATGGCGCGCTCGTCCGCGAAGTCGCGCCGCCGAGCGAGTAGCGGGGCATGTCTGTCAACGGGTGCATACGAGGAGAAAATTTCTTCCCGGCACTTGGCTTTGCGACCTCAGCGGCCTATTTCCCGCGCACGCTTACCACCACCGAGATGCCGCATATTCGCCTCGACGAGAGAGGACGGGCGTGGATCGACGCCACCCAGATTAAGGTTGTTGAGGTCGTGCTGGACCATCTCGCCTCAGGCTGGACGCCGGAGAAAATGCACTTGCAGCACCCGAATCTTTCGGTCGCGCAACTCTATGCGGCAATGGCTTACTACCATGACCACCGCGAGGAAATCGACGCGGAGATTGAACGCGGGCTAAGTCGCGCGGATGAACGGCGCGTCACAGACCAGCCCGCGGCGATGCGGAGGAGCGATCTCGAAGCACGGCTCGCTCGGGAGTGAGTTTCGCGCTTTACATGGACGTGCATGTGGCGAGGGCGATCACCCGCGCGTTGCGGGTGAAGGGAGTCGATGTGCTCACCGCGAAGGAGGACGGCACGGCCCAATTCGAAGATGGTCTGTTGCTCGACCGGGCTGGTACTTTGGGGCGTGCGCGCTTTTCGTCACGAGACGAAGACTTTTTCGCCGAAGCCGATGGCCGGCAGCGGCAAGGCGAGAGCTTTACCGGGGTAATCTACGGTCACCAGTCGCGCCTCAGCATCGGGCAGTGCATCGCCGACCTCGAGTTAATCGCGAAAGCTTGCGAACCTTCCGAACACGCCAATCGCGTATGGCACCTACCATTGCGATAGCACACGTCACGTTGATCGCGTTGCATACAGGGGTAGCGTTGTGGAAACGGCGGTGGTGCCGGTCACGGTGACGAAGGTGCTGCTGAGGCTGCCGTAGGTCAGGATCGCGCACGCGTCATTCACACTTGGAATGAAGCGCGCCCGACTGACGACGTTCAACGTGCCGAAGACGATGGGATCCAAGGAACGGCGATCTTGCCATCGCAGAACGAGCACCTGCGCGGAGCGCACTCTCGCGACTCCAGGCGGAGGAGAGTGCTCGCTCGCGCTCGGAGTGCTTTGGTTGGGCGATGGCAAGATCGCCCTCCTTACGGCGCCTGCTTGGTCCCTCCCGTTTCTGGGATGGTCGGGCATTAGGTGCGATTGATCGGGTGGAGATCCCGCGCCTTTCCCCCGCACGTATTCCACTCGCAAATGCTGACTGGCTCCCGTTCCCACGAGCGTGACCACGGGCAGACCAGACAAGCCCGTTCCGGGAGTGAGTGTCTTCGCGTCGCTGAGGATCGGATGCAGGTTGAAAGCAAACTCCAGGAAGTGCATCACCCCGTCGCGATCGGGACGCTGCTCGTGCTGCCGGTCCTGCACATGCCGGCGCTGAGCACCTTCATCGACGGCTCGGGACCAGTCGTCCCGGGGAAGGTGTTTCCCTTCTGCTTTATCACCATCGCCTGCGGGGCGATCAGTGGCTTCCATACGCTCATCGCCAGCGGCATCACGCCGAAGATCATCACCCGGGAAAGTCAC
>JANNXQ010000079.1:0-9502 GCA_031409655.1 Chthoniobacteraceae bacterium | reverse complement strand
TCGGGAGTTCAATTCTCCCCCCTGGCACTTTCTCCCGATCAGAATTCCCCGGCGCCGTTCCGCTCTGGTAACTGACTGAGAACTTCTTTCGTGCGAACGATGGGGCGCCGGAGGGCTGTGGGCGTCGGGCCTGCGGCAGTTGGGGCGGGGGCCGCGGGTGCGACGGCTTCGGCCTGCGCCACGGCCTGCGTGGCAGAATCGACCGGAGATCGGCGGGTGAAAACAACGTACACGATGCCGAGGACGACGAGGATGGCGATGAGTCTCATAGCTCGGGCGGAAGCACGGCGTGCGCCAGAGGCAGGAGGCCGGGGGGGCGGAAATCCCCCTTGTGGCGGCGCTCGCCCCATGCACGATTGGGGTCGGTCACTTTTCCCCGCATGCAAACCCTCCTCCGCGCGCCTTTCTTTTGCCTGGTACTTGCCGCAGCTACTTCCTTTGCCGCGGAAAAGCCCACTTTTGTCCTCGGAGACTCGTTTACGCCGAATGCGGCTGGCACCGCGACCGCGAATGTGACCCTGAGTGCGAATGGTGCGCCGACCACGGTCTTTGCCAGCTATGGCAGAAAGAAGGCCAGTGAGCAGACGAGTGTCTTTGCGGCAGTAAAAGCCGATGCGGCGAACAAACTGGTGCCACTTTCGCTGACTGGTTTGATCGGCGGGGAGACCTACAAAGTGATCGTTGAAGCGTCGAATAGCGCTGGCACCGTCAAATCAGGGGAAAAGACTTTTGTTGCCTCGGCATTTACCCCGGCGCTAGCCGTGACGACGGCAACCAAAGTGGCCGGCGGAAAGGCGACGCTGAACGGTTTGGTCACGGCGAATGGGACGCCAGGCTCCGCGCATTTTGAATACGGCCCGAATGAAACCAATGGAACCTTCTCGCTGATGCCCCTTCTGACACCCGATGTGCCATTGGACGGGAAGCAGATCGCCTTCGCGTTTTCGGCGGCGGTCGAGAGTTTGGAGCGGGCCAAGACGTATCAATTTCGGCTCGTTTTTGTGAATGGGGCGACGGTGACGAAATCCACGGCACTGAGTTTCCTCACCAATAACTCTCCAGTGGCGACGGATGATACGTTTAACCTGACCACGCTCACTGCGACGATCTTCGATGTGCTCAAAAACGACAAGGACGCGGACGCGCCGGCTGATGAATTGCAGGTCTCAGCATTGGGGAATCCGAGCCACGGAACCGTGGTCGTCAGCTCTGGAGGGACCAGGATCAGGTATACTCCCAAGGCGAGTTTCACGGGCTTTGATAGTTTCACTTATACGGTGACGGATGGATTTGCCGGATCGCTGGACACCGCGACCGTTTCAATCCTCGCGCCGGGTCTTTCTGTCGCGGGGACGCATGGTGGGCTGCTCAAGGATGCGGACGGCAAGGAGATCGGTTACTTCCAGATCATGGCGCAGAAGTCTGGTTCGTTCACGGGCACGATCCTCGTGGATGGCGAGCGGCGCGCTTTTTCCGGGACGCTCTCGGCGGATGGTCAATATGTGGGGTCAGTCTCGGTCGATGGCGCGCAGATTTCCGTGAAGATCACGGCGACGGTCGGTGCCACCGAGACGACGATCGCGGCGGATTTCGGCGATGGCTTCTGGACGGCGGAGACGGTCGCGAGGCCGTCGGGCGCCACGGAGCGGGCGGATCGCGCCGGACGCTACACGGTCGAGTTTGCGGGTGGCACTTCCACGGGAGCGGCAGCCATTGATGGTTCTCAGCCGGACGGCAGTGGGTGGGCAGCGGTGAAGCTTTTGGAAGACGGCATGGCGCGGATCAAGGGACGGCTGGCCGATGGCCGCTCTTTCGCTACTTCCGGACTGCTGGGCTTTGAGGACGGAAAGACGGTGGTCACTTTCTTCGATGATCCGCGCGATACGCGCGTGGCCGGCACGATCATCCTCGGCACCGCCGTCACTGGGACGTTGCATGCGGTTCGGGAGCCCTCGGGTCGCGGGGACTTTGCCGCCGGGTACGACATTACCTCCACGGCCACTGGGGCGAAGTATGTGCCGCCGAAGGATGGGCAGCGGGCCATCGAAGCCGGGAGCGACGCCAAGGGCCGTCTCCTGAATGTTGCGATCAGCGGCGGCGGTTTAGCGAAGACGATCTCCATCGATGTCCGCCTGACCGACAACGACAAGGTGCGGGTGCTGAACCCGGGCCCGGAAGATCTGAGTTTGAAATTTGATCGGAAGAGCGGGCGTTTCACGGTGAAGGCCACCGGCGACACCGAGGATCAGCGGATCAAAGGCACCGGCGTGCTCATCCAGACCGCCACGGGGCTGGCCCGTGGTTCGGGAGTTTTCAACGCTTCGGGTCTGCCAGGGAAGGTCACGATCACCCCTGGCTCCGGCACCGGCACGCCCGCGCCGCGACCAACGCCAACACCCGCTCCGAGCACGCCGCCCCCGCAAGTCGTGATTCAGTAGCGCGAGCGCGGGCTTTGCACCGCCTCCGCTTTCGTGCTCATTCAGCGCCCACTTATGATCCGTCCGCTCCTGCTCGCCCTCGTTTTCGCCCTGCCCTCGCTGCTCCACGCTGAGGACGCCAAGCCTGCGGAGAAACCCGACGCCACCAAACCGGCCGAGAAAAAGGACGAGAAACCGAAAGAGGAAAAGCCGAAGGAGAAAGCGGGCCGCGCGATGATCGGCGGTGCCGAAGTAAAGTACGTGGCGCAGACGGGCACGCTGCCGGTGTTCAAGGAGGACGGCACGCCGCGGGCAAACGTCTTCTACATCTACTACGCCGCCACCGATGGAGACGGGAAGCGGCTCGCGCAAAAGGATGCGGGCACGCGCCCGATCACCTTCTTCTTCAATGGCGGCCCGGGGGCGGCGGCGGTCTGGCTGCATCTCGGCGGGCTCGGGCCGCGGCGCGTGGCGATGCCGGCGGACGGTCTATCGCTGCCGGCAGCGGCGAAGATCGAGGACAACGCGAACTCGATCCTCGACGTGAGCGACCTCGTCTTCGTCGATCCCGTGGCCACGGGTCTGAGCCGCGCGGCGAAGGGCGAGAAGCCCGAGCAATTTTTCGGTGTGGATGAGGACATCGAGGCCTGCGGCGAATTCGTGCGCCTCTTCACCACGCGTGAGCAGCGCTGGCTCTCGCCGAAATTTCTCTGCGGCGAAAGCTACGGCGTGATGCGCGTCGGCGGGCTCGTCGAATTCCTCCAGCAAAAGCACGGCATGTACTTCGACGGGCTCATGCTCATGTCGGGCCTCGTCAATTTCCAGACGCTCGCCGGATCGCTCGGCAACGATCTGCCCTACGTCGTCTTCCTCCCCGGCCTCACCGCCACCGCGCATTACCACGGAAAGCTCGCGCCCGCGCTCCAGGCGGATCTCGAAAAGACGCACGCGCAAGCCCGTGCTTTTGCCTTTGGCGAATATGCGACCGCCCTGCTGCAAGGCGCCGCCTACCCGGCCGACGCGCGGCGCAAGATCGCGGAGAAAGTCGCGCGCTTCACCGGCCTCAGCGTCGAGCAAGTCGAGGATCACAATCTGCGCGTGGACGCGTCGCTCTTCCGCGAAAAGCTCCTGCGGAAAGAGGGAAAGATCCTCGGTCGCTTCGACGCGCGGGTGACCGCGGAGGACGGCGACCGCGCCGAAAATGAACCGGAGTTCGATCCCTCATTCAGCAACATCGTCGGGCCCTTTTCCGCGACTGTGAATGCGTACATCCGCGGTGAACTCGGCTACGAAAGCGATCTGCCCTACATGGTGCTGGCGCCCGTGAAGTGGCGCTGGGATTCATTTACCAACCGCTACGCGAGCGTGGAGCCGCGGCTCGCTGAAGCCCTGAAAACGAACCCGCGTCTCCGCGTGGTCGTACTCACCGGTCTGCGCGATCTGGCGGTGCCGGAAGATGCCATGCGCTTCAGCCTCGATCACCTGCCGCTGCCGGCGAGCATCCGCGCGAACATCTCCTGGGCGCGGTACGAGAGTGGGCACATGATGTATCTCTTCCAAAAGGACGCGGAGAAATTGCGGCGGGACTTGGTGGAGTTTGTGAAGGGCGCAAAGTAGGGCGCACGTGACTACGCATCGGCGCGCACGGCGGTCGGAGCGAGGATGGCGTCCTTCATTCCGTGCAGGAGCTTTTTGTCCGGAGGGCAGATGGTTGCGAGCGCGCCGCGGAGTTCCGCTTTTCCTGCGATGACGAAGTAGTAGGGGCAAAGCCGCACCCGACCGCGCATCGTTTCCACTTCCCCGCCAGTGGTGCGCTGGAAGCGCTGCTCGACCAGTCGCCCCTTGTGAAAACGCTGGAGCAGATACGGATGAGTGCCGAAGGACTGCAGCGCCTGCTCGATCGCGGTCTGCCATTCCGTCTGCGGCGCATCGGAGCCGAGGACCACGCTGCGGCTGCCCCAGGCGGTCTCGTGAAAGCCGCTGATCTTCAGGATGAGGTCGCGCTGCTTTTGGCTGAAGTGCATGAGCTCTTCCCAGGAATGAATCTCCAGGCCCGGGATGACGGCGTGCTGCGGGAGCGGCGTGGGATCGAGCAGCCAGGTGTAGGGAATGTGTTTCTGCAGTTCGACGAAGTGACGTTCGCCGAGTTCGCGGCGCCAGAAGTCGCGCAGCGGGCGGAGCCAGAAAAGCGCGAACCACATTTTCTCCTCAAGATAGGCTTTGAAAGGCGGGGTGACGCGGACCTCGCCGCGGGCCGTGGCCTCCATGATGGCGGGCGCGGTTGGGATGTTTGGGAGGTCGAAAAGTTCGAAGAAACGGTAGAGCGATTGAGGATTGGAGATTGAAAATTGCGGATTGAAAACTTCGGCGTCATGCACGCAAAGGGCCCCCTCCATCTGGCGTGCGAGCCACTCCATCTCGGGCTGGTAGGTCGCGGCTTCGCGGGAGACGAGCACGTCGCCGCCGCCGCCAAGGATCGCGCGGAACCCGGCGATCATGCCGTCCGCGCCGCCGACGAGGTCGTGGGTGCCGAAGCTCGCGTAGGTCTGATTCAGCCAGCCCGTGAGGCCGATGCCGCCGGGCACGCTGTCGAGTTCCGCGATGGTGAAACCTTCCTCCGTGAGCACGAGATCGGGGCGGATGACGAGCGGGATGTCGCCGCGCGATTCCTTGCTCCGACCAAACTCCACCAGCTCCGGCGGTTTGCCGCGGTCGAGCCAGTCCGCGATCCACGGCGGCTGTTTTCCGGCGACGCTGCGGAGGTAAAGTTCATTGCACGCGCGGACGAAAAGGAGCAGCCGATGGCCGAGCTTTTCGAGCTGCTCCGCGAGCGGGCCGTCGATGAGGAAAGGCTCGGGCGAGAGCAGGAAATCCTTGTCCGCGAAGAGCTGTTCATGGGGAAAGGCGGCGCGAATCGCGTCGAGGCGGGCGTGGTCGTTCATCAAATGAGAAGCTTCAGCGCCTGGCGCACGAGCTCCTCCGTGGCCCGTCCTCCCTTGTCCCAGACTTGTTTCACGGCCTTATGCGCATCCACTTGTTTATAGCCGAGCGAAATCAGCGCGAGCACCGCATCGTTCACTTGGGTCTCCTCGGGAGTCGGCGCGTGGCTGGCGCTGGCGGCTTCCCAGGCAGCGGCGATGCCCACCTTGTCCTTCAGTTCCACGATGATCCGCTCGGCGGTTTTTTTCCCGATGCCTTTGGTCTTCGCGAGCAGGCCGGCGTCCCCGGCAACCACGGCGGCTTTGAAATTGGCGACCGTCGTGCCGCTCAGGACATCGAGCGCCGTCTTGGGGCCGATACCGGAGACATTTGCGACGAGCAGGCGGAAAAGATCGCGCTCGGCGGGCGACATGAAACCGAAGAGGACGTGCGCGTCTTCGCGGACCTGGAGATGGGTGAGAATTTTTATTGGCTGGCCGACTGGCGGGAGCCTGTCGTAGCTCGAAAGCGGAATTGCCACATGATACCCGACCCCATGCACCCCCACGACGACATGGGTCGGCAATGCCTCGACGAGAGTGCCTTCGAGAAAGGTGATCATGCGCGCGACGATAGGAGTGGGCGCGGCGGTGCCAAGCGACGAATTCGCGGGGGCAGCAGCGGGCGTCGGCTTTGCCGCGGAGAAGAAACGCCAAACTTCAAACGCCAAAGGTGTGCAGAGCCGCGTGGCCGGACGTTTGGCGTTTAGCGTTTGGCGTTTGGCGTTTGGCGTTCTCTTCCTCTTCTCTCAGGCGGTGCGAGCGGACGATTCATGGCGAGTGTGGCTGGAGCCAAAGCTGATGCGCCCGCCGGTGGCGAACCCCGTCACGGGCTCCGAGCGCACGCTCTACGCGGCCGGCCTGCTCAGCGACGGCGCGTTGGTCACCTATTCGGCGAAGGAGTTTTCTGCGCTGAAAGTCGAGTGGCCGGCTTTCCTCGTGCGCGCTCAAGAGAACGCCGCATTCGATCTTGGCCAGCTCACCCCGCGCTACATTCGGAACCGGAAAAAAGTGATCGAATACGCGGTGCTGGAATCCACGCAGCCCGTGGTGGCGAGCGCGGTGCTGGCGCCGAAGTTCATCGATCTTTTCGCCGAGACGCTCGGCGAGACCGTCCTGCTGGTGGTGCCCAATCGCTCGATCGCCTACGTCTTTCCGGCGCTCGCGGGCAATCATCGCGACTACTGGCCGATGGTCTTCGCGGCTTACCGCGCGACGCCGTATCCGGTGAGCGTCGAGGTCTTTGAAGTCAGCGCGACGGGCATCCGAGCCGTCGGCGTTTTCGAGGAGCCGTGAGCGGGTGCCGCGCCTGCGGAAAATCGCGATGCGTGCGCCTTTGAAGTCCTTCCCTTTCCGCCAGCTCGCTCGCTATCTTCGGCGCGTGCTGGCCGATCCGCGGCTCTCCACGCTCCACGCTCCACGTTCCCATTTTCGCCGCGCATGAAACGAATCGTCCCCACTGCGCTCGTGCTCATCGCCCTCGCGGTCGGCGCCTTCGTTTTCTTCCAGCCGGAGCGGCCCCATCGGCCTCGCGCCGCGGAACTCGTCCCTCCCGAGACGCTGCTCTTCGTCCATCTCCCCGACGTGCGCCGGAGCCTCGCGCGCTGGCCGCTGACGGGCCTCGCGCAGATCTGGGAGGAGCCGGAGATGCAGGCCTTTCTCGAGCTGCCCCGGCGGAAAATGCCGCTGATGCGGCAAGCGAAAGCGACCCTCGCCCGACTGGTGCGCGTGGGGCCGCGGGAGGGTTTTGCCGCGCTCACCGCGCTCGATGGCGTGGCACCGAAATTTGTCGCCGGGTTTGCCTTCTCGGGGAGCAGCGGTGCGGCCGTCGAACTGATGGCGGAACCGCGGTCGGCCTGGCAAAGCGCCTGGCCCGGCGGGCGCAGTGGGCGGTTAAATTTCGGCGGGTGCGAGGTGCAGACCTACGAGTTGCCGGAGCAGACGATCGCCGAGTGCTTCCATGCGGGCTGGTATTTCATCGCGAATGATCTGGAGGTCCTGAAGACGGTGCTCGAGCGGTGCGACGGGCGGCTCGGTTCCGGGCTGGCTGGCACCGGGATTTTCCAAAGAAACGTCGCGGCGCTCCCCGCGGAACTCGATGGCCAGCTCTTCGCCAGGTTCGGGGCCCTGCGGGACCTTCTCGGCAGCCTCCTCGCGGGGACTCCGCCAGAGAAAGAGGCGGAGGCGAGCGGGGCGGATTCGGCGCTGGCCTGGGGCACGAAGCTCGAAGGCGCCCAGGTCCGTGACACCATCCTGATCAGCGGGCCAGGGTCCGCGGCGCCGGCGCTGGCGCGGGACACCCGGGCGTTGAGTTCGCCGGACTCGGTGCTCTACGGCGCCATGGCCCTGCCGTCGCAGCTCGAAGTCCCCGCGGCTTTTGCCTCAATGCTCGCGCTCGCGGCCCCGGCGCTGGCGACCGTGGAGGGCGACCTCACGCGCCGCCAGATCACGTGGGCCGAGTTCGGCGCTGCTTTCGGACCGGAGGTCGGCTTGCTCGTCGATTGGCCGGAGCAGGCGGAAGCTCCGGCGATGCTCCTCGCGGTGGCCGTGCGGGATCAGGTGAAAGCGCGGAACTTCGTCGATGCCCTGACCGCTCCGGTGGCCGGGGGCGAGAGCTGGCGGCGGGAGGAAAAGGACGGCGTCCTGCGCTACGAAGCGCCCCTGGGTCCGGCGGGTGGCGCGGCCCCCGGGATCGCGCTCTCGAGCCGCTTTGCCGTCCTCGGGGCGAGTGCGCTCGCCGTCGGTGAAGGGATGGCGCGCAGCGAGACGGGCGCCCTGGCTCTCGATGCCAGCGCCGCCCACCAGGCCATCGCGAGCCAGGTCCGCACACCCACCGCGGGCTACGTCTACCTCGACCTGCGCATGCTCTTTGAGCGGTCTTACGCGATGCTCCGCCCCTTCCTCGCCATGTCCCTGTCCTTTTCGCCGGAACTCGGCAATTACCTCGACGCCAGCAGACTACCCTCCACGGAGGCCGTCGCGCGCCACCTTGGCCCCAGCGCCTTCTCCCAATCCGTCTCCGACGAAGGCACCCGGATCGAGTCCGTCGGCACCTTGACCTTCAGCCAAACCCTCGTCGGAGCACTCATCGGAGCCTGGACCTCCGCAGGCGCTTCGCTCACCGGGAAAAGGGAAAAGAATGCCGGTTTTGACCCCACGGTATTGTTTACGCAACCGGCTCGGCCAAGCCCCGCCCAACCAACCGCCACGCCAAGGCCGCCGGACCGCGTCGGCGACCCGGCAGATATTTCCGCTTCTCCCAGAGGCCGCCCCCAAGCGGTAACCCCGGGACCTTCCCAGCCATAAGTTATTTTTGTCGTCCGCCCAAATTTCCGCTCGTGAAAAAGACGATCTCTGGTACCCTCCGCGCCCTATGCCTATCCACAAGAAAACCGCATTCTCACGTCGGCTTCCTGATCTGGTAACGGAAGAACTTGCCGCTGTCCTCTCTTCGAAGACGACGTTCGAGTTCAAGGATCTCTTCGAGGTCGTCCACGCGAACCTACGGGCGCGCAATGCCGCCAGCGGCGGGGAAGAAATGCTCCGCCTGCGCACCTACGAAAAGCTGCAAAACCTGGTCGCCCGCGGCATGGTCAAAAAGGACGCCAAAAAGTACAAGGGCATCCCCAAGCAACTGGCGACCTTGGAGACCGTGGTGCCACCGCTCCCGGCGCCCGCCGCCGTCGCCTGAGTCTGGCTTGAGGTTCCGAAAGCTCTGGAGACATGAAGGACTATCTTCCGATTCTGCTGCAGGTGATCGTCGCCGTGGTGTTTGCCGCCTCGGCGCTGATCATCAGCGTGATCCTCGGCAAGAGCGCCCGGAGCAATGCCACCAAGGACACCGCTTACGAGTGCGGCATGCCGGCCGAAGGGCCCGCGCAGCCGCGCTTCAGCGTCAAGTTCTACCTCGTGGCGATGCTCTTCATCCTTTTCGATATCGAAATTGTGTTCATGTATCCGTGGGCCGTGGTTTATCGCGACTTCATCGCGGCGCACGGCCCGGGCATCTTCTGGAGCATGCTCAGCTTCGTCGCCATCCTCACGGTCGGCTACGTGTATGCGATCATGAAGGGCGCCCTCGAGTGGAAGAGCTGAGCCAGGCCTGAA
>JANNXQ010000078.1:0-108524 GCA_031409655.1 Chthoniobacteraceae bacterium | reverse complement strand
CGCACGCTCAAAGCGCAATCGCAGCTCGGCGTCACCCGCGGGACGCTCTGATCCTGGGAGCGCCGCCGTCCTCGTGCGGCCTCGTCACTTTCGCGCAGCGACACTCTCGACGCCGACGAAGGAAATGGCGCTGCGCGAGCGAAGGATTGCCGCACGGGACGGCGGCGCTCCCGGGTTATGCGCGCGGCTTCACGTAGACGCCGATCAGCGGACGATTCGACGGGCGCAGCGAGACGAAATCGCTCACGAAACCCTTGGTCGTCCGAAACTCCACATGGCCGGCACCGCGACCGCCGTAAACGATGACCGATCCGACCGGAGCGCGATACGGATCCTTCACATCGAGCTTCTTGAAACCGTACTCATTTTGCAGCTCGCCCGCTGCCTGTTTGGCGTAGGCCGTGTCGGGACGGGTGGTGATGATCTTCGCCGCGAGGAGCGCGTCTTTCACATAGCGCCAGCAGAGGCTGATGGAGTGCCGATGCGCCCGCGCCTGGGCGATCTCGGCCGCGCGCACCATGCGGCTGTCGTACTTGAATTTCGAGGCCTGCGGTCCGAACAGCGAGGCTTTCGCGGGGGCGAGCGGGCGGGCGGTGCTGCGATTATAGAGCGATTCGGCGGCCTTTGCGGAGTTGGCGGAGAGGACGACCAGGAGGCCGAGAAGGAGAAGTTTGCGCATTAGTTTTGGTCGTTGAGCGCGGGAGGCTAGTCGGGTGAGGCAGTCGGTCAACCGGTATCTCCCGCACTGTTTGGCTTCATGCTGAATGCAGGAAGCTGGCCACATCCGGCGGTAATTTTTATCCCCACGAGAATGGATCAGCGTGTCTTTTTCTCGTCGTCGGAAGGCCCGCCAGTATCGTGCGCGGCGTGACCCTCGCGACCCCGCTCCCGGACCTCGAATGGCTCCCGCCTCAGCGGGCGCGCCAGCTTGAGCGCTTCGGCTTGCGGACCGTCGGCGATCTGCTCACGCACTTCCCGCGACGCCACGAGGACCGCACGCAGTTCGATCGCTTCCCGACCGGCGACAGCGATCGCCCGGTGTGCGTCTGCGGCGTGGTGAACAAGACGAATCTGCGCCGGATTCGCGGCTCGCAGAAGATGTTCGATGTGATCCTCGTGGAGGAAGAGTCGCACGCGCTCAGCCAGCCACTTACGTGCCGCTGGTTTAATGCGCACTGGGTCGAGAAGATGATCGTGAACGGGCAGCGGCTCGTGGTGTACGGCAAGCCGAAGCGCACGGGGTCGGCGGTCGTGATCTCGCATCCGGAATTCGAAGTCGTGGAGGACGACGCCGAGGAGTCGATCCACCTGCAACGGCTCGTGCCGATCCACAAAGCCACCGAGGGCCTGAGCCCGCGGGTGCTCCGGCGCATCGTCTGGGAGGTGCTGGAAAAATTCGGCGACCGTGCGCTCCCACGGCTCGTGCCGTCGTCGCTCGATGCCACCCCGCGCGCCTGGGCGCTGCGGCAGATTCATTTCCCGGACTCGCCAGAGGCGCTGGCGAAAGCGCGCCGGCATCTCGTGCTCGGGGAGTTCTTCGCCATGCAGCTCGCGATCGCCGCGCGTCGATCCGAGCAGGCTGCGCAGCCAGGCGCCGCGCACTGCGGCAGCGGCGCACTGATGATGCGCCTGCACGAAGCCCTCCCCTTTCCCCTGACCGGCGCGCAGCAGCGGGCCATCGCCGAGATCCGCGCCGACCTCGCCTCACCGCACCCGATGAACCGCCTCCTGCACGGCGACGTCGGCAGCGGCAAAACGCTCGTGGCGCTGAGTGCGATGCTCCTCTGCGTGGAAAGCGGCCACCAAGCCGCGCTCATGGCCCCGACGCAGATCCTCGCCGAGCAGCACTACCTCACGCTGCGCAAGCTCTGCGAACCGCTCGGCCTGCGCGTCGCCCTCCGCACCGGCTCCCGGAAGGAAGACGCCGAGGCCCTGCCCCTTTTCACTCAACCCAAGGATTTGCCGTCGAACGATAGCTTTGAATCCGAGCCGCATCTCCTCGTGGGCACGCACGCCCTCCTTTACGAGGGTGCGGGTTTCACGCGGCTGGGGCTGGCGGTGATCGATGAGCAGCACAAATTCGGCGTGCAGCAGCGGGCGCGGCTGCGCGATCAGGGCGCGGCGCCGGATGTCCTCGTGATGACGGCGACGCCGATCCCGCGCACCCTCACCATGACGCTCTATGGCGATCTCGATGTCTCGACGCTCGATGAACTCCCGGCTGGCCGCGGCAAGATCGTGACCGGGGTCCGCGCTGCCGCCAAGCTGCCCGACGCGGTGAAATTTCTCCGCGAGCATCTCGCAGCGGGGCGGCAGGGCTACATCGTCTATCCGCTCATCGACGAATCCGATAAGCTCGAGGCCAAGGCAGCGGCGACGGAGTTTGCGAAGTGGGAGAAGCTGCTCGCGCCGCAGCCTTGCGCGCTGCTCCATGGGCGGATCGCGGCGGAGGAAAAGGAGGCGATCATGGAAAAATTCCGCCGCGGCGAGACGAAGGCGCTGATCGCGACGACGGTCATTGAGGTCGGCATCGATGTGCCGAATGCGAACATCATGCTCATCGAAAACGCGGAGCGTTTTGGCCTCGCGCAGTTGCATCAGCTCCGCGGGCGCATTGGCCGTGGCGCGCACAAGTCCTATTGCATCCTGCTCACCGGCGCGAAGGTCGACGCCGAGGCCCTGGAGAAATTGCAGATCCTCGAGGCGACGGGCGACGGCTTTGAAATCGCGGAGGCCGATCTGCGGCTGCGCGGACCAGGCGACATCCTCGGCACGGCACAGAGCGGGCTGCCCCCACTCAAGCTCGGCAACCTGCTCGCCGATCACGAACTGATGCGCCTCGCGCGCAACGCCGCCTTTCTCGTTTTCGAACGCGATCCGCAACTCGAACGACCGGAGCACGCAGACTTCCGCGATCTACTCGCCGGCGGGCGCACTGCCCAGTTTTCGCAAGTGAGCTGACGCCGACGCGGCCCTTTCCCCACCCGCCGCCTTGCGCTACATCGCGGGCATGAACTCCACCGTCACCTTCCGCATCTCAGCCGTCCTCGGCTTCCTCGCCGTCGCCCTCGGTGCCTTCGGAGCGCATGGCTTGAAGGATTTGCTCGCGCGGAATGGAACCCTTGCGACCTACGAAACGGCCGCCCTCTATCACCTCGTCCACGCAGCGGTTCTGCTCTTCATCGCCTCGCGCGAGCCGCAACCTGTCTGGGCGTGGCGGCTCCTTTTTGTCGGCGTGCTCATTTTCAGCGGGAGCCTCTACACCCTGGCGATCACGAATGTGAAAATCCTCGGCGCGATCACGCCGATCGGTGGCGTCTGCCTGCTCGCGGGCTGGCTGGCCCTCGCTTTCGGGCGCCGCGCATAGCCGGTTCTGGCTAGCGTTGCGTGGTGAATTTGCTTGGCTTGCCGCTGCCTGCCGCGCGGGCCGCCTCGAGGGCCGTCCGCGCTTCCTTTTGATACTCCTCGTCCTCGCGATCGGCGGCGCGGATGCCCATGACGTTTTGCCAGGCCTGCAGGGCCAGGTCCGTTTTGCCCATCAAGGTGTGGACGTGAGCGAGTTCGGCGTGATGCATCAGCCGCTGCGGCGCGAGTTCAGTGGCCTTTTTCAAGCAGCGCGCGGCCTCTTCATTACTCGCCGCGGGCAGGCCGCCGTAGATGAACTTCGCCATCGTCTTGAGCATGCCGTTCACATTTGCCACACCCGCATGCCAGCGCCCGAGCACGTGCCAGGCAAAGTCGTCCGTGGCGTCGAGGTCGAGCGACTTCTCCGCCTCCGCCTTGATGATCTTGGAATACTCGAGCTTGGTCCGGTTCCCGACGAAGTCGGTGAGCCGGCCGTAACAGACTGCCAGGTTCAGGTGTCCCTTGGCGTTGGCAGGATCGAGGGCCACGGAGCGCTTTGCGTAATCGAGTGCGCGCTCCGCCGTTTTCTGCGCCGCCTCCTGGGGTTTCGTCTGCGCGATGAGATCGGAATACTGCTTCGAGATGCGCAGCAGGATGGCCACGTTCTTCGGGTCGAGAGCTTCGGCCTCGCGGTAGCTCACCAGAGCGCCGCGCGTATCGTGCCGGGCCTCGGCGGCGTCTCCTTTCGTCACGAGAGTGACGACCTGCGGGTCTTCGGCAAATGCCGGAAAACTGGCAAACAGGGCGAGGAGGAGCGCGGGTTTCACGTCGGGATCATTACTAGAGCAAGTCGTTCGCCGTAGCGCTCGCTAAACGCAATGGGATTTTGCGACGGGCGAAAGAATTTCCCTTTGACCGATGCATTCTTCCTCTTCCTCTTGCCACGCGGGGCTCGCTGGCGGCGCGGAAAGGCGCCGCGGTGACGCGAAAACGATCCGCTCTCCAGCGGCGAGAAGATTTTCGTGGACAGATGACTGTATATATTTAATATGCACAGTAACTCGCCGCCCGCCGTGCCTCCGAAATCCATCAAACTCCTCCTCCCGCCGATCTCCCCGGCCGCCCCTGGCACGCTTTACGAGCAGATCGTCTCGGGCCTGAAGCGCGCCGTGAGCGAGCGGCGCATCGAGCCGGGCGCGGCGCTGCCGTCCTTCCGCCAGTTCGCGGAGGAGCTGCTCGTCAGCGTCATCACCGTGAAGCGCGCTTACGAAGAGCTGGAGCGAGAGGGCATCGTCTTCCGCCGGCAGGGGCTCGGCACTTTCGTCTCCGAAGGCGGCGGCGACCGCTCCCGCGAGGTGAAACTCGATCACGCCCGCGAACTCCTTCGCACCGCGCACCGCGAGGCCACTGAAGCCGGCCTCAAGCCCGCCGAAGTGCGCCGCCTTTTCCTCGAAATCCTGAACGCCCAATCATGAACACCGCTCCCGCTCTCGAAATCTCCGCTCTCGAAAAACACTTCCCGACCTTCGCGCTCGGCCCGGTCAATCTCGTCGTGCCGAATGGCTCCATCTACGGCCTGATCGGGCCGAACGGCGCGGGCAAGACCACGCTCATCGACCAGATCTTCGGCATGGGTTCACCCGACGCCGGCACCATCCGCGTCTGCGGGCTCGATCACGCTCGCGACGAGGTGGCAGTGAAACAGCGCGCCGCCTACGTCGGTCCGGACCTCAACTTTGTCTTGTGGGGGAAGATCGGGAAGGCGATCCGCTTCGTGCGCGGCTTCCGGCCCACCTGGGACGACGCGTATTGCGCCCGCCTCATGGAGTCGCTCGGGCTCAGCGCTGGCGAGCGCATCGGCACCCTTTCGTTTGGTGGGCGGATGAAGCTCTCCCTGCTCCTCGCCCTCGCCTGGCACCCGCAGGTGCTGGTGCTCGACGAGCCGACCACCGGTCTCGATGCGCACTCGAAGAAGGCCATCTTCACCGAGCTGCTCGCCATCGTCCGCGACGAAGCGCGCACCGTCCTCATCTCCTCGCATCAGCTCTCCGACCTCGAGCGCTTCACGGACCGCGTGGGCCTTTTACATAAAGGGCGGCTCCTCATGGAAGGCGCGACTGGTGAGCTGGTCGAGCGGCATTTGCAGGCGGAGTTTTCCGCGGAGAATGCGGACCATTTCTCTCGCGTCCCGGGCCTCACCGTGCAGGAGCGCGAAGGCTCTCGGTGGCGCGCGGTGCTCGATACTTTGAGCTGTCCGCTCGCCTCGCTCACCCAGCGCGGCGCGCGCGATGTGCAGACGCAGGCGCTCACCCTCGAAGAGCTTTTCCTCGCCCTCACGAAGTAGCCCGCCATGCAACTCCTCGTCCTCGATTTCCTCCGTCGCCGCTGGTGGGCGCTCGCGTTCATCGGCGTTCTCTCCAGTTTGCAACTCGCCTCCGGCAATAGCCTCGTCGTCACGCCTTTTGTCCTCTTGGCACTGCTCGTCGATGTCGAGTACGGCCTCTTTCGCACTGTGCGCCCGCTGCCCGTGAGTCGGCGCGCCCAGGCCACGGCGTGGTGGTGCATCGCCGTGCTCCTCGCGCCTCTGCTCGCAGCCTTCGCGAATCCGATCGGCGCGTTCATTTACGAGGCATTGTATGACCCCATCATGATCGCTCTGCCGGCCGCCGAGGGCGTCGTCCCCACGCTGGCCCCGATGCCGCGCACTTTCGACCCATGGTTCGTCGCGGTCGTGAATGTCTGGATCAGCCTGGGCTACGCCGCCTTAGCCTTCCTGCTCTGGAGCGCGCTGCCGACCACCGCCGCGAGGACTCGGGGCGAAACCTTTTTTCAGGGATGCATCAGTGCCTGCTGGGGCCTCTCCATGTCCGCGGCGATGCTCTTCATGTTCATCCTGCCGAAGACCGTGGCCGCAGTCACGGGGTGGCACTGGCTGCTCTTCGCTCTCGTCCCGGTGTTCGCGCTCCTCTCGTATGTCGCCGCGCCCGATGTGGTCGAGCGCCGCAGCACGGTCGTCAAAGCCGCCCGCGTCCTGCCCGATGCCGCACCCGTGCCCACCACCGGCGGGCTCACCGGCGCACCGCTGCTCGTCACCATGCTGGTCTTCCGCACGCTCGCCATGCTCGTGCTCATGTCCCTAGTGCAGATGCTCGTCCTCCGCTTCATCGGCGGCGCCTTTCACCGCGGGGCAGGTGAGGTCACCGCCGTTACTCGGTCGGCCTGCATCCAGGTCGGCGCCATGGCCGTCCTTCTCACTTTCACAAACAGCTTCGCCTTGGAAATGCGGTCGCTGCGAGTGCTGCC
This sequence comes from Chthoniobacteraceae bacterium, assembly GCA_031409655.1. Taxonomy (GTDB): domain Bacteria; phylum Verrucomicrobiota; class Verrucomicrobiia; order Chthoniobacterales; family Chthoniobacteraceae; genus JANNXQ01. The sequence continues at coordinate 101,876 of JANNXQ010000078.1, read as the reverse complement.
CATGTCCACCGCGCGGCTTGCGGCCTTGCTGCTCAGCATCCCCGCCGCGGTCGCTGTGGCCAGTGCGCTCCTGATTGGCTGCCTCATCGCACTCGGCGGAGGCGCTTTTCCGGGGCGTGCGACGTTCATCGCTTACGCGTTCATCATCGCTGGCGCGGGGGCGCTCTCAATTGCCGCGTTCCTGTACGCCTCCGGTTGGCGCATCGTCCCCCTCATGCTTTGCCCCGCGCTCACCTCCGTCGCGCTGATGTTCGTGCCCGGACACGAACTCCCGCTCGGCATGGCCGGTGCAGCCACGTTCGCCGTCGCCGCTTGGTGGCTGATGCGCGGCCTGCGGCGGTCGTCCACATTCTACCGGGCGCGAGGGCTCTTCGGCCTGATGCTAGGCCCCGCTGCCTCCACGCGGTAGCCGTCGCTTTTTTCCTACGTCGCCGCGTCCGGCACTGCCTCGACACTGCGGACGGGGGCGACGGCGATGATGCAGATCGTGGCCACGAGCAGGATCGCCGCGCTGGCAAAAAAGGAGGTGCGTGCGTAGTCGTGCGCCGCATCGAATGGCACGAGCGCGAAGCCGATCATCGGCCCGAGGAAGCGCCCGAGACTGCCCGCGCTCTGCATCAGCCCGAGCAGCCGGCCTTGGCAATGCGCGTCGGTGGTGCGTGAGGCGAGGCCGTTGAGGGTGGGTGTGACGAAGCTATTGCCCAGCGAAATGCCGAAACAGACGACCATGAGCATGGCCAGCGAGTGGGTGAAAGGGAGCGCCGCCATGCTCACCGCGAGCAGCGCGGCACCGATGACCGCGAGCTGCTTTTCGATGGGGCGCTTGAGCAGCCGCCGCAGCAAGCCGCCTTGGAAGATGACGCCGAGCAGGCCCACATACGCGAGGAGGTAGCCCACCTTTGCGGCGTCGTAGTCGAAGCGCTTTTCGCAATAGAGCGCGAAGAGCGAGGTCATGATCGAGAAGCCAGTCACCGCGGCGAGTTGCCCGGCGAGGATGGCCCCGATCATCCCCGCGCGACCGCCCTGAAAGACCTCGCCGATCGTCGCCTTCTCCCGCGCCCGCGCGCGGACTTCCGGTGTGAGCGTCTCCGGCAGACGCAGCGCGACGAGCGCCGCATTCAAAAACGCGAGCCCCGCCGCAAAGTAGAACGGTGCCGAGAGCGAGATCTTCTGACTGAGCACGCCGCCCAGCGCCGGCCCGATGACGAAACCAAGCCCGAACGCCGCACCCACGAGCCCCATGTTCTTCGAGCGATTTTCCTTTGTCGTGACGTCGGCGATGCAGGCCATCGCGGTCGAGATATTCCCGCCGCTCGCACCATCGATGATCCGCCCGAGCATCAGCATCCATACCGTATTCGCCGCCCCGAGGACCACGAAGCCGATGGCCGTGCCGATGATGCTGATCACGAGCACCGGCTTGCGCCCAACGCGATCACTCCATTTTCCAAAAAGCGGCGCGCAGATGAGCTGGAGCAAAGAGTAAATGCCCACGATCCACGCGAGCTGATGCGGCGACGCGTTGATCACCGAGCCCTCCGCATAGAGCGGCAGCACTGGGATCACGATCCCGAAGCCCACCATGTCGATGAACAGGGTGAGAAAGATGAGCCCGAGCGGTGAACGCGGGCTGGCGGGAGCGGCGGATTTTTCCACAGGGGCGGGGATGAAACGTCAGACGGCGGCGCTGCGTCAAAGGGAATGACGCCCCGCTCAAGCGCTCACTTCTGCCTGCCGAACTCCGCCCCGCGCGCCTCGATCAACTTCCCGACGAAGCCGGTGTTGTATTTCCCGCGGATGAAATCCGGGTCGTGCATGATCGCCTGCTGGAAGGGGATCGTCGTCTTGATCCCGCGGATGATGTACTCGCCGAGCGCCCGGCGCATCCGCTCGATGGCGTGCTCGCGGGTCGTGCCCATGCCGATGACTTTCGCGATCATCGAGTCGTAATGCGGCGGCACGGTGTAGCCGGCGTAAGCGTGCGAATCGATGCGAATGCCGCGTCCGCCAGGCGCGTAGTAGAGTTCGATGCGGCCGGGGCAGGGCTGGAAGTTATTGAAGGGATCCTCCGCATTGATGCGGCACTCGATGGCGTGATATTTCCGCACCGCGTCATGCATCCAGTGGGAGAGCGGCTCGCCAGCCGCGATCTTGATCTGCTCTTTCACGAGATCCACGCCGTAGGCCTCCTCGGTGATGCAGTGCTCCACCTGGATGCGCGTATTCATCTCCATGAAATAGTAGTGCCCCTTGTCGTCCATCAGGCACTCGATGGTCCCGGCACCCACGTAGCCCACTTCCCGCGCCAGCTTCACGCAATCCGCGCCCATCCGTTCGCGAATCTCGTCCGTCATGATCGGGGACGGGGTCTCCTCGATGATCTTTTGGTTGCGCCGCTGGAGGGAGCAATCGCGCTCACCGAGATGCACCACGGCGCCGTGGCTGTCCGCCATGATCTGAAATTCGATGTGGTGCGGATTCTCGATCAGCTTCTCGATATAGACGCCCGCATTGCCGAAAGCCTTCTCCGCCTCGGCGCGCGCCGCGTGGAAACCCTGGACCAGCGACCCGTCATTGTGCGCCGGCCGCATCCCGCGCCCACCGCCCCCTGCCGTCGCCTTGATCATCACCGGATAGCCGATCTCCCGGGCGACCTTGCGCGCGTCCTTCTCCGTCTCGACGATGCCTTCCGAGCCCGGCGTCACCGGCATGCCCGCGCGTTTCGCCGTGGCGCGCGCGGTATTCTTGTCGCCCATCGCGCGGATCGCCGCCGGCGGTGGTCCGATGAACTTGATATTGCAGCTCTCGCAGACCTCCGCGAAATGCGCGTTCTCGCTCAGGAATCCGTAGCCGGGATGGATCGCATCCACGTCGCCGATTTCCGCTGCGCTGACGATGCGATCAATCTTCAGATACGACTCGCTGCTCGGCGCCGGCCCGATGCAGATCGCCTCATCCGCGAGCTGCACATGGAGCGAATCGACATCCGGCTCGGAATAGACCGCGAGCGTCTTGATGCCGAGTTCCTTGCAGGCGCGGATGACGCGGAGCGCGATTTCGCCGCGATTGGCGATGAGGACCTTTTTGAACATTTCAGATTGGGGATTTCAGATTTCAGATGGAACGACCCGGACCCCGCTTGCGTGCAGATTGGAGCCACCAATCTGAAATCTGAAATCTTCCATCTGAAATCAGCGAATGCGAAAGAGCGCCTCTCCGTATTGCACCGGCTTCCCGTTTTCCGCGGCGATTTCCGCGATCACGCCGCGGCACTCGGCCTTGATCTCATTCATCACCTTCATCGCCTCGATGATCCCGACCACGGTGTCCTCCGTGACCTCCTGGCCCACCTTCACGTAAGGTCCAGCCTCGGGCGAGGGCGACGCGTAGAAAGTGCCGACCATCGGCGAAGTGATCTCCTTGAGATCGGCGAGACTTGTCGGCGCCTGGCTTCCGGGAGCGGCTGATGGTGGGGCGAACGGTGACGGCCCCGGTGCCTGCGCAAAGACGGCGGACGTGGGAGCGTGAATGACCGGTTGGAAGTCGGAACCCTTCTTCAGGGTGATCTTGAAGCCCTCCTTCTCCATCTTGAAGACGGAGAGTTCGTTTTTCTTCATCAGAGCGATCAGCTCTTTGATTTCTTTTAAGTCCAAGTGATAAGGCTCTGGTTTGGGATGAGCGCGGATGCTACGCGCCACGTCGGAAATGCGTCAAGCGTCACAGTCCTGACACCTGCGGAACAGGGCGTGGTCAGCTCCGTAGAGCAGCGCGCAGGACACGCACCGCGGTATCGAGTTCGGTCTCGGTATTGTAGAAATGCGGGCTGAAGCGGAGGTAGTCGCGGCCGGCGCGGTCGTGGCGGAGGGAGGCGACGATGTGGGCTTTTTCCAGGGCGGTGAAGAGTTCGGCGCAGCTCGCGGTCGGATGGCGGAAGGTGGTGATGCTGGTCGCGTTCGGGCCGGACTTCGGGCCGAGGATCTCGAAGCCGAGGGGCTCGAGTTGGGCGATGAGGTGGGCTTTCAGTTCGAGGAGGCGGGCGGCGACGACTCCGATGTCGTGCGATTGGATGAGCTCGATGGCGGCTTTCATCCCGTAGATGCCGATGGCGTTGAGCACGCCGGGTTCGTAGCGCTGGGCGGTGGGGACGAAGCGCACTTCGTCCTGAGTGATGAAGTTTGGCGACTGCACATTCCAGGCGCCGAGCAGGGTGGGGCGGAGGAGCTCGAAGTGCCGCTTTTTCACATAGACGATGCCGATGGCGAGCGGGCCGAGGAGCCACTTGTGGGCGTCGGCGCTCAGGAAATCGACGTGCTCCACGCTTGTCGGGAAGGCGCCGAGGGTCTGGATGGCGTCGAGGGAGAAAAGCACGCCGCGCTCGTGGAGGATCGCGCCGATGGCGTCCACGTCGATGCGGTAGCCGGTGAAAAAGTGGGCGCTGGCCAGGGCGACGAGGCGAGTGCGCGGGCCGAGCGCGGCGGTGACGAGCTCGGGGGTGATGGCGCCGGGTTCGCTCGGTTCGAGATAGCGGACGGTCACGCCGAGGCGGCGCAGATTGATCCACGGGTACACGTTCGCCGGATAATCGCCGTGGTAGCAGAGCACCTCGTCGCCGGGCTGCCAGTCAATGCCATTGGCAAAGAGCGAGAGCCCGAGAGAAGTGGGACCGAGCAGGGCGATCTCGTCCGCCTCCGCACCGATCAACTCGGCGCAGACCTGGCGCGCCTGGCGGATGTCCGCGAGCACTTCGCCGAACTCCTGGTGATTCTCCGAAGAGCGCCGGGTGTAATCGCAGATCGCATCGGCCACGCCCTTCGGCAGCACCGTCACGGCAGCGTGGGCGAGGAAGATTTTCTCCTGGCAGACGGGAAAGAGGGCGCGGCGGAGGGACTCGTCGGGGTAGAGGTTCATGCAAAGGCAGACGTCTGAAGGCAGAAGGTAGAAGCAGCGGCGATCACTGCGACTTTTGACTTTTGCCTTCTTCCTTCTGCCTTTCTTCGAGCTTGGTGCTCACGGTGAACTCCCGCACCACCAGATGCTCGCCGGTATTCGGATCGACGATGGCTTTCGCGGCGGCGCGGAATTCATTCTGCGGTCGCGGTCGCGGCTTCGGCTTCGGCTGGAAATTCACCCAGATCATGACCACGCCGATGTGGATGACCAGGACCCCCATGGCCACGCAAAGCCAGAGCCGGAAGTTCACGGGCGGCGGGTCTGTTTCGCTTCGTCGATCAATTTCCAAAAGGCCTTCTGCTGGCCGAGCTGATCGTCCTCGGTCATCGGCAGCTTCGAGCGGAAGAGAAAGTCGCGGATGGTATTTTTGTGGAGCACGCGATGCACGATGAGTCCTTCGCCGCCCTGCTCAAAATAGATGCGGTAATCCTTGGCCCGGAAGCGGCGCAACTTTTTCCCATCCCGCTCGATGGTCCCAAATTTCTCGTCGTCGAGCTGCTCGAGATCCTCCGGGAGAAACTGAAACTCCGCGAGCAGATCGAGCTGCATTTCCTTGGGGAGCGCCGCCATCTCGGCGGCGCTGATTTCATTGAAGACGATCTGAAACATTTAGCATTGAGGATTTGGCATTGAGCATTTGCGGAAGCCGCGTCGCCACTCTGCGCGCCCGCGCGACTTTTCAAATGCTAAATGCAAAATGTTAAATCCTAAATGTAGATCCTTTCCACCCGACGCCCGAGGCCGGTGAAAATCTCCCAGGCGATGGTCCCGGCTTTTTCCGCGAGCTCGGCGGCAAGGATTTCTTCGCTCACCTGCTGGCCGAGGAGCACCACTTCCTCGCCGGCGCCCACTTCCGGCAGCGCCGTCACGTCGACGATGATCTGATCCATCGTCACCCGCCCCAGCACCGCGCAGCGGCGGCCGCGGATGAGGACGTCGGCGCCACGATTGGAAAGGTGGCGCTGGTAGCCATCCGCGTAGCCGACGGCCAGCGTGGCGAGCCGCATGGGGCAGGGCGTGATGAAAGTGCGGCCATAGCTGATCCCGCGACCGGCCCCGACGGATCGGACCAGCGTGACCCGCGTTTTCCAAGTGAGCACTGGCCGAAGATAGCCCTGAAACTCCGGAACCGGGGAACTGCCGTAGAGCATGAGACCGGGCCGCACCATGTCGCCCGCGGTGGCGGAGTGGCCGATGATCCCGGCGCTATTCTCCAGATGGGTGATGAAAGGCGGCGCGCCGATTTCGCGCAGCACAGCGGCGAGGTGCTGGAAGCGCGCGATCTGATCCTCGGTGAAATCCACATTTTCATCCGCGACGGGAAAATGCGAGGCGAGGCCGGTGACCTCGATCCCGGGGATGGCCATGATCTCGCGCACCACGGCCAGGGCTTCCTCTTCCCAGACGCCCATGCGCCCCATGCCGGTATCGACGATCACATGGATCGGCACGGGCTTCCCATCTCCGAGGGTACTGAAGGCCCGGGCCTCCGCGACATTCGAGATCGAGGGGAGAAATCCCGCGGTGGCAATCTCCTGGCGCTCTTCCGGGAGCGCCGGACCGAGGATGAGGATGGGCTCCGCGGGGGCCAAGCGGCGGACCGCGTGCGCTTCGGTGACGTTCGCCACGCCGAACATCTCCACATTCCCCGCCAGCGCGGGCACCACCCCTGAAACGCCGTGGCCGTAGGCATTCGCCTTGACGATGGCCATGACCCGGACGTCCGCCCGCAACTGGGCGCGGATGGTGGCGATATTGTGCCGGATTGCGGAGAGGTCGATCTCCGCCCAGCAGCGGCGGATTGGATTGGGTTCAGTTCCCATCGGAGAGAGCGCTGCTGGAGAATCCATCAAACCGGGACGCCTGCAACGGAAATGACGCGGGGCGAAAGACCGGGGGCCGGTGGGGGCCCTGCCGGTTGCACTCGACAGATTTACTGCGAACTCTCACCCTACGACCCCTCAACGAACTCTGACTATGCCCAGAATCCTTCCCGTCCTGCTCGTCATCTCCGGTCTGATTTTGTCCCCGGCGTTGGCCCCAGCGGCGTCTTCCCGCTCCGCGACCAGCGCCGCCGCGAAGGCCACCCCCATCCCCGTGGCGACACCGGTGCCCGAGCGCCGCTCCTTTTTCCAGCGCCTCTTCGGACGTCGGTCCACGCCTCCGCCCAAGGCCACGCCCGCGCCGACCCCGACGCCGGCTCCGAAGTCCCGGAAAAGCCGGACGACCACCGCCAAGTCCGCACCTTCCAGAACCACCTCGACGCGCACCACGGCCCCAAAGCCCAAGACCACGGGGGATTCTTCCGCGCCGAAAGTGACCACCACGGAGAAGCCCGCCACTCCCATTGAGGCACCCTCAGAAAAGCCCGCGCCCGCCGTCACCAAAACGCAGACCAAGAAGACCGCCAGCAAACCCGCGCCCACGAAGCCGACGGCCGCCGCGCCCGATGGCCCCGACCCCGAGGTGGTGGACAAAGAAAAGTACGACGCAGCCAGGGCCAAGGCGCTCCAGGACCCGGAAGTCCAGGCGCTGAAAGCAAAAGCCGACAACGCCGTCAGCGACGACGAAGCCAGTAAAACCCAGCGCGCCTACAACCGCGCGCTCTTCAGCAAAATGCGGAAGATCGAACCCGGCATCAAAGACCGGATCGACCGCATGGAAGGCGCGATGATGAAGCGCCTCGGGGATAAATAGGCGGACCCTTTACTCCGGCCGGGGCTCGCGGCTGAGCAGCGCCGTGAGGGCTTCGCGTGGGGAGATGGCGCCGTCGAGGAGGGCGCGCATTTGATCGATGATCGGGGTCTCGATGCCCAACCGGCGGGCGCACTCCTGGGCGCTGTAAGTAGTGGGGACGCCCTCGGCCACCATTTGCATGGAAGCGCCGATCACGCCGAGCGATTCACCGCGGCCGAGGCGTTCGCCGACGCGGCGGTTGCGGCTGTGTTGCGAAAAGCATGTGACCATGAGATCGCCGATGCCGCTGAGCCCGCGGAAGGTCTCGGGCTGACCGCCGAGCGCGGTGCCGAGGCGGATCATTTCGGCCAGGGCGCGGGTGACGAGCGCGGCCTTGGTGTTGTCGCCGAGGCCCAGTCCATCGCAGACGCCGGCGGCGAGAGCGAAGATGTTTTTCAGCGCGCCGCCGAACTCGACGCCGGTGATGTCGGCGCTCGTGTAGGAGCGGAAAAAGCGGGTGGTGAAAGCCTTCTGCAAGCGCAGCGCGGCGGTGGGATCCGTGGCCCCGATGGTCACTGCGGTCGGAGCTTGGCGGGCGACTTCCTCCGCATGGCTCGGCCCAGAGAGCGCGCCGATGCGGTGCGTGGGGAAAAACTCGGCGACGATCTCGCTCATGCGTTTGCCGCTGCCGCGTTCGACGCCTTTGGTGCAGGAAAGGATCACGGCGTCGGCGCGCACCGCGACGGTGGAGAGCCGCGCGGCGACTTCGCGGATGGCTTTGGACGGCGTCACCATCACGAGCAGGTCGCAGTCAGTCAGCGTGTCGAGATCGCTGGTCAAGCGAAGCGCCTCCGGCAGGGCGATGCCTGGCAGGTAGGCGATGTTCTCGCGCCGTTGCGCGAGCTGCTCGATCTGCGCCGGATCATGGCCCCAGAGCGAAACGGGGATTCTATTTTCCTGAAGCAGCAAGGCGAGCGCCGTGCCCCAGCCGCCTGCGCCGATGATGCCGATGTGCTGGAAGGTCATAGCGTTGGGGGCTGCGGCTCTGGTGCGGTGGTCTCTGGCTTCGGCGCCCCAAAGCGACTCTCCGTCCCCGCCAGCAGCCGCTTGATATTCTCCCGATGCCGCCGGATCACGAGCAGCGCCGCCGCGACGGCAAAGTAGAAATTTCCCCACCCATGTAATCCGCCGAGAAAGAGCAGGCCGACGACCACGATCGGCAGGGCGACCGCGGCGAGGAGCGACGCGAGCGAGACGTAGCGGGAGACTTTGAAAATCACGCCCCAGATCGCAAAGGTGATCAGCGCAGCGAGCGGCATCATGCCGAAGATCACCCCGAGCGTCGTGGCCACACCCTTGCCGCCTTTGAAGCGGAGCCACACGGGGAAGTTGTGCCCAAGGATGCAGCCCATCGCCGCCGCGATCCCGGCGAAGTCGGCGGCAAGATGGTCGATGCGCTCGTGCCCATGCGGGAGCGGCACCGGGATCGCCCAGTGCACCGCGAGCCATTTTCCGAAGAGCACCGCCGCAAGGCCCTTGCCCACATCGCAGGCGAAGGTCATGAGCCCCCACTTTTTGCCCAGCACCCGCCAGACATTGGTCGCGCCGATATTCTTGCTCCCGTGCTCGCGGATATCGAGCCCCTGCGCTTTCGAGACGATGAGTCCGAAAGGGATCGAGCCGAGCAGATAGGCGGCGAGGACGATGAGGGCGACGACGGGCGTCATCCGCGGAGGAAAGGCGGCACCCGCGCAGGGTGCCAGCCTAAATCCAGCATCCGCCCACGCCAGAGGGAGAAACCGTTTGCGCGGGCCCGAGGTCTGTGGCACTCACCGCGCGTGAAGTTTGCCCGTCGATGCCTTGCCGCGTTTGTCCTGACCCTGTGGTCGATCGCGCTCGGGCACGTGGCCCTGGAGCATTGCGCGGCGATGAATGGCGGCTGTGCGATCGCCTGCGCGCCTGACGAGGAAGGGCATGATGACGGGGCGTCGCACGGGGATGGCGAACAGCATCACCACTTCGGCACCTGGCTGGCGCAGACTGGCCAGGCGCTGGACGGAAAGCCGCTCTTCCCGCTGGTCGAGCCGGTGCCGAATTCGCTCATGGTGCGGTTAGTGGCCTTGCTGCGCGAGGCGGAGGAAATGCCCGGTATGGATGGCTCCTGGGGCTCGCCGCCGGACGGCAGAGCCGCGGGGTGGCTGCTGGTTTGTCGCACGGCTCGGCCCGTACGCGGACCCTCTCTCGACGTGTAATTTGCGGGTCCCTTCGGGCTCGCCGGTTTTTTCGTGATCCCACGGCGCGGCGCTGCCGTCTGGGGTTGGCCCACCCGCTCTTCGCCCTCTCCCTTTCAATCCTCTCATGTCTCGACCTTTCATTTTCATCGTCCCTCTCGTCGCCGCTCTCGGAGCCAAGCCATGAACACCCAACTCATCCTCCGCGCGCTGCTCAGCGGCGCGCTCGTCGTCCTCATCGGCGAACTCGCCAAGCGCAACAACTTCACCGCCGCGATCGTCCATTCGCTCCCGCTCGTCTCGCTGCTCGCGGTCATCTGGCTCTTCACCGAGACGCGCGATTCCGCGCTCATCGCCCGGCACATGACGGGCACCTTCTGGTTCGTCCTGCCGACGCTCCCGATGTTCCTCGCCGTGCCGTGGCTGCTGCGCAGCGGATGGCACTTCTGGCCCGCCCTCGGCGCGAGCGCGCTGCTCACCGTCGGCCTCTACTTCCTCACTATGCGCCTGCTGAAAGCCGCGGGCGTCACCTTCTGATCGCTCCCATGATCCCACGCACTCTCATCGTCCTCGCAGTTCTCGGCGTCCTCAGTTTTGCCGAGGAAAAAGTGGACTCCAAGCGCTCGACCAACACGGTCGTGCTCGACGAGACCGGCGTTAAAAATCTCCGCATCGAAACCGTGGAAGTGGAGGAGACGGACTTTGAGGAAATCGTCTTTGCACTCGGTCGCATCCGCGTGGCGCCGGGGCATCGCGCCGTCATCAGCAGCCGCATCCCCGGTCGCGCGCTCGAGGTCCATGCACATGTGGACACGACCATCGAAAAGGGTGCGGAGGCCGTGGTGCTCGAGAGCCGCCAGCCGGGCGATCCGCCGCCGCGCGTCACGCTCACCGCACCGCTCACGGGCTTGATCTCCGCGGTGAAAGTGGTGCCAGGGCAGCCGGTCACGCCGGAGGATTCACTCATCGAGATCATCGACTTGCGGGAAGTCCACGCCGTCGCCGCGGTGCCCGAGCATCTCGCGGGAAAATTGCGCGTCGGACAAACGGCGCATCTGCGCGTGGCGGCGGCGCCGGATCGGACCTTCGAGGCGGAGCTCGCCCACCTCGGCGCGGAAGCGGACACCGACAGCGGCACGCTCGAAGCCGCGTTTCACGTCGAGAATCCCGAGCTGCTGCTGCGCCCCGGGATGCGTGCGGAATTTTCCATCGTGCTCAGCAAACGCTCCGGGGTGATGAGTGTGCCGCGCGCAGCCCTGCAGGGCGACACGGCGAACCGCTTCGTCTATGTCGAGGACTTCGACCTGCCGCACGCCTTCGTGAAGAGCCCGGTGGTCGTCGGGCAGATGAATGATCGCTTCGTCGAGGTCGCGAGCGGCCTGCTGCCGGGCGACAAGGTGGTGACGCGCGGCGCGTACTCACTGGCCTTCGCCGGGGGCGGCAGCGTCTCGCTCAAGGAAGCGCTCGACGCCGCGCACGGCCACGAGCACGCCGCCGACGGCTCCGAGCTGAAGCCAGAAGATCAGGCGAAGAAGGCCGCGGGCGACGAGGGCCACGAGCACGAGCACGAGCACGCCAGCCCGCTCTGGAAGATCGTGAGCGCCGTGCTTTTCGGCCTGCTCCTCGTCGCGACGCTCACCAAGCGCCGCGGTTCGTCGCGCGCTGAACCGCCTGCGGCCAAAACCGGGGAGGCTCCTTAGTGCTCAACAAGATGATCCATTGGTCGCTCGCGAACCGGGCGATCGTCATCGGGCTTGCGCTCATCCTCATGGTCACGGGCTTGCAGACGACCCTGCAGTTGCCGGTGGAGGTGCTGCCCGATCTCACGAAGCCTACTGTCATCATCCTGACCGAAGCGCCAGGGCTCGCGCCGGAAGAGGTGGAAACGCGGGTGACGCAACCCATTGAGAGCGCGCTGATGGGTGTCGCGGGGCTGACGCGGTTGCGCTCGAATTCCGACGTGTCGCTCTCGCTCGTCTATGCGGAGTTCGGCTGGGACACCGACATCTACCAGGCGCGGATGCTCGTGCAGGAGCGGATGCAAGGCGTGCGCGAACAACTGCCCGAGGGCGTGCAGCCGTTCATGACACCGGTCGCTTCGCTCATGGGCGAGATCCTGCTCGTCGGCGTGCGCTCGACGATCAAGGAAGGCGAGCCCGGTTACCTTGCGCCGCGCGAGGTGCGCGCGCTGGCCGACTGGTCGATCAAGCGCCGGCTGCAAAGCGTCTCCGGCATCGCGGAAATTCTGAACATGGGTGGCGGGGTGAAACAGATCGAGATTCAGCCCGATCCGTTTCGGATGCAGGCGAATGACGTGGGCTTCGATGAATTGGCGCACGCCGCGGGCGAGGCCGCGAGCACCAGCACCGGCGGTTTCATCAATACCGGCCCGACGGAGATCATGGTGCGCAATCTGGCCATGACCACGCAGCTCGACGACATCGGGCGCACCGTCATCAAGAAGATCAACGACCGGCCCATCCTCATCTCGGACGTGGCGAAAGTCGTGTGGGGCATCGAGCCGATGCGCGGCGACGCGACGGTGAGTCAGCACCCGGAGAAGTCGCCGACCTACGGCGTCATCATGTCGATCACGAAAGCGCCGGGCTTCGACACCCGCGCGCTCACCGGGCAGATCAAGACCGCGCTCGAAGAGCTGAAGTCCACGTTTCCCAAAGGCGTCGAGACCACGCTGCTCTTTCAGCAAAAGGACTTCATCGACCACGCCATCGGCAATCTCACGGAAGCCATCCGCGACGGCGCGATCATGGTGACCATCGTCATCTTTCTCTTCCTGCTGAATTTCCGCACGACCTTCATCACGCTCATGGCGATGCCGCTCTCGTTTGCGATCACCATGCTGACGTTCAAGTGGTTCGGCATCTCGGTGAATTCGATGACCCTCGGTGGTCTCGCGGTCGCCATCGGCATGGTCGTCGATGACGCCATCGTCGATGTGGAAAATGTCTTCCGCCGGCTGCGCGAGAATGCCGCGTCGCCGCATCCGCGTCCGAAGCTGCACGTCATCGCCGCGGCTTCGGGGGAAGTGCGAAATTCGATCCTCTACGCAACCATCCTCATCATCCTCGTCTTCCTGCCGCTGCTCGGGCTGACCGGCGTCGAGGGCAAGCTCTTCGCACCCATCGCCATCGCGACGATCATTTCGATGATCGCGTCGTTCGTCGTCTCGCTCACGGCCATCCCGGTGCTCTGCTCCTTCCTGCTCAATCCCAGGCACGACGGCGAACACCAGGACGGCTCGCTCGTGCGACGGATGAAGTGGCTGCTCGAAAACACCCTCCTGCGCTTTGGCCTGAGCCAGCCGTATCTGCTCCTTGCCATGGTGCTGCTGATCGTCATCGGCGCATTCTCGCTCTATCCGCAGATGAGCAAGGATTTCCTCCCCGCCTTCAAGGAAGAGACGCTGCTCATCGCCGCGACGTCCGCGCCCGGTACTTCCCTGGAGGAGATGAACAAGATCTCCGATGTCATCGAACAACAGATCCTCTCCGTGCCGGAAGTGCGCAAAGTCGGACGCCGCCTCGGCCGCGCGGAACGCGGCGATCACGTCGTCCCCGTTTCCACCGCGGAGTTCGACGTGGACTTTCGCGAAGCCGAGGGACACCTCGGTGGCCAGGCACGCGGCCGGAAGGAGATTATCGAAGAGGTGAGCCAGCGCGTCCGTTCCGTGCCCGGCATCTTCGCCGCGATCGGCGGCCCGCTTGCCGATCGCATCGGCCACATGCTCTCCGGCGTGAGCGCACCGGTGGCGCTGAAGATCTTCGGCCCGGACCTCGACAAGCTCCGCCAGCTCGGGATCGAAGTCCAGACCATCGCGAAGACCATCCCCGGTTTTGAAGATGCGAAACTCGACCAGCAATCGAGCATCCCGCAGCTCCGCATCGAGGCCGACCGCGACCGCGCCGCCGCCTATGGCATCGCCCCCGGACACCTCAACGAACAGCTCTCCGCGCTGATCGGCGGCAAGGAAGTCGCCGAACTGCGCGAAGGCCAGCGCGCCGTGAATCTCGTTCTGCGCCTGCCGATCGACTGGCGCGATTCGCCAGACAAGATTGCGCAGCTTCCCGTCGAGACTACTACCGGCCAGCGCATCCCGCTTTCACTCGTCGCGGATGTTCGCGAGGCCAAAGGGCCGAACGTCATCTTCCGCGAAAACAGCCAGCGGCGTTTCACCATCGCGATCAAACCGACGGTGCGCGATGTCGGCGTGCTCGTGCAGCGGCTGCAAAAGGAAGTCACCGAAAAGGTGAAGCTGCCAGAGGGATACTTCATTACCTACGAGGGCGAATTCCAGGCGCAGCAGGAAGCCACGCAGCGCATCGTCCTCTTCTCCGCGCTGGTGCTCGTGGTCATCGCCTTTCTGCTCTATGGCTATTTCAAGACGCCTTTCTTCGCGGCGCAAGTGCTCCTCGACATCCCGCTCGCGCTCGTCGGCGGCCTCGTCTTCACCTACCTGAAACTGGGCAATATCAGCATCGCCACGTTGGTCGGATTCATCGCGGTGGCCGGAGTTGCGGCGCGCAATTCGATCATGTTGATCAGCCACTTCCTGCATCTGATGGCGGTGGAAGGGGAAAGCTTCACCCGCGAGATGGTCATCCGCGGGACCAAGGAACGGCTCGTGCCCGTGCTCATGACCGCGCTCGCCGCGGGCATCGGCCTCATCCCGCTCGTCCTCGCCGCCGATCAGCCGGGCAAGGAAATCCTCCACCCGGTCGCCGTTGTCATCGTCGGCGGACTCATCACCAGCACCCTGCTCGGCCTCGGCGTCACACCGACCGTCTTCTACACCTTCGGCCGCAAAGCCGCGCTCGCCGCCGTCGAGCGCGAAGCCGGCGCCGCGCACTAAAACCCTCTCCGCCGCGGTGCCGGTTTGGACACCACGGCGGCCCACCTTTTCCAAACCAAAAAGCAAAACCCGAAACACAAACCACATGAAATCCATCGCCCTGAAACTCCTCACCATCCTCGCGCTTGCCGTCCCGGCCTTCGCCGCGGAGAAAGAGCACAAACACGAAAAGAAGGAAGCCGGCCCCAGTGGCGGCCGCGTCATCACCGCCGTCGAACCGCACCTTGAGTTCTTCGTCACCAAGGATCGCAAAGTCGAAATCACCGCGCTGACCGACGACCTCAAAGCCGCGAAGCTGAGCGGCCAGGTCATCGCCGTGACCGCCGGCGATCGCAGCAAGCCGACGAAGCTCGAGTTCAAGGAAGACGGCGGCAAACTCGTCTCCAGCAACACGCTCCCCGCGGGCAATGACTACCCCGTCTCCGTGAGCATCAAGGCGAACGCGAGCGCCAAGGCCACCTACGAGAAGTTCAACCTGAACCTAGAGAAGTGTCCGACGTGCAAATATCAGGAATACGCCTGCATCTGCGACCACGCGCACGACGACAAGAAAAAGTAACCACCCCTCGTGCCCACTGAGTTGCGGGCTTGGTTCGTCTTCCGAGAAAAATTCGACCGATCAAAACGAAACGGACAGTCCGGCGAACGCGAGGTCGTTCTCCGCCTCGCCACCGCGCAGCCATTGGAAGCCGCCCGTGAACTCGACGCGCTCGCCGATTTTCACCGCTGGAGTGAAAGCCACAGCGTGCCGCGTTTCGTCGGCGAAGAGCAGCGTCGCGTAGCGGGCATGCAGGGTCAGCCAATCCGCCACTTCGTAAGCGATCTCGACAGCGAAGGTGCCCTGGGGAAAGCCGTCGTTGTTTTCATAGGCAGCGAAGTGACTCATGCTCTCGAAATCGACTGGAGTCTCGAGGCCCGCAGGGTCTCGGTCGTAGAAGGAATAGCTTCCGACGAAGGTCGCGGAGACGGGGCCGGCCTCGAAAGTGACGCCTCCGAGCGCGAGCAGGTGCTGCACCGTCACAACCTTCGCCGCGCCCTCGTCACCGGCCCGCACTCGGGCGTACGCCGGTCCGAAAAATGGCGACACGAAGATGCCGTCCTGGAGCGCGAAGCACTTCGTGGCGCGCAGCCCCACCCCCCAGGCTTCCTTCTGCTCCACTTTGGAGTAGCCAAAGCCGAAGACCTCAAGTTCCCACCCATCTGCGAACTCGCGAATCAACTCCGCCTCAAACGACGGCACTTCGGTGGCGTCGGTTTCTTCGCGAACGAGATGAGCGCCAATCTCCAGCGAGAGATTTTTCCCGAGCGGCATGCTCACGCCCAAGCCAGCGTGCCAGTAGCCGCGCTGCCCGACGTAAAGCTCCGATCCTACGATCGTGGAAGCTCCGTGGTCGTGCTCAGGATGTCCGGGAAATTCGTGGGCGAAGCAGCAGGTGCCGCAGGCAAGGAACAGGGGTGTAAAGAAGCTACGTGCATTCATGTGGGCAGGGTTATCCGAAGTCGGCCCGCTAATGCAATTTAATTGCGACAATATTAGCGCTGGGGGTGTCCGAGAAGCCGATCATCGGCATCCGCCAGAGTCCGGAGGGATACCACCGTCGCGCTCGATGAGAGCGGCGGAGCCACACGACCCTGATCTATGAAAACGCACGACCAGGAAACGGACGCGTGTTGGGGCGGCGGGTCGCGCAAATAATCTCCCACAAGGAGGAGAAAAAGTAAGACGCTACTGCCGCTCCCGATGCTTACGGGCGGATCTTGGGCGTCGATTTCGTCGTCCCGCCGCAGTCGCTGCCGCACGCTTTGCCGGAGGAGCGCTTCCGCAGGAATCGTGTGAGGAAAAAGCCGAGCGCGCCGAGGATCAGCGCGGCCACGAGGAGTTGGTCGAGCGCGGGGTTCATTGCCAGCCGAAGAGTTGACCACCTCGATACACGACGAAGGCGCCGAGCCATGCGAGGGCGGTCATGTAGGCGATTTGAAAGAGCGGCCAGCGCCAGGTGTTCGTTTCCCGGCGGACGATGGCCACGGTGCTGATGCATTGCATGGCGAGAACGTAGAAGACCATGAGGCCGATGCAAACGAGCGGCGTGAAGACGGGTGCGCCGTTCTCGTGGATCTCGCCAATCATCACGTCGCGGAGCGGGGTGATATCCTCGTCGTCACCACTCTCGACGGCATAGACGATAGACATGGTGCCGACGAAAACTTCGCGGGCGGCGAAGCTGGCGATGAGACCGATCCCGATCTTCCAATCGTAGCCGAGTGGCGCGATGAGCGGCTCGATGGCGTGCCCCATCTTTCCGGCAAAGCTGTGGGCGATGGCTTCGGAGGCGGGCGTGTCGGGATTGCTCGGCTTCGGATACGTGGCCAGCGCCCAGAGCAGGATGGAGAGCGCGAGAATCACGGTGCCTGCGCGGCGCAGGAAGAGGAGGCCGCGTTCCCACATCCGCAGGAGCACGGTGCGCCAGGCGGGCATCCGGTAGGGCGGCATCTCGAGCAGGAGCATCGGGGTCTCTCCGCGGAGCAGGGTCTTTTTGAAAAGCCAGGCCATCGCGAAGGCGGCGAAAATCCCGAGGAGGTACATCGCGAGCATGATGCCCGCTTTTCCCAGGGCCGACGCCATGGGGATGAATACGGCGATCATCAGCGCATAGACTGGCAGCCGTGCCGAGCAGCTCATGAGCGGTGCGACGAGGATGGTGACGAGGCGGTCCTTGCGGTTCTCGATGGTCCGCGTGGCCATGATGCCGGGGATGGCGCAGGCAAAGGAACTGAGCATCGGGATGAAGGACTTGCCGTGCAGGCCGACCCGGGACATCAGCCGGTCCATGATGAAGGCGGCGCGGGCCATGTAGCCGGTGTCTTCGAGGATCCCGAGGAAGAAAAAGAGGATGAGAATTTGCGGGAGAAAAATGACGACGCCGCCCACGCCGGCAATCACGCCGTCGGTGATCAGCGAGCGCAGATCGCTCTCCGGCAGCAGGTCGCCGACCCATTTTCCCAGAGCCCCGATGCCAGCGTCGATCCAGTCCATGGGATACGCGGCGACGGTGAAGATGCAGAAGAACATCAGCGTCATCATCGCGAGGAAGGCGACCCAGCCCCAGACGCGGTGGGTGAGCCAGGCGTCGAGCCGGTCGGAGGGATGGACGGCATTGAGCAGTCCGCTGCGATGCAGCGCCGCGGAGCAGATCTGACCGATCCATTGGTAGCGGGCTTCGACGGGCGCGGAGGTCGGATCGATCCCGGCGGCGCGGAGGCGTTCCTGGGCAGCCTTGGTCGCGGCAATGATGGCGCGGTCGTGATGCACGAGTTCGTCGATGGCCTGCTCGTGCAGCGTGAGCAGGAGCAGGGCTTCGCCGCGGGCGACTTCCTGGGCCACCGGGAGCTGCTTCGCGAGGGCGACGGTTTCGAGTTCGAGGACGATCGGCATCTGCGCGCAGTGCGGGGGATTCGGCAGCGGCGTGCGGGAGACGGCCTGGCGCAGTTCGATGAAGCCGACGCCTTTGGTCGCGACCGTCGGGATGACCGGCACCCCGAGCTTTTCCCGCAACGCCATGAGGTCGATGACGAGGCCGTTTTTCTCCGCTACATCGACCATGTTCAGGGCGACGACGACGGGGATCTGCAATTCCAGCATCTGCGCCACGAGGTAGAGATTGCGCTCGAGATTGGAGGCATCGACCACGCAGATGACCGCGTCGGGGCGTGGCGTTCCGGGGAGACGGCCGAGCAGGACGTCGCGCGCGACGGCTTCATCCGGCGAGCGCACTTGCAGGCTGTAGCTGCCCGGCAGGTCGAGCAGCTCCATGGCTTCGCCGTGGCTGCCGAAAAAGCGCCCCGTCTTCTTCTCCACGGTCACGCCGGGATAGTTGCCCACCTTTTGCCGCAGGCCGGTCAGCCCATTGAAGATGGTGCTCTTGCCGCAGTTCGGATTGCCGGCGATGGCAACGTGGCGAACGACTTCGCCGACTGGCGCAGGCGCGGGAGCATTCATGGCCTAGAGCCGCGCGATGAGGATGCCGGCCGCCTCGTTTTTGCGGAGTGAAAGGTGGTAGCCGCGCACCTTGATTTCCATGGGATCGCCGAGCGGGGCAAAACGGATGACCTCAAACTCGGCGCCTACGGTGAGGCCCATCTCGAGCAGCCGCTGCCGATGCTCGGGCGGCAGCGCAAAACCGGTGACGCGCCCCCGCCCTCCGATGGCGAGCGTGCCGAGGGTCTCGGCGGGCTCGGGCGTCATGCCGCGATCTGCTCGACGTGAACGTGCTCGCCGAGATCGCGCCCGATGGCCACGCGCAGCCCCATCAGGGAGCAGATGATCGCCGCGCCATCGGAGATCTTGCGCACCTCGGCGGAGTCATAAAAGCCGAGTTCGCGCAGACGGAGGCACTCTTTGCAATCCGGGCAGATGTGGACCACGCGGAGCCGCTCCCCGCATTTGGCGCGGGCGAGAGTCAGAGGCTTCTTGGTCCGGGAGTTAGACATCTTGGAAACGGGGTGAAGGTATCAGGAATTGAGATTCTGTCGCAATAGAATTCTTAGAACTTGCGTCGCAAGCCGGCGGAGATTTTCCGTGACGCCTTTGGCTCGTGGGGAAAAGCCCCTCTTGGCACTCGCGCCTTCTCTTGGCACCTTCTCCAGCCATGCCGCAGATCACCAAGGACGCCATCGCCGACACGCTGGAAAGCATCGCGCAGATGCTCGAACTGAAGGGCGAAAATCCCTTCAAAGTCCGCGCCTACCAGAACGCCGCGCGAGCGGTGGAAACTTACGAGGGCGACCTCGCGGCCGCGGCGGCGGAGGATCGGCTGGATGCGGTGCCGGGCATCGGGTCGAGCATCGCGGGGAAGGTGGCGATCCTCGCGACCACGGGGCGTCTGCCGTATTTCGATGAGCTGAAGAGCGAGTTTCCACCGGGGATTTTCGAGCTCTTCGACGTGCAGGGACTCGGGCCGAAAAAGATCAAAGCGGTCTGGGACAAACTCGGCGTGACGTCCGTCGCGGAACTCAAGGCGGCGTGCGACGACGGGCGCATCTCCGAGCTTCCGGGCTTCGGCAAAAAGACGGCGGCGAACATTCTTGCGGCCATCGAAGCGAAGGCGAAATACGCGGGGCGTTTCCGGCTCGGCGATGTGGCGGCGGCGGCGGAGAAGATGATCGACGATCTCCGCTCCCTGCCCGACGTCACGCGGGTCAATGTGTGCGGCAGCTACCGGCGGCGGAAGGAGACCGTGGGCGATCTCGACTTCCTCGTCTCGACGCGCGAACCGGCGGCGGTCTCGGAGTATTTTGTGCAGCACGAGATGGTCGAAAGCGTGCTGGTGCACGGCGCCACCAAATCGAGCGTGCGCTGGAAAACAGGCATCCAGGCTGATCTCCGGGTGGTGAAGGACGCGGAGTTCCCCTTTGCGCTGAACTACTTCACGGGCTCGAAGGAGCACAACATCATCATGCGGCAGCGGGCGCTGGCGCGCGGCTGGACGCTGAATGAATACCGCCTCGCTCCGCTCGAAAATCCGAAATCCGAAATCCGAAGCTCGCCTGAAGAGCCGCCCACGATCCGCGAGGAGGCGGAGCTGTATCGCGCGCTGGGGCTGGATTACGTGGAGCCGGAGTTGCGGGAGGATCGCGGGGAATTCAAAGCCGCGGAGGAGCACACGCTGCCCGACCTCATCGTCTTGGAAAACTTGCGCGGCACTTTTCACAATCACACCACGGCGAGCGATGGACGCAGCTCGCTCACGGAGATGGCCGACGCGGCGCGGGAGTTGGGTCTCGAATATCTCGGGATCGCGGATCACTCGAAGGCCTCCTTCCAGGCGCACGGACTGGACGAAGCGCGGCTCCTCGCCCAGGTCGCCGAGATTCGCGCGCTGAATGAAACGTACAACGGACACTTCCGCCTCTTCAGCGGGACCGAGTGCGACATTCACAAAGACGGCACGCTCGACTTTGCCGACGAGGTGCTGGCGCAACTCGACTACGTGGTGGCGTCCGTACACAGCGTCTTCAATCTGTCTGAAGCCGATATGACGAAACGGATCATCAAGGCGATCTCGAACCCCCACGTGACCATGCTCGGTCACCTCACCGGGCGCCTGCTCCTGGAGCGTGACGCCTACGCCGTGGACGTGCCCGCCGTGCTCGAGGCGGCGGCCGAGACCGGCACGATCATCGAGCTGAACGCCAGCCCCTGGCGCCTCGATCTGGAATGGCGCTGGTGGCCACTGGCCAAGGAGAAGGGAGTGAAGTGTGCGATCAATCCGGACGCGCACAGCACTGGCGGCTTGCAGCATCTGTGGAACGGCATCGGCTCCGCCCGCAAAGGCTGGCTCACGCGCCATGACGTGGTGAACACGCTGCCCCTCGGGAAAATCGAGGCCGTCCTGGCGGCGAAGCGGCGGTAGGCAGCTTTGGCCCGCGCCGCCTATCTCACAGCCCAAAATGGAAGAGCGGCGCTGGTTCTGGTAAGGTCTTGGTGTGCAATAAGCCTGAAAGCGGGATTGGGATTTTTAACGCAGAGACGCAAAGACGCAGAGGACGCAGAGTGAGAGCGGAGTCGAGGCGGCGGATGGGTTCAACCGATGGGTGAGCGTCTTGGGAAGCGCCTTTGTTCCCTTCCTCTGCGATCTCTGCGATCTCTGCGTCTCTGCGTTTTAAAGCCCATCGCCGGATTAAGTTTGGAGAATCGCGAGGCCCCTGCGCGGGGTTAACCGCCAAACGCCAAAGGACGCAGCCTCATTTCACCAAACTTGATGCGCGGCAGTATCTCTCGCAGTAAGGACTTCGTTCCGCGACCTGTTCACTCAGGAAAAATCCGTCATCATCCGCTTCCCCCGAGCCCCACCGAACATCTTGCCCGACCGAGCCATGAAACGACTTCGCAATCTTACTGTACTACTGCTCTCGCTGTCCCTCATCGGCGGTTCGTCACGGGCCGCCGAGCCGGCGCGCATCCTCATCGTCGTCGGCCCGACCAATCATCCGCCCGGCACGCACGAGGTGGCGGCGGGTGGGCGGTTGATGAAACACTGCCTCGAGCACATGACCAACTTGCCCGACGTGAAGGCGGACGTGGTCTATGAATGGCCAGCGAAAGAGTTGCGCGATGCGGCCGCGAGCATCGTCTTCATCGGCGACACCTTTCCCGCCAGTCGGCTGCCCAATGCCGCGCAAAACCTCGCCGATCTCGACGCCATGATGCAGCGCGGCTGCGGCATCGTCTGCGTGCATTACGCCACGGGTTTGTTGGGGGAAGATGTGCAGCCCGATGGCGATCATCCGCTGTTGCGCTGGATGGGTGGTTACTTTGCCAACCGCTCGTGTAACCATCACGAGTCCTTCGCGAAGATTTTCCCCGAGGCCACCATCACGCCCGCCGCGCCGCAGCACCCGGTGTGGCGCGGCTGCCGGGAGTTCACGCTGAACGACGAGCCCTACACGAATAACTACTTCGGCCCGGACGGGAACAAGCCGGCGGCCAATGTCACCGTGCTCGCCACCTCCATGCTGCCGCCCGGCGCGCCGAAGCCGGAGGCGGTCTCGTGGTGCGTGGAGCGCGCCGACTCCGGCCGCGGCTTCGCCGTGGTGATGCCGCACTTTTACAAGAACTGGGTGCTCGAAGACCTCCGCCGCTCCATCCTCAATGGCATCGTCTGGACCGCAAAACTCGAGGTGCCCGCGGAAGGCGTGAAGACTGCAACGCCGGACCTGAGCACCTTCGCTCCTCTCTCCATTGAGCCGCAAGCGTGGCCGAAGAAGGCGAAAGCATCGCCTGCCTGGAAGTAACAGCGCTGCGAGGTGATGCCGCCGTGTGAAAGTCGAGCGCACGAATCAGAAAACGGAACTCACAAATAATTCACCATGCTGCGCACGCTCCTTCTCCTCTCCGCCCTGATCCTGAGTCCGCTGTCCACGCTGCGCGCCGCCGATGCGCCTGCGAAGCAGCCGGACGTGCTCGTCATCATCGCCGACCAGTGGAGCCCTCGCTACGTAAGCTGGGATAACAAGGAGGTGCGCACGCCGCATCTCGACCGCCTCGCCCATGAAGGGATGATTTTCGACGCGTGCTACACCACCTCGCCGGTGTGCATGCCAGCGCGGGTGTCATTGCTCACGGGCTTGTATCCGCACAATGGTGGGCACGCTCTCTGGGGCAATGGGGCCGCCTATTTTCCCGCGCCGGAGAATGCGCCGATGTTTCGCGACATCCAGCGGGCCGGGCTGACCACGGCGCAGATCGGCAAGACTCACTGGACCAGCGGGCCGGGGCGGCATGAGCACTTCAAGAACAGTGGCGCGTATTTCAAGGCGCTCGGTCTCGATCATGTGGAGGACATTGCCGGACCGCCGGATTCCACGAAAGGCCGCGATGCCTACTCGCAGCACCTGCAAAAGCTCGGCCTGCTGCAAGCCGTGGCCGATGATCTGCGCGGACGCTATTTGCGGGACCAGTATGAGCCGCGCGCGAGCGTGGTGAAACCGGAGGCGTATCACGATGTTTTCACCACCGGCCTCGCGGTTGATTTCATCCGCGCCCAGCGGAAGGACAAGCCGCTGTGCCTCGTCGTAAGTCTGCACTCGCCGCATCCGCCGCTGGATGCCCCGGGCGATTATGCGACGATGTTCGATCCCGGGAAACTCACGCTGCCTGCGAATGTCCCGGAGAAATACTCCCGTGAGGACCAGCCGCTCGATCGCGCCGGGACGCGGCGCATACTGGCCAGTTATCTGGGCAAGATGGCCCTGGTGGATGACTGCGTCGGTCGGCTGGCGGAGGCGATGAAAGTGCGTGGCACGTGGGACAACACGCTGGTCATTTTTACCTCCGACCACGGCGAAATGATGGGCGCGCACAGCTACCTGAGCAAAGGCCGCTTCTATGAGGAATCCGTGCGCGTGCCGCTCTTCGTCCGCTGGCCCGGGCATGTCAAAGCCGGTCGCAGCAAGGCGCCCGTGCAGATGATGGATGTGTATCCCACCATCGTCGAAGCCGTGGACGGCGAACTTACGGCGGGGCGCTTTGCAAAATCGCTGCTTCCCATCGCCACCGGTGCAAAGGACCGCATCCGGCCCATCGCCATCAGCGAAATCGGCGACGAGGCACCGCTGCGCGTCATGGCCCGCGATGATCGCTTCAAATACTGGGCCGACGAGAGGCGCGAATTCCTGTTCGACCTCGATAACGATCCGCTGGAAATGAACGACCTCGCTGGGAAGCCCGAGCATCGGGAGACGCTCAGCGAGATGCGTGGAAAGCTGCTCACGCACTTGCGTTCCACTCAGGTGAATCTCGCCGCCGGCCAAAAACCGAAAGTCCAGCGTCTGCGTGAGGCCGAGGCCAAAAAGAATAACCAATGACTCCCCTGCACCGGCTCCTGCTCGCCCTTTTGTTATTCGTGCTTCGGCAATCGTCGTTCGCGGCGAAGCCACTGAATGTCCTTTTCATCGTGGCCGATGACCTGCGCCCTGAGCTGGGTTGCTACAGCGCGGCGCACATGAAGACGCCGCACATCGACCAGCTCGCTGAGCGCGGGATGCTTTTTGAGCGGGCTAACTGTCAGCAGGCGGTCTGCAATCCTTCACGCGCCAGCTTGCTCAGCGGCTGCCGGCCAGACACGACGCGGGTCGCGGCGAATAACACCTTCCTCCGCCCGATGATGCCGGAGGTGGTCACGCTGCCCCAGCACTTCAAGAACAACGGCTGGCACAGTGTCTCGCTCGGCAAGGTGTTTCATCACAGCGAGAAGGAGCCGGGCGACGACCCGCTATCGTGGAGCGAGCCGGCGTGGTATCACGGCGAGCGGTATCGGAGTTGGTTCACGGAGGAGTCGGATGGGTTGATCAAACGCTTGAAGGCGCTGCCGGAAAAGGAGCGGCCAAAAATCGTCCGCGGCCCACCCTTTGAAGCGGCGAATGAACCGGATGACGTCTATCCAGATGGCCAGACCGCACTGAAGGCCATCGAGACACTGCAACGACTCAAGAACGCCGAGAAGCCCTTCTTCCTCGCCGTAGGCTTTGTGAAGCCACACCTGCCATTCACTTGTCCGCAGAAGTATTGGGATCTCTATCCGGCAGATACCATCAAGCTCCCGGATAACTACTACCCACCGAAGAATGTGCCCGCGCCCGCTTTGCACGATTGGTATGAACTGCGCACTTACGGCGGCATTCCGGCGAAAGGTGGCATCCCCGACGAGACAGCGCTGGATCTCATCCGTGGCTATCGCGCGTGCATCAGCTTCATGGATGTGCAAGTGGGTCGCGTGCTCGCTGAACTCGACCGGCTCGGTCTGCGTGAGAGCACCGTCGTCGTGCTCTTGGGCGACCACGGCTATCACCTCGGTGAGAACGGCATCTTTACGAAGATGACGAACT
Organism: Chthoniobacteraceae bacterium; assembly: GCA_031409655.1. Lineage (GTDB taxonomy): Bacteria > Verrucomicrobiota > Verrucomicrobiia > Chthoniobacterales > Chthoniobacteraceae > JANNXQ01. The sequence continues at coordinate 76,766 of JANNXQ010000078.1, read as the reverse complement.
TTGAACTCGGCACGCACGCGCCGCTCCTTGTCAGCGCACCCGGGATGAAGACTGCCGGGCAAAGCACGCGCGCGCTCGTGGAGTTTGTGGACATCTATCCGACTCTTGTCGAACTCGCTGGCCTGCAGCCGCCCACCCATTTGGAAGGCACGAGCTTTGCACCCTTGCTCGCGAATCCGAATCAGCCGTGGAAGAAGGCTGCCTTCAGCCAATACCTGCGTCCTGGCAAACCGCCCTACCTGGGCCGCAGCATCCGCACGGATCGCTGGCGCTACACCGAGTGGCGGGATCCGAAGCAACAACTCGCGGGCACCGAGCTGTATGATGAAACCAACGACCCGCAGGAAAACCTGAACCTCGCTGGAGAGGCCGCGCACGCGGAGACGGTGCAAGAGCTGGCCGAGCAGTTGAAGGCGGGATGGAAAGCTGCATTGCCTTGAGCCATCGAAACGTGATGAACCGGCACCGTTTCCTCCAAGGCATCGCTGCGGCGGCCAGTGCGCCGCTCGTCGCCGATGAGGAGCGGGCGAAGGCGCCTTTCCGCGCGCTCCAGAGTAGCGGTATGACGAACATCACGTCGTGCGTGAGTCCCTTTCATACCGCTCGCGAAGCCTTTCGGGCTGCAACGCTGGAGGCCACGGTCGATGAGGTCGCAGGTCTCGTAGGCGCCCATTTTCTCCAGCCAGGTCTCGGCATGGTGCCGATGTGACCAAAGAAGAAGAAAGCGACACCGAATGTGGCGAAGCTCCAGCGTGTGCGCTGCAAGCGTGTAAGGTTTTGCGGGCAGCGGGAGTATAGAGAGTGAATGCCACCCAGTGACAATACCGCCTACACTTCGTTCGTGACGCTTTTCACGCGCCACGAGGCGCGGCTGCGAAGTTTCGTGCGGTCGATGCTGCCGGGCTGGTCGGATGTGGATGAGGTGATGCAGCAGGTCGGACTGGTGATCTGGCGGAAGTTCGCGCAGTTCGATCCCGCCACGGAATTTCTCCCGTGGGCCTGTGTCATCGCGCGCTTTGAGGCGCTGCATTACCGCCGCAGCATGGCGCGGGAGCGGTTGGTTTTTGGTGAGGAATTGATCCAGCAGCTTGCGGAGGAAGGCGTGGCGGAGCTCGACGTGCGCGTGGCACAATCGCGGGCGTTGGAAGGTTGCCTTGAAAAGCTGCCGCCCGCCCGCCGCGAGTTGCTGCTGCAAAGTTGCACGGCGGGCGTGAAGACGAAGGATCTCGCGGAGCGCTTGGGCAAACAACCGGGAGCGCTTTACACGCTGCTCAATCGTCTGCGCGCTGAACTGCTCGCGTGCGTCGAAGACACTTTGCGTCGGGAGGAGTGCGCGTGAAGGACGATGCCCAACTCGCGCAGTGGCAGGCCGACTACTGCAATGGCGTGATCAGCGCCGAGGACTTTGCGGCGCTGGAGCAGCAACTCCGTTCTTCCGCCGAAGCGCGCGCCCATTTCCGCAGCTACCTCCACCTCGATGCGGAACTGCGCCAGCGCGCCGAGCGCGATCCAGCGCTGGAGCAGGCCTGGGCACCGGCCTCCGACGTGCCGTCTGCGAGTCCGCAGATCGTTCGTCCGATGGGGAGCCGCGCAACTCCGTGGCTCGCGCTGGCCGCGACCGTGGTCTTGCTGGCGGTACTAACGTGGGCGTTCCTGCCGCGCACGATGCCGATGGGTGATGTGGTCGCGTCCGTGTCTGGGAGCAGCGGCGCTGAGCTGTCGGCCGGCGGGAGGGATATGACCGTTCAGGCAGGAGCGACGCTGCGCACGGGTGGCTATGAACTGCGCGCCGGGCTGGTCGAATTTACCTATGCCAGCGGTGCCGTGGTGATCATCGAATCACCGGCGCAGTTTGAATTGCGGGGCACCTCGGCGATCGGCCTGCACACGGGCAAGCTCAGCGCGCGCGTTCCGGAGGCGGCAGTTGGATTCACGGTGGAAACACCGTCGGCCAACGTGGTCGACCTCGGCACCGAGTTTGGCGTCAATGCCGGTGCCGGGAGCAGCGAGGTGCATGTCTTCAAAGGCGAGGTGCTCCTGAAAACCGGGAGCACCGCCGAACCTCAGCGGCTAATCGAGCGTCAGGCGGCGCGGATCGATACCGCGACCCACACGTCCGCAGGCATTGACGTTGCGCCCGAGGATTTCGTCCGCACCTTGCAGGAGACGGCGAACCGATACGCCCGCCAGATCCGCGCCTTCCAGCCGGTCGCCTACTACCGCATGCGGATGATGCCCGACGGCACGACGCTCAAAGACGTGGCCTCCGGTCATCACGACGGCCAAGTCATCCGGGGCCGCGTGGGCCATCCGTGGGCGGCAGGGAAAGTCGGCTCCGCCCTGCATCTCAATGGCGTCGATGCTGGCACTTATGCGCTGGCGGATTTTTCGAAGGCGACCGAGGCCTCGCTCTCCGTTTGCGCGTGGGTGCTTGCCGAGAGCCGGCCACACTGGGCGAGCATTGCGAAAAACTGGGCAAAGAGCGGCGGGAACAATCTCGGCGGCCAGTTTCATTTCGGCCTGTGGGACTATGAAGGCAGCCTGGAGGTGCATGTTCATGACCGCAGCGGCAATGAAGTCGGCGTGCGCGAGCAGCAACCTTTGCCGCTGGCGGAGTGGCAATTCGTCGCGTTCACGCTTGATGGGGCCACCCTGCGTTTGTATCGGAACGGCGTGGAGGTCGCTGCCGCGCCCTGTGATGGCTTGAGCACGGTGGGTCCGTCGGCGCTCGGCATCGGTGTAAAACTCGACGCAACCGAACGGCAACCGGAAACCAACACGGCTGGGTTCTGGGATGGCCGCATTGATGAGCTGGCCATCTTCCATCGCGCGCTTACTCCCGCACAAATTCGCAAGCTCTACGAGACCGCTGCCGCGCTGTCGCCCGGAACACTATGAACGACTGCCGATCCATGCCTGAATCGGCGCGAGCTCAGAAAATTTCCGCTCCTGACCTTTGGGGCGGTGCCTCGGCCTCAATTTCCCCGATCCGCACGCTCACGTTTCAATGAGCGTTGCGAATGTAACCCAGTAACCAGCCAAAATCCCCCCATGAATCATAACCATCCCCTCCGCACGATATTCAGTGTTTCCTCCCTCCCCGGTGTTCTCCTCAATGCCGGAATCCGCCGGTGGCTGGCCTTGCTGATCATGCCCGCGCTTCTGTTGTGGTGCGCCCGGCCTGGGCAAGCGGCGCTGATCCAGCACCTGGACGCGACGGTGGTGGCCAGCGTGACTAAGAACGGATCCGGGGTGGTGTCTCAATGGGCGGATCAATCCGGAGCGGCGAATCACGCCCTACCAGCGGTGGGCAGTGTTCTTTATCCCAGCACCAGTCTGTCGGCATCTGGCAAAACGGGTCTCAACTTCGGAGCCACACGAAACAGTCTGGAACTGTTCACCGCAGCGGAGTCTGACAGTTGGTTGAACCAGGCCGGCAGCACCAACGGTTTTTGTGTCCTCGTGGCCTTCAAGTGTGACGGGATTAACCCTGACTTGAATGATCTCATCGGCAACTCAACGGGGGTGAACAGCGGCTTCGGCATGCGTTACGGCGGTGGAAACTATCAGGTCTATTTGAACGGCTTGATCGGGGTGGGTGGCACGTTGGCGGTCAATGATACGATCGTCATGGCGCTCAACTATAACGCCGGCACGGGCGTATGGACCTTTTGGGATTCCAAGAGCGGGAACCCCCAGACGGGGACCAAGGCAGCGGCGGATTTTTCCACCACCAGCGCCGTCACGTTGGGTTCCACCACGAGTGCCAACCGGTATATCAACGGGATGGTCAGCGAGGTGAAGATTTATGACCGCGCGCTGAGTTTGGCGGATTTTCAAATTCAGCGGGATGCGATGGCTGTGCAATGGATCGGGGGGCCGCCGGTTGACCCGCCGGTTCCGCCCGGTCCGGGTTTCCCGAAAGTGACCCAAACCAGCGGGGCCATGCTGAGTCAAATCCACCCCAATGCGGCGGTGGGAAACAATCCACGAACCATCGGGCTAGACTTCATTAACGGCTACCTGGTCTTGGATTCCCGCGGTGTTGCAACGGACGGCAGTGGCTCGTCGATTCAGGTTTGGAATATATCCAATCCCACCAATCCGACTGAGATTGTCGCCGCACGCACGGGCATTCAAAACCCCATGCATACCTACTCGATGTTGCTTCCCCATCACCGGATCTCTGCGGATGGTGACGAGGTCAACAATGTCCGGGATCCGCTGAACATCATCCGGCAGACGCCTAGTGGCTACACTCCCATAAACAACGGCGCCCGAGGCTTGACCGTTTTCCCGTATCAATACTCCGGAGGATCCTCGGTTCAAATCTATGATACAAAAACTGGGACATTGCTTTCCACGATTAATCATGGGTTTGAAGGCACCTCGACTCCCATCGGGAATCTTCTGATCGTCGCGAGCATCCGCGGCCAGGATTCAGGGCTTGCCACCTACGACATCAGCGACCCGTCCAACCCGCTATTGCTCGATCTCATCGGTCCCAACGATCCATTGTGGCAGCACCCCGAACCCTCCTACGAGTATTTCATGTGGAAACACTATCTGGTGATGCCCAATTCCTTCACGACAACGGATAGCTGTGCTTTCATTGACTTTTCGAACCCGTCGGACTTGCGTTATCTTTTTCGCAGGGGCATGAATGGGCAGCCCTACAGCAGGGGGTTGCCGGGACGGACGCGGTATGCCCAGTTCCAAGATCACAAGATGTTCCTAGGCTTTGGTATCTACGACATGAGGCCGTTGGACAACAACCAGGCGCCCATCCTGCTGGGTGTGCATCCACATGACGGTGAGTATATGCTCCCGCTGGGCAACCTGTTTGTCAGCGCTGCAAATATGGAACAGGGTGGGATCCGCGGTGCGATCGACGTATTCGGTCAGGACAGTCCCACAAACGGCTTTTCCATGCGAATCTTTGCCCACCAGGCGGCACCGGACACCGTTGGGCCGACGGTTGCCTATCACAACCCGGCAAGTGGCGCGGTCAACATGCATGTCAAGTCGCGCATTGGCGTGATCATTCATGAAACGCTCGATTACTTGACCATCCACAGCAATACTTTCCGGGTCTTTCCGGTGGCCGGCGGTTCGGATGTGGCGGGCACATTGAATTGGCACGACAAGGACGTTCTCACGTTCACACCCAATGCCAATCTCGCCCCCGGCACCACGTACCGGGTCCAGTTGGTGGCGGGCGGCATCAAGGACGTTTCCGGAAATGGAATCACGGGGTATTCGTTCGACTTCACGACCGCCGGCGCGGGGGGCGGCCCGCCAATCTCGGTCACCAATTTTACCTCTGCCCCGTATCCTGCCCCGGTCAATGGCACGGCCAACCTGTCCGTGACTGCCAGCGGAGGAACCGCTCCGCTGCAATACAGTTGGACCTTTGGCGATGGCTCAACGCAGACCGCCTACAGTGCCTCGGCTGCCACCATCAGTCATACCTACACCAACCCGGGTCATTACTCCGTGCTGTTACGAGTTCGCGACAGCAGCCCTTCACCGCAAACCGTGACCCGGTCCACGGTGGTGACGGTCACCCCGGTGCCATCGGGTGCGGCTTCCACAAACGGCAGCCAGATGGTGTTGGATGGCACCAACCGCCGCATGTGGACCGTCAACCCGGACAACAACACGGTAACTTCGATCAATGCCGACACCTTGGCCAAGGTCAGCGAATTTGCGGTCGGCAACGATCCGCGCAGCCTGGCCCGGGACGCGAGCGGCAACCTGTGGATAACCTGTCTGGATGCCGACCGCCTGGAGGTCCGCAGTACCACCGGCGCACTGGTGGGTTCGATCAACTTCCGCCACGGATCGCGTCCGCACGATGTGGTCTTCAACGCTGCCAAGACCTACGCGTATGTCACGCTTATGGGTAGTGGCAGGGTTGCGCGGATCAATCCGTCGGCGACTCCGTTGCGGGTGGATGTCGAGTTGGCGGCCGGGGGTACGGCAGCGGCCATCGCGGTGAACGCGGCCACCGACAAGCTGCTGGTGAACCGCTTTATCTCGCCGAATGCCCAGGGTGAGGTGCGGCTGTTCAACAATGCCGGAGGCAGCATGAGTCTCGCGCAGACCATTGCGCTGGGTGTGAATACCAACGCGCTCGAGCAGGGCACATCGGCCCGCGGCCTGCCCAACTACCTTGCCGACGTGGCGATTGATCCGTTCAACCAATTCGCCTATGTCACCGCCAAGCAGGACAACATCCTGCGCGGCGGCTTCAGGGATGGGCAGCCGCTGACTCATGAAACGACCGTGCGCGCGATCGTTTCCAAGATCAATCTGACGAGCAACACGGAAGTGAGCCGGCTCGACATTGACGACGCATCGCAGCCCTCGGCCATGGTCTTCTCACCGCTTGGCGATTATCTGTTCATTGCCCTCCAGGGCAACAATCAGGTCAGGGTAATGGATACCTTCACCGGTCAGCTGGTCTCCACCTTGCCAACGGGGCTGGCACCGCAAGGATTATGCTTCGATGCCGTGAGCAACCGGTTGTTCATCAACAGCCTGACGGATCGCAAAGTCACCGTCTACGATCTGGATGCGAGCCTGAAAAGGGGCGGCTTCCCACAAACCCCGATCGCCACCATCAGCACCGTGGCCACCGAGACCTTCCCGGCCAATGTGCTTCGGGGCAAGCAAGTCTTCTACAATGCTGCCGATCCACGAATGAGCCGGGAAGGTTATCTGAATTGTGCCATCTGCCATCAGGATGGGGACCATGACGGACGCACCTGGGATTTCACTAACCGGGGTGAAGGTCTGCGCAACACGACCAACCTGCGCGGTCGGGCCGGCGCTGCACACGGCAATGTGCATTGGAGCGCCAACTTCGACGAAATCCAGGACTTCGAACTGGACATCGTGAACGCCTTTGGCGGCACCGGATTCCTGTCCACCAACGGTGGGGCCAATGCCTCTTTGGGCGCGGCCAACGCCGGTCGCAGTGCTGATTTGGACGCACTCGCCGCCTTTGTGGCCTCACTCGGCGCGGCGACCGTTGAGAAGAGTCCGAATAGGAATACGAATGGAACGCTGACCTACGATGCGGTGCAGGGGAAAAGACTCTTCGCCGGAACGAAGACTCCTGCAGCAGGAAATCCGCTCAACTGTCTCAGTTGCCACAAGCCCGCGACCGGGTTGACGGACAGCACCATCGGAAATAACAGCGCGGGTGCCATCACGTTGCACAATGTGGGCACGATCAAGTCTTCCTCGGGACAAAGACTGGGCGGCGGCACGAACTCGCTGTCTGGCATTGATACGCCTACGCTGCTGGGCGTGCATGCGGCGGCACCTTATCTGCACGATGGCAGCGCCACCAGTCTGGCGGCGGTGTTCGATCAGTTCGTCGCGGGCGCGGCCCGCGGAACAGATGGCTCAGCCCACAACCTTTCCGCAACGGGCTACAATCTGAACTCAGCGGAGAAAACCCAGCTCTACGCCTATTTGGGTCAGATAGACGGTGGCGGCGACGCCGACTTCGCGGCTCCGTCAGCTCCGACCGGGTTTACGGCCACCGCAGGCAGCGGATCGGTGAGCCTGGACTGGGCGAACAGCACTGCGTCCGACTTCGCCAGCTACACCGTCTATCGCAGGATCCTTGGCGGAAGCTTTGGTCTTCCTTTCTCAACCGGACTCGCCTCCAGCAGCTATGTGGACAACACGGTAGTGAGCGGCACCACTTACCAATACCGGGTGACGGCGATGGACACGAACGGCAATGAATCCGGACTGAGCAGCCTGCTTACCGTCACGCCGGGTGCCGTCGGCGCCTGGCGGGAAACTTACTTCGGCTCCGCCGCCGGCAGCGGCAACAGCGCAGATACCTTTGACTTCGACAACGATGGGCTGGTGAACCTATTGGAGTTTGCCTTCGGCTTGGACCCCACAGCGGCAAGTTCCGTTCAACTGCCTGCGGGACAAGTCATCGCCGACAGCTTCGTGGTCACCTTCCAACAGCCCATCGGCGTGAGCGGCATTACCTACGGTGCCGAGTGGAGTGAGACGCTGCTCCCTGGGAGCTGGACGGAGATCCCCGACACCGGCACCGATGGCCAGCACACCTTCGACATGCCCATCGGCACGAAGAATAAGCTCTTCATGCGGCTGAAGGTGACGAACCCGTAGAGCGCGTGTGGCGAGAACCCGTTTGTCGGCTTCACCAGTGATCACCACGAGGTGCTCGGCGATCACGGCATGCGCCTCTTGGCTGACCGGAGAATTCCCTGACACCAGACCCCAAGACTTGGTATCGGCACCCGGATGAATGCCATCTTCTCAATTCTCACCCTCCTTCTGCTGACGACAGTTTCCGTCCTGGCCGCCGACCCATCGAGTCCGCTCGCGCCTTACTCTGGCGCCAGTGTGCGGGGTGTGGACACGAGCACGCTGACCGGCAAGGTAATGGCGGGTTATCAAGGCTGGTTCAATTGCGAGGGCGATGGCGCGGGCCTTGGCTGGACGCATTGGGCGGCTAAGAAGCAAAAGCCTTTCGCTCCGGGTAACGTCAACGTGGACCTCTGGCCCGACATGGCGGAACTCACGCCGGAGGAGCGATTCCCCACCGGCTTCAAGCTCGCCGATGGTCGCGCCGCCGAAGTGTTCAGTTCCTTCCGGCGCGAGACGGTGTTGCGGCATTTTCGCTGGATGCGCGAATACGGCATCGACGGCGTCTTCGTGCAACGCTTTGCCAACGGCTTGAAGAGCGCGGTGGGACGGCGTCACAAAGACGTCGTGCTCGCGAACTGCCGTGAAGGCGCGAACCGGGAGGGCCGCGCCTATGCGGTGATGTATGACCTCAGCGGCCTGCCCGCCGGCGGTGTTGCCCAGGTGATGGACGACTGGCGCATGCTGCGGGCGCAAATGAAGATCGGTGAGGATGCCGCGTATCTGCGGCACCGGGGTAAACCACTCGTGGCCGTCTGGGGTGTGGGTTTTGCCGACGATCGCAAATACTCGCTCACCGAATGCCGCGCGTTGATCGAGTTTCTCAAAGACGATGGCTGTTCGGTGATGCTCGGCGTCCCCACCGGCTGGCGTGAACTCCATCGCGATGCCGCGTCCGATCCCGCGCTGTACGCGGTGCTGAAACTGGCCGACGTGCTCAGTCCATGGACGCCAGGCCGCTATCGCAATCCGCAGGAAGTCGCGCGCCATGCCGAGAAGGTCGCGAAACCTGACCTCGCCTGGTGCAGCGAGCATTCGCTCGACTATCTGCCGGTCGTCTTTCCGGGATTCAGTTGGCACAATATGAATCCAGACTCACCGCTCGGCCACATTCCGCGATTGAAAGGTGAGTTCCTCTGGTCGCAGTTCGTCGCCGCGAAGACCGCCGGCGCGCAGATGATCTATGTGGCGATGTTTGACGAGGTGGATGAGGGCACGGCCATCTTCAAATGCACGAATGAACTGCCCGTCGGCCCCACGCGATTCCTCGACTACGAAGGTTTGCCCAGCGATCACTACCTCTGGCTGACTGGCCAGGGGGCCCGCCTGCTGCGCGGCCAGTTGCCTCTGCAAAACACGCCGCCGCAGCGCACCCCCTGAACGACTCATCACTCACTCCTATGAAATCCCTTTCTCGCCTGCTTCTCGCCAGCGCTCTCCTGGCTTCGCTGGGTGCGCTCCACGCCGCCGCACCTTTCTCAAAACCCAATGTCGTCTATATCATGGCCGACGACATCGGCTGGGGAGACCTCAGCGCGCACGGTGGCGGCGTGCCCACGCCGAACATCGACCGGCTTTTTTCCAAAGGCGTGGAGCTAACGAAGTTCATGGGCTGGTGCGTGTGCTCGCCCACCCGCGCCATGCTGCTCACGGGACGTCATCCGATCCGCGTGGGCACTGGGCCAGAGACCGGCGGCGAGCTCGAACCTGCCGAGACGACCATCGCCGAAGGCTTCAAGGCCAATGGCTATCGCACCGGTGTCTTTGGCAAATGGCACAATGGCAATGATCCCGAGACGCCGGAGTTCAGCGCCCACTTTGCCGAGGCCTTCAAACACATGCCGAACAAAATGCCTGACTTCGGCCACGGAGTGAACGCGCACGGCTTTGATGAGGCGTGGGTCTATTACGGCGGCGGACCAGATCACTTCACGCGCCGCACGGTCAAAGGTGGGGGACCGGTGTCGTGGTGGCATAACCGCGAGTTTCGTCCGCAAGATGAAGGCTACACGGATGACCTGCTCACCCAGCATGCCGTGGAGTTTATTCGAGCCAGCAAGGAGCAACCGTTCTTCTGCTACATCCCATTCCAAATCGCGCACTCACCCATGCAGGCTAAGGCAAGTGATTTGGCGAGAATTGATCCGCAAATGGCCGCCAAGCTACCCACCGCCAGCGGCAAGACGACCGACGAGAACAAACACATCCACGCCGCGATGCTTCATGCGCTCGACAACGACGTCGCCACCATTGAGGCCGAGCTGACGAAGCTGGGTCTGCTCGATAACACCATCTTCGTTTTCACCAGCGACAATGGCGCGATGGAAGCCGGCAGCAGCCTGCCTTTGCGCGGCCACAAGCACACCGTCTATGACGGCGGCGTGCGTCTGCCCACCGTCATGCATTGGCCGAAAGGAGGACTCGTCGGCGGCAAGAAATGGACGGGCCTCTGCGGTGCGCTCGACATGTTTCCGACGCTGATGGCGATGACGGAATCGAAGATGCCTGAGACGCGACCGCTGGATGGAAAAAACATTTGGCCCGCTCTCCGCGATAACACCGCCAGTCCGGTGGAAAGCTATTACTGGATCTGGCACGACGAAGACGCCATCCGCACCGCGCAGTGGAAGCTGCACCGCTTCTTCAACCGCACCGAACTCCATGACATCACTAAGGATGAACTCGAAACGAACAACGTCGCCGACTCCAATCCCGCCGTGGTGAAATCCCTCGCCGCGAAGATGAATGCGTGGGCCGATTCGCTCGGGGCCGCACTCAGCCACCAGCCTGCTCCAGCGAAGTATCACCAGCCTGCCGCACCCGAAGGCGAGGTGCTCGCCGTCACCGTCACCATCACGGACAAGGCCAAACCAAAAGATCGACTCGCCATCTCGCTAGCGAACTGGAGTGGCACGCAATACGCCACCGACTGGATCGAGTACGACATCGCCTTTTCGCCGAACACCGCGAAGAAGCAGCCGTATTTCTCCACCCTCGAAGGCAACAACAGTAAACCTTTCGGCCCGCTCTTCAAGATCGGTACCGCAGTCGATCAGTATGGCCGCGATCAAGTCAGCGGCCCCGGCATCGCCGATGGCAAGAGCACTTGGGAGCACCGCATCATCGGCCTCGCTAGCACTGCTCCGGGCCCGCTCGGCAAACACGGTGTCGTCTTCACCGGCGGCACTGCTGGCACTTACACCATCTACCTCGACAACCTCCGCCTCCGCCACGCCGACGGTCGCACCACGCCGATCTGGGTGAACGACAAAGACACCCGCTTCAAAAAGCCGGCCGATAGCGAAACGTTCACCAACGTCACGGTGCGGGCAATGCCGGCCTCCGAAGTTCACCCCTAGTCACCGAAACTATGCAAACGACCGTCTTTACCTCCAAACTTCTTGCCGTGCTCCTCGCCGCGTCTGCCCTGCTCAGCGCTGCCGAACCGAAACCGAACATCGTCGTCATCGTCGCGGATGATCTCGGTTACGCGGATGTGCGCTTCAATCCCGCGCATCCGAAGGAAATCACCACGCCGCATCTCGACGCGCTCGCGAGGGCGAGCGTGATCTGCCGGCAGGGCTATGTGAGCGGGCATGTGTGTTCGCCGACGCGCGCCGGCCTGATGACGGGGCGGTATCAGCAGCGGCTCGGGCTCTACACGGGCGGCGAGGCGGGGAGCGGGTTGCCGATGAGCGAGAAGATTTTCCCGCAGCATTTCAAACCGGCGGGCTACGCGACGGCGCAGTTTGGGAAATGGCACCTCGGGCCGGATGTGGCGTGGAGCCCGGCGTTGCGCGGGTTCGATGAAGTGTTCGGCTTCCTCGGCCGCGGCGCGCACGATTATTTCAAACTCAACGATCCGGACGATCCGATCTACCGAGGCACGACGCCGGTGCAGGAGACGGGCTATCTCACGGACCGGCTCGGCGAGGAGGCCGCGGCATTCATCACGCGAAAGAAAGCGCAGCCGTTCCTCGTGTATCTCGCGTTCAATGCCGTCCACGCGCCGCTCCAGGCGCCCGCGGATGAGATCGCAAAATTCAACACCGGCAACGCCGACCGCAACACACTCCTCGCGATGGGAAAGCGGATGGATGACGCGATCGGCAAAGTCGTCGCGACGCTGAAAGCGGAAGGCGTGTGGGAAAACACGCTGCTGTTTTTCATCAGCGACAACGGCGGCCCGCTCGCGCAGTCGGCGGTGAACACGCCGTTGCGCGGCGGCAAACATCAGGACTACGAGGGCGGCATCCGGGTACCATTTCTCGTCTGTTGGCCGGCGAAATTGCAGCCCGGCGAGAGTCAGGCGCCCGTCATCGCGCTCGATATTCTCCCGACCGCGCTCGCGGCGGCGGGCGTCGCGCCAGTGGACGCGAAGCCTTTCGATGGGAAAAACATCCTGCCGATCCTGCAAGGCAACGAGACGCTGCCGCTGCGCAATCTTTTCTGGTCCGCAGGCAGCGAGGAGGGCTGGTGGGCGGTGCGTTCTGGCGATTGGAAACTCGTCGGTGAGAAGGCGCGCACGGGCCTCTTTGATTTGGGCAAGGACGTGGCGGAGAAAAATGATCTCGCGCAGCAGATGCCGGAGAAAGTCGCCGAACTCACGAAGCTCCACGACGCCTGGTTGGCCGAAATGGCGAACCCCATCAAAGCCGGTGCAAAGCGTTTCGGGATGCCGCTGCCCGAGGGCGCAAAGACGAAGAAGCCCAAGAGCGAGCGCAAGAAAACCAAAGGTGTCCCGCTTCCCAAATCGCCCGACGCAGCCGCGAACATCGAGAAGGATGGCACCATTCGCGAGTCCTTTGCGAAGCTCCCCGGCAAGCCGTGGAAGGCCCAGCGCGGAACTTGGGAGGCGAAGGACGGCGCGCTCTGGGCATCGCTGAATGCCGAGAACAAGGACGCGCTGCTGCGCGGCCCGGCGGAGTTCCGCAACGGCATGCTGGGCTACGAGTTCAACCTCGCGCCCGACAGCCAGTTCACGCTGCGCTTCCGCGACCCGGCGGGCGACGTGATCATCCGCACGGACATCGCCGCCGACCGCATTACGTTTGCCGACGTGACCGGCGAGAAGAACGTGATCCTCAAGAAAGTCCCGGTCGCCCTTACGCCCGGCACATGGCACGCGCTCACCCTCAAGTTCGACGGCATCAATCTCGACGGCGAAATCGGCGGCACGAAGTTCAGCGCGACGGACCAGATTTTCGAGCGCGAGAAAGGCGGCGTGGATTTCGTGCTCATCGGCGGCAAGGCCGGCTTCCGCAATTTCTCGCTCACCCCCGAAGCACCTCTGCCGAGCCCGCCCCGCGATGCCGCGGCGAAGTAGGATCAGCGCCGCCGTGCGCCTGGGCCCGCGAGGCGCAGGCCAAAGGAATGCTGCCCAGATTGCTCGAATCGTGCAGCATCTCTGCGCCATGAAATCCTCCCTCATCGCCATCCTCGCAGCAGTTGCCGTCACGGCGCACGCGGTCGAGACGAAGCCGAAGCCGGAGTTTCAATACAAGTCTGCGGGCATCGAAGTCCCGGCAGCGACGGCGGACGAGCCGCGGGTGAAGGCGTTCGGACCTGAGACGATCCAGGCGGCGGCAAAATATCTCGACGATGGCGCGCATCATTGGGTTCGGGAAAAGTCGTGCATCGCGTGTCACAGCACGGGCGTTTACATGGTCGAGCGCTCGGCTTTGACGCCGTGGCTCGGCCAGCCGAGCGACGAGGTGCTCGCGGACTTCATCGACGAGGTGCCGAAGGATGGCGGCAAGGACGCCAGCCCGATCAAATCCGTGTGGCGCAGTTCCGGTCTCGCTTCGTGGGACAAGCACGTCGCAGGCAAGCTCAGCGAGCACACCGACCGTTCGCTGCGGCACACGCTCACGCTGCTCACGGACGAAGGATTTTTCCGCACGATCAAGCAGGTGGAGATTCCCTACATCACCACGGACTTCGAGCTGACCGTGCAGGCGGCGCGCGCCATCACCACCGCGCCGGGCTGGCTGGCGAATCTCAAGGACGCCGACACGCTCGCACGCGTCGAGCGGATGAAGAATTTCCTGCGCGAACACGAGCCGGTGAATGACTACGAACTCGCGCTGAAGCTCCAGCTTTCCGCGCTCATGCCGGACCTCGTGCCGCCACCGGTGCGCGCGCCGGCGACGGCGATGCTCTGGCGTCGGCAGCAGCCGGATGGCGGGTGGTCCACGCGGCGCATGTCGGACCTCATGAAGTGGCACGAAACGATGGACCCCAAGGTCGTGACGATGATCCAGGGCGAGCCCGACGCGGCCAGCCCGGCGAGCGATCCTTACCTGACGGCGTGGGCCATCGTGCTGCTGCGCGAGAGCGGCGTGCCGGCGGACGATGCGCGGATTCAAAAGGGTGTCGCGTGGCTGAAGGCGAATCAGCGCGAGAGCGGGCGCTGGTGGATGAAGTCGCTCTACCGCGACACGTATCACTACATCACCTACATCAGCACCGCGCAGGCGCTGCGGGCGCTGGCGCTTTGCGGCGAGTTGGGAAAATGAATACATGGAACGACGCTGTGGCTTCGACGTTACGAGACTCTCTCACATGAACACCCATCTCACTCGACGCGGCTTCCTCCACACGACGCTTCAAGCCTCCGTCCTCGCCGCGGGCGGTCGTGCGCTTCCAGCCCGCGCTGCGAGCGCACCGGATCTTTCGCTCGATGTGAAGCCGCTGCCACGCCCGATGGTTTCATTTTATTACTCGCAGACCATCTGGACCGACGGGCGGCACAACGGATTCCCCGGCATCGCGCGCGTCGGCGACTTCTACTACGTCTCATTCCGCACGTCGGACTCGCATCAGGCACCGGAGTCGAAGATCACCGTCATCCGCGCGAAAGCCGAGGATTTGAAAAAGTGGGACAAGGTCGCCGAGTTCACGCGCGACCACGACTGCCGCGATCCGCTCGTGTTCGACAATCACGGCAAGGTCCAGGTCGTCTTTCACTCGAAGGAAGATTTCTATTCGCAATCCGCCGACGGCGTGACATGGAGCGAGCCGCGCGAGCTGGAGTCGGAGTTCGTCGAGCCGAAGCCGGGCAGCGGACTCGTGCTCACTCCCAACCGTCGCCGCTGGCTTTTCCGCATTCGCAAAGGCCCGGACGGCGCGTTTTACAGCCTTGCGCGCTGCGGGAACAAGGCGGAGGGCTCGCCCGGGTTGTTCGGCCTGATCCTCTACCGCTCCGAGGATGGCGTGAAATTCAAGGCGCTGCACACCTACGGCGAAGGCCCGACCGCCGCGATGCACAAAGGCGGCCCCGGCACCGGCTGGGGCCACGAGGCCGATGTGGCGTGGACGCCCGACGGCACGCTCGTCTCGGCCATTCGCACCTCGAAGGACGGCGTGATCGTCTTCGGCGCGAAGCCCAACGGTCCCTGGCGGGCCTACGCCACCGGCGTGAACAATTTCGGCGGGCCCGCGCTGCACGCGTTGAAGGACGGCGGCTTGCTGCTTTCCGCGCGCGACGTGCGCGAGCCTCGGCCTGATGGTTATCCTGCGGTCTGCAAAGTGTGGACGGTCACCGAGAACGGACTCGAGAACCCGTGGATCATCCCCAGCGGCGGCGACAACGCGTATCAAAGCTTCGCCGACGGACCGAAGGGCGGGGAGGTGCTGCTCTGCTATTACTCATCGCACGAATTTCCGACGGCCAAGGGCGCGGCCTTCAATCCCGCGAACATCTACCTCGCCCATTTCAAGGTACGCCCGACCGCGGCGAAGCAAATATGAAAAGCCCATTACTCACACGCCGCCAGTGGCTCGGGGCCACGGCGGCCACCGCGGGCAGCTTCCTGCTGCCACACAGACTCAGCGCCGCGCGCTCGGACATCCGGGAGACGGAGCACTTCTTCTACCGCGGCGCGCCGGAGGGGCCATACATCGATTCGCAGCGTGACAACAAGGCATTCGGCTTCGGCGACGGGAAGATTTTCCTCTCGGAGGACAATGCAAAGACGTGGGCGCACAGCGCGGAATTTCCCTATGCGGACGCGGTCACGTTCAGCGTCATTTTGAAAAATGGGAACATCCTCTTCGCCACGACCACGCATCTTTTCCTGAGCACGGACAATCTGAAGACGCACCGCGAGATCATCGTGAAGAATCGCGACGGCAGTGACTACCTCCCGCACAAGCCGGTGAATCCGGAACTGCCCGGCTGGTATTTTCATCCGCTCGATGGCGAGCACTGCTTCGAGGTGGATGGCAAGGAGATGCTCGTGTGGGGCAACTACTGCAACGTGGTCGGCGGCGCGGTGCCGGTGAATATCTTCTACTCCACCGACAACGGGCAGACGGTGAAGCTCGCGTATTCGTTCGGGCAGAATCCGAAGTTCCAGCAAAAGGGCGCCGCGCCGGATGCGCCGTTGCTCGGCGACGCGACGAACCCGGTCATCTGCCGCCACATCCACAACGTGACCTACAGCCCGACCGAGAACGCCTTCTACGCGTGCACCGGCGACATCGACCGCGGCCACGGCAACGAGTGCCACTGGCTGCGCGGCACCTACGACGCGAAGGCGGATGCGTGGAGCTGGAAAGTGATCATCAGCGTGAACTCCGACTCCCGTTTCAAATGCGGCGGGATCAACTTCGTGGACGGGCGCGTCTATTGGATCGCCGACGCGAACGGCCCGAAGGTCGGCCCCGAGCATGATCGCGGCATCTTCACCTGCGCGCCGGCGGACATCACGGACACGACCAAGCACACGCTGCTCTTCAACCCGAAGTTCGAATCCGCGAACATGATCATCCAGGACGGCGTGATGCTCGCGACGCATTGTGCCCCGGCCTCGACCTACGCGAACGGCATCATCTACTCGCCCGACATGGGCAAGACGTGGGCGCAGTACGACCTGAAGGAATTCGGCCCGCGCTCCGGCTGCCGCATCCACCGGAAAAACAGCGACGGCTGGTTCCGCCTCGATCTGCGCAAAGGCTGGATCGACCGCGCGGAGGTCATGTTCATCAAGCCGAAGGGCGCGTGAGCGGCGGAAAATGAGTGCGCCACTTGCGGTCGCGAATCCTGGCGGTTACAGACGCAGCGTGCGTTGCGCCACCGACCATCCGCCGATTTCCATCGCGACAAACACCCGCAAAAATTTACCGGCCAATGTGAGCCGCAAGCGGGGCGAATCGGGGTTCGTCCTCGCGTTTAGCCGCGCCTATCTCGCGGAGCGGATGCAAGCGGGCCGCCCGCGCTCGTCCATGCCCGCGCGCGAGCTGGCGGTCGCCGGTTTCGGTGTCGCGGATTTTGTGTGGTTCGTCTGGACGAATGCGGGCAGCCGCGATGAAGGCCGCGCAGTCGAGCTTCGCAACGAGACATTCATCCGCGACGAGTCGCTGCTCGCCTTCGAGATGAAGCTCACCGACTGGCGCAAGGCGCTCAGCCAGGCGTGCCGCTACCGCTGGTTCGCAAACGCTGCCTACGTCGTTCTGCCGAAGTCGGCCGCGAGACTCGCGATGGAAAAGCTCGACCTCTTTCGCCATCTGAAAGTCGGCCTCTGGTCATTCGACGCCGACACCGCCCGCATCGTCCGCCACTACTCACCGCGCCCCGCCAAGCCACTCAGCCCGCGTGCCCGTGCGCGGGCGGTGGAGACGCTGATGCGGAGTGTCAAAGTTCTGCGGACTCGCGGAAGGCGGTAAGTCCCTCGTGGATTTCGGCGATGTGGTCGCCTCCGGATTTCGGCCCGAGTCGGAAGCCAGCGGCGGCAATAGTGCCGTAGGCATTTCGCGCCTCCGCCACGGCTAGTTCGCACGCCGCCAGATTGGCGGAGATGTCGCCGCCGGACATTGCTGCGCTCATCGTTCGTAATGCCTCCCATGCCTGAAACGCCTCGGCAATTCGTTCCGGTTCATCGTCGCTGGGAAAGCTAGCGTCGGTGGGCAGGCGATTCAGCATCTTTGGGAACATCGCCCGCATCGCGTTGAGTTCGACGAAAGTCAGGCGATTTAGGAGTCGCGCGGACAGGTAGCGCGGCAGCGGCTGCCGCGCCATCCCGGCGGCGGGGCCGAAACGCTCCAGCGAAAATACGCGGAGTGTGTTGAACCATCCCGTAGCACCGGCATCGGCCCCGACAGCGGCAAGGAAGGGTGTCAGCAAATCCGAGTAGCCATTGATGACTTCAAAGCCGTTCAGCTTCAACGAGCGGTTGAGCAGCATCCACGCGGCGATGACATCAGCGTGGAGAATCTCGCCGCGCGCTTCGCTGCTGGATGCGCCAATGAGGAGGTAAAAACCGTTTGGCGGCTCATCAAGCAGCGTGATGTCGGCAAGGAAACTCTCGAATTCATCCGTGTGAAGCAGCGCCTCGCGCGACACAGCCAGCGTCGCGAAAACAGGCCGCGCGTCTCCCGTCTGTCGGTGCCGGTTCGCTGTCGCCCGGATGAAGTTCTTCGCAATCACCGCCTCGGCGGAATCGAATGAACGGGAGATGAGAATGTTCGGTGCGATAAGCGCGTCCAGTTGTGGAACTGCCGCTTGAAATTCGAGCGCACTGTCCAGCACTTCGGCGACCCGTTCGGACGACTCAAGCTGACTGCGCCGCCAACTGCGGAAGTAATCGTAGCTTTCCAGTGCGCCGAGGCGGAGCGCACCGTTGTTGCGGAGAAGGCTCACGTAAAACTGCGGGTCGAAAACCAGCGTCGCACCCGCCGATGCCGCGCGCAGGTCGCCGAGCTTGGCGGATAGTTTTTCCGCCGGCAGGTCTTTGGCACCGAGGATGGCCCCGTCAATCAAGCCCCTCTCCAATCCCGTAGCGACCTTGTCCCCATCGCCAAATCCGTGCTGTGCGTAGAGTTTCATGGTCAGGATTGGAGCTTGTTGATGAGCGATGGAAGGTTCGCCGGGCGCAGTGCCGGGCGTTTTTTCAACATCCCATCCACCATCTCGCAGAGCACCGGCGACAAGTCGGCCCGCGCGCTGCGGAGCGGAGGCGGCGTGTCTTGCAGGATGCGCGTCAGCGTTTTCACGAGGTATTCGCCTTCCCTCGCGAGCGGATGCCGCCCGGTCGCGCACTCATAGACCGTGAGCGCCGCGGCGTAGAGGTCACTGCGGTAATCAATCGTGTCGCGAAAGTTTGGCTGGAACATTTCCGGCGCCAGATACGGGAACGTCCCGACTGGCAACCGCTGCTCTGGATTCACCGTCAGCGCGGTATCGAATACGGCGTAGGCGATGCCAAGGTCGAGAAGCACGAACGGGCGGGCGTCGTCGTCCAGCCGGATGATGTTGTCCGGCTTGATGTCGCGGTGGACGACGCGATTGGGTAATTCCCAGAGTGATTTAATGGCGGTGATCAGCGTGAGGAAAAGGGTGCGGAGTTCGGGCTCACCGGGCCGCCATCCATCCTTGATGTGTGCGCGGAGGTCTTTACCCGGCAGGAATTCCTCCGAGTACGCGATGAGCGATTCACCGAGCATTGCCACTTGTCGCGGAGCGATGGAGCCGAGCTTCACGACATTCGGATCTTGGCAGTCGGCGAGCGTCTGCACTTCGCGCCGCACTCGCGCCAAACACTCGTCTTGAAACGGCTTCGGGTCATCAATTCCCGCAAACGATGGAATATGCACCAGCTTCAAAGCTTCCGTCCGGCCATTGATGGTCGCGCGATACACGACCTTGAAGCCACCCGACTTGACCACGGTCGCATCAGTGACTTCTGGAATGGCGGAAGCAATTTCGCTCGCAGTTGGTTTCGGAATTTCAGGCATTGTGACTTTGCAAAAGGTGAGTTCTGGCGCTGCGTCCTGTTAGTTTCGCCAGCGCGCGCCGCCTCGCTTCGTCGGCGATGAGTTGTTCGGCGCGGGCGTAGTTGCCCGCTTTGGCGGCGAGCAGCGGGAGTTTTTTCGATGGCGCGAAACCGAGTTGCTTGCAGCGTTTGCGGGCGAAGGTGGTGAGCTGTTTGGCGGTGGGTTTGGGGAAAATTACGGGGAGGTCGAAGCGGCGCCAGAGGGCGTCGTCGAGCGAGTGCGGGAGGTTGCAGGTGGCGATGATGAAGCCTTCGGGCGAGGCGTGTTCGAGTTCCTGCATGAAGGCGATGACCACGCGGTCGATCTCGCCGACTTCCATTGGTGTGCCGCGACGTTTCGCCAGCGCATCCACTTCATCGAAGAGCAGCACGCACGGATTTTCGGTGGCGAAGCGGAAGACTTCCCGGAGGCGCAGTGCAGTCTGGCCGAGATACGCGCCGATGAGTGCATCGAAGCGCACAAGATACACGGGGAGGCCAACGAGCTGGCCGAGCGCGGCGGCGGTGGCGCTTTTCCCGCAGCCAGGCGGGCCGTGGAAAAGCAGCCGCCAGCGGCGTGGGATGCCCTGCGCCCGTAGCTCGGCGCGGTGCCTCCACTCGGCGGAAAGCTCCAAGATTTCCGCGCGGAGTGCGGCGGGGAGTTCAAGCGCGTCGAGCGTCGCGGAGTGGGGGAGAAAGGACACGCACTGCTGCGCGGTCAGGCTCTGCGCGATGGGATGTGAATGACCGGCATGCCCCGGCGTGGCGTAGCCGTTGAGCGAGCCGAGCAGGTCGCGCGCAGCGCTGTGATTGCCCTTGTCCGCTTCGATCTGGGCGATGCGCCGCGCAGATTCCACGGCACGAGGCATGTCGTGCCCTGCGACGGCGCGGAAAAGTTCTGCGAGTTGTTTGGTCGTCGCCATGCGGTGAATGTAGTCTCCTTCTCGCCCCCGTCGCCACGCGAAAGGTGATGAGACTTTCTGCCGGCGCCCGCGCGACCGGGAGCCGAAGACAGCATCCGCGGCGACTTCATCGGCGACGCAAAATCGCTCTTACGGATTGCCGACGGTGAGATTTACGGGCGAACATTCCCGCTTGTTCGCCTCCGTTCACCGATCCGCACTTCGTCCCCCCGGCACTTTCGTCGCGCAGGCGCCGCCAAAGGTCGCCCCGCTCCCGATCGCGAACGTCGCGGACACGATCGGCATCACACCATGAAACAAATCATCGCAACCCTCGCCGCCATCCTGCTCGGCTCACTGGCCGCGCTGCGCGCTGCGGATGCGCCGCGTTACAATGTCTTGCTCATCATGGCGGATGATCTTCGGCCGGCGCTGGGCTGCTACGGCGATGCGCAGGCGAAGACGCCGAATCTCGATCGGCTCGCCGCGCGCGGGGTGCGGTTTGATCGGGCTTACGTGCAGTATCCGGTGTGCAATCCGAGCCGCACTTCGATGCTCACGAGCACACGGCCGGAGGTGAATGGCGTGACGGGCAACGGCACTTTCTTCCGCGAGACCATGCCGGACATCGTGACGCTGCCGGAGCTCTTCCGGCAGCATGGGGCGACCGCGGTTTCTTATGGGAAGATCTACCACGCGGGAGGGACCGAGGGGCAGGCGGAGAATCGTTTTCTCGACGGCGCGAAATCGTGGGATGAGGCGAAGATGTTCAAGGCGACGAAGCTCGGGAACACCGGGCCGCGGCGGAATCTCACGGGGGGCACTTTGAAGTGGTGCGAGGTGGCGGATCTCGAAGGAACCGACGACGATCAATCCGACGGGCAGACGGCGCAGCAGGCGATCGCGGCGATGGAGCGGCTCGCGGGCAAGCCGTGGTTTATCGGCGCGGGATTTCACCGACCGCACGATCCCTTTGTGGTGGGCAAGCGTTACGTCGCGCAGTTTCCCGCGGGGTCGCTGAAGCTGCATCGCGATCCGGCGGATGCGACACCAATGTTCAAGCAGACGCTCGGCGGTGGAGCCTTCGAGGCGGCCTTCGCGCAGTTCACGGATGCGGACCGGAAGGACTTTCTCACGCACTACTATGCCGGTACGTCGCAGACGGATGCGCAGGTCGGGCGGCTCATGGACGCGATGGACCGGCTGAAGCTTTGGGAGAAGACGGTGGTCATCTTTGTGGGCGATCACGGCTACCATCTCGGCGAGCGCGGTTGGTGGAATAAGAACACGCTCTTCGACCGCTCCTGCCGTGCGCCGCTGCTCATCGTCGCGCCTGAAGTGAAGCCCGCGGTGTGCCGCAGCCTCGTCGAGTTTCTCGATATTTACCCGACCGTCGTTGGGCTCTGCGGGCTCACTGTGCCGGCCACGGTGAAAGGGCAGAGCCTCGCGCCATTGCTCGACGATCCGGCGCAAGCCATCCGCGACAGCGCGCTCACGCATCTCGTGCGGGGTGGCGGCATGAGTGGTTTTTCCCTGCGCACGGAGCGCTGGCGGCTCACGGAGTGGAGCGACGGGAAACTCGAACTGTACGATCATCAGGCGGACCCCGGGGAATGGCACAACGTCGCTGCGCTTCCCGCGAATGCTTCCACCCTGGCCGGCTTGCAGAAACAATTGGCGGCGCGCCGTTGAGCCAGCGTCCGTTCCCACCACAGCACCCGCATTCCAACAATGCCCATCATCTCCGCTTCCCAGGCAAAAACTGAATACGACGTTGCCATCATCGGTTCCGGTGCGGGCGGCGGGCAGATGGCTTACACGCTCACGCTCGCGGGACTGAAGTGCGTGATGCTGGAGGCGGGGCGGAACTACGATCCGCTGACGGAGACGCCGATGTTTCAGCGCGGGGATCAGGCACCGCTGCGCGGCGAGAAGACGCCGGAGAAAAATTTTGGCTTCTACGATGCGACGATCGATGGCGGGTGGGAGGTGCCGGGCGAGCCTTACACGCAGGCTTCGGAGAAAGAGGAGGAGCAGTTCATGTGGCGGCGGACGCGCATGCTCGGCGGGCGCACGAATCACTGGGGCCGCATCTCGCTACGCAATGGACCTTACGACTTCAAACCGCGCACTCGCGATGGGCTGGGTTTCGATTGGCCAGTGAGTTACGAGGACGTCGATCCTTACTACACGAAGGTCGAGATGCTCATCGGTGTCTATGGCACGAACTCCGGGATGGAAAACACGCCCGACTCGCCAGACGGTGTGTTACTCCCGCCGCCGAAGGGTCGCGTCGCCGAGTTGCTCTCGCAAAAGTATGGCAAGAAGCTTGGCATTCCTTTCATGCCGATCCATCGCGCCGTGCTGACCAAGGCGCTCGATTGGGAGAACATCCCGCAGAAGCTGCATCCCGGAAATGAACGGGCTCAAAAGATCGTCGCGGAAGCCATGCGCGCGCGGGCGGCGTGTTTCTGGGCCACGGATTGTGGGCGCGGGTGCTCGATTCGCGCGAACTACCAATCGACGACGGTGCACCTTCCGCCTGCATTGGCGACGGAGAATCTCGACATCATCCCCAATGCCCACGCCCGCGAAATCCTGATGGGTGCGGACGGCAAGGCGACCGGGGTGCTCTTCATCGACAAGACCAATGGCAGTGAGCAGCGCGTCAAAGCGAAGGCGGTGGTAGTGGCGGCGAGCAGCGGCTAGACCGTGCGTATCCTGCTGAACTCGAATGGCGGCAAAGGGGTCGCGAATTCGAGTGGGCTCGTCGGCAAGTACATCATGGACACGGTCGGCACCGGCGTGAACGGGCATATCCCGATGCTGGAAAATTGTCCGCCGCACAACGAGGACGGCGCTGGCGGATCGCACTTCTACTCGCCGTGGTGGCTTTACCAGGAGCAGGCCGCGGGTAAGACGGATTTCCCGCGTGGGTATCACATCGAGATGGGTGGCTCGCGGAATATGCCGATGGGTGGCAATCCGGTGCCGGATGATCTGACGCTCGGGAGTTATGGGTCGAAGTTTAAGGAAGAGGCGCGCCGTTACTACGGCTCGTTTGTCGGTTACGCGTGTCGCGGCGAGATGATCCCAAATGAAGGCTCTTTCTGTGAGCTCGATCCGACGGTGAAAGACAAGTGGGGCGTGCCGGTGCTGCGCTGGCACTGGAAATGGAGCGAGCACGAGCTAAAGCAGGCGGCTCACGCGCGCCGGACTTTTTCGGAACTCATCCAAGCCATGGGTGGCACGGTGCGCACTCCGAAGTCCGACGATCCGCTCTCCTATATTGAGACTGGCGGGAAGATCATCCACGAAGTCGGCGGCGCGATCATGGGTGACGACGCGAAGAAATCGGTGTGCAACCAATGGAACCAGACGTGGGACGTGAGGAATCTCTTCCTCTGCGATGGCTCTCCTTTCCCTTCCAACGCCGATAAGAACCCGACGCTCACCATCATGGCGCTCGCCTGGCGCACCGGCGACTACCTCATCGAACAAGCCCGCAAAGGAGCGCTGTAACCAGGCACCCGCATGAACAACGAACCCCGTCCCCGCCTTTCCCGCCGCGAAGTGCTCAAGTGGTTCGCCGCCGCCAGCGCGGCCATGTCCGTGAGTGAACTGGAACTCTTCGCCCAGAGCGGCACGACTGCCGCCCTCGCGAGGAAGGGCTACGGCACCGACCCGAATCTGATGAAGGAGTACAAGCCCAGCGACGCCTGGCCGCTGATCCTCGACGCCAAACAGCGCCTCACCGTGAAGACGCTCTGCGACATTCTCATCCCCGCCGACGATCTCGGCCCTGCGGCGAGCGCGGTGGGTGTGCCCGAGTTCATTGACGAATGGGTGAGCGCTCCGTATCCGATCCAAACTGCGGATCGTCCGATGATCCTGGAGGGTCTCGCCTGGCTCGACACCGAGGCGCAGAAGCGCTTCC
Source organism: Chthoniobacteraceae bacterium (assembly GCA_031409655.1). Lineage (GTDB taxonomy): Bacteria > Verrucomicrobiota > Verrucomicrobiia > Chthoniobacterales > Chthoniobacteraceae > JANNXQ01. Next base: position 51,969 of record JANNXQ010000078.1, on the reverse strand, counting down.
AGAAAGGCTTTGCCGCGCTCGACGCCGCGCAACACCGCGCGATCTGTGACGACATCTGCAATCGCTCCACGACCGCCGCTGAGTTCAAAAGGCCCGCGCATTTTTTCCTCAAGATGCGCAGCCTCACGGCCGGCGGATACTTCAGCACGGTCGATGGCTGGAAGGCCATCGGCTACGTCGGCAATATCCCGCTTGCGACCTTTGATGGGCCGCCCAAAGAGGTGCTCGAAAAACTCGGGCTCGAACAGACCGTGAAGTAGCGGCGCGCTAATTCATTGCGTGCTCGGACGCGCTCGATTTCCATCACTTACCTCAAAACCTTCCCCTCCATGCACACCCCGACTCGCCGCACTTTCCTCAAGACCACCCTCGCCGCCGGCGTCGCGCCGCTCTTCCTGCCGTCGCGCATTTGGTCCGCGGAGACGAAGCCAAACTCGCGGATCAATTTCGCCGTGATCGGCTACGGCAAGCAGGCGCGCGGACTCATGAGCGGCCTCATGACGAAGCCGGAAGCGCAGGCCGTGGCGGTGTGCGATGTGGACGCCACGCGCCGCGAGGATGGGAAGAAGGCCGCCGAGGCTTTCTACGCGAAGAAGACGGACGCGACTTACAAAGGCTGCGCGGCGTACAACGACTACCGCGAACTGCTCGCACGGACGGATATCGACGCCGTCGTCATCGCGACGCCGGATCACTGGCACGCGCTCATCGCCATCGCCGCGGCGGAGGCGGGCAAGGACATCTACTGCGAGAAGCCGCTCACACAGACGATTCACGAAGCACGTGCTCTGGTCGATGCAGTGCGGAAAAACAATCGCGTCTTTCAGACCGGATCGATGCAGCGGTCTTCGCGAGAATTTCGCGTTGCGTGCGAACTCGTGCGGAACGGCGTGATCGGCAAAGTGTCGCGCGTGACCGCGGGCTTCGGTGGGCCGGCGAAACCGTGCGATCTGCCCGGGCAGGAGATGGAGAAGGGGCTCGACTGGGATCTGTGGCTCGGGCCCGCGCCGCAGCGGGAGTTCAATGAAATCCTGAGCCCGCGCGGTGTGCATAATCATTTTCCGCAATGGCGCTCCTATCGCGAATACGGCGGCGGCGGCGTCACCGACCGGGGCGCGCATCATCTCGACATCGCGCACTGGGGCCTCGGCATGGACGCCAGCGGGCCGATCGAAATCCTCCCGCCGAGCGATTGGCAGACCGCGGACGCTGGCGTGAAGCTGCGTTACGCCGGCGGCATCGAGATCGAGCACATCAAGGAAAACGGCGTGACCTTCCACGGCACCGGCGGCGTGATCTACGTGAACCGCGGGAAGTTCAAGATGACCTTGATGGGCGCGGAGAAAGCAAACGCGGTGGAGAAGGACGCGAAGCCCAAGCTGGCCGCGCAACTCGACGCGGTGGAGAAGGAATTCCTGACCGACGCGAAGGTGAAGCTCTACGCGAGCACCGATCACAAGGCCGACTTCCTCACTTCCATCGCCAGCCGCAAGCCGCCGATCTGCGACGTGGAAGTGGGCGCTCGCACCGTGACCGCCTGCCACCTCACGAGCCTCGCCTACTGGCACGGGCAGAAGATTCAGTGGGACCCCGCGAAGAACGAATTCGCTGGCGGCACGGGCGACGCGAAGTGGCTCACGCGCGAGTATCGCGGGGCGTGGAAAGTGTGACGAAACTGGCGCGCCGACGCCGCTCGTCGCGGGCATTGCCGCGGCAAACCTCGAGGCCCTATGCTCCGCGTCATGCCCAACGCGCTCGCTGGTAAATCTCTCGTCATCATCGGTGGCACGACCGGGATCGGTCTGTCCGCGGCTCGCGCCTTCATCGCAGCCGGCGCGCACGTCGTCGTCGTAGGACGAAAACCGGAGAGCGTTGCCGCCGCGGAAATGGTGCTCGGGTCGAAGGCGCTCGCGTTTGCCGGCGACGCGACGAAACCCGAAACGGCGGAGCGGGCGATCGGTGAAGCCATCTCGGCGTTTGGCGGCTTCCACGGTCTCTACCACGTGGCCGGCGGGAGCGGACGCAAAGACGGCGATGGCCCGCTGCACGAACTCACCGACGAAGGCTGGGCCGCCACGCTTGAGCTAAACCTTACTTCGGTGATGCTCTCGAATCGTGCGGCCGTGCGGCAATTTCTCGCCCGGAATACACCCGGCAGCATTCTCAATGTCAGCAGCGTGCTGGCTGCGCATCCTTCCCCGCGCTACTTCGCCACCCACGCCTATGCGACGGCCAAGGCGGGTATCATCGGCCTGAGTACGAGTCTTGCCGCTTACTACGCCGATGCCAGCATTCGCGTGAATGTGCTCGCACCGGCGCTGGTCGAGACGCCGATGTCGCAGCGCGCGGCGCAGGATGAGAAGATGCAACGCTTCATCCGCACCAAGCAGCCGCTCGACGGCGGTCGCATCGCCCAGCCGGAAGACCTTGACGCGGCTGCGATCTATTTCCTGAGCGATGCCTCAAAGTTTTGCACCGGGCAGGTCTTGAGCGTGGATGGCGGGTGGTCCGTGAGCGAAGGTCAGCACGAGTAGCGCGGATGAGGGCCGTCGGGATCGATATCGGCGGAACGCAGATCAAGGGCGTGGTCGTCACGGCGGCTGGGGAGGTTTTGCGGCGGGAGATGCGCCAGACCGACGATGACGGAGCCGACGCGAAACGCTTTGCCAGCGTCGTGCGGACGCTCGCGGATGAACTTGGAACCGAACTGCCCGTGGGCCTTTCCGCCCCAGGACTCGCAGCCAGGGATGGACGGTCCATCGTTTCCATGCCGGGTCGATTGCAGGGCCTGGAGCATCTGGTGTGGGGCGATTTTCTCCAGCGCTCCAGCACCATCCCAGTGACAAATGACGGACAGGCGGCCCTCGGGGGCGAGGCGTGGATCGGCGCCGCGCGCGGGCTGCGCGACGCGATCCTGCTCACGCTGGGTACCGGCGTCGGCGGAGGGATCTTGAGCGACGGACGAATTCTGCACGGACACCTCGGGCGCGCCGGGCACTTTGCCCACACCTGTCTCGATCCTGAAGGTCCACGGAGCATCGCCGGCATGCCCGGCGCGCTCGAGTGTGCGATCGGCAATTTCAACATCCGCGAGCGGACCGCCGGCCGCTTCGATTCCACCCACGCGCTGGTGGCGGCTTATCGCGATGGCGACGGCTTTGCGCGGGAGGTGTGGCTGCGCTCGATCAGCGCTCTGGCCTGCGCGATCGGTTCGTTCATCAATATTCTCGACCCCGAAGCCGTGATCCTCGGCGGCGGCATCGCGCAGGCCGGCGACGCCCTCTTCACTCCGCTCAGCGAGGAACTCGCGAAAGTGGAGTGGCGACCGTGCGGCAGCGCCGTGAAGGTGATGCCCGCCGCGCTCGGTGAATGGGCCGGCGCGATCGGGGCCGGACGGCTCGCGCTGGGGCTAACATCGAACGTCGAACTTTGAACATCGAACGTCGAACTTCCGAGCGCCGCCCGCCAGCGCACTCATTCCGCGTTTGATGTTGGATGTTCGACGTTCGATGTTCGATGTTCGCCTTTTGCCTCTCCCAATGAGCCCTTCCGCCGAATACCTCACCCACTGCCGCGTCCTCGTTGACACCGTGGAAGAGCAGTCTGCTGCCATTCAGCAGGCCGCCGATTGGTTCGCGCAGACGATCCTCGCCGGTCGCATGGTCCATGTCTTTGGCTCCGGACACTCGCGCATCATGGTGGAGGAGATGTGGCCGCGCTACGGCTCCTTCCCAGGGTTCAATCCGATCGTCGAACTCTCCGTGAGCTTTCACAATCTCGTCGTCGGCGCGAATGGGCAGCGGCAGGCGATGTTCCTCGAAAATGTCAGCGGTCTCGCGGAGCGGATCTTGCGCAACTTTGACCTCGCGCCCGCAGACACCGCCCTCGTCATTTCCTCCAGTGGTTGCAATTTGGTACCGATCGAGATGGCGGAGGAATTCCAACGCCGGCGGGTGCGCGTAGTGGCGATCGTTTCCAAAGCGCACAGTGCCGCGAGCACGAGCCGGCGGACGGATGGGCGCAAGCTCTCGGACTTCGCCGAGCTGACGCTCGATACCGGCGCGCCCGTCGGTGACGCGATGGTCCATGTGCCTGGCCTCGAGACACCCGTCGCGCCAGGCTCGACCATTGGCGGTTGTCTGCTCGTGAATGCGATCAAGGCGGAAGTCGCCGCGCGGCTCACGGCAGCCGGCCAGCCCCCGCGCGTGCTCACGGCCGCTGCGATCGTCGGCGCGGAAATGGCAACGGCGCTCTTCGAGTCCGCCTACGATGAGCATGCCCGCCGCCTAGCGCGGCTCTACGCCCATCTCGGCGAGTAGCCGCCGGGCGCTTTTCCAAGGACTCCACACTCGACACTCGCCGACCACCCTCCGACACTCATCGACCGTGAAGTTTCCCGAGCTCCAAGCCCTCTACGACACCCCGTTTTTCGACCTGCTCAGCCGCGCACGCGCCGCTTTCCTCGAGCACTGGACTGGCAATGAAGTGCAGCTCTGCACTTTGCTCTCGATCAAGACGGGTGGCTGCTCTGAGGACTGCGGCTACTGCGCGCAGAGCGCCCGCTACAAGACCGGCGTGGAAGCGGAACGGCTGATGCAGACGGATGAAATCCTCGCGGTCGCGCAACGGGCGAAAGAGAATGGCTCCACGCGCTTTTGCATGGGCGCAGCGTGGAAAGGCGTGCGCTCTGGCGATCCGCGTTTCGAGCAGGTGCTCGGGGCCATCCGCGAAGTCTCCAAGCTCGGCATGGAAGTGTGCGTCACGCTCGGTCAGCTCTCGCTCCCCGAGGCGCAGAAGCTAAAGGAAGCCGGCGTGACCGCCTACAACCACAACATCGACACCTCACCGGAATTCTACCCGGAGATCGTGACGACGCACACTTTTCAAAACCGCCTCGATACCATCGCCGCCGTGCAACAGTCCGGCATGGATGTGTGCTGCGGTGGGATCATCGGACTCGGTGAGACGATCGTGGACCGATTGAAGATGCTGGAGGTGCTCACTGGTTTCGATCCCGCGCCGGAAAGCGTGCCGATCAATTGCCTCATGGCCATGCCCGGCACGCCGCTCGAAGATCAGCCACCCGTCGATGTCTTCGAGCTGGTGCGTCTCATCGCCACGACGCGCATTGCCTTGCCGCGCTCGAAAGTGCGACTCAGCGCGGGCCGCACCCGACTTTCCCGCGAGGCGCAGGCGCTCTGCTTTTTTGCCGGAGCAAACTCGATCTTCTACGGGGACAAGCTGCTCACCGCCGCAAACCCAGGCGTGGACGAAGACCAGCAGCTCCTCGCCGAACTCGATCTCGTGCCCCAAGCACCGCACGCCGATCGCATGGCCTGCCTGACGTAGTCAACCGATGCATTTTCCCAAGCTGCGACCGCTGGGACTGGCGATTCTGTTACTCACTTGGCTGGGTGCCTTCGGGCGCGCGGCGGGAGTCGTCGGGGCTGTGAAAGTCGAGCCAGCGGGCAGCGGTTCCGTCACTGTGAAATGGCGCACCGACGTGGAATCCGGTGGGCGGGTGAGCTACGGTGCCACGGCGGAAGCGCTCACCCAGCGCGCGGAGGGTGGCATCACTACGGACCACATCGTCACCGTCACTGGCCTTGCGCCCGGCAAAATATATTTCTACGCCGTCGGCACAGCGCGGAAGAAGCTCGCGACTGGTAATTTTACTGTCTCGGGGAGTTCTGCGACCTCGCCGAAGACCACGCCCGACGCCCCGCCCACAAAGGTCACAAGCCCGCCGCGCACTTCTCCCGCTTCCAAACCACCGCCAGCATCCACCCAGCAAGCGCCGCCGACGCGCGCGACTTGGGGCAACATGCCCGCGCTTGCCGATCACTTTGCGCGACACGGGCAGGACTTCCAGGCGCGAGATCCCGACGACTATGCGCGCCAAGCCTGGAGTTTCCGGCAGCGGGCCATGGCGACCAGCCTGCCGATGAAACTTGATGTAGACGGCACCTTGCGCGTCTTTGATGCAATGACCGGCGCCTTCGCTGCCTACAACCGCGACGGCACCACGAAGACCTACTTCAAGCCCGGCAGCCGCGACTACTTCGCGCGCCAGCCTGGCCGTCCCGTGAAGCCGAGCGACATTCCCTCTCGATGAAGAAACACACCTGCACCGTGTGCGGCTGGCCGCAGCTTTCCGAGGCGCCGCGATCCGTCAGCGGCGGCGCGTCGTTCGAAATTTGTCCCTGTTGCGGTTTTCAACACGGCGTCAGCGACGACGACGAAGGGATGAGCCCAGCGCAGTGGCGCGCAAAGTGGGTCGAGGACGGAATGCCGTGGTCCAGCGCCTCCTGGCTTGCCCCAGTCCGTTGGAGCGGAAAGCGCCAATTGGCGAAAGCGAAATTGGGCTCGTAGCTGGATCGCTCCGCGGATTCAAGGCAGCGCATTTTTTGTCGGGGGGCCGGCGACACCGGGGCACCCGCGAGCCGAGGTGGCCGTGTCGAGCCCGCGCACTGGCCTCTTTCCAAAGGAAGGACCCCTGGATTTGAAAGCGAACTTTCGCTGGGGCCTTTGGAAACATCTGCCAGAAAAGAAAACCCCCCTCGCTCCAGAACGGAACGAGGGGGTTTGAAGACTAAACGTGACTACTTTCGGTCGGCTTAAACCTTGGCACCGGTCGCCTTCCGGCGGCGGGAGCGACCGAGTTCGGAGCAGCCCAGGAAGGTTGTGAGCGCGAGTCCGACCAAAATCGTAGTTGGCTCTGGAATCGGAGCGAAACTCCTAATCGGCGTTGCCGTTCCAGCGCCGATCGCAGACGCGGTCGTCTGAGCGAACTGGGTCGCACTGGTCCGAATGAGGAGGAAGTTCGAGGTCTGACCCGGATTCAGATTAGTGAAAGGTGGAGTTACGTCGTCAAGGAATTGAGCGTCACCGAAATCAAATCCGAAGCCTACACCTTGAACACCAACCTGGCGATCAGCGCTGAACGCGGCAACCGTTCCGGGCACCGAAGCAGCCCCGGCGATGCCGGCCAAGCCGTTGTTGATCACAAAAGCTTCGTAGCTTGCACCAGACGTGGAAAAGGCAGCGCTGAAAGGATTCAGCGTCAGCCGGTACAGCTCAGGGTCCGGAATATTCGGGGCGGTGGTTGTGTTCGCCAACTGGTAGTAGAAATCCAGAGTTCCGCCGGCATTCCGAACCACCGTGGTGCGCAGAGTTCCGTTGAAGTTCGATGGGAGACTCACATCGGAAAAGGGAACAGTGATGTCACCACCTGCGACAACTGTTCCGCCGGAATTGCCAACGCCGGCTCCAAGGAGCGCACCGGGAGTTTCCGCAGTCGTTGGGAGAACGAGTACCGCTTGTGACGTGATTGCGCTGGCGGAAAGGAACGTAGCGACGAGCGCTGAGCATCCTTTAAGCATGGTGGGGTTTAAAGTCTTCATTGCTGTGAATTTATTTTGTGGAGGTTTTGGATTATCCGCTGTTTTTATATTATCCGGTAGAAGGATTCGATGGTTTTAAACCGAAGGCGCATTGTGAGTCAATAGATTTTCGCGCATTGTTTTCGAAGCACTGCAAAGGGCGCTAACGCTGCTGGCTACAACCCTCAGTTTCCGTAATCTACGGAACCGCATTCTTGACTGGGGCTCTAAACTCTAAAGTGATGGCGTCGATCACGGGCGCGCGACTGCAATACTGAGCAACGCGACATCGGCCGGCGTAATGCCGCTGATGCGGGCCGCCTGTCCGATCGTTTGCGGCTTCACTTTGTTCAGCTTCTGGCGGCTCTCGGCACGAATGCTACCGACGCTGTCGAAATCGAAGAATGGAGGAATCCGCATTCCCTCCTGGCTGCGGAGGCGGTTCACCTCGAAGTTTTGGCGCGCGATGTAGCCTTCGTATTTGATGTCGATTTCCACGGAATCCCACTGAGCGGAGGAAAAGCCGGCGCGGAGTTCGCTTGGGAGCTGGTGCGAAAAGTTGTCGGGTCTCCGCAGCCACTGGATGATCTTCAGGCCGTCGTATTTCGCCGTCTCTGCGAAAGTGCGGAGCGTGCGCAAGGTTTCCTGTTTCGCGGCCGTCGCCTTCGCTCTCGCTTCTTCGACCAGCCCGTGCTTCTGCGCAATTGGGGTCAGCCTGAGGTCGGCGTTGTCGTGGCGCAGGAGCAGTCGGAACTCCGCTCGGCTGGTGAACATCCGGTAGGGTTCGAGGGTGCCCTTGGTCACGAGATCGTCCACCAACACTCCGATATAAGCCTCGCTTCGCGAGAGCACGAATTCACTCCTACACAATATCTTGCGGGCAGCGTTCGTCCCTGCCACTAGCCCTTGTGCCGCCGCCTCTTCGTAGCCGGATGTGCCGTTGATTTGCCCAGCGAAATAGAGATGAGGGATCTTCTGTGTCTCGAGGGTATGTTTGAGTTGCGTGGGGGGGCAGTAGTCGTATTCCACGGCGTAACCCGGGCGCATGATTTCGGCGTTTTCCAAACCGGGAATAGTGCGAACGAAAGCGTACTGGACCTCCATCGGCAAACTCGTGGAGACGCCATTCACGTAGAACTCTTCGGTGTGTCGGCCTTCGGGCTCCAAGAAGATTTGGTGCGAATCCTTCTCCGCGAATTTCACGACCTTGTCTTCGATCGACGGGCAATACCGAGGGCCCACTCCTTCGATCAAACCTGAATACAGTGGCGATTTATCCAGATTGGCGCGGATCAAGTCGTGCGTCGCCGGGGTGGTCCCGGTCGTCCAACAAGGAAGTTGTTCCACGTGGAACTCGCCAGACTCAAACCGATTGAGCGAAAAAATGTCGTTGTCGCTCGCCACCAGCGCCTCAGGAAAAAAGGTAAAGGGTTGAGGCGGAGTATCGCCGCCTTGCGGAGTACACTTCTCGAAATTGATCGTCCGCCCATGAAGTCTGCACGGAGTACCTGTCTTAAACCGCCCGATCTCAAATCCCAAGTCCTTGAGATTGTCACTCAGCGTAGAGACCGAATCTCCCATCCTTCCCCCGGCCTGGCTATTCAATCCCACATGGAGCAGTCCTCGCATGAATGTCCCGGTGGTGATGATCACTGATCGCCCTCGAAACCGAAGCCCTAGATTTGTCTCAACTCCGCAAGCCCCTTCGTCGCCAACAACGATATTGACGGCGTTCCCCTGCTTTAGGTCCAGATTCGGGGTCCGCTCCAAGATCGCCTTCGCTCTAAACTGGTAAGCCTTCTTATCGCATTGCGCACGCGGCGACCGCACACTCGGCCCCTTCGTTCCGTTCAACATCCGAAACTGAATGGACGTGGCGTCTGTATTCAGCCCCATGACTCCCCCGAGGGCATCAATTTCCCGAACCATCTGTCCTTTCGCCTGGCCGCCAATCGCGGGATTGCAGGACATCTGCCCGACCGAATCAAGGTTTTGGGTAAGGATGAGTGTCTCGCATCCCATCCGCGCAGCAGCCGAAGCCGCCTCAATCCCCGCGTGTCCCGCACCGACGACGATCACGTCGTATATTTTCGGGTAAGTGAACATCTATGTTCTACGTGGAACAGTCGTGATCCAATATGCCGGCCTTGGCGCGGGGCAAAAGCACCGAAAGCGTTGTTTTGAAGGTTTGGCCCTGAAGATTCACCGAGCAAGTTTCCAAGTCATCGCAAAATTCCGCCAATACCTGCCGACAAGCGCCACACGGGGTCACCGGTTCCCGCGAATCCGCAGCAACCGCGATTGCGACAAACTCGATCTCTCCGGCAGCAATCGCACTACAAACTGCCGACCGCTCAGCACAAATCGTCAGGCCAAAGGAAATATTCTCGACGTTGCCACCCGTAAAAACGCGACCGCTCTTACCGAGCAACGCTGCTCCCACTCGAAAATTGGAATAAGGAGCATACGCTTTCTCGCGTGCTGAAAGCGCATCTGTAATGAGATTGGCGAAGTCCATATTGGGGGGTCGAATTTGATGGTTGGATCAGGCGGATGCGCTCAGCAGCGTCTTATGTCATGAGGGTGCTGGCTTTGGGATTGCATTCTCAGACCAAAGTAAACATCCTAAGCGTGTGGTTCTCAAGCACCCGAATTATTCAGGGAAACTGATCGCTGTCGAGGGTTTGGATGGCTCCGGAAAGTCCACCCAGATCTACCTCGTCAAGCGATGGCTCGAACTCGAAGGCTACCGGGTCTTTTTCACGGAGTGGAATTCGTCTGTCCTGGTGAAAAAATCCACCACGAAAGGCAAGAAACGGCAACTCCTCACACCCACCACTTTCTCGCTGATCCACGCCACCGATTTCGCAGATCGATACGACCGGCAGATCCTTCCCCTGCTCCGCGCCGGATACATCGTTCTCGCCGATCGCTACATCTTCACCGCCTTTGCCCGAGATGCGGTGCGTGGGGTGGACCGCGAATGGGTCCAAAAACTCTACAGTTTCGCGGTCCAACCGGACATCACATTTTACTTCCAAGTGCCTCTGGAGACATCACTTAACCGAATCCTGGAGGGGCGGCCGATGCTGAAGTATCATGAAGCCGGACTCGACATGGGCTGGAGTACTGATCCCTACGAGAGTTTCCGAATCTTTCAGGGAAAGGTCTTCGCAGAATACGAGGCCATGCGTGAGCAGTTTGGGTTCACCCTCATCGACGCCAGCGAAGAAATTCACCAACAGCAAAGCCGCGTGCGCCAATTGATCCGCGAACGGATCGACTTACCCGTTTTCCGGAGGCCTCCATGCCGCTGACCGAGAAAGCCTCCTTCGGCCGGCAGCTTCCCGAACTCCGCGACGCGCGCTTCGCCGGTCGGCTTCTAGCCATCGAGGGTGCCGACGGCTCCGGGCGCTCGACCCAGATCGCGATGCTCAGCGCGTGGCTTGAAGCGAATGGGTTTGCGGTGCGCACCATGGGCCTCAGCCGCTCGAATCTCGTGGCCGAGGAACTGGAGAGCGCCAAACAAGGTAACATCCTCACGCACACCACGATGTCGCTTTTTTACGCGACCGATTTCTTCGATCAACTGGTCCATGAGATGATCCCGGCACTCCGGGCGGGCCTCATCGTCATCGCGGATCGCTACGTCTATACCCTCATGGCTCGTGATGTGATGCGCGGCGCAGACCGCGAATGGCTGCGCAATCTCTACAGCCCCGCGCTCGTCCCCGACGCCGTCTTCTACTTCCGCGTCGGCGGCCGCCAACTCGTGGACCGCAATTTTCAAAAAAACCCGACCCTCGACTATTGGGAAAGCGGCATGGACCTCGGCCTCTCCCGCGACATGTTCGATAGCTTTCTAAAATACCAGCGGATGCTCCAGGCTGAGTTTCAGCGGATGAAGGACGAATACGGCTTCGAGGTCATCAACGCCAACCAGCGGATCGAAACCATTCAGCGTGATCTCCGGAAGAAGATCGGCGCGCTGCTCGGGATCATCGACGCCAAATAGCGGAGCGTTGCAGGCAACGAGTGAGCGTTCGTTGGTCGCCTCACGATGAAAGCTGGCGTGGTGGCCATCGCGACGTATCATTTTCGCCATGAACTCCCCATATTCATTCTGCCCCGACTGCGCCACGCCCTCCCGTCGCGAATTCCTAAAAACGTCCCTCGCCGCCGCTGCCGCGGTCACCGCCTCCGGCCTCCTCCTCCCGTCCTCCGCTCGCGCGGCGACCAGTGCAAAATCCGAAACCCTCGTGGCGACGCTCTACAAGTCCTTTACCGATGCTCAGCGGAAAGCCCTCTGCTTCGCCTGGGACAATCCGTTGCGCACCGAAGTGGATAACAACTGGCACGTGACCGAGCCCCACATCGGCGCCTTTCTCACCGCCGATCAAAACCAGATGGTGAAGGAAATCTTCCTCGGGCTGCACTCACCCGAATACGCCGAAACCGTCTATAAACAGGTGCAGCATGACAGCGGAAAAGCGGGCTTTGGCGACTCGTCGATTGCCCTCTTCGGCGAACCGGACACCGGCAAGTTTGAGTTCGTGCTTACAGGTCGCCATTGTACGCGACGCTGTGACGGTGACTCCACGGAGGGAGCAGCCTTCGGTGGCCCGATCTTCTACGGCCACGCTGCCGAAGGCTTTAACGAAAAACCCGACCACCCCGGGAATGTCTATTGGTATCAAGCCAAGCGCGCGAACGAAGTCTTCCAAATGCTCGACGGCAAACAACGCGAGCGCGCGTTGCGCGACAAAGGCCGCATGGAACAAGGAAGCGAAACTGTCAAACTGAAGGGTGCCTCTGCCGCTCTCTCCGGCATCGCCATCGCCGATCTTTCCTCTGACCAAAAAGCCCAGGTGCGCAAAGTCATGGGCGATCTCCTCGCCCCGTTCCGCAAAGCCGATGCCGACGAAGCCCTGAAATACATCGACGCCGCAGGCTTCGATAAACTGCACATGGCCTTCTACAAAAATGGCGACCTCGGCAACGACGGCATCTGGGACGTCTGGCAACTCGAAGGCCCGAACATGGTCTGGTACTTCCGCGGTTCTCCGCACGTCCACGTCTGGGCTAATATCCGCGCCAGCGCGTAGCCGTTCCAATCTGGGAATGAGTGGGCCATTGCTGCCTCCCATCCTTGTGCCAAGAATGATCCTCGTGAAATCCGCCATCCTCTCCTTCCTCTTTCTCTCAGCCCTCGCCCATTCAGCAGGCTCCGCTGAAAATAAACCTATGCCCGAAAAACCATCCTCCTCTGCCGGAACCGAACGTCTCACTTTTGGTGGAGGTTGTTTTTGGTGCCTGGAGGCCGTCTTCCAGCGCCTGGACGGAGTGAAAAGGGTCGTCTCGGGCTATGCCGGCGGCCATGTGGAAAACCCGACGTATGAAGCAGTGTGCGAAATGACGACCGGACATGCGGAGGTCGTGCAGATCGAATTTGACCCCGCTAAACTACCGCTCCTCCAATTGTTTGAGATTTTTTGGGCAGCCCATGATCCCACCAGCGTGCTGAAAAAGGACACCTTCGCCCATGGTAAGATGCTGCCCAAGGGAACGGCCATCCAAGGGAACGATGCGGGGCCACAGTATCGCTCGATCATCCTTTACGAAAATGAGGCGCAGAAGGCCGCGGCGGAACAATCCAAGGCCGCAGCGCAAAAAGATTTTCCCGAGCCAATCGTAACCGAGATCGTGCCATTGAAAATTTTCTATGCCGGTGAGGGTTACCACCAGAACTACTACAACCTAAACAAGGATCGGAATCCTTATTGCAGTGCGGTTATTACTCCGAAGCTGCGAAGTCTGATTCAAAAAGGGAAACTGAAGGAGGACGAATGAACTTACCGCTGACCAACGCCGCCAAGCGTGATCTGAAAGCGCGCGCGCAGAAACTTGAACCGGCTGTGAAACTAGGGCACGCGGGCATGACCGAGAGTTTTGTCCGATCCATGTCGGAGGCGCTTGCCCTGCATGGCTTGGTCAAAATGAAGTTCACGGACTTTAAGGAAGAGCGGAAGACCCTGGCCGCACAGATCGCGGCGCGCACGGAAAGTGAGTTAGTCCAGCAAGTGGGTCATGTCGCTGTGTTCTTCCGGCCGCAGGTTACTCCGAGTTAGCTTAAGTCAGTGCATAGTTAGTTATTCCCTATGTTCCTTTTCCTCCGTGCGATTGTAGTTTCTATTTTCGTTGCAGCTTGCAGCACAGCCCTCGCGGCACCTTGGCCGGCCTGGCGAGGGGCGGGAGGAGGGGGGATCAGCACGGAGACCGAGATCCCACTGAAATGGAGCGCCACGGAAAATGTGAAATGGAAAGTCGCGCTGCCCGAACGGGGTAACTCCACGCCGATCGTCTGGGGCGACCGCGTCTTCCTCACGCAGGCCGTGGGCGACGATCGCCTGGTCATCTGTTACTCGCGTGCGGACGGGAAGGAACTCTGGCGGGCTGGCGCAAAAGGTGTCGCCAAGGAACCAAGCCACGCGACGAATCCCTATTGCTCAGCATCGCCGGTGACCGATGGAGAACGCGTCGTCGCGTGGTTCGGCTCGGCTGGACTTTTCTGCTTCGATAGTAATGGCCGGCAAATCTGGCATCGTGATCTTGGCGAACATCGGCACGAATGGGGTTACTCGGCGAGTCCGGTGCTGGAGGGTGATCTTTGTTTTCTAAACTTCGGGCCTGGCCCCCGAACTTTCCTCCTCGCGGTGGACAAACGCACGGGACGGGACGCCTGGCGCGAGGACTTCCCGAAAATCGAGATCACCATGCCGCGCAACGATGGTTTCGGCGCGAAGTCCGACGGGGTGGTCGGATCGTGGAGCGTACCATTGGTCATCAATGCCGGGGGACGCACCGAGTTGGTGATGAGCTACCCGCAGGAGATCCGCAGTTATGATCCGAAGACCGGCCAGTTGCTCTGGTTCTGTCGGGGCTTGAATCCACTCATCTACACTTCGCCGATTCATGGTGAAGGGGTCGTCGTCGGCATGGGTGGATATGGCGGTAGCACTGTCGCCGTGCGGACTGGCGGGCAGAGCGACGTGACCGACACGCATCGTCTGTGGCAGGAGCCGCGGGATAAGGGACGCATCGGCTCCGGGGTCATCAAGGACGGCCACATTTACATCCTGAACTCCAACGGCATCGCCCAGTGCCTCGAATTGCGGACTGGAAAACCGGTGTGGCAGGAGCGGCTGCAGGGCAGTGGTGCGAAGTCGGAGTCGTGGTCTTCCATGGTCCTCGCTGGGGATCGCCTCTACGTCCTGAATCAGGGCAGCGACACGGTCGTCATCCGCGCTTCTCCGCAGTTTGAAATGCTCGCCGTCAACGCCCTCGGCGATGGCCTGACAAACGCGTCGCTCGCGGTGAGCGATGGCGATCTTTTCATCCGCACCCACCAGCATCTCTGGTGCATCGGGGAAAAATAGCGTGCCTACATCGCGGGGGAATCGCCGCGCAGCTCGGTGCGCTTAAAGCAACGTGAGCCAGCGAGCGAGTGCTCGGTCTGACGCTGCTCCTCACGGTGCCGACGGAAACGCTCGTGCATGATCTTTCCATAAAGACCTTCAAACTTCGTCTGGAGAATGCGCCGCGCAGCCGCCTTCAGTCCATCGGAGCCAGGGACGGATGGCGACGTTGCGACCGGAGTCGGGCCACTCGCCGCTTGCTGCCACATCGCGGAGTAGTCACTCTGCTGCGGGATCACGAGCGGCCCAGTTTTCGCCTCGACGCGACGCGCACGGATCATGAGCAGCATCGGATTTTCGCTGATGACGATCGGACGCTCGCGGACTTGGGCCGGATCGAGCACCTCGTACCACGGGCCGCACTGGCCCATCTCGGGGCCAAAGTAACGATGCTCGAAGCCGTAGAATCGCTCGATCTTGTAGCCATTCGCGGCAGAGAGCAGTCGGTGGAAGAGATCAGGACCAAACTGGTAGAATCCGTGTCCGAGATAGTTGTTACTCGGCGTCACGATGAAAAGGCTGCCGCCGACTTTCGTCATCTGCATGAGGCTGTGGATGGCGACGGGAAAATTGAAGATGTGCTCCAGCGAACCCATCTCGATCACGGCATCGAAGCGGGCCTGCCATTCCAAAGGGACAGACAGATTCATGTCATGGACGACACTCGCGCCCTCAAAGTCCGAGGCATCGAAGGAGGTCACCTCCTTGCTCCCAAAGGCGGCCTCAAGGAAGGGGTCCGCGTAACGCCAGCCGGCATTGGGATTGAGCGCAGGAAAGTGCTTTTGCATCGCATCCCAGCGCATAAAGAAGGTCTGGTGACCGAGCGTCGCCGTCTGCTCGAAGGAGCAGCCGTCTTCGTGCGCTTGCTTGAGGAAAAGTGCGGTGTTGAGTTCCAGTCCCATGGGTTGGTCAGTGGCTATTAGTCGGTATTCAGTGGTCAGTCACTATCGAGTCAGATGAAACCAAGCACTGGCCACGGTCTAGTCTTCTCTACTCCCGATCGCAGGTCACGACCTCAGGGGACCCGCGGAGCTCTTTGTTCGAGCTCGCGAGACGCACCTCGATGGTGTGCGAGTGGCCATCGCGCACGTAAGAGGGGAGGGCGAAGCGGAAGCCGTGGCGGCCTTCGCCCATGCCACGGTCGCGGAGGTCTGCGCGGAAGTCGTCGCTGCGGATCCGCGCGACCCAGGAGGAGTCAATGTAGATGTCCACCTCCCGCTGTTCGCTAGGTTGCGTGCGATCCCAAAGCACACCGACGACTTCGCGGCAGTCCACATTTTCCACCACCTCCTCGTTCGGCGGCGGTGCATGCGGAGTGAGACGGGCATTGAAGAGTACGATGCCGAAGGCAAACGCGTGAAAGGTGAGGATCACATTACTCGCGCGCCACCAGGGGCCGTCGCCCCAGACTTTGCGCTCCTTATTCCAGCGCGCAAACCAATCGTAACCGGAGAGCAGCGCGGCATGGTAGAGACCGTAGAGGATGTACCGTAATTCAAGCCCGTGCCACACGCCCATGAGACCGAAAGTAAGGAAGAGGCCGAGATAGTTGGCGGTGTGTTTTCCGGTGAACCACTTCCCCTTCGCCGCGGCGAGGAGAAAGCGCATATAGACGTGATCCCGAAACCAGAAGGACAGGGTGATGTGCCAGCGCGTCCAGAAGTCGCGAATATTCCGGGAGAGAAAGGGCGCGTTGAAATTTTCGGGTGTCCTGATGCCAAAGAGCCGGGAAAGGCCGATGGCAAAGGCGCTGTAGCCAGCGAAGTCGAAGAAAAGATAGAAAGTGTCGGCATACATCAAGCCGAGCTTGGCGAGGAGTGTGGTCTGTTTTCCGAGCGGCGCGACCCAGTGCGCGTGGAGCAGTGCGGCGATGATGAACTTATAAAGGAAGCCGCGAAAGATGCGCGCGATGGCGAAGTCGAGGTCGTCGAGAAACTCCGCACGGGTGCGATCGCGCATCCAGTCCTGGGAAAACCTGCGATAGCGGTCGATCGGTCCCGAAGAGATGGTGGGGAAGAAGAGCAGGTAGGCGAAGTATTGCGCAGGCGAGAGGGATTTGATGAGGCCGTCCTGGATGCACAGGACCACATCGATCGCGCGGAAAGTAACGTAGGAGATGCCGAGGAAACCGAAGGCGCTCTCGGGAGAAAGCAGCGGCAGCACTTTCGCCGTGGCGAGCGGCAGGAGCGTGAGCCCGAGCGTGAGCCAGAAAATGACTCGCGATTTTCGCTTCAGGAAGCACCACGCGACCGCACCTTCAAAGGCCGCGTAACCAAGCACGATCCAAAGCTCGCGGACCTCGAGGCCGGGTCGGATCGCGAGGTCGCCGCCATATTGCACCGCCAGTAGCGCCACGGTGACGAGGAGCAGCCACCAGCGCCCGGCGCGGCCGCAAAGACCGAGCGCGACAGTCGGCAGGACGGCGTAAAGCAGCAGGCCGAAGTAGATGAAATCGCCGAACGGGGTCATTCAGGGAAGCCCGTGAATGAAGGCAAGCGCCCGCGATGGCGAGCACGATTCACCGTTCACGGATCAGACTTCACAGCGGTGCTGCCTCACAGGAGTTCGGCCAGCTTGCGGCGGTCGGCCTTGCCGTTGGCGGTCATGGGGAAGGCGTCCACGTAGAGGAATTTCCGCGGGACCATGTAGGCAGGGAGCCGCTCGGCGAGGCGGGTCTTGAGTTTGGCGGTAAACTCAAAGTCCGAGCCGGTCTTTTCCACGGCGAGCACGACGATGGCGGCGAGGGCGTCGATGCGCTCCTGCTTCATCACCGGCAGGACCACCGCGTCGGCGATCTCGGGAAGGGCGCGCAGGTTGGCTTCGAGGTCGCCGAGTTCGATGCGGTAGCCGTTCACCTTCACCTGGCCGTCCATGCGGCCCTCGAAGAAGATCTGGCCTTCGCGTTCGCGGCCCCAGTCGCCGGTGCGGTAGGCCGGGGCGCTCTGATATTGAAAGAAAGCGCGCTCGGTGAGATCGGGGCGGCCGAGGTAGCCGGGGCTGACATTCGCGCCGGCGATGACAATCTCGCCGCGCTCACCCTCCGCCACGCGCTGGCGCTGCTCGTCGAGGATCACGACCTGGGTGCCGGGCATCGCGCTGCCCACTGGCAGCGGCGACCACTTTTCCAGCAAAGGGCGATCGACGCGCACCGAGGTGGTGGCAACGGTCGCTTCGGTGGGACCGTAGGTGTTCCAGATTTCAGCGCGCGGAAAACGTTCGAGTAATTGCGAGGCGGTCTCCGGCGCGAGCGTTTCTCCGCAGAAGAGGAAACGCTGGAGCGTGGGGATCATGGGCTCGGCAAAGGTGCGCTCGATGAGACACATCTGGGCGAAGGACGGCGTGGACACCCAAGTCGTGAGCTGCGAAACGTGGAAGGCTTCGTAGAGCTGTTTGAGATTCGCGACGTGCTCCTTCGTGACGCTGAAGAGCGTGCCGCCAGTAACGAGGCTCAGGTAGAGATCCATCACCGAGAGATCGAAGGAGAAGGGGGCTTGATTGAGGAAGGTCTCGGTCTGCGGCTCGAAGTGCTGCTCGGCCAGCATCCAGGAGAGGAAATGCTCGAGATTGCCGAGCGTGACCACGACGCCCTTGGGCTCACCGGTGCTGCCGGAGGTGAAGAGGATATAATACGGATCCTCGCGCTGGACGTGGCGCTGCGGCGCGGTGCGCGGTCCGGCGATGATCTCCGCGACGCGCGCCGGGGTGAGCGTCACGGCGGCGACGGCATTTGCGACGATGCGCTCGACGCGCTGGGCGGGGATGGAAATATCGATCGGCACGTAAGGTCGGCCGGACTTCACCGCGCCGAGAAAGGCGATGAGCATCTCGGGCTCTTTGTGCCCGTGGACGGCGACGGGGGCGCGGCACTCGCCCAGCTCCGTGTCGAGCCAGGCGGCCACGGTGTCGGAGCGGGTGCGAAGTTCGGCGTAAGTGAGGGTCTGGGTGCCGCTGATGTGGGCGGGGCGGTCGGGGCAGAGGTGGGCCCAGAGGTCGATTTGTTCGAGGAGATGCATGGGCTAGGAGCAGCCGCGTGGGGAACCAGCGTCGAACGTCGAACGTCGAACGTCGAACATCGAACGAAGGAAGGCAGCCGGCCTGATGACGGCGTTGGTTCGACGTTCAGGGTTCGATGTTCGATGTTCGATGTTCATTCTCTCCCCGCCTCAAAACTCCTGGTACACAAACGGCGGCGTGGAGAAATCACCTCGTCCATAGAGCGCGATCAGGCCCGCCACGATCGCCAGATAGTAGGTCACCAGCACCGCCGCGCGCGCCCGCGGATGGACTTCCAGCCAGGCTTCGAGCGCCTTCACGCGGCCATCCGGCGGAGGACATCCTCGACCAGCTTGCGCGGCGTGGCCCAGCTTTCGCGCTCAAACTCAGCGGGCGAAATCTCCACGCCCAGTTCCTGTCCGAGGGCCACGATGAGTTGCACGGTCTTCATGGAATCGAGGATCTGCAGCTCGTAGAGCGCGAGTTCCTGATTGGTGCGCACTTCGTCGGTCTCGGCGATGTCGGCGAGGACGGTGAGGATTTTTTCGGTGGAGTCGGTGGGGGTCATTGTTGGGGGTCTTCCTCTTAATCTACCTCTTCCTCTCTCTCCTCTGGATGCGCGGAATGGAGGAAGAGGAAGCGGGCTACAGGTTCGTTAATCGTCCGTGGAAGAAATCGTCGAGCATCTTGTTGTAGTAGATCCAGCCTTTCGCACCGAGGTGGTCGAGGTTGTCGAAGAAGAAATCCGGGTCGTCTTCGTTCGCTTTGAAATAAACGAGCGGCGCGTCGTGCTCCGCGGTCAGCGCCCGCAGCCGCTCCTCGTAGGCGCTGCGCGCTTCCTTGGAGACTCCGAGCGCCTCCAGATCGCTGGCGTGGACGGGCATGCTGAGGATCAGCGGGCGGGCGCCGAGTTCGTCGAGGGTGCGGAGGACGAGTTCGAAATCCGTCCACTCATCGGCACGCGCGAGATTCTGGAGGAAAAGTTTGTCGCGGGATCCTTTCGGGCGTTTTGCGATGGCCGGCACTTTCCGCGCCTTTGCCTTCATTGCCTTGGCGATCACTTCGGCGCGCCGAAAAATATCCTTCCAGTTCAACACGCGGGGTCGCTTGGTCCGCGCTGGTTCCGAGCGGAGATCCGCGATATGGCCGGCCGTTTCAAAGTGGTCTTGCACCCGCCCGATCCCGCGTTGGAGCTGCGCCAGCGGAACCAGTGCGGTGTAGAGGACGCGATCCCCGGGAGTGTCGCCGGCGAGACGCCGAAGCAGCGTTTCGAGCAGCCAATTGTCCTCGTAGGTCTTCGGATATTCGAGCATGCGGCGGGCAGAGGCCGCCTTCAGCGGGCGGCTCAGCTCGGTGCTGAGGGCCAGTTCCGTGGCCTGCAGGGTGGAGAAATTTCCTGCGTAGTAGCCGGGATCGACCTCCTCGGCGAAATACGAACTCGGCGAAAGGGAGATCGCCACTTTGCGCCCGCGCAGATCGGTGCCGACGGCCGCGAGTTTTTGCAAAACCGCCAGCGCCGTGGTGCCTTGTTTGCCGACGGGGAAGACGCGGAAACCGGTGGGATAGTCCTCAAAGAATTCGCCCGCCGTGTTGGGCACCTGCTTCACCAGCTCGGAGCTGCCGTAGAGCACGAGCAGATCATCCTGCGCGAAGGCCTGCTTTTGGAGCGCGACCCCGTGCAACTTTGGATCCGAAAAATCCGCGATGAGATCGTGGACGTGGCGCCGCTCGAGCCGCTGGGCCCAGATGAGTCCGCCCACGAGCGGCACGCTCGCGAACAAGAGCGCCAGCAGAGCCGCGGTAAGGTGAGGACGACTGGGGGAGCCAGAGTTCACGGGTGGGAAGGTGGGTGGGCGTGGCGCAATTGCAATCCTCCGCGACCAGACGGGTTTGTCCACCTTGGGAGAGGCGCTCTTCTTAGCCCGCGCCGCCGCACGACTTTCCAGGAGTCGCGGGTGATTTTTCAAAGCATCTCCGGCGCGGAGATGCTATGAGGTGAAAAGTTAATGAATCCCCTGGAATCCCGCATTCGCTACAAGTTTCGCAATTCGCTGTTGCTCGCCGAAGCCCTCACGCACCCGAGTCTCGGCCATGAGACGCAGCGTCATCACTTTGACAATCAGCGTCTCGAATTCCTCGGCGATGCCGTCCTGCAGCTCATCTTCACCGAGCATCTCTACGAAAAATTTGACACTCTCCCAGAAGGCTACCTCACGAAGATCCGCGCGCGCATCGTCTCCCGCGAAGGACTCAAGGTGCTCGCCGAACGCATCGGCATCGGGCGCTTCCTGATGATGGGCCGGGGCGAGGAAGCGAGCGGCGGGCGGGAACGGCCCTCGACGCTCTCCGACGCCTACGAGGCACTCATCGGCGCGATCTACCTCGATAGCGATTTTGTGACGGTGCGCCGCATCGTCATCACGGAAGCGCGCGAGTTGCTGGACGAAATGGAAGTCGATCCGCCGGACACCAATCCGAAGGGCCGACTACAGGAGCTGCTCCAATCCATCTCCCCACGCAGCCCGACGTATCCGATCACCGATCAATCCGGACCTGAGCATCAAAAGCGTTTCGTGGCGAAGATCGTCTGGGAAGGATGCGAGCTGGGCGAAGGTGAAGGACGGAGCAAAAAAGAAGCGGAGACGGCCGCTGCCCGGAATGCCCTTGGTCGGGAGCTTTGGAAGACGGTCGGTGGACCCCTTCTTTCGCCCGCACTCGAAGGCGCGAACAACTCCCCAATAGCTGCCGACAAGTCCGAACAACCTGTGGGATAAGTGGGTCGAAGCCGACCTGTGCGGCTCCACTGAGAAGTTGTCGGCGGGTTGTTGTCGCCGTGGAACCATGCAGGAGCGGGTGTGGAGCGCGGAATCGCCGAGTTGTTCAAATCATTAAGAAGAAGGATTAGGGATTAAAAAATAAAACATCATTTCTGTACGGTGTGAACAACGCTCGGAATGAACGCTCGGAATGAACGCTCGGTGGATGGCGCGCTCCGCCGCGCCATGGCATTGATCGCGCGAAGCGCCATTCAATCTGCATGGCCTTCGGCGTTAGTTTTGGCATGGCGCGGCGGAGCGCGCCATCCACCTCAGCCGAGTCCCGCTCGTTCGAGCAGCAAGGTGGCGAGGCGCTGCGTGGCGGCATCGAGCGCGGCATTCGCCTGTCTGAGGGGTTGAGCGGCTCCCAAGGCTACCGCGCGCTCCACGCTAGACACGCAGTCAGCGATACCGGCGCGTTCGCTGGTGTCGAGATTGGCGCCGACTTGCTCCAGGGCCTTGCGCACGGCGGGGAGGAGTTCGTCGGCTTTGAGTTTCGCCTCTACGAAGATGCGGTCGTTCAAGTCTTCGAAGGCGTGTTCGAGCGATTCTTCGAGCATCTTTTCCACGGCCTCGTCACTCACATCGATGGCGCTGGTCAAAGGCACCACTTTCTCCAAGCCAGTGCTGGTGTCGCGGGCAAGGACGCGGAGGATGCCGCTGGCGTCGATTTCAAACTGCACACCGACCCGCGCGTGGCCTTTCGGCGCGGGGACGAAAGCGAGTTCAAACTGCCCGAGCGTCCAGTTGTCGCGAGCCAGCTCGCGTTCGCCCTGGAGGACTTTGATGAGCATCGCACGCTGTCCGGCCACCACGTTCGTGAACATTTCGCCGGCCTTGATCGGGATCGTGGAATTGCGCGGGATGAGCACGTTCATCAGCCCGCCGAAAGTCTCGATGCCGAGCGAGAGCGGGGTGACGTCGAGGAGAACGATATTTTGCACCGCGCCGGAGAGGATGCCGGCTTGGATGGTCGCGCCGAGGGCCACGGCTTCGTCGGGATTCTGCGAAAGATTCGGCGCGCGGCCAAAGATCTCCGCGACGAGTGCGCGGACCAGCGGCATCCGCGTCTGGCCACCGACGAGGATCACTTCGTCGAGATCCGCAGGCGTGAGCCGAGCGTCGGCGAGTGCGCGGCGGCAGTGTTCGCGAGTGCGCTCGACGATGGGGCCGGCGACGCGTTCGAGATCGGCGCGGGTGTAGGTGCAGGTGAAGTTTTCGCGACCAGCGAGGAAGGGCAGCGTGATCTCCGTGGTGTCTTCGACGGAGAGCCGGTGCTTCGCAGCGACGAGCGCATCGCGGAGGCGGGCTTCGGCAGAGGGAGACAAATCTGAAAGCTGAAGTCTAAAATCTGAAATCAGCGCGCGGTCGATGTCGTCGCCGCCGAGGCGGGTGTTGCCATTCGTCGCCAGCACCTGAAAGACGCCCTCATTTTGTTCAAGGATCGAGATGTCGAAGGTGCCACCGCCAAGATCGAAGACGGCGACCTTCGCGCGGTCGCCGAGCTTATCCAGGCCATAGGCGAGTGCGGCCGCGGTGGGTTCATTGACGATGCGCTCGACGATGAATCCGGCGAGTTCGCCGGCGGTCTTGGTGGCATGGCGTTGGGCGTCGTTGAAATACGCGGGCACGGTGATGACCGCGCGGGTGACCTCGGTGCCGAAGGCGCGTTGGGCGTCGGCCTTGAGTTTCGCCAGCACGAGTGCGGAAATTTCCTCCGGCGCCAAGTCCCGATCCCGCACCCGCACCCGCACTGGCGCGCCGCGCACCCCGGCCAGCGGGTAGCTGACGTCATCGGCTTCCTCTCCCACCCGGCGTCCGAGGAAACGCTTCACGGAATACACCGTGTGCTCCGGATCGACCGCGCGCATCCGCGCCGCGGCCCGTCCGACCAGCGGTTCGCCGCTCGCGGGGAAATGCACGACGGAAGGCGTGAGCCGTTCGCCGTCGGCATTGGCGATGAGCACGGGGAAACCTGCGTCCATGGAACCGATGAGCGAATTGGTGGTGCCGAGGTCGATGCCGACGATCATGGGGAAAGGATGAAGGATGAGGGATGAAGGATGAAATCAACTGCCGAGCTTGAAGAGTCCTTCGCGGAGTTGGGTGGACCATTTTTCGGCGAAGGTGAGTTCGCGCTGCAAGGCGGAGAGGCGTTCGGCGATGGATTCATCACGCAGCAGCCACGAGGCGTCGATGGTGCGGACTTCCTCCAGGGCGCGGGCGATGACGGCGTCGATGCGGGTTAGCGCGGTACGCAGGCGGCGCTCGAGTTTGGCGCGATCCTCGGCGAGCAACGCGCTGGCCAGGGCGCCGCTGGCGGCGGCTTGGCGCCGGCGGAAATCTTCCAGCGCGCGGAGCAGTGCGGCCAGGTCCATGAAGGCATCCGCGAGCGAGGAGGGAAGCGGCGGCGAGGCGAGATCCAGCGTGGAAAATTCCAGCTCGAGGAGATGGCGCAACCGGCTCGCGGGCTCGCGAAGGATCTGCCACGCGGCATTTGTCCGGGCGAAGGCTTCGGCATCGCCGCCCGGCGAATCCGGATGGCGCTCCGCGGCCAGCCGATGAAACGCATCCTTGATCTCCGCCGGCTCGAGCCACGGGCGGCGCGGGAGGGCGAGGATGGAAAAGTGGTCGGTCATGCGCGGCGCGACATCCAATAGCGCCCCGCGCCATTCGTCCACCAGTGGCTCACTCCACCCTTGCAACCCCAGCCCGCTCGGGTAGGCAGTGCTCCTGGAAAATTTGCCCATGAGATCCCCACTTTTCTTCTCCGTCGTTCTCCTTGCCGTGGGTTTGGGCCTCGGCGGTTGCGGGCAGGTGACCGAGGCGGACAAAAAGGCCGCGCTCGAAGTAGTGCAGGAAAATCTCGCGGCGATGAAGGCGAAGAACGTCGAAAAAATCACCGCGACGGTGCATCCGAACAGTCCGCATTTTGAAGCCTCCAAGGCCGTCGCCGAGCACTACGAGCTGCTCTACGACCTGAAGAGCGCGGAGATCGAGTCGGCCAAGGGCGACACCATCCGCGTGCGCTTCGTCCAGGAGACGCGCAAGCTGAGCGGCCCAGCGGACCTCACCGACAACCGCATCGTCGGCCTGCACACTCTGAAGCGCGACGGCGTGCAGTGGAAGCTGTGGTCCACCGAAGTGGTGGAGCGCACCGAACTCGGCGTTCCGGCGCCGTAATGCGCGACCGGCTCATTCACAGCCGCCAGCAGTGGGCGGCGCTGGTGGCCCTGGCCTTGGCGTCGACGCTCTGCTTTGGCCTCGTGGTCATGCGCGCGCTGTATTCGCACAATGTCGTCTTCACCGCCTTCCTCTGGAATCTCTTCCTCGCCTGGATTCCCCTCACCGCCGCGCTCCCGATTTACGCCCTGCGCAACCGCCCGAAACCCCGCTGGTTCATCGTCTCCACCTGCTTCGTGGTCTGGTTCCTCTTTTTTCCGAATGCGCCCTACATCGTCACCGATCTCCAGCACCTGCACCCGCGACCTGGCGTGCCGCTCTGGTACGACCTCATCACGATCATGGCCTTCGCGCTCACCGGCCTTTTCCTCGGTTATCTCTCGCTCTACCTCATGCAGGAGGTGGTGCGCGGCTGGTTCGGGCGCGGCGTGAGTTGGGCCTTTGCGTTGGGCATGCTCGGCGTGAGCGCGTTTGGCATCTATCTCGGGCGTTTCGTGCGCTGGAATTCCTGGGACGTGCTCACCGATCCGATCAGCATCGTGACCGAGGCTTCGCGCCTCGCCGATCCCAGCCGCAACCCCCAGGCCCTCGCTTTTTCGGGCACCTTCTTCGCCTTCTCGCTCGTCTGTTACCTCATCGTCTATTCCTTCACCCATCTGCACGCCTGGGTGGATCAAACGGAAGAGACCGGGCGCCCCTGAGCACGAATTTTTTTGCCGCGGATTGGCGGTTCTCCTCTTCCATTTTCCTCGGCCCATCCGCTAGCCTCCGCGCCTTCATGAAAAGACTCCTCGCGCTCCTCTTCCTCGCCTGCGCCCCGCTCCTCGCGCAGGAGACGCCGACGATCACGATCAGCAAGGGCGACAAGCTGACCATCGCCGTCACCGGCCTCCCGGCGGCCGACGCGAAGATCCTGCAAAACGATCTCGCGATGTCCGGCTACTTCACCATCGCCTCACCGGCGAATTCCGCCTTCGTCGCGAGCGGCTCCGTGAGCAGCGGCGGCCTGGCGGGAAATGTGAACGATCAAGGCGGCAAGACGGTGCTCAGCCGCACCTTCAGCGGTTCGGCGCGCGGACGTGTCCACGCTTTCGCCGATGAAATCGTGGAGACGCTGACCGGCAACAAAGGCATCTCCAGCACGAAGATCGCCTTCGTGGCCACGCGCTCCGGCAAGAAGGAGATTTACACCGCCGACGCGGACGGGGCGAATGTGAACCAGCTCACGAATGACGGGACGATCAGCGTCGCCCCGAACCTCAGCCCCGACGGCCGGACCCTCGTCTATACGGGCTACAAGAGTGGTTACGCCGACGTCTATGAGATCGACCTCGGCAACGGTGCGCGCACTCGCATCCTGAAGTATCCGGGGACCAATTCCGGCGCGAATTTCTCGCCCGATGGTGGCCGGCTCGCCGTGACGCTGAGCAAGGACGGCAACCCCGAACTTTACGTCACCGGCAGCGGGGGCGGCGGCGCGCGCCGGCTGACCCGCACGGCAGGCGTGGAGAGTTCACCCACCTGGTCGCCCGATGGCGGCGAGATCATCTACTCGAGCGACGACCGCGGCGGCCCGCGTCTTTTCCGCATCTCCGCGAGCGGCGGCGCCGGCCGCGCCGTGAGCACCGGGCACAGCTATAATACCGAGCCAAACTGGTCGCCCGACGGGAAGAAGATCGCCTTCAACACCCGGGGCGGCAGCGGTTTTGAGGTTGCCATCCTCAATCTGAGTGGCGGCGGCAGTCGCATCGTCGGCACCGGGCAGGATCCAGTGTGGGGCGCGGACTCGCGGCACCTCATCTATTCCAGCGGCAGCGCGCTCATCCTCCTCGATACCCAGACCGGCCAGAAAACCACCCTCGTCGGCGGCCTCGGAAAAATCTCCGAGCCGAGCTGGTCCCGCTGACGCTCAATCCATTGCGCAATCTTCCTCACCTTCCATGAAAATCTCCCGCCTCCTCCATTTCATCCTCATCGCTGCCTTTGCCTGCACCGTCGGTGGCTGCGCCAAAGGTAAACGCGGCGGCGACCTCAGCGACAGCGTCGGCGGCCAATACGGTTCGGACTCGGACAACGTCAACGGCATCCCTCTGCCCGACCGTCAGGAAGGCGTCTCCTTCCTCAGCAGCAATGTGGACCGCAATCGCTTTTCGCCCGTCCAATTCGACTTTGACAGCTACTCCATCCCCGGCGGCGAGCGCGGCAAGATCGACCAAGTGGCCGGCTTCATGAAGAGCGGGCCGAACAACGTGATCATCGCCGGCTTCACCGACGAACGCGGCACGCCCGAATACAACCGTGGCCTCGGCGAACGTCGCGCGCAGATCGTCCGCGAAGCGCTCATCCGCGCCGGAGCCGACGGCTCGCGCATCCAGACCGTGAGCTTCGGCGCTGAAATGCCCGCCGACTCCGGCAGCGGCGAAAGCGCGTGGGCGAAGAATCGCCGGGCGGAGTTCGGCGTCGTGCGCTAGCGGCAAGCATCCGGTTTGCCTAACCCGTCGCCCTCTGGGATACTGCCCGCCATGAGCAATCGTGAAGTGGTTATCGACCTTCTCCAACGCCTCCCGGAGGATGCACCTCTGGAAGAAATCGCGCGTGAGATCGAGTTTCTCGCCGGGCTCAAGACAGCGCGGGAGCAGGCCGCGCGTGGCGAAGGGATCCCCGCGGAGGATGCGCGGAAGCTGGTGGATGCATGGGCTTCCCAGTAATCCTGACGCCGCAGTCGCAGGAAGATCTCGGCGGCATCATTCGTTACCTCCGAACCGATAGCCCGGAGCGCGCCAAGACTTTCGGCGACGCTCTGATCGACGAAGCCCTGGCAATCGGCCGTTTCCCTGAAATCGGCCGCATGATTCCCGAACTCCGCGATCCCGCGGTCCGCGAGATCGTGCATGGCTCTTACCGGATCATCTATGAAGTGCGCCACAAACCCACCGTCGTTTACGTCTTGCGCTTCTGGCACGCGGCGCGCGGCGCACCTGACCTCGGACCCGGCCATGCCCACTAGCCACGAAGATCGAGCTGCGCTCGACCTCACCATCCTGATGCCGTGCCTGAACGAGGCGGAGACGCTCGTGGCCTGCATCGCGAAGGCCCGGCTCGGGATCGATAGGGCCGGGGTGACTGGCGAAATCCTGATCGCCGACAACGGCTCGACGGACGGTTCCATCGCCCTCGCCGAAGAGCACGGTGCGCGGGTCGTGCCGGTGGCGGAAAAGGGTTACGGGAGCGCGCTCCGGGGCGGCATCGCGGCGGCGCGCGGGCGCTGGATTCTCATGGGCGATGCCGACGACAGCTACGACTTTTCCCAAGCCCCAGCCTTCGTCGAAAAACTCCGTGCGGGCTGCGAACTCGTCATGGGTTGCCGGCTGCCGATCGGCGGCGGCACCATCCTGCCCGGCGCGATGCCGTGGAAAAATCGCTGGCTCGGCAATCCCGTCCTCTCCTTCCTCGGCCGGCTGCTTTTCCGCACGCCGATCCACGACTTCCACTGCGGCCTGCGCGCCTTCGACCGCGCTGCCTGCCTGCGCCTCGAGCCCCAGACCACCGGCATGGAGTTCGCCAGTGAAATGGTCATGAAAGCGACGCTCCAAGGCCTGCGCGTCGCCGAGGTCCCCATCACCCTGCACCCCGACGGACGCTCGCGCCCGCCGCACCTGCGCGCCTGGCGCGATGGCTGGCGGCACCTGCGCTTCATGCTCATCTATTCGCCGCGCTGGCTTTTCCTCGTGCCCGGGATGGTGCTCGCCGGCTTCGGCACCCTCGCCGCGCTGGCCATCTACTTCAGCCCGATCTTCCTCGGCAGCGTGCGCCTCGATGCCGGCACCTTTGCCGTGGCCTGCATGCTCGCCATCATCGGCGTGAATCTTGCCGCCTTCGCCTTCTTCGCCAAGGTCTTCGCCATCGCCGAAGGCCTGCTCCCCGCCGATGTGCGGTTCGCCCGGATCTTCCGCTATTTCACCCTGGAAAAAGGGCTCGGCGTCGGAGCCGGGCTGCTCCTGGCTGGAGGGATCGTCCTCGCCTGGGCGCTCTGGCTCTGGAGCCAGGCGGGTTTCGGCGTGATCCCGTATCCGGAAAATATGCGCCGCATCATCGCCGCCGTGACCCTCATCGTGGTCGGACATCAGGTCATGGCGGCGAGCTGGTTTCTGAGTGTGCTGGGTCTGAAGACCACCTCCCGGCGGCCGCCCGATCCAGAGGAAAAATAACCTACTGCCATGCCCTCCCGTTTCCTCATCGTCGGCGCTGGCTTCTCCGGGGCGGTGCTCGCCCGCGAGCTGGTCACGCGGCTGGATGCGCAGGTCGTCGTCCTCGACGCCAAGTCGCACGTCGCCGGCAATTGCCACACCGAGCGCGACCCGGCCACCGGCGTCATGGTCCACGTCCACGGCCCGCACATTTTCAATACCGACAACGAACGCGTCTGGAGCTACGTGCAGGGCTTCGGCGTCTTCCGGTCTTACATCAATCGAGTGAAGGCCTCCACCGCGCGTGGCGTCTTCGTGATGCCGATCAATCTGCACACCATCAATCAGTTCTTCGGGAAAAACTTCGGTCCCAGCGAGGCCCGCGCCTTCATCGCCTCGCTCGGCGACGCCAGCATCGGTGAGCCGCAGAGCTTCGAGGAACAGGCGCTGAAATTTCTCGGGCGCGAGCTCTACGAAACCTTTTTCCACGGCTACACCGTCAAGCAATGGGGCTGCGACCCGCGCGAGTTGCCCGCCTCGATCCTCAAACGCCTCCCGGTGCGCTTCAACTACGACGACACCTACTACGCGCGGAAATTTCAGGGCATCCCCGAGGACGGCTACACCGCGATCATCGAACGCCTCCTCGCGCATCCCGCGATCGAGGTGCGGCTGAACACCGCCTTCCGCCGCGGCCAGGACGAGGCCGGCTTCGACCACGTCTTCTACACCGGCCCGCTCGATGCCTTCTTCGATTTCACTGAAGGCCGCCTCGGCTATCGCACCGTGACCTTCGAGCGCATCGACGCCGATGGCGACTACCAGGGCAATGCCGTCATCAATTACCCCGACCTCTCCGTCCCCTGGACCCGCATCCATGAGCACAAACATTTCGCCCCCTGGGAGAGCCACGCGCGCACCGTCGCCTTCCGCGAATACAGCAAGGAGACCGCCCCCGACGATCTCCCCTACTACCCCAAACGCCTCGCCGCCGATAAACAGCTCCTCACCCGCTACCGCACCATGGCCGAAGCCCAGCAGGGTCTCACCTTCCTCGGTCGCCTCGCCACTTACCGCTACATGGACATGGAAACCGTGATCGGCGAAGCCCTCGTGCTCGCGGATGAAATCATCACGCGCCGCAATTCAGGAGCCACCCTTCCCGTCTTCCCAAATCAGGAAACCTAATGGCGCGCTTTTCCTTTAGTCTGAAAGAAATCGGTCAGTCCGTCACCGCGCCTCTCGTCATCGTCATGCCGATCTACAATGAGGAGGCGAATATCGTCCGCGTCCTCACGGCTTGGGCGGAATGTTTGCGCGGCTTGGGGGTGAAGTTTCAATTCATCGCGCTCGACGATGGCTCGCGGGATCGCACCCACGCCGCGCTGCTCAAATGGGAGGCCGAAAACTCCGCCGAGATCTGCGTCGTGCACAAGCCCAACAGCGGCCACGGCATGACGTGCCGCACTGGCTACGACATCGGCGTCAATTCCCAAGCTGAGTGGATCCTGCAGATCGACTCCGACGGCCAGTGCGACCCGGCGCATTTCGCCGACTTCTGGTCGCGGCGCGAAGGCCACGATTGCATCTTCGGCTTCCGGAAAAAGCGGGACGACGGTCTCATCCGCGTGATCACCTCCTCGATCTGCCGGCTCGGTTCGTCCCTGATCTCCGGCCAGGATCTCCGCGACCCGAATGTCCCCTACCGCCTCCTCCGCAGTAGCGCTCTCGAAGCCGCGCTGCGCCACATCCCGCCCGGCTTCAATATCCACAACGTCGCCCTCACCTACGTCCTGAAAAAGCTGCCAGGCCTGCGGTGGTCTTACGTGCCGATCCACTTCCTCGACCGGCAGGGCGGCACCAATAGCATCAACGTCCTGCAAGTCGTCACCTGGGGCGTCGAGATGCTCCTGGAACTCATGCGCATCAAAGTCCGCCCGCCGCGGGCCTCCCCGTAACCTCACCACCATGCGACCGATCCAAGCCTGGGCCCGCAAAAACCGCATCCGTTACTTTCTCCCCTCGATCCGATCCGGCGATCGCGTGCTGGAGATTGGTTCCGGTGAGGGTTGGTTCCGGCGCGCGGTCGAGGCGGCGCTGACCGTCCACTATTTGACCATGGATATCGACCAGCCCGCGGATATTCGCGGCGATATCTGCGAGTGGCAGAAATACGGGCTCCAGGCGTCGTCCTTCGACGTGATCGTGGCCTTTGAGGTCGTCGAGCATGTGGACTGTTTCCAGCAGTGCCTCGATCTGCTGAAACCCGGCGGCCTCCTGCTCCTCACGACCCCGATGCCGCACATGGATTGGCTCTTGAAAGTGGTGGAGGCGCTGCACCTCACGCAGCAGCGAACCAGTCCGCACAGTAACCTCGTGTATCTCAAAAAAGTCCGGGGCTTCATCGAGGAAAAGGCGCGCGACCCCTTTGGCGTGGGCCAATGGGCGGTCTTCCGGAAGCCAGCGCAGTAGGGCATTTCAACCGCAGGAATCGTGGCCCAAGTGAACCGATCCGGAGAGCCTGTCAGGAAATCGGTTTATTGGCTGGTCATCGTGATCGTGCTTTTCGCCGGTGGCTTGGCGGTGAGCGATGAGAGTCTGTGGATCGACGAAGCCCACACCGCTTACAAAGCCACGCAGCCAGATTGGTCCAGCTTCCATCACGCACTCATGGAGGACGGTGGGTCGGACACCAATATGCCCGTCTACATGGCCTTCATGTGGCTCTGGGACAAAGTAGTCGGTTCGCACCCGGAGTGGCTCTTTCGCGCCTCTAACGTGGTCTGGTATGCGGTGTTCCAGTTGGGAATGTTGGCGGCGCTGCGCTCCCGGCTTCGTCTCGCCCTTGGGTCCGCGTTAGCCGTGGCCTTCTCACCGTTTGTTTGGTACTACATGAATGAGGCGCGGCCTTATGTCATGCAGCTTGCCGGGGCTGGGCTCGTCACGGCGTTTTTCGTCCGCCGTTCCATGGCGAGCGGGGCCGGAACGTGGTGGACGGTCACCTTCGGTGTCGGGTTACTTGTGCTCTGTGGGAGCAGCCTGCTCGGGGTGCTCTGGGCGGGTTCCGCGATCGGCTTGCTCGGGTGGCAGTGGTGGCGCCGGGAGTTTGTCGTCCGGCGCGGCGATCTCATGGCGATCGGAGGCACCCTGGCCCTGCTGGCCGTGCTCGGTAGCTACTACGTGCGCGTCATGCTTTTGGAGGATGCCAGACCCACCGATGGCGAAACTGGCCTCCTTAATGTGGCCTTCTCCTTCTACGAATTGCTCGGGATTGCCGGCCTCGGGCCGTGGCGCTACGCGATCCGCGAGGGCGGCTTCGCGGCCTTCCAGCCCTTCCTCCTTTCGGTCGCGCTCAGTGGCGTCTTGCTCGGTGGGCTCTTGCTCACCGCGGTGCTTGGCTTCTGGCGGGAAAACCGTCGCGCCTTTTGGCCGCTGGCCATCGCCTGGTGCGCGCCCATTGTCGCGCTCTTCATCCTCGGCAGCCTGACCCACGCCCGGGTGCTCGGGCGGCACCTCGCACCCGCCCTGCCCGTGCTCATGCTCCTTCTCGGCTTTGCCCTCGCCCGCCTTTGGGCCGATCCCCGCGGTGGCGCGCTAGCCGGATGCGCCATTCTGGTGTCCGCAGCTTCGGCTGCGTCGTTCCGCTTTGCGGATCGCCATGCCAAGGAGGATTCGCGAGCTGCCCTGGCCGAGGCCGCGCAGATCGTCGCTTCGGGAGGTGACGTTTGGTGGGCCGGTGCGATCCGCCTGCTCCGCTACTACGAGACGCCTTTTCGCCTGCCAGAGGAGCCAGGGCCCGGGGTGATCTATCTGCGAAATCCGTCCGCCGCCGTTCTCGCCCCATTACCGGAGCCGGACGCCATTTTCTTTTCCCGTCCGGACATCTTCGACGAAAACCACCATCTCCAGCACTGGCTGACCGCACACGGCTACGCACCCGCGCGCCGCTGGCAGGGTCTCACGCTCTGGCGCAGAGTCGTGGAGGAGGCGAAGTGATGTTCCCTGAAGGCGTTCTCTTGGCGCGATTGACTGCCGCCGGTGCTTCGCCGAAGGTCGCGAACTCCGCGCATGTTTGAAGCTTGGATCCATCGCCTGCCTTCCCGGCTGCATCTCTTCATTGCCACGGCGATCTCCTTGATGGCCGCTGCCGCCTTCGGAGTGGCCCTTGGCGAAGGGGATCTCTTCAAAGTGTACCTCTGGCTCCTCGGCGCTGGCGCGACCGCGCTGATGATGATCCTGGGCGACAAGTATTGGATGCTCATCCCATTCGCCTACGTCTGCGATCTTCCGGCGGTACCTTTTAAAGGGAAGGTGATCGAGATGACCGAAATCACCGCGGCGCTCTGCTCGGTGGTTTTCATCATCCGTTACGCCCTGCGCAAACAGAGTTTCACGCTCTTCCGCGGCCTTCATATCCCGGTGCTGCTCTATGCCGGATGGGTGGCCTTCGTCTTCTGCAAGAATCCGGTGGGCTTGAGTGGATTCGGCGCCGGTGAGGGCGGGGCGCGCGACTACGCCAAGCTGGCCATGGCCTTCGCGGTCTTTGTCATCGTGGCCAATCAGAAGATCGGCGAACGCGAGTGTAAGTGGATCCTCATCATGATTCTGGGCGGTTCCTTCATCGGCACCGCGAAAGAAATCTTCATCTTCTTCCATCCGATCGAGCGTGGGGTACTGGCCGGGGGCGGGGCGAGTCCGGATGACTACTACAGTTGGCACCAGGCTCTCGCGAATATCCCGCTGGTCGCTTTCCTCCTCTTGTTTAGCCGCTACCCAGCCCGCGAGATCTTCAGCTTGCGGAATCTGTGGATGCTCCCGGTTTTTGCGGTCTGCGTGATCATCATTTTGCTCAGCGGAAAGAGGAGCGCCGTAGCCGTCGTGCCGCTCTGGGCGATTGCCGCCGCATTTTATCGGAAGGAATGGGCATTCCTCACTCTTTGGGTTGCCGGTGCCGTCGTGGCGGGTTCCATCATCGTGGTTGGCCACGGCACGCTCTTCCACCTCCCGCTGGTCGCGCAGCGCGCGGTGTCGTGGCTGCCGGGGCAGTGGGATGCGGCGCTGCAAGGGTTCGAAGGCGGTGGTGACGACTTCCGCAAAATGCTCCGCCTTCTGGCGACCGAGAAGATCAAACTCGATCCCTGGATAGGGACGGGTTACAAGATGGACATGTCGCTGATGTACCGGATTCAGTCTTCCGGTCTCGGCGGCATGGAGGAGCAAGTGGCGCCGTTTGCGATGGGCTCGGCCTGGCATAATACCTGGCTTGGTTACGCCGCAGACTTCGGGATCCCCGCGTCGATCCTCTTGGCGGTCATTTATGCGACCTATCTCACGCTGGGTTACCGTACTTTTCGTCGCGCGCCCGGCGGATCGTTCATGCAAATCCTCGCCATCTACATCCTGCTTTTCACGACGCGCGACGTCGCTTTTTCGCACGTCAGCGGCCATTCCGCGCGCGATGCTTTCTCCCGCTGGTGGCTCTACGGGTCCCTCATCAGCATCAGCATCGGTCTCAGTAACCGCAAGCCCGACGAAGAGGAACCGGTGGCCTTCAAGTCACCCGGGAAATCCGAGACGGGTCCTACCTATCCCGAACGGCGGGCGCGCCGTCCGGTGATCTTACCTACCGTGCGCTGAGCTTGGGTGAGTCGAGCCTCCCCGCCCGCGTGAAGTTCCTGCCTCAGCGGCTCAGCGCACTCACCCGCTCTTCCTTTTTCAAGGGCTCCTCGATCTATCTCGCCGGCAGCGTCCTGAACTCGGCGCTGCCGCTGGTGATCATCCCGATCCTCACGCGGCATCTGACGCCCACGGACTACGGACTCATGGGCACGGCGTCGGTCCTGACCCAGATTTTCGGAGTCCTGATCAGCGCCAATGCCTACGGGCTCGTCGCCCGTTCGCAATTCGACAACGACCCCGCAAAACTTCGCCGGTTGGTCAGCACCGGGATGGTCTTGAACGCCCTGCTCAGCGGTCTGTTTCTTGGCGTGATTCTCATCGTTGGCTGGTGGCTGGAGCGTTCCACCGAGTTCCCCGCAGCGTGGCTGCCCGCGATCATCGCCCTCGCTTTGGGGACCGTCATTCAGGGGACCTATGCCGGCCTCCTCCAGGCCCGCGATGAACCTTACCGCTACATCGTGCTCCAGACCGTCGCCAGCGTCGGCAATCTCCTGCTCTCCCTTTTCCTCGTCGTGCAGTGGCACATGGACTGGCGCGGGCGGATGTGGGCGCTCCTCGCCACCCAGGCCGTCATCGCCCTGATTTGCTTGCGCAGCCTGATCTTCCGTCTCGATCTCCTCCGACTGGTCTTCTCGCGCCAGGCTTTGCGCGAGCTGCTCGACTTCGGTGTCCCGCTCATCCCTCATGCCCTCGGTGGCTGGGTGATGACCATGGCCGCCCGCCTCTTTCTGAACAACCTCGCGACCGTTGCCGATACCGGCCTCTATAGCCTCGCCTACAATCTCACCTCGCCCCTCGGCATGATCGTTGGCGCCGCCCAGGGTGCCTACTTTCCGGCGCTTTGCAAAAAGCTCAGCAGCGGGGAACCGCTCGACAAGTTGCGCCTCTGCCGTTTCCTGCTGGTGGCGGCACTGGCTCTGCCGGTCCTGGCTTTGGTCTGTGCATTCGGGCTGAGCTGGCTTCTGCCGGTCGTCGTCGGCCCCCGGTTCTACGGTGCGGGGGAATATATCACCTGGATGGCGTTGACCTACGCCGCGCTGGGCGTCTATGGCATCTTCTCCACTTTCGTTGTGTATTCAAAACGCACCTCCCTCATGACCTGGCGCGCCGATTTCCTCGGCGGCATCGTCCTCGTCATCGCCTGCCCGATCCTCATCCTCCTGAATGGTCCGGTTGGCGCGGCGCAGGCCACTTTCCTAGCCTTTTGCGCGACGGCAATCGGCGCGATCACCGCTTCCCGCGAAGCCTACCCGATGCCGTGGGGCCAGGCACTCGTTTCGCTCTTCAAATCCCCGAAAGCGAATTCACCCCAGACTTAGCCTCCCATGTCTCAGCCCGCACGTTCAGCCCTCGTCACCGGCGGAGCCGGCTTTATCGGTTCCCACCTTGCCCGCCGACTCCTGCGCGACGGATGGCAGGTGGATGTGGTGGATAATCTCTCAACAGGGTACCGGGAAAACGTTCCCGAGGGCGCGGCGTTCTTCGAGGTCGATGTCTCCCGCAACGACCTCGCGACCCAACTCCCCGCGCGCCGTTACGACGCCGTCTTTCACCTCGCGGCGCAGTCCTCCGGCGAGATTTCCTTCGACGATCCCTCCTACGATCTGCGCACCAATTGCCAGAGCACCCTGCTGCTCCTTGGCTGGTGCAAGGAGCACGGCACCCGGCGCTTCCTTTTCACGAGCTCGATGTCGATCTATGGCGATCAGGAGTTGCAGCCAGTCTCCGAGACCGCCACACCCGTGCCGAAGTCCTTCTATGGAGTCGGCAAGCTGGCCTCCGAAGCCTACCTCCACGCCTATACCCCACTCGGGATCGACTCCACCGCGCTACGGCTCTTCAACGTCTATGGCCCCGGGCAAAACCTCGCCAACATGCGTCAAGGCATGGTCAGCATCTTCCTCGCTTACATTCTCAAGAAGCAGGATCTCATCGTGAAAGGCGCGCCCGATCGCTACCGGGACATCGTCTATATCGACGATGTCATCGAAGCTTACCTCGCCTGCCTGGAGAACCCGGCCACTTACGGACAGTCTTATAACGTAGCGACCGGACAAAAGACCACCGTGGGTAGCTTGATCGAGGCGGAGTTACGCGCCTTTGGTTACCACCCCGGCGAGTATCCGGTGAAATTCACCACCGGCACGCCCGGCGATACTTTCGGCATCGTGGCCGACATCGCGAAGCTCACTGCCGATACGGGATGGACGCCGCGTGTCGATCTTGCCACCGGCCTAGCGGTAATGGTCCAGTGGGGAAGG
This sequence comes from Chthoniobacteraceae bacterium, assembly GCA_031409655.1. Classification (GTDB taxonomy): domain Bacteria; phylum Verrucomicrobiota; class Verrucomicrobiia; order Chthoniobacterales; family Chthoniobacteraceae; genus JANNXQ01. Next base: position 14,993 of record JANNXQ010000078.1, on the reverse strand, counting down.
GATCTCTAAGCAGCACGCTGCCACAACATTTTCATCTTCCTCGACTCCCAATTCCATGAAAGCCGTCTGCATCATCCCCGCCCGCCTCAACTCCTATCGCTTCCAGCGCAAACCACTCGCCTCCATTGCCGGTTATCCGATGCTGGAGCACGTGTATCGGAGGGCTGCACTCTGCCCACTCTTTGAAGAAGTCTATGTGGCCACGCCCGACGAAGAGCTCCGGGATCTGGTCGCGGGATTCGGCGGCCAGACCTTGATGACCGAATATGCCTGCCGCCGCGCCTCCGACCGGGTGGCGATGGCGGTGAAGCTGCTCGACTACCAGCCCGACGTCGTCGTCAACCTGCAGGGTGATGAAGCGCTGATTCGCCCGGAGACGCTCAGTGACGTCGTCGAGGCGGTGGGCAAAAACCCGGAGGCGAGTTGCATCAATGTCGTCCGCAAAACGGACCTCGCCGAGGCCAAAGACATGAACGAATGCAAGGTCGTCTTCGATGCGAATTGGGACGCGATGTTCATGTCCCGTGAACCCATCCCGTCCATCTGGCTCGGGGACAAACAATTTCCTTACTACGTGTGGATCGGCTCCTCGGGCTTCAGCCGCGAATCGCTGGAGGACTATACGAATCTGCCCTCGACGCCGCTGGAGATCATTGAGTCGATCGACATGCTGCGGTTCCTCGAATCCGGCCGGAAGATCAAGATGCTGGAGACCCCCTTTGCGACCAAGAGCGTCGATGCGCCTGAGGATTTACCGCGTGCGGATGAACTCATGCGGGCCGACGAGCTCTTTGCGAAGATGGACTACACGGCGAAAGTCCGGCGGTAAGCAGTGCCACCCGCGAACCGCCATGCCCCGGTTTGTCGTTCACGAAGAAGCGGGTGAACTGATCGTTGCGATCGATGGTCACGCAGACCGGCACTTTCCACTCACCGAAGACCTCGCGGGAAGTTACGCGCTGATCGAGCGACTCAACCAATGCGCGACGGACACGGGGAGGAAACTCTACGCCGCCTGGGAGCAGGATGGGGTCTTCCACTGGGCGCTCTATCAGGAGTGGCTTTTCTGGGCATTCGTTCGTCCGTTACTAAAGTACCGGGAGTTTTTGACTTGGCTGAACACCGAGCCATCTGCCGAGGTGGAAACGCAGATCCCCGACCTGGACTCCCTGCTCCTGGCGCTTCGCAGAACGCCTGCTTACCGCCCACTGCGGCCGGCGACGGCTTTCGATTGGTGGCGCGACCGGGCGGAACTGGGCTTTCTATCTTTGAATAACTGGCTGGTCGGAATCTGGATGCGCTGGGCCGGAATTCGCGGCCTGATTTTCGCCGCAGTACCGGACGCGAATTCCAATCGCAATTTCCGGCTCCGCGACATCTGCGACGGCCTCGTCAAAGACGGCCCGCGCTATGTCCAGTCCTTCGTCTTCTCCGGCTTCAAGTCGTTCCTCGCCTTTCATCGGCGTTTTCCGGAACCCGTCCTTTACCTGCCCCATGCGCAGTATCTTCACCGATCCCTGCTCGCGCAGAATTCCACGAGCCCGCGGCTGACGGAGGACGCGCTCCAGCGCTTTGAGCCAGAGCTCAGACCGGCCCTCCAACTCATCGTCGAGCACCTCGCCGCGCATCTCGAAGCCAACCGCGCTTGGGAGCGATTCGTTGGCCGGGATCTGGCTTTTGCCGGGGTGCAATGGATCGCGGGCATCGACGACCACACCGCCCACGTCGCGTATCTTGCGCCTGCCCGGAAATTGGGGATCGAAACGATCGCCGTGCAGACCGGACCTTTTCGGAAATTGAATGTCGGGTGGATTTGTCCCGGCATCCCTCCGGAATATTGTATCGGCCACTCGATCTTCCTGGTCTGGAACGACTACTGGCAGCGGGTTCTGGGAGAGATCTCGAATGTCTATCGCACCTCCCGAGTGCTCGCCTGCGGCCACATTCGTCCCGGGTCGCTCCGCCTCGCCCCACGCCCCGCCCGGCCCCCAGGGTCCCCGGTCCGAGTCCTGTTTGCGTGGGAATTCCTGGCCGATCCGGCCGAAACGGCTGCCTACGTGAATGCCATGCTGGCCCGCGGCCTCGAGGTCTATTTCAAGCTGCGGCCCGATACGCCGGATGCCGTGCAGTTGCGTTTTCTGCCGGAGGCGCGGTTGCATCTGCTCCGGACGTTCACGGAAGAAACACTCCATTGCCTCGACGTCTGCGCCGGCACCTTCACGACAGTCATGTACGAGTTGCACCACCTCGGCCTGCCGCTCTGGTACTTCCCGATGAGCCACGATTTCGGGCATCGCATCGCCGCGGATGGCATCGCGCGCCAGATTGATCTCGCCATGCTTAATGATCCGCAATTCGATCCGCGCGCGCACCTGCCCAGCCTCGGAGACGCAGGCTCGGCGTCCACCTTCGGCGACTGCCCGGCCCCGGTCTTCCTCAGCCGCCATCTGCGCGCTACCTATGATCGTGCTGCCTGACGAATTTCGCTGCCGCTCTTCCCCATCCCGCTCCCAAAATTCTTCGTCCATGAAATCGCTCAGCGGCTTTCTCCGCACCCAACGCCTCAATCGGCGGCTCGAACAGCCGCCGCTGGTGATCGATTCCCCGGTCCTCTCCACGGGAATTTCTGTCTCCTTCTCCGTGCACACGTGGATCGAATATCACAACCGCGCCAAGGGCAGTTTTACCGGCGAACCAGACATGGTGGAATGGTTGAAAACGGCGCTGCGACCCGGCGACGTGCTCTGGGACATCGGGGCGAATGTCGGCGCGTACGCGATCCTTGCCGCAAAACTCTGCCCGGAAGCTCGCGTGATCGCTTTCGAGCCGTTCATCCCAAACTTTGGACACCTCTGGGAAAACATCGTGCTCAACGGTGTGACCGCGCAGATCACGCCCATCTGCGCCGGGCTCACGGATCGCACCGCCCTGAGCGCCCTCGCGGTCAGCGACCCACGCGCTGGCTCCTCCCAGCACCAGGTCGGGCGCACTGACGGCAAGCTGCAGCAAGGCGTCCTCGCCGCCCGTGGCGACGACCTGTGCGCACTCCTCGGCGTGCCCGCGCCGACGCTCCTGAAACTCGACATCGACGGCCTCGAACTACCCGCGCTCACGGGGCTGAGAGAGAGCTTGCGCAGCGTCACCCTCCGCGCAGCGATGATCGAAATCCCGGCGGATGGTGCTGCCGACGCCGTCCTGAAATATTGCGAGGAAGTCGGCCTCCGGCGTCTGCCGAATCCGCGCGCCGTCGCTGCCGACGGGGTCGTCAATGCGCTCTTCGGAAAGTGAGGCCGCCAAGCTCGAAGCATCCCGCCGTATGACTAGCAAGCTCGCCGCCGCCGCGCTCTCTCTCCTCCGCCTCCTCCCTGCGAGCTTGGCCGTCGGACTCTTTCGTTACTCGCGCAGCATCTTCTCCGTGCGCCTGAACCGGTGGCTCGAAGATCATTGCTTCTCGGTCTGCTTGAAAGGCCGCGCCGAAACCCTGCCGCTGCCCCGCCTCATGGTGCCCATTCCCGTGGAGCGTAAAATGAACATCCGCGTGGGTGACGAGTCGCAGCGCTTCTACTGGTTCGGCGACTACGATGACGTGGCCTCCTACGTGTTGCGCCGCCTCCGCGCCTCCGACCTCTTCATCGATGTCGGCGCAAACTGCGGGTTTGTGACTCTGCTGGCCTCTTCGATCGTGCCACCAGACCGCATCTGGTCCTTCGAGCCGAATCCTGACACCTTCCGCGAACTCCAGGCAAATCTGGCGCTGAATAGCCTCGCCGTGAACGCGCAAAACACCGGCCTGTCCGATGCTCCGGGACGCGCCCGGCTCTTCGTGCCTGAGGGGGCGTGTGGCGGCAGTAGTATCGAGGCCCAGAACTACAAGCGACGCGATCTCCTGCCGGGCGAGCAACTACCCTCCAAATTTCATGAGATCGAGCTGGTCGAATTCGACGCCTTCTGGTCCCAGAACCTGGCGCGATTCACCCTCCCGCACGCCGGCCGGATTTTGGTGAAGATCGACGCCGAAGGGCATGAAGGGAAAGTCATCGCCGGCATGAAATCGTTTATCGCCGCACATCGGGAACGAATCACCCTCCTGGTTGAGGTTTATGAGTCCGAGTTCGACGCGACCACCGCGGCGCTTGCGGCGCTGGGCCTCACCCCGAGAGTGCTCCTGCTGGATGGCACTGAGGGGCCAGCCAACCGGCCCGAGCTGAATAAGTTCAAGAATTACTGCTTCCGCGTCGGCGAAAGCGACCCTTCTTCCACCACCCGCACTAGATGAGCCGGCTGCGTGAAATCGTCGGAGGGATCCAGTGGGCTTTCCGCTTTGGGAACCCGCTCGAAATCCTCGCCACACGGCATCTCTTCCGGCGCAAGCGCACCGTCGTGATCGAGCACGGCGGGATGCAGATGCTCATCGACAGTCAGGGCTCGGATGCTTCTGCGATCGGAGAGGTGCTCCTCGAAGGCATGTACGACACGGCCATTCGAAGGGCCGCGGAGGGCCGGGAAAGTTTCCGCTACGTGAATCTCGGTGCGAACATCGGGGCCTTCGACATCCGCGTGTGCCAACTCGTGCGGCCCGGTTGCTTGAGGGTCAAAGGCACGGCCATCGAGATGAACCCGGCCACCCACGCCCGGCTGACCCTGAATCTCGAATTGAACCGTCTCTACGCAGTCCGCTCGATCAATGCCGCCGTCTGGGACCAGCCTGGCGAGACTTTGGTGCGCGTGGAGGAACGCGACACCGGCCAAAGTATGGCGGGCGGTGCGGTGGACGGCGGTTGCCCAGTACCTTTGCTTCCGTGGACAGAGCTTTTCACCCAAGCCGCTGTCCATGGGCCGATCGACCTCCTCAAGATCGACATCGAAGGCGCGGAGGAGCGGGTCGTGCCGCAGATCACGGCGGCAGACCGCGCGCGGGTCCGCTTCCTGGTCATCGAGACGCACGGGCTCGAGGTGGATCGAAAGGTGAAAGCGCATCTTGGCGGAATCGGCTTCCGGGAGATCGACCGTCAGCCGGGCGCGGGCGCTACCCATCTCAGCCTTTGGGGAGGGGCTTCCCTCGGCTGAAACCGGACGCAATTCCTTGAGCGGCACGCTCCCCCAACGCCTTCGGCGCATCACCTCTTCCGGGCAATTCCTCCCGGAGATCGATGGCTTCCGTTTTCTTGCCATCAGCGCCGTGGTCTGGGCCCACATTGTCTTTTGCTTCACTCGCAATGCCGCCCGCGGCCTCCAGCTCGACCCGGCGCTGGACCACGCAAAAGTCGTCATGGAGCGCGGCATGTATGGCGTGGAGTTTTTCTTCGTGATCAGTGGCTTCATCCTCGCGCTGCCCTTCGTGCGCCACTTTGCCCTAGGCGGGCCGCCCGTGGCCATCGGGCGCTATTACCTGCGGCGGCTCACCCGCCTTGAGCCTCCTTACGTTCTCTGTCTCATCGGCTTTTACGCCGCTTCCTTCGTCTTGGGAGAGTCGGATATGGCGCGGGAGGAATACCTGCCCAGCTTCCTGGCGCGGTTGATCTACTCGCACTGCCTCATCTTCGGGGACCTGCCGGTGCTGAATGGGGTCACCTGGACGCTGGAGGTGGAGGTTCAGTTTTACGTTCTCGTCCCGCTTTTTGTCGGCGTCTTCCGACTGGCACCGCCGCTGCGGCGCGGCTTGCTCCTCGCCATCGTGGTCTTCTGGCCGTGGATTCCGTGGTCCTCGCTGACGGCGCAATTTTCCCTCCCGGCTTTCGTGCAGTACTTCGCCGCCGGCTTCCTGCTTGCCGACTTGTATCTGGACGTGATCGTCCCGCGGCCGCAAGCGCTGCTCCGCAATGACTTCCTCGCCCTTGCGATTTTCATCCCGATCTGGGCCTGGCCGATGCCCGAATTTGCGCGCCCCAAGCTGCTCGCGCTGCTCATCCTGACGTTCTATTTCCTCGTCCTCCGCGGGATTCATTTCCGCCGGTTTTTTGCGAACCCATGGATCACCGCCATCGGCGGGATGTGTTACTCCATCTACCTACTCCACTACCCGCTGCTCGTGCTCATGGATCGGATTCTGTGGAAAATGGCTCCGACGCTGACCTTTCCCACGGGCCTGGCAGCGCTGGCCAGCATCGGAATCCCGGCGGTGTTGCTGGTGGCGGGCACTTTTTACCTCCTCATCGAGCGCCCATGCATGGACAGCCGCTGGCCGATGAAGTTCTGGAGCCACCTGACTGGGCGCGGTCGGCCCGCGGCGTAAGGTCAGCAACCCTTCGTACCCTCTCCTCTCACCTGACTTCCGCCTTCTTCTCTTTTACTCTCTGAGCCGTGCAAGAACATCAGAATGAACTCTACGTCGGGGCGCCGCGGGCGAAGGCCGACTTCCGTAAGACCATCGAAGTCATCACCGGGAATCTTCTGCGATTAGGGAAGTTTACGGGCGAGAGAATGCTCGATGTCGGCTGCGGGGACGGGGGTTTTAGCACGGTGCTGGGTCAGCGGTTTCGGGAGGTGCATGGCATCGACGTGCAAGACTCCTATCTTGAGACTTTCCGGGCGGCGGTCGCCGGCGATCCGAAGTACACGATCGCCCATATGTCGGCTTCGGCGATGACGTATCCCGACTCCTACTTCGATACCATCGTGACCATCGAGACGCTCGAACATGTGCCCGACCTCGAAGGCGCGGCGCGCGAGATCGCCCGCGTTTTGCGGCCCGGCGCGGAACTCGTGATCACGGTCCCCAATCGCTGGTTTCCTTTCGAAAATCACGGCATCCAGATCGGCTCCTGGGAGCGCAGTGGACGGATTCCGCTGCTCACCTATCTCCCTTGGCTGCACCGCCGCATCTCGATCGCGCGCGTCTTCAAAGCCAGCGATCTCGATTCGCTCTTTCTGCCGCACGGCCTCCACCGCGCTGGTCTCGGCTACGCGTGGCCGACTTTTGAGCATCCCGGAAATTTCCTGCAACCGGTGCTCAAGCCGCTCTTCGGTGCGATGCGCGCCATGGAGCGTTCGCCCCTCCGGATGTTCGGCTCGTCGGTCATTGTTCGGTATGTGAAAGGTGAGCCGCTGGTGGAAAAACCTTAACCCGCCGCAACCTCCTGCCTACTCTCGCGCCCACTCATGACCCCGCCGCCTGCCAAAACCAAACTCCACCTCGGGTGTGGGCACATCATCAAGGAAGGCTGGCTGAACCACGACCTCGCCCCGCTGCCCGGAGTGGATGTGGTGCATGATCTGCGGACGTTCCCCTGGCCGTTTGCGGATGGGCAGTTTGACGAAGTGTATGCGGACAACGTCTTCGAGCATCTGCGGGACACGACGCGGACGATGGAGGAAGTGCATCGGATCACGAAACCAGACGCCAAAGTCTTTATTGGTGTTCCGTTCTGGAATTCTTTCGAGGCTTGGGGTGATCCGACTCACGAACGGCTCTTTTCGGACGAGATCTTCGAATTCTACGATCCGACCACCTGGCGGGGCGAGCAGCGCTCTTACTACTCCACCGCGCGATTCAAGATCGACCGCATCGTGTATTGCGTGAATCCCTTCAAGCCGGCCTTCCGCAGCCGCTGGTTCTACCGCTTCGGACGCCGGATCGAGCATCCGGTGGCCAAGGACATCGTCCGCTTTTTCGCCACCTATTTCTGCAACGTCATTCACGGACTCGAGGCGCACCTCATCCGCTGCTGAGCGCCGCTGTCCCGCGCCGATGTCCAGCCTTCGCGACCATTTTAATACCGGCGATGAAGCTGCGCTCCGCGGACTCTCCGGCCCAGCTTCGCATTTGCACTACGCCGACTACATCCTCCGGCAGATCGATGCCCCGGAAGGAGCGCGCGTGCTCGATCTGGGCTGCGGGGATGGGGCGGTGCTGGCGGCGGTGCAGCAGTTGAGGCCGGACTTGCAGTGCGTGGGGGTGGACTTTGCCGAGACTCAGGTCGAGCGGGCACGCGCCACGCATGGACATCGGCCGCACCTCGAATTTGCCGTACGAGACCTGAAACGGGACGCCCTGGAAATGGGCGCATTCGACCGGCTCTATTCCTTCAGCGTGATCCAGTATTTTCCACCCGCCGAGTTCGCGGACGCCTGTCGCAGGCTCCGACCGTCCCTGGGTGAAGGCGCACGCATCGTTCACCTTTCCATTCCCGACCTGAGCAAGCGGGCGATTATGTTTCAGGATTCGTTTCTCAACGAGAGGCCGGCGGGAACCATCGCCACTTGGATAAACCTGCTGAAGATGCTGCTCGTGGATTTCAAACGACGTGCGGTCGGCGACCGGCGCTACGGCTCGGACTCGCTCTACCACGACGGCGAAGAACTCGCGCGCCTCTGCAAAGGGGAGTTTGCAACGCGCGTCGTGCGGCCGAGTGATTCCTGGTACCGCTTCGATCTCCACCTGACGGCGCGATGAGGGCGGAAGGCTTGCCAACGTTGGTTCCGTATTGAAGTTTCCCCGACATGTTCCCAGCGCCGCTCACGCCACCCGCTGCTGACGACCGGCTCGCCCGGATCAGCCTCGAAGATCGCGCCGCTGTGGAAACGGCGGCGCAGCATCTCTACGCGCAAGGGGCCACCCGAGTGTGGCTTTTCGGTTCACTCGCGCGCGGGCGCAAGCCAGGCGTGCATTCGGATTTTGACTTTGCGGTCCAGGGCTTGCCGCCAGAGCGTTTCCTCGGCTGTCTCGGCTGGCTTCTGCAGAAGCTCCCCCGCTCGGTGGACCTCATCGAGATGGAGCGGGCGTCGGAATTTCTCCGGGACCGGGTGGTGGCGGAAGGAGTGATCCTGACGCCATGAAGATCGCAGCCCCGGAAGCGCTGACTCTGGCCGCAGTGATCCAGCGGGACCTCGCTGCGATTGCGGGATTGGAGGCGCATATCGCCCAGTTGCCAGCGCAGGGGCTGTCGCGCCTGGAGTTGGATTCTCTCGGCTTCGCCCTGCACAATCTCTACAACGCGCTGGAAAACTCTTTTGCCCAGACCTCGCTCACGTTTGAAAACCACGTCAAGGATCGAGCCCGCTGGCATCGGGAATTGCTGGAGAAAATGTTTCTCGACCTGACGCCTCTGCGGCCTGCGGTCCTGCCGGCACCATGCCGCCCGTTGCTAAATGATCTCCTCGGTTTTCGGCACCTCTTCCGACACGCGTATGAGATGCAACTCGATCCGGGCAAACTTGCCGGACTCCGGGCGCGCTGGCTCGCCGAAGGGCCGTGGGTGAGGGCAGCACTGGAGGGCTTTCTCGTTCTCCTCGGCGCCGCAGCCGCCGGGGCCGATACCGCTTCGTGAAGAAGATCGTCATGGCGCTCCTCCGGCGATTGCTTCGCTGCCGGGGTGGGTCGGAGAGCTTCCTCATCCCGGCCTATGCGGGGCTCGGAAACTTCATCATGGCCACGCCGATGATCCTGGCATTGCGCCGCCGGCATCCGCGGGCGCGCATTGGTCTGCTCACCTGGACGAGCTTTGGGACCGATCAGCTTTTCGCGGCGGGCGATGGAATCATCGACGAAATCCTGCTCCTCGATCCGGCATCGTCGCTCGCGCACAAACTGCGCTTTTTCTGCCGTCTGCGCGGTCCCGGCTGGCACACGGCGCTGGTCCCCTTCGATGCCTGCCCGACCTTTGTCTGGTGGGGTTGTGCGATCGCGGGATTTCCGCGAGTGGTGGCGCATACCGTCGAGACGATGGGCATCCCGATGGGTTGGACCCGGGCCATGATCGACGCCTCGACGCCGGTCGATGTCGCGGCACATGAGACGGACATTCACTTCGAACTGCTCGAGGCCTGCGAGGGGGAGAAGGTGCCACGTTCCTACGCCACGCATGTCCGGGCGCTCGGGCCGGAAACGCTCGCGAAATACGAGCTGACCGAACGCGGGTACATCGTCGTCCAACTCTCGGCCTCGAACGCGAAATTCAAGACGCCGAAGCTCTGGGATCGCGAGCGTTTCGCCGAAGTCATCCGCAAGCTCAACGCCGACGGCGAACTCGTGGTCCTGCCTGGGGACGAAAACGAAAAGCCACTGGTGGATGAATTTGTCGCCCGGCACGCCTTGCCGCGCGTCGTCAATATCGCCGGACGCACCTCCGTGGCCGAGGTTTCCACGGTGCTGAAATACGCGAAGCTCCTGCTCGTCCACGACAGCGGCCTCATGCACATCGGCAACGCCCACGGCACCCCGCTGATTGCGCTCTACGGGCCGACCGACGACGGCATGACGGCGCCGAAAGCGCCCACGAGTCGCATCCTGCGCAAGTCCCTGCCCTGCATCCCCTGCATGGCGAAAATGGCCAAGACAGAACTGGAGGCCCTGCGCGATTGTCCCATCGAGATCCAGTGCATGCGCGACCTCGGCGTGGAGGATGTCTATGCTGCGTGTCGGGAACTTCTGGATTTGCCGCCCGCGATGGAGTGTGGTTCCCTCCGCTCATGAGCATGGCTGCGAAATCTTCACTCCGACCACGCCTGCCAGTGCGGACAAAACTCTATACCTATGATGAGTTGTGCGCGCAGATGGAGGAAACGAACCAGCCCCATGAACTCTGGGACGGAGAACTGATCATGTCGCCCGCCCCATTTTGGTTCCATCAGGAAGTTTTACTGCGGTTCTACCGTTCGTTGTTCGATTGGGTGACGCCGCGGCGGCTGGGCAAGGTCGTCGCGTCCCCGATCGACATGGTGCTTTCTCCACACCGGATGGTGCAGCCGGATGTGGCGTACATTTCCAAGGAAAACCTCGGTCGAATCCAAAACGTCATCATGGGTCCGGCGGACCTCGTGGCCGAGGTGCTGTCGCCGGGCGGCCGCCGCCGTGACCGGGTGGACAAGAAGGATCTCTACGAGCAGCACGGCGTGAGGGAGTACTGGATCATCGACCCCGAAGCGCAGAGCGTGGATGTGCTCAGCCTGAGTGCGGGTTTGGAGTTTACTCTCGTTGGCCGGTTCGGTCGGGGCGAGGTCGCGGTCTCGGTGCTCTTGCCTGGCTTCTCGATTGACGCGGCGCGCTTATTTGCGGCGGACGAAGATTGAAGGTGTCTGAGCGAGGCGATGCCGATTTTAGGGCTTGCTGAACTCCGACACGAGAAGCCAGCCGATCTTGTTTTTGAAATAGTCGTCCACCGCCTTCGGCCATTTGTAGAACATCTGCTCGTCCATGTAGGTGACGACTGTTTTATCCACCGGCAGGCCCGCGGCGGCGAGGCAGGCACGGAGTTCGCGCGGGCTGAAGTGGCGATGGTAATAGCCATCGGTGTAGAAGCGCTGCGCGGATTTGAAGGTCTCACCGCGGAAGAGGCCGCCCCGGAAGAACAGTTCCTGCAGGCCGAAGTGCCAGTATCGGAAGCTGTGCCGATTGTACACCATGATCATCCCTTGCCCGCCCGGCTTAAGCACCCGGCTGACTTCGCGGAACGCGGCCTGAGTATCATGCGAGTGGTGGAGGACGCCCCAGGAAAACACGTAGTCAAAGGTCGCGTCGGGGAATTCGAGCTGCTGCGCGTCCATCTGCAGGACGTCGATCGTGAGACCGTTGAGCTTGGCATTCGCCGAGGTGCCGGCCACCGCCGCCGCCGTGAGATCCACGGAGTGCATCTCCGCACCTGCTTTCGCGAAAAGGCACGAGGCCGCGCCGAAGCCGCAGCCAATCTCGAGCACCTTTTTTCCCGCGAACTGCTCGAAGGGAAACGCCGCGATGTAGGTGCTGCAACGGCGAAAATCTTCGACGTATTTGCGAAACTGCTCCTCGGCTTCAACCCGGCGCTCCGGAGATTCCCAATCCGCATACGTCATCGGCAGCGTCTCCCACCAGATGCGATTGCGCTCCTGAGGATCGACCGTGCTTTCGTCCGCCTTTTGCCGGGCAGTGGCGAACGAATCCGTTTCCTTCATGGGACAAGCGTACAATCGCGGGGGCTGCCCACAAGACGGGAATCTCGGCCACGATTGGCGAAATGGCTGGAACTGAAGACCGTGGCGCGCATCATGCGCGCCCTCGCACCGTGCCACCCGATCCTCTAGTCATCGAGTTCTTGGCGGATGCGCCGCTTTTCTTTCAGCCATGGTGGCTGGAGCTGACCGCACCCGGAGCGTGGGACTACGCGGTGGTAAAGCGGGGCGAAAGTATCGCGGCGGTGCTGCCCTATGTGGCGAAAGTCCGCTCCGGCTGGCGGGTCATCGAGATGCCGCCGTACACGCCGTTCCTCGGTCCTTGGCTGCGCAAATCCACGGCGAAATATGCAAACCGTCTCGGGGAAGAAAAAGACCTGATGACGGAGTTGATTGCTGGCCTGCCGGAGTTCGCGATCTTCCAGCAGCAATTCCATCCCGGCATCACCAACTGGCTGCCATTCCATTGGAAGGGCTTCAAGCAGACGACTCTCTACACGTACCGCATCGAAGACACGCGTGACCTTGAAAAGCTGTGGGGCGAGACGCGTGACAACATCCGCACCGACGTCCGCAAAGCGCGCAAGGCGGTCACGATTGAGGAAACAGACGATTTCAGCCACGTGATCCGAATGCAGCATCTCACCCTGCAAAGGCAGGGCCTGGAAAACTCGCACTCGGACGAATCGCTGCGGAACTTCGGCGCGACGTGCGCGCGGAATGGCGCCGGGAAAATCTTCATCGCCCGCGATCCGGAGGGTCGCGTGCATGCCGCGGTGTATCTGCTCATCGACGCGACGACGGTCTATTACTACACCGGCGGTGGGGACCCGGAATTGCGCAACAGCGGCGCCGGCTCGCTGCTCGTCTGGAAGGCAATCGAAACGGCGTCGGCGCTTGGGAAGAAGTTCGACTTTGAGGGTTCGGTCCTGGAGCCAGTCGAACGCTTTTTCCGCTCTTTCGGAGCGGTGCAGACGCCCTTCTTTGAGATCTCAAAAGTCAACTCCCGGACCGCCGCCGCTGCGAAATGGCTGCTCGGAACGGCCAAGGCCAAAATGCGCGGCCGACTCAGACCCGGTGAGGGGTGAGCGGGCCTCCGCGCCTCCATTCAGAACCCGGGTGTGACGCTGGTGGCCTTCGGCAGATGCTCGGTGCAATATTCGTGGCCGTCTTTCGCTACCCGGAAGTCGAGGTGCGGTTCGCTGATTTCGGTGCGGCCGCAGACTTCGCATTTGTGCAGGGATTCCTCGGTGACGGCGCTCTTGTCGTTCTCGAAACGGCGGCGGCGGGTGGCGATTTCTTTGCGCTCGACGGCGGCCTGGAAGATCTCGACGCCGAAGAAGACGAGGTAGTTCAGGAAGGCGGCGAGGACGGCGAAACGGTAGCTCCAGGCGGAGAAGAGGAAGCCCAAAAGAAGCACGCCGCCGTAGAGCCAGGCGAGCCACTTCACTTTCACCGGGACGATGGCCAGGAGGTAGATCGTCATCTCCGGGTAGAAGCGCGCAAAGGCGAAGAAGAGCGAGGAGTTCAGCATGAAGGTGGAGAAATTCGCGCCGAAGAAGAAGGCGGCGGCGGTGGTGCCGATCATGCCGAGGAGGTAGAAGACATTGAGCTTGAAGCTGCCCAGGGCTTCTTCGAGCCCATCGCCCAGCCACCAGAGGTACCAGAGGTAGAGCAGGGCGAAGAGCGCCTCCAGCATCTTCCCGCCGATCTGCGGGATGAAAATGTAGGTGACGAGCCGCCAGACTTCGCCGCTTTTCACCGCCGCCGGATCGAGCGCGAGGGTCGAGAGCCAGCCGGGGTTGACCTTGTAAAGCACGAAGACCAGCGCGTTGAACGCGACGATGATCCGGAGCAGATTGGGAATGGCTAGGTGGCCGAAGCGAGCCTCGGCGCGATCGATCCACTTCATGGTTTTTTCAAGGCGGGCAGACTCTCGCGATGCCACCGTGAAACGCAATCGGCGAATTGGGCGCGTGCGGCGAAGGGCAAGTTCCCGCGTGCGTCCGGCAGGTTCGTGGGGCAATAGTCTCGCCCGTTTCAACTGCCCATCTGCCCATGTCCACGCCCACTCCCGTCCCCGTCACCATCCTCACCGGCTTCCTCGGCGCCGGGAAGACCACGCTGCTGAACTACATCCTCAAGCAGCAGCACGGCTACAAATTTGCCGTGATCGTGAATGAAGTCGGCAAGATCGGCATCGACGGGGCGCTCATCGAAAAGACCGAGGACGACGTGCTCGAGCTGAGCAACGGCTGCATGTGCTGCACGGTCCGCAAGGACCTCGTGAAAGGCGTGCAGAATCTGCTCAAGCGCGGTGGCTTTGACTACCTGCTCATCGAGACCACGGGCATCGCCGATCCCGGGCCGATCGCGCAGACCTTCCTGAATATCCCGCAGCTCCAGCAATTCGTGCGGCTGGACTCGATCATCACCGTGGTCGATGCCGAGCAGATCGCGCAGCAGATGCAGGACACCGAGACCGCGCGGGAGCAGATCGCGATGGCCGATTTTCTCCTCCTGAACAAGACCGATCTCGTGGACGAAGCGCACCTGACCACCACCGAGGAGGTGATCCGCAAGCTCAACCCGCACGCGACCATCTTCCGCACCAATCAGTCGCAGGTGAACCTGAAGGAGCTGCTCGACATGAACGCCTTCAAGCTCGACCGGAAGATCGAGATCGACCCCGAGTTTCTCAACGAACTGCGCCAGCGGCATCACCACGACATCGAGTCGTTCTCCTTCGAGTTCGACCGGCCGTTCGTCATCGAGAAGTTCGAGTTCTTCATCCAGGAGCTCTCGGAAAAGGAGAAAGTGTATCGCTCCAAGGGCTTCCTCTCCATCACCGGCAACCCGCGCCGCGCCATCTTCCACGGCGTGAACAACCGCTTCACGATCATGTGGGATCGGCTCTGGGAAAAGGAGGAGAAGCGCGTCAGCCAGCTCGTCTTCATCGGCAAAGGGCTCAAGGAAGCGAGCATCCGCGGGCAGCTCGAGAAGTGCCTGGCGTAGCCAGGGTGGATGGTGCGCTCCGCCGCACCATGAGAAAAACGCTCGCCGCAGGCCATTCTACCGAAGTGGCGCGGTCGCGCAGGGTCTGGCATGGCGCGGCGGAGCGCGCCATCCAC
>JANNXQ010000077.1:0-5090 GCA_031409655.1 Chthoniobacteraceae bacterium | reverse complement strand
CGAGCTTGCGGCCGGTGTATTGGCACACGCCGCCGTCGCGCTCCCAAATGCCACGCGCGCCGAAACGCGGGCGGCGCATCGGGACTTTGGCGTAGTTGGCGGCGACGATGACGGTGGGCACGCGGACGGGGCCACGCGGAGCGTTCACCGAGTTGTCGTGCTCGCGGACGGGCAGCTTGAGCCAGTCGTCCCAGCGGACAGGCGTGATGTGATCATCGGCCTGCACGTCGAGCGCAGTGGCCGCACCGGAGGCGATCATGCAGAAAGCCTCGGCGGGCGTCTTCACATGGATCGCCTGCCAGTGCCGGTTGAGCACCAGCACGGTCGATTTGTTGAGGATGTCATTCATTTGAAAAGTGAGTGGTGAAAGGTTGGCGGAGGCGGAACGGTTCACGTCCCGCCTCCGCGGTTTGTCAGTCTTCGGCGCGGTCGCCGGCGGGGCACATCTTCACGAGCTTCGGATCGAACTGGCCGAGGACTTCGACCAAGTCGGTCTGCGCGGCCATCACGGCGTGGATGTCCTTATAGACACCCGGCACTTCATCGAGGCCGGCGGAGAGCAGTTCGACGCCGCGCTCGGCGAGGAGCTTCTTGGTCGCGCTCCAGGTGAAGGACTGCATCGCCTTGGTGCGGCTCATCACGCGGCCCGCGCCGTGCGACGCGCTATTGAGCGATTCGGGTGAACCCTTGCCGCGCACGACGTAGCCAGGCGACGCCATCGAGCCGGGGATGATCCCGAGAACACCGACATCGGCAGGGGTCGCGCCCTTGCGATGCACGATGACTTCGCGCTTCTCGCCGCCGATCTCGTGGGTTTCTTTCCACGCGAAGTTGTGGTGGTTCTCGATGTCGAGGATCATGTGCGCGCCGAGCTTCTTCGCGATGTGCTTGTGGATGAGCGCGTGGTTCGCGGCCGCGTAGCGACCCATCAAGTTCATCGCGGCCCAGTATTCCTGACCGTCGTTGTCGTCGAGCGAGAGCCACGCGAGGTGCTTGAGCGCATTCGGCAGGCTCTCATGGCGAGCCATCGCGCGCTTGCTGTAGTAGTCGCACACCTGCGCGCCCGTTCCGCGCGAACCCGAGTGCGTGAGCAACGCAAGGTATTGGCCCGGCTCGAGGTCGAGCGCACGCGCCTGCTCCGCGTCCACGGTGAACGCGCCGAACTCGACGAAATGGTTGCCGCTTCCGCTCGTGCCGAGCTGCTTCCACGCTTTGTCGTGAAGGCGCTGCGTCACAGGCGAGACAGTCCAGTCTTCGTCCATCACTTCGTGCTCGCGGCGATCCTTGAACTCGCAGCCCATGCCGAAGCGCGTCTCGCTCTCGATGAGATTCGCGAGACGATCGCGCTGGCCGGCGAGGGTGTTCGCCTTGCGGTCATAGACGGTGAGCTTCATGCGGCACGCGATGTCCACGCCGACGGCATACGGGATCACCGCGTTATCCGTCGCGAGCACGCCGCCGATCGGCAGGCCGTAGCCGACGTGCGCATCTGGCATCAGCGCGCCCGCCACCGCAACCGGCAGCGCACACGCATTGGCCATCTGCTTCACCGCCTCGGCTTCGAGGCCCTCGCCCCACTGACGCCACGGCGCGAGTTCCGCGCGCGGCGTGAAAGCCGGGCGATAGATCGCACGCGCCAGCGGCGCACGCAGTTCATCGGCGAAGAATGCGGGCGGATTGGCGACGATGTTGAAAATCTCGGCCTCAAGCCTTTCGGCAAGCTCAAGACCTCCCGGCAGCGCGCCGTCATTGCCCTGCGCGATGAAGTTCTGAATGAACTCGTGCGCGAGCTTGATCGGCTCGCCGACAGGCACGCCGAGGCGGATCAGGTCTTTGGTGTTCATAGTTTTGGTTCGGTTGAAAATGGTGGGCGCCGCGTGCGGACACACTCCGAGTGCGCAGCGGTGTTTGTTCTTTTTGTTTTGAAGAAACGAAGGCTACTCAGATCCGAATACCAGCGCTGGCTTTTCATCACCGTGCTGGCTAGTGTCCGCTCATGAGCCTCGTGACCCTTGAAGTTGAAATCGACCACGGTCGCATCATCGCGCGCGGATCGGAACCGTTGCCGGAGAAAGGATCGGGGCTTCTGACGCTCCTGCCAGATTCAGCCAGCACTGCTCACCGCGGCTCCGTCAGCGACTTCCTCGGAAAATGGGCGGGAGCGTTCTCTCTGCCGGAGTCGGTGGCCGATGATCCCCGGCTCGCTTACCTGATCGGCAAGCACGCGAAGTAGCCGTGCGCGTCCTGCTGGATACGAACGTGATTCTGGATGTCGCCCTGCGGCGTCCCGGTCTGTTCGAGGGCAGCAAACGTGCGCTGGAAAAATGCGAGTCCGAATCCCACGAGATGCGCATCTCGTGGCACACTCTCTCAAATCTTTTCTACATTCTGCGCCGTGATCGTGGTGCGGAAAAGACCGTCGAGTTTATTCGCCACCTCCTCAGTATCAGCACCGTCGCAGCCGTCGGGCAGGCCGACGCGCTCCGCGCCGTCGCATACGGGCTGAATGACTTTGAGGACGCCCTGCAACTCAGTGCTGCGGAAAGCTGTCTGGCGGATGTGGTGCTCACACGAAATAAAACCGACTTCGGCACTCCTCCGAACATCGCGGTCCTCACGCCGGAGGAGTTTTGCCCAGGAATTTCAACACACGGCAGCGTCAATCCGTAAGACTCCTTCGACGATTTGGATTTGCCCGGTCATCGGCTTTGGCGACAAGTCTGATCCATGCCCAACGAATCCCATCTCATCGAAAGCCCCAGGGTGGAAATTACCGCGGTGGAGTTTTCGGTCTCCGGAGACGGGTCACCGATAGGCCACGTCACCTACGACCGCTCGCGGTTCCGGTTTGCGACCGCGAAGAAGGTCCACTTCCGTGGCGTCACGTTTAAGTATTGTGTCTTTGAAGACTGCTATTTCCGCGATTGTCGCTTCGAGGACTGTGATTTTACCGGTGCGACCTTCCGCAACTCGAACCTGCGTGGATCCAGTTTCGATGGATCACGCTTCGATTACTGCCGCTTTTCTCACACGTTAGTTCCCATTTCCATCATCGAACGGCATATGCCGGGGTATGAAAACGTCGCCTTGGAACTCGCCCGATCATTGCGTGTGAACTACGCGCAAGTGGGTGACACAGACGGGGTCAATAAGGCGATCTCTGCTGAATTGGACGCAACGCGGGTTCATCTCAAGAAAGCCGCCTGGTCAAAAGAAGGCTACTATCGGAATAAGCACAAAGGGCTCAATCGAATCGCCAAGGTTTTCGAATACTGTTGGTTTCGTTTCCTCGATCTTGTTTGGGGCAATGGCGAATCGCTCCCTAAACTTCTGCTGACCATCGCAATCGCTTATGCCGCCATTGCCGCCTTTCTCTATACCCAAAAGCCGGGAGTGAGCTTCGCTACTGCGTTTTGGAATGCGTTTCTCGCGTTTTGGGGCACCTACGTCCCAGCGACTCCGATGCCCTTCTTCGCCGCGATCACACTCACCATTCGCACCGTGTTTAGTGGGCTTTTTGTGACCGTGCTGGTTCGGCGTCTCTCTCGAAGATAGCTCATGCGAGAATTTTACGCTTTTGGTTCGCTGTGCCGTGGGGAACCGGATGCCGGCTCCGATGTCGATATTCTGGTGATCACTGACCAAGTTAACGCCACAAAGGGAATCCCGAATGCTTGGTCGAAGTATTCACCCAGGCGAATTCGAGAACTGTTTGCCCGCGGAACACTTTTCGCGTGGCACCTTTATCTTGAGGCGGTCCCACTTTGGCCGCGGAATGGCCAAGGGTTCCTGCAACGTGTTGGCCCGCCGAACGATTACAAGAATGCTCGCCGCGAGATTATTGATCTCCGGCGTATTTTAGACGATGCACTCATCGAATTGAGCCGAGGCACGCCGTCAGCAGTTTACGAGTGTGGGCTGATCTCGCTCGCCTGTCGCGACATCGCGATGGCTGCATCGCTGACGATCAACGGCGGTTTCAATTTTTCTCGCTATGCGCCTTTGCGCCTAAACCAAACGCCATTTTCTTTGACTAAGGCAAAATGGGATTACCTCTTAGCGTGTCGTCGTGCTACCACGCGCGGCGGTTCCTTTCGTCGGAATCGGCGAATTGAGCATCATATTGTATCTGAGGCCGACAACCTCTTGAATTGGAGTTCCAAAATCCTCAACAACATCACCCAATGAGCAGCTACCTTAGTAAAATCGAAGCCGAAAGAGTCGTGCTCCAAACAGTGAATCAACGATTTCCCAAACAGCCGCTACATGGTTTGAGCGATGGCGCAATTTCCACATGGGCCGCAGCGGGCCTTGCTGTAGTTCCGAAAAGTATCGTCGTCGAACTCAATGAAATTGGGGAAATGGTGGGGGCGATGTGTGAGCGAAGTGGCGAACGGGCTGAGCCGCTGGAACGAGCGCGATTGTCGAAAGTGAAGCGCGCTGTTCGCGACTTCCAATCGCGATACGGCGAATAGTTCGATTCCGACATTATCGGAAAAATGACCCCGCCGGTGCTGCCGCATTGCAGACACCGGCGGGGCTTTTCCTCTTCTCAAGCAGCGAGCGCGTAGCGGCGGAAGAAGCCGTTCAGCTCCTCCACATCGCCGGCGGCATCGTCCGGCTCGTTCAGCGCTTCGAGCCTCGGCAGCTCGGCCTCGATGAAACGCGTGAGCGCTTCTACCGGCGGCGCGACGGCCAGCTCTTCGCCGGCCTGCTTGCGCGCGACGAGTTCAGCGAGCGCGGCGCGCACGTCGGCTTCGTCGAGCACGCCCTCCACGAGTTGTGCGAAGAGCATCGGCACCTGACCGAGGTGGCACTCGATCCAGCGGCACGCGAGCAGCGGACGGAAGACGTAGAGATACTTCTTCAGGCTCACTTCCTCACGACCGCGCAGGTAATCGCGCCAGTTGCCGTAGGCCATGTGCAGGTAGTGCGCGAAGCAGCGCCGAGGCGAATAGAACTCCGTCGCGAGCGCGCCGAACTCGGCGGCGAAGACCGGATCGTGGCGATACACGACCGGCGACTTCAGCCATTCGAGCAGCGGCGGGTTGCTCTTGCGGAGCAGGCGCAGCGCCTTGCGCAGTTCCCAG
>JANNXQ010000076.1:0-12894 GCA_031409655.1 Chthoniobacteraceae bacterium | reverse complement strand
CGTTTCGTCGAGGGGGAACCGCCCACGCTGGGCGAAGTGGAGGAATTTTTGCTGCGGGAGGGTTTTGAACCGGTGAAGCGAAGCTGCTGGCTTTGGAAGAGGAAGGATCCCAACAACGAGGTGGAATACTGGATCGGGGATGCGAGGGAGGATAACTTCGTCAAGACGCCTCACGGGATTGTGCCGATTGATCTTCACATGTGGGGAGTCCCCGCCGAAACGCCCTCTCCTTTCCAAGCTGAGGAACCGTGAACGCCCCATTCCGCGGGAGAAGCTGATCTTCGCAGCTCCTCGATCCGGTGCCCGCCGGGAACTGCAAGCGGCAAACCCTGCGCCAGTATTACCGCCTGCCGGAACGCGGCGCGCACACGGCGCTGGGCGATGTCGGCACGGTGGCCGATCTTTTCGCGACGGTGCTGCGCCCGATCGCGGAGCAGCGCGGGCTGGCGACGTGGGAGCAGCTTGCGGCCTATGCCGCCGAGGAATGGTATCCGTCGCGTATCGCCTTCGGGCAGCACAAGGGAAGGTCCATCGCGGAGGCGCGCACCGATACCGAATTGCGCCGCTGGGTGGAGTGGCTGGCGCAATCCGCCAACGCCCGCAACGCGAGGATGGGGCGCTGGTATTTGCGGAGTCTGGAGGAAGCGGCGGAACCCTCGCTATTCGTCGCCTGGGAGTGTGCGCGGGCCCCGGCTGCCGCGGCCATCGCGAGCACGGACCTGGTGCTTTACGTGAACCCGGAGTTGCAGCGACTGCGGGTGCCGGTGGACGCGGCGCGGGCGCGGCTGGCGGAACTGGAAGCGGGCTTCACGATCGAAGAGGCGCAGGCGCAGGCGATGAAAAGGTGCCTGTTTGCGCGGTGGATGGCGGCGCTCCGTCGCGCCATGCCCAGAACGCCGCAGGCCCATCATTTTTTGAGTCGCGCTTCGCGTGCGGGGTTGGCATGGCGCGCGGAGCGACGCCATCCACCGGGCGGGCGCGCCGGAAAAGCACGAGACTTTCGAAAAGCTGACCGCGGCCAGTAATCACGCGAATGACCACGGCGACCTCGCCACGTTGCGGAACATCGCGGAAGACCCGGACGGTTTTATCCTGCGGCAAGGCTTGACGGTGCTCGACTTCGGCGAGGAGCGCGAGATCGCGCAACTGCGCCGGCTGTGGGAGCGCATCGAGCTGGAAATGATCCGCGTGCTGGAGGCGCACAATGCGCTCAAGGAGAGTCCCGATTACGAACTGCACCGGCTGACGACGCAGACCCCGGCGTTTTTCGACGAGACGGCGCGCCGGCATGTCGAAGCGATCGAGAAGGAGATGGTGACGCTGCAAACGCAGGCGGAGGAACTGGCGAAGGAGATCGAGGAACTCACGGGCGAGAGTGCGATGGGGAAGGAACTCGGAGTCGGCGGCTAGCCATCCGCATCGCAACCACGCGGAGGCTACCGCTTTCTGTCGTTCCTTAAGCCCTGACGCCGAGCCCGAGCTTCCCGCGGAGGAATTGGATCGAGCGCGTGATCTCGCCTTTCTGATACTCCTGCTCGGCAGCCTTCTTTCCATCTCCCGCGGGGGGTTTGAAGGTCTCGATGGCGTGGCCCTTCTTGGCCAGCGCTTCAAAGTTTGCGAGCGCCGCGGGGCGCTTGTCGTAGTGCTTCCAGAAGTCGTCGGTCTTGTAGGGAAAGTTGCGGGCAAAGCCGGAGATCGTTTCGATGATGATCGGCGTCGCCGGGCAGAGCGCCCGCCAGCGGGCGAGGTAGCGCGGCCAGTCGATGAGGCCTTCGCCGGCGGCCGTCCATTGGATCGTCGCGCCCTCCGGCGTCTCCCAGATCATGGCGTCGCGCAGGCTGGAGCAGATCGTGTATTTGCCGAGATTCTCGAGGACGTCGTGTGGATCTTCGAGCGTCCAGGCAGCGTTGCCGGAGTCGATGTTGGCGCCGACAAAATCCGGACCGGCGGCTTCGATGAGATCCACGAGCTCCCACGAGTGCAGGTCGCCGGAGTGATTCTCGACCGCGATCTTCACCCCCGCGTCGAGGGCGTCCTGCCGGCAGGCCTTGAGCACTTTCACCGTATCCGCGATTCGGGCGCGGATGCCGCCCTCGCTTTTCCGATCATCGGAGGCGCCGAGGATCACGCGGAAAACGGGCGAGCCCAGCGTCTTTGCGCAGCGCAGACCGAGGCGCACATGCTCTTCGGCCGTGCCCCAATCCTTTTTGAACCGCACCGAGGTGGGGCAGATGCTCCAGGAGCCAAGATAGACTTCGAGTCTGAGCGAGTCGGCCTTGGCTCGCACTTCACGGAGGTAGCCCTCGTCCAGAGTTTCCAAGGCCGCGAGGTCGGAGATCAGGAGGGTGTCACACTTCAGAGAGGCCGCGAAGTCCAGCAACTGGGGCGCTTTCCAGCCCATCGCGCGCACCGCGAAATTATCGATGCCGATCTTGATCTTTTTCACCGCGTCGGCGGCAAAGACGGAGCCCGCGAGCGACGCGGCACCAGCGGCGGCGATCGTTTGCAGGAAGGAACGGCGGGGGAGGAGGGAGGGGGAGTTTTCCATGGATGCGGCGAGCGGATTCAAAAAGGGAGCCACCCGCCGGTCAACCGCATTCCCCAGGGTCTCCTTAGCGGGTATCCAGGGGGCCGCCGGCGTGAGATTCCCCGAAAGTGATCGAAGGGCCATCGCCTTCGTAGATGCGCGCGGAGGACTTGGGCGCCGAGTGGCAGGCGGAGAAACCGAATCCTACACTGACCAGGAGGAGGAGGAGGAAGTGGCGCATCAGCAAAGTTTATCCCGAGGCAACTACTGACGCGAGGGATCGTTTATAGATGTGTATGCTGAATCCTATCGTCCACCCGTCTTCCCTCTCCTCCCGCGGCGCTGACATCCCTCGACTTGCGGACGCCAGTCTGCTCTCACAGGATAAACATATAATTTCCATATTTTTCAATTGACCTTTACGGCGCTTTTTGCGATTACCAAATCGCGCCTCGTTTTGAATTAACCCCGTTTTTGAGGCGCAAAAAAATGAACTCACTTCCCTCCGTCGCTGGCACCTTCTTGTGGGCCGTGAGACGGGTATTCAGTGCCGTCGGTAGGTTTTCGTTTCCATTTCTTGCCATGGTCACTCTGGCTTCTGCGGCTGAGGTCATGCGCCTGCAGGTGGAGCCTTCGGCCGGCGGAGCGCGTCTCGCTTTGAACGAGAAGATCCAAGTCCCGAAGAATGGCGCGATCGCCATTTCCCGGCTCGACCTGCTCGTCTCTGGTTTGGCGCTGCAGCGCGTGGATGGGTCGTGGTTGGAAGCCCGGGACTGGCAGGCATTTCTGAGTGCGGGAAAGGGGCGCCTCTCGGCCGTCGCGGACGGCTTGCCGGCAGAAGAGTTCCGCGCGATCCGCTTCCGCGTCGGGGTGGATAAGGAGACCAATCACTCCGATCCCAACTTGCGTTCGCCAGATGATCCGCTCCATCCGGAAGTCTGCGGGATGCATTGGAACTGGGCGGACGGCTACATCTTTCTCGCCATCGAAGGGCGTTGGCTGGATTCGCCATCCGGCACGGCGGGCTTTTCCTATCATCTCGGGAATGACGAGTTCGCGACGATGATCGAACTGCCCGTGCGTTTCACGGGCGGCGGACCGCTCACTTTCCAGATCGCACTGGATGCCGCGAAGCTCCTGGCGGGGATCGATTTCAAAAAGGACGGCAACTCCACCCACTCGCGTCCCGGCGATCCCTTGGCGCCCCGCCTGAAGACAAATCTTTCCGGCGCGTTTTCGTTGCGGGCGGTGAAGACGGACACCTTTCAAGAACTCCCGCTGAGCGCGGCGCCGGAAGTCAGAGGCACGGCGACGACCCCTTACCACCTGGAGATCTCCCAGCGTTTGCCCAAGGTAAAGCTTCCCGCCGATAACGTGCTGACCGTGGAGGGTGTGGAACTGGGCCGCCGTCTCTTTCACGATCCGCGGCTTTCGATCAATAACAGCCAATCCTGCGCTTCGTGCCACGATCGCACGGCGGCCTTCTCCGATGTCCGGCGGATCAGCCTCGGTGCGGAGGGACAGAAGGGTCGTCGCCATGCGATGCCGCTCTTCAATCTGGCGTGGGGGAAGGAATTTTTCTGGGATGGGCGGTCGCCGTCGTTGCGTGCGCAGGCCCTCGTGCCCATCGAGGATCCACTCGAGATGAATGAGACGCTCGATCGCGTTGTCGGCAAACTGGCGGCCGACTTGGCGTATCCCGCGCTATTTGCCGCGGCCTTTGGCCGGGCAGGGGATGCGGAGAATATCACACCGGCGCGGATCGGGCTGGCGCTTGAACAGTTCGTTCTCACGCTCGTCTCGCAAGACTCGAAGTTCGACCGCGCCGCGCGCCGGGTGGAGACGCTGACCGAGCAGGAACAACTCGGCTTGCAGCTTTTCATCACCGAACACGACCCGCGCATGGGATTGCGCGGTGCGGATTGCTTCCACTGCCACGGCGGGAATCTTTTCACGAACAATCAATTCGCGAACAACGGACTCATCCCGCGCGAGGACGACTTAGGTCGCATGGAAGTTACTAACCTCCAGATTGATCGGAATCTTTTCAAAGTTCCCTCGCTTCGGAATGTGGCCGTGACTGGCCCTTACATGCACGACGGACGTTTTTCGACCTTGGAGGAAGTCATCGAGCACTACGATCACGGCGTGCAGCGCTCGCTGACCCTGGACCCCAATCTCGCGAAACATCCGGTGGCCGGACTCGGCCTTACCGCCGAGGAAAAGGCCGCGCTCGTGGCCTTCCTGCGGACCCTCACGGACGAGACCTTCATCGGACAGCCGCTCCCCTCTGATCCCGCCGAAACGCCCGCACTTACCCACCAGTGAAAATCTTCTTTACCCGGATCACCGCAGTGTTCGCGCTCGCGCTCCTCGGAGCGCCGTTGGCCGCTCGCGCCGATGCGCTCAATCACGCGGATGACGATACCTTCGCAGCCGAAGCCCAGAGACTCGCGCCTGCCGTGAAGGGGCCGACGGGCCTCGAGGGGCCGGCGGATAATGCAACGAAGGGCGTCTGGGGACCGGTGATTCCATGGGCCCCGCACATCCCAGTCTCCGCGGCGCAGTTACCCGATGGCCGCCTGCTGACGTTTGCGTCAAATCGCCGAACCACGTTTCCGACGGGAGTAGAGTTCACCTACGCGGCCACGTGGGATCCCGCGACGGGGCAATTCGTCGAATACAATCATCCCACCCACGACATGTTCTGCGGCGGCATCGTGATGCTGCCCGATGGTCGCGTCCTCGTGAATGGGGGCCGCAACGAAGTCGTCCGCGCGAGCACCTTTGACTGGCGGACCAATCAATGGACGCGAGTTCAGGATATGAATGGCGGACGGTGGTACAACACGAGCGTCGCCTTGCCCGATGGCCAGGTGTGGACCGTTACTGGGAATGGAACGGGCGGCGGCACGGCTGAACGTTGGAATCAAACGACCGGTTGGAACGTTCTCACCGGCATTCCTTGGGGTAACGTGTTGCTCGAGGCGGGTTACATCACCCGGTGGCATCCCTTCGTTGTGGTCAATTCCGACGGACGGCTGTTTCATTTTGGACCCACCGACATCAATCGCTGGATCACTTGGGCCGGCTCTGGGAGCATGGCGAACTCGGGGACGAACGTGCCTGGGGGCCACTATCCGAAAGAAGGTGCCTGGGCCATGTATGAGCAGGGTCGAATAGTCGTGGCCGGTGGCGGCATCAACACCCTGAATAACATCGCCGATGGAACGACCGGTAATAGTGCGGTGGACGCATACACGGTGAATCTCAACACCAATCCGCCCACCCTGGCCTCCACGGCACCGATGGCCAACGCCCGACAATTCGCCAACTCCGTGGTCCTGCCGAACGGTGAAGTGATGGTGATCGGCGGGAATACCTCGGGCATCAAGTTCTCGGACGCTGGCTCTATCTTTGCCGCAGAAATCTGGAACCCGACGACGGGCCTGTGGCGCACCGCATCCAGTATGGCGGTGCCGCGGAACTATCACTCCTTAGCCCTGCTGATGCCCGACGGACGCGTGCTCTCCGGTGGGGGCGGCTTGAGTGGAAACTCGGCGGATCACCAGGACGCGCAACTCTACACGCCCCCGCAACTCTTCAATCCCGATGGCTCGCCAGCGACGCGTCCTGTGCTCAATACGGTGCCCACCCAGGTCGGCGTCGGCTCGGTCTTTTCCGTGAGCGCCACGCCAGGCATCACCAACTTCGCTTTCATCAAGATGTCCGCGATTACCCACTCGATGAATACGGACCTCCGGAGGCTCGTGCTCCCATTCACCGAGACGATACCGGGTAATTATTCGATCACCGCACACGCCAATCTCAACGTGATGACACCCGGCTACTGGATGCTCTTCGGAATCCTGCCCTCGGGCGCTTACTCGACGGCAGCCATCGTGCAAGTCGATGCCACAGGCTCAGTCTCCATGGCCAATCCGGGCAATCAGTCGGGCGTCTTCAATGCGCCCGCCTTACTGCAACTGATCTCGAGTGGACCAACCGGCGTCACGCGCACTTACAGCGCGACTGGTTTGCCGCCAGGAATCGCCTTGGTGGCTGAGACTGGCCTGGTCAGCGGAACACCAACGACCCTCGGCATCTATAATGTCCGAGCGACCGTGACGGGTGGGGCGAGTTCGTCGTTTCAAGACTTCCTTTGGACGGTTTCGCCCCCGACGCTGGTGCAGAATTTTAGCACCTTCCCAAACAGCGCCGGCTTTACGCTGAACAACGTCGCCTCAGTTACGAGCAATGTCCTCAGGCTTACCCCAAACCTGAACTCCCGTGTCGGCAGCGCCTTCCTGACGGCTCCAGTTTCGGTGGGATCAAATACGTCTTTCATCTCGCGCTTCGTCTTTCGCCAACACGGCACCGCGGATGGGGCTGACGGAATGGCGTTCGTCGTCCAGGGAGTGGGGGCTAACGCGATCGGAGAAGCGGCGGGGGGATTAGGTTACGGAGGAATCGCGAAAAGCCTGGTGGTCGAGATCGACTCATATCAGGGGTCCAATGACTTAAATGGCAATCATCTGGGCGTCACCGCCAATGGTGACGCGACGAGTCATCTCGGAACCCACACGCCGGCATTCGATCTCGAGAATGCACTGAGTCACACAGTTTGGGTAGAGTACGATGGCCCTGCCGATGTCTTGCGGGTCTACCTCGTTCAAGGACTCGCCACCACTCGCCCGACGACGGCCGTGATGACGGTGCCCGCCCTTAACCTCGCGGCGCTCACGAACGGAGTCGCGTGGTTCGGCTTTTCAGCCGCCACCGGGGGTCTTGCGAACAACCACGACATCGAAGCCTGGAACTTGAATGTGAACGCCAACGCCCTCCCAGCGCCACCCGTTGTCACTAACTCGGGAGCCCGCACTTCGGTGATCGGGGTCCCTGCGAGCCTGCAAATCCTCGCCACCGATGTCAACGGAGACATCCTCACTTATAGCGCGAGCGGCCTTCCCCCCGGAATGGTCATCAGTCCGACCACTGGACTGATTCTTGGAACGCCGGCGACAGTGGGCAGTTACAACACCACGGTGACGGTGAATGATGGCTTCTCCGTTCCTGCTAGTGCGGTCTTCACATGGACCGTGAACAACCCCCTGGCGGTCAGTCCGCTTACTGGTGCCCCGGTCGTTTCAGGCACGAATGTGATCTTCGCCGGGCAAGCCCTCGGAGGGTTGAGTCCTGAGTTCCGATGGAACTTCGGAGATAGCACTCCGGAGACGGGCTTCTCGAGCGCGTCCACTGCCTCGCACACTTATCTTGGACCGGGACGTTATCAGGTCACCCTGACGGTTCGCGATGGCACCGGTGCGGAGATTACCACAAGCTTCTATCAGGCGATTCATGCGCCGCTCACTGCCCTGAATCCGACTCGCTCCAGCAGTATCGTGTTTGAAGATCGCGTTTCTGGCAACGACCGCATCTGGTGCGTGAATGGGGATAACAACAGCGTTTCTGTCTTCGATGTCGTGACTCGTGCGCGCCTCGCGGAAGTGAATGTCGGCACCGCACCGCGCTCCCTGGCGGTTGCCCCTGATGGTCGCGTCTGGGTCGTGAATGCTGGGGCTTCCACGCTTAGTATCATCAACCCAACCACCTTCGCGGTCGCTGCCACTGTCAGTCTGCCGCGAGCTTCGCGACCGTTCGGCCTCGCGTTTGACCCGGACGGAACCGATGCGTGGATTGCGTGTGAGGAGGGTGGACAATTACTCCGGCTGAACCCCACCAATGGCGCACAAACCGCCGCGATTCCACTCGGTCCCAATATTCGGCACGTCTCGGTAAATGCGGATAGTACGCGCGTTTTCGTCTCACGCTTCATCACTCCGCCGCTTCCCGGAGAAGGCACGGCAAGTCCGCAGACGGAAGTATCGGGCGTAAAGCACGGTGGTGAGATCGTCGTAGTGAATCCACTGCTCAGCGCGATCGAACGCACTGTAATCCTTCAGCACAGCGAGGAGCCGGATACTTCCGTGTCCGCTCGTGGGATTCCAAACTACGTGGGTGGCGTTGCCATATCGCCGGATGGCCTGCATGCCTGGGTGCCATCGAAACAGGACAACATCAAGCGTGGTACTCTTCGGAACGGGCAGACTCTCACTCATGACCTGGCCGTGCGCAGTGTCGTCTCGCGTCTCCCGCTCGGCGCAGGCATTCCGGTCACCGACGCTCTGGCGGATCGCATTGATTTTGACAACGCTGGCATTGCCAACGCCTCGGCGTTCGACTCTCGTGGCATTTATCTTTTCACCGTGCTGGAAGGCAGCCGCACCGTCTCCGTTACCGACACCTGGTCCGGCAATGAACTCTTTCGTTTTGATGCGGGCCGAGCGCCGCAAGGTCTCGCACTCTCACCCGACAGTCGCACGCTTTATGTCCAGAACTTCATGGACCGCACGATCACGGTACATGCTATCGGCCCAATCATCGACGGAGTTGAAGTAGTGCCTCCGATTGCCGCGACGCTAGTTTGCGTAACCGACGATCTGCTCAGCCCCGCAGTGCTCAAGGGGAAGCAATTTTTCTACGACGCTCGCGATGAACGCTTGGCGCTGCAGGAATACGTCTCCTGTGCTGCCTGCCACAATGACGGTGGCCAAGACGGTCGCGTTTGGGATTTCACTCAATTTGGCGAGGGGTTGCGTAATACCATAGTTCTCCGCGGACATGGCGGCACGACGCAGGGGCCATTGCATTGGACGGGAAATTTCGACGAGGTGCAGGATTTCGAAGGACAGATTCGCAACTTCGCCGGCGGCTTGGGTCTGATGGCCAACACCGACTTTCATACCGGTACCCGTGATCAACCACTCGGGGTCGCCAAGGCGGGCGTCAGCGGCGATCTCGATGCGCTCGCTGCCTATGTTGCTTCGCTGACGCAATCCGGTAACAGCCCCGAGCGAAATGGGGATGGCTCGCTGACCTCAGAAGCTTTGGCCGGGGAGCAGGTGTTTCGTCAGGCAAACTGCGCTAGCTGCCATACCGGCGCGCGCTTCACCGAGAGCGCGCTCGGAGTATTCCGGAGTGTCGGCACGCTTAAACCGTCGAGTGGCCAGCGCTTAGGGGCAGCGCTCACCGGTCTCGATACTCCCACGCTCCGCGGTCTCTGGAATTCTGCTCCCTACCTGCACGATGGCTCTGCGGTCACGGTCAGCGACGCCATCGCCGCGCACACCGGCGTTTCGTTATCCGCGGGCGATCTTGTGAATCTTGCGGCTTATGTCCGGCAAATTGATGACGCGATCGCGTCGGCTCCGATTGATAGCATCGCGCCTACGGTCACTCTCACCGGGCCAGGAACGGGAGTGTCCGGCCCGTTTAGCGTTACGGCAACGTTTAGTGAAGACGTGACTGGCCTCACGGCAGCGGATTTCGTGATTACAAATGGCAGCGTGACTGCCGTCGCGGGGAGCGGTGCCATCTACAGTGTCTCGGCGACGCCGATCGTCGGCGGGATTGTCACGATTAATCTCCCACTCAACCGCTGCAACGACGTTTCCGGAAACGGCAATGCGGTTTCCAATACCTTCAGTGTAGCATACACACCTTCGCTAGCGGTTGTGAATGGGTTGAGCGGCGACTACTATGAGGGTGAAGACTTCGAGACATTTGCTTTCACGAGAGTGGACGCAACGATCGCTTTCAGTTGGCCTTTTGAGGCGTTGGCGCCTGGTTTCCCACAGGACCATTTCTCGATCCGCTGGACTGGTCAGGTTCTCCCGCAGACGACAGGAGCCCATACTTTTTTCACCTCGGCGGACGACGGCGTCCGACTTTGGGTCAATGGACAGCTCCTGATTGATAACTGGACCAATCAAGGCGTCACCGAGCGGCAGGGCACGATCGCTCTCACCGCGGGGATTCCCGCGGACATCCGGCTCGAGTATTACGAGTCCGAGTGGGGCGCTGCGGTGAAACTGGAATGGCAAAGTGGGGCGCAAGCGCGTCAGGTCATTCCGGCATCGCGTCTCTCAGCCGGAAATGTCCGGCCGGTGCCGGTGCTCACGACGGCGAGTGCCGCCGTCTCTGGAGCTTTCCCCCTAGCCGTTACTTTCGGCGAGCCCGTGACGGGCCTCTCAGCCTCGGATTTTGTGCTCGCGAATGGCTCGGCGAATTCCCTCACCGGGACTGGTGCTTCCTACATCCTCACCGTTACTCCGATTGCACCCGGTCCGCTGAGCATCAATCTCGCTGCGGGCGGGTGTGTGGATTCCGACAATCAAGGGAACGTCGCTTCGAATACCCTCAGTGCCATTTACACACCTCTGGCAGGAGCAGTGGTCAATGGTCTTTCGGGCGACTATTACAGTGGCCGTAGCTTCGAACGCCATGTACTTACTCGCGTCGATGGCATCATTAATTTCTCCTGGCCATTCGAAGGTCCGGCGCCAGCTCTGCCCCGAGATTTGTTTTCGGTGCGTTGGACCGGGAAGGTCATCCCGCTGCACAGTGAAACGTACTCCTTCATTACCACCACCGACGACGGCGTCCGTCTGTGGGTGAATGATCAACTCATCGTCGATAAGTGGGTCGATCAGGGAACCACCGCGCACCAGGGAACGACCGCGTTGGTTGCCGGCGTGCCGGTCGATGTCCGTCTTGAGTATTTCGAGAATGCTTGGGGTGCAGTTGCCCGCTTGGAATGGCAGAGCGCCAGCCAGGCCCGTCAGATCGTCCCTCGGGATCAGTTGTCTGCCGGTTCGGGCCGGCCTGTCCCCGTTTTGACTACCCCGAGTGCCTCGGTTTCAGGGCCTTTCACGGTTGCGGTCAGCTTCGGTGAGAGCGTCACCGGCCTCACCGTCTCCGATTTCGTCGTCGCAAATGGAGTGCCTGCGCTCCTGACTGGGAGCGGAGGCGCGTATGCGCTGACCGTAAATCCTGCTGCGAATGGTGAGGTCACGGTCAATCTTCCTGCCAATGCTTGCAGTGATGCGGTCTCGGAGCGGAATGTCGCCGGGAACACCCTCAGCGTCACCTACACACCATTGCCCGGTGCGACACTCTCAGGCCTCAAAGGTGAGTATTTTGCGGGAAAGAACTTCGAGACCGCGACCTTGACGCGGATCGACGAAGCTATCAATTTTCAGTGGTTCGGATCGCCGGACCCGCTCGTCCCGGGTGATCTTTTTTCAATCCGCTGGACGGGCAAAGTGAACGCGCTCTACAGCGAAACCTACACCTTCACCACATCGACAGACGATGGCGTTCGCCTCTGGGTGAATAACCAACTGCTCATCGACCAGTGGCAGGATCAGGGGACGACTCCTTATCAGGCTGTGATCGCGTTGACCGCCGGAGTTCCCGTCGATATTCGCATGGAGTACTATGACAATGAGTGGGGTGCCGTAGCCCGGCTCGAATGGCAAAGCGGCACGCAATTCCGCCAAATCATTCCCCGAGAGCGGCTGACTACGACCGCGCCGACTGCACCAGCAATGACGCCGAATTTTACTGCCGCGAAGTTGGTCGTGACTGAGAGCAGTGGTTCGGGCGGAGCGGCTGCGCCCGTTTCAAAAGCAGTTCCTGGATCAGGCTCCTTGCGGGGACAACGTCACGTGCCGGTGCGTCCCAGCTCGCAAGTGCCAGGATCGGGTCTTGCCTTTTCATCGACCAAGGGACCTGAGCGTGGCCTTTTGGGTGAATACTATTCGGGGGAAAACTTTGAGGCTCTTGCAATGACGCGGAATGACGACCGGATCGCCTTCTATTGGTCGGACGAGACCGCGCCAACACCAGGATTACCCGCGCAACCGTACTCAGTCCGGTGGAGTGGCCGGATCCGCCCGATGTATAGCGAAGAGTACAATTTTTTCCTGGTGACTGATGAAGGCGTGCGGCTCTGGGTGAATGATGAACTTGTCGTCGATCGGTGGAATCACGTTTTTCAGATCGATTCCGAAATCTCTGGCGTGCCGATCGTTCTGCGCGGGGGTGAATTTTACAATCTACGACTCGAGTTCCAGAACGTCAGGCGAGATGGCTGGGTGGACCTAAAATGGGAGAGCGATAGCCAGCCCCGGGAAATCGTCCCCGCGACGCGCCTGTTCCAGCCTCTCGACACGGCGCCGCCCACCCCGTGAGGCTCTCCATTTTTTAAGCGTTGGGGATTGCCTGTTGCAATCGACGGCAGGCGGTCTAGTCTCTAATTCTCCTAAAAAGGGGGCGTACTGGTTTCGACTTTTGACTCGAGACACAGGCGGCATGTCGTGGATGCCTGGTTGGCCACGTAAAATCTCCGGGCAAAAAAATAAACGCGAACGATTACGAAGATCTCGCTCTCGCGGCTTAATTGACCGTGACGTGGCCACACCAACGCCTGCTAGGTGTGGCTGCGACGACAGCAGGCTCTGCTG
>JANNXQ010000075.1:0-46412 GCA_031409655.1 Chthoniobacteraceae bacterium | reverse complement strand
TTCGCGGTCTTCTGCGATCGCATCCAGCAGTTGCTCGGCGCGGACCGGCAGGACCCGCCTTTCGTCGCGATGCTGAGCAATGGCACGAGTGGCAACATCAACAACATCGACTTTACCAAGCCGGGTGAAAAGCAGGCGCCTTACGAGAAGATGCGCGAGGTCGCGGACCGCGTGGCGCAAGCGGCGCACCAGGCTTACCGGGGGATCGAGTGGCGGGATTGGGTGCCGCTCGCCGGACGGATCGAGCCGCTGGAAGTGGGCGCGCGGCATCCGACGCCGGAGCAACTCGAACGCGCGCGCACGATCCTGGCGCGGCCGCCATCCACGAAGGCGCGGACCTTGGAAGAGATCTACGCGGAGCGCACCGTGAAGATGGCGGACTGGCCGGCGACGATCGCGCTGCCGATTCAGGCACTGCGCGTCGGCGACGTCGCGCTCGGCGGCATTCCGAATGAAGTCTTTGTTGAAATCGGCCTCGCTTTCAAAGAGCGCAGTCCTTTCAAGCCGAGCTTCATCCTCTCGATCGCCAATGGCTACTACGGCTACCTGCCGACCCCGGAGCAACACCAACTCGGCGGCTATGAAACGTGGCTCGGCACGAATCGGGTGGAGCCAGACGCATCCACAAAGATCCTCGCGAAGCTCCTCGAGATGGTCGGCGCGCTGAAGTAGGCGCGTCGCGGATCGAGACCGGAAGGGCCGGTCTCGAGTTCAGCGACCGCCGGCGCGCTGATACTCCTCCATCGCTTTTGGAAGAAGATCCTTCAGGTCCGAGACCCGCGTCTCGTGGCTCGGATGGGTGGACATAAATTCCGGGGGAGCGCCGGCCCCGGACTTCTCGTCCATGCGCTGCCAGAAGGCGACGGCCTCGCGCGGATCGTAGCCAGCCCGCGCCATATACATCAGACCGAGGGCGTCGGCTTCGCTCTCGTGGCTGCGGCCGAAAGGATTGAGGATGCCATATTGCGCGCCCGCGCCGATGGCTCCCATGATCGCGCGCTGCTGTTCGTAGTTCATGTCCCCGAGGGAAAATTGCACGCCGGTCATGAGCGTCTGCGTGGTCTTTTGCTTGAGGATGCGTTCGCTGCCGTGGCGGGCGGTGGCGTGGGCCATTTCATGCCCCATCACGGTGGCGAGCCCGGCCTCGGATTGCGCGACGGGGAGGATGCCCGTGTACACGACGATCTTGCCGCCGGGGAGGCAAAAGGCATTCACCTGCGGATCGCGCACGAGCGAGACCTGCCAGTCAAACTTGCCGCCCTTTTCGCCCGTGGCTGCGGCGAGACGCGCGGCCACTTTCCGGACGAGTTCATACTCTGGCCCGGAATTGATGGTGTCAGATTGCTGGAGCACCTGCTGATAGCTCTGAAGTCCGAGCTGCGTTTCGTCATCGGTGCTCAGCCCGTAGCGCGCGGTGCGGCCCGCTTCGTTGGTCGTTGTTTCCGCCGAGAAATACTGAAAAAAAACGATGAGCCCAGCGATGACGATCGGCACGAGACGGATGAGGAGGCGGCGTTTATCCATGATGAGGGAAAATGTCGGACGTGGGTGGCGATCTCGGAAGATAGGATGCTCGCCGATCCCCGCTCAATTTCCAATTCGCCATTTTGCCGAAGCGTTGTAACCATTTCCAAGTCAGGCCCGCCCAAGCAATAGAGCGGGCGCAGACCAGAGTCCGCGAAGAGGCGCGCGTTGCAAAAGAATGCTTGCCCGTGGGACAAAGGCTCTGGTTGTGTTCCGCTCCATTTCCTGGATCGTACCCTCTTATGAAGTTTGCTTTAGCCCTCGCCCTCGGTGCGCTCTCCACTTTCGTCCTGGCAGAACCGCCGCAGCGCATCGATGTCAGCAAGCTGCCCGAACAGTCCCAGATGATCGACAATGTCTTGGTGCCAGTGCCGAGCGAGATCTTCGGAGTGCTCGACAAGCTCGGGAAGCCGCACTGGGAAGGCGTCCTCCGCCCAGTGAATGGCGCGAAGCCGACCGGCGATCAGGCGCAGATCGCCCTCCTGCTCGGGACCGTCATCGCCGAGGGCTTCATCGCCGTGGAGGCGGAAAATGTGGAAGAAGTGAAGAAGATCGGGAAAGCCGTGCTCACCCTTTCGGAGGCCATCAATGTCCGCAAAGCGGTGCTCAAACGGAGCAAGAGCATCACCGATTTCGCCGAGAAAAAAGCCTGGTCATCCGTGCGTTCGGAACTCGACGGCGCCCTCACCGACGTGAAGTCGGCAATGATCGAACTGCAGAGCGAGCAACTCTCACAACTCGTGAGCCTGGGCGGCTGGCTCCGCGGCACCGAGGCGCTGACCCAGGTCGTCTCGAAGTCCTTCACCAAGGACGGCGCGGAATTGCTGCATCAGCCCGTGTTGCTCGATTACTTTGATCGGCAGATCGCCGGGATGCGTCCGAAGATCAAGGCCAACCCCGTCGTCAGCAAAGTCCAGAAGGGACTCATCGAGATTCGCCCATTGATCGGACTCACCGATGGAGCTTCGATCTCCGAAAAGACCGTCTTGGAGATCGACGCGATCGCCAGAGACCTCGTTAAGACCATCAACTCGCGCGCCAACTGAACCCAGTCGCACCTATTTTTCCCGTGAAAAGATTCGCCTTACTCTTAATCGCCCTCGTCGGCTGGTTGACGAGCGCCGCGCCCGCGGCGGCGACCATCGATGACGCCCTCTCCTTCGCTCTCGAAGCGGCCGCGCCCTACGTGAAGGAAGGCTTCACCGTGCGGGAAGACTACTGGGGCGGCGACCTCGGGGCCAAGCAAACGAAGGCCATCGTGCATCAGCTTTTCAAAGGAAACGAATACTGGTTCTGGCTCGGCACCGACGTCGATAGCGCGAAGATCTCCGTGCATATCTACGACAGCGCCGGCAACCTGGCCGAGGTCGAGTCGTGGCAGAAGAAAAACTTTTCCGCCGCGCGCGTCATTCCGAAAAAGACGGGCACTTACTATTTGATCGTCGAAGTCGAGAAGTCGCCCAAGGAACGGACGACGTGGTCGCTGGCCTATGGCTTCCGGTAAGGTCAGGAGTTGAGCGTTGCAGGCTGCGCTCAAGATGGGTCACTCGATGGTCTCGGCATTCCCAGGGCTCCCCGCGCCCGCCTGTAGCTCACGCGCCCAGTGATCGAATCGCAAACGCTCCAATTTGAGAACGCGCGTTCCGTCGCGCTGCTCTTTGCCAATGACCTCGCCCTCCTCAAGAAGTTGGAGGAGGCCGTGGGGGTGAAAGTGACGACGCGCGACGGCTGGCTGAAGATCGAGGGCGAACCCGAGCCGCTCGGACGCGCCCGCCGCGTCTTCGATCAACTCGAGCGCGCCCGGCACGCCGGCGTCCCCATCCGCAAACATGAGTTCGGCTACGCCCTGCGCTCCGTCCTCGAACCCGGCCAGTCCGGCCTCGACGAACTGCTCGACACCCGCATCGTCACCTCGCCAAAGCGTCCGGCCATCGTCCCCAAGACCGCCGGCCAGCGCGCCTATCTGCGCGCCATCGGCGAAAACGACCTCATCTTCGGACTCGGCCCCGCCGGCACC
Source organism: Chthoniobacteraceae bacterium (assembly GCA_031409655.1). Classification (GTDB taxonomy): domain Bacteria; phylum Verrucomicrobiota; class Verrucomicrobiia; order Chthoniobacterales; family Chthoniobacteraceae; genus JANNXQ01. The sequence goes on along the minus strand of JANNXQ010000075.1, from coordinate 42,871 downwards.
GGCAAGACCTACCTCGCCATGGCCATGGCCGTCTCCGCGCTGAAGCGCGAACAAGTCAGCCGCATCGTCCTCACCCGTCCCGCCGTGGAAGCCGGCGAAGCCCTCGGCTTCCTGCCCGGCGACTTGAAGGATAAGATCATGCCCTACCTGCGCCCGCTCTACGACGCGCTCTACGACATGCTCGACACCGAGGAGCTGGCCCGCCTCATCGAGCGCGGCGTCATCGAGATCGCCCCGCTCGCCTACATGCGCGGCCGCACCCTCAATCACGCCTTCGTCGTCCTCGACGAAGCGCAGAACACCACCACCGAGCAGATGTTCATGTTCCTCACCCGGCTCGGCGCCGAGTCCAAAGCCGTGATCACCGGCGACCAGACCCAGATCGACCTCCCGACGAACAAACGCTCCGGCCTCATCGAAGCCGTCCAGGCCCTGGCCACCGTCGAAGGCATTGCCTTCTGCCACTTCGCCGAGCGCGACGTCATCCGGCACGAACTCGTGCAATCCATCGTCCGAGCCTACCGCCGCCACCGAGGCACCGGCGAACCGGAAGCGAAGCGGTAGCGCGCCTGCCTTGGCCGCCGTCTCGCCGACCGCGCGAGGATCGGATGCGACGAAAAGGGAGTGGCCCAAGGCTTCTCTACCCCCACTTCTGCCCTGAAAAGCCGCTTCCAGTCGCCCCCAACCCCCATTCCCCTTCAGGCAAACGGCAAAAGTGCAGCTCGTAACGCCGAACCTGGAAAGCCAAACGCCGAGTCTGGAGACCGGAACGCCAAATCTGGAGCCCTGAACGTCGAAAGTGGAGAGGAGGACGGAGAACCTGCAGACACGAACGTCGAATGTGCAGAGACAAACGACGATTGTGCAGAGACAAGCGCCGAATGTGCAGAGACAACGCCCGTCAAGTCGCGGGCAAAGGGCGTGTGCCTCAGCGCCCGATCAAAAAACGTCGTCCAGCGTCTTCGCCTTTTGCAGCCGGGCAAAGGACGTGTAGCGGCTGGCTTGCGGCACACTCGCGTTTCCGCCGGGAACCAGCTTCAGCGGCCCGATCTTCCGCGCCGGCTCCTTGAAGTAGAGCGCATATTTCCCGGTATCCTTCCACGGCTCGATGCGCGCCACCTCCGCCACGTGCGTGATCGCGGATTCCGGCGCCACCTGATAGGCTGCGAGGTAGCGGATCTTCGGGATCATGCTGGAGTGGATGCGCACCGCCCGCCACATGTTCTCCCCGATGAAGGTCTCCATGAACCCATCCTGCCGCGCCGGCACCACGATGGTATCGATCTCCTCCGGATCGATCGCCGGGGTATTGCCCGGCTCCGCGGTCCGCGTCGCCTCCTGCGTGCTCAGGTCGTAAAGGAAAGGCTCAAACTGATACACCGCCTCGCCCGTCGCTGAGCGGAAGCGCTGCACCTCCAGCGTCTCCACCGGAAAGCGCAGCGAACTCCGCACGATGCTTTCCAGTTCTTCCTCCAGTTCGTCGATGATGAGCAGCGCGTTGAAGGCGTCGTCCGCGTAGAGCATCCGCTCCAGCAGGAAGTCGATGTTGTTGAAGCCATGCGCCGCCGCATAGGCCTCGCACCGCGCCACCGCCTCCGGGCTCTTTTGCAACGTGTCGCGCAGGATGCCTTTCATCTTCTGCGGGGTGCTCTTGAAGGAGAGGGAGAAGTTCAGGAGTTGCTGCGCGATGTGCCGCAGCGGATCGTGCCGCGCCAGCTCCACCTCCACGAGATAGAGCACCGGTCGCCGCGGGCTGGAGAGATCGAGCAGATACCCGTCCGGGATGTTCTGCGTCCGCCCCCGCTCGCCGATGAGCTTCTTCACGTCGAGATAGATTCGGCTCTCGCCAAAGAGCGCCGTCTTCACCTCAGCGATGGTCGTTTCAAGCTCCGCTTCCTTATCAAAGGGCCACGGGTGAAACTGTTTGGTCGGGGACCAGAGCATGCGCCGTCAGCCAATGATCGCCGCCAGCGGTTGGACCTCATCATACGGGCAGAACACATCGCACACCGACTCTCCAATCCGCCGCACGCCGGGTGTGATCTCCTGCACGCTCGGATCATACACCATCGCTCGCAGCAGCTTCGGATGCGCGGCGTGGAGGTCCGTCCACCGCCAAGCCCACTGCTGCATATAGTCGCGGATGTTCCCCCGGCGTCGAATCACCTCCACGCCGACGGGGCGCTTCGCTTCGAGATAATAGTCCACCCGGATCTCCGTCTCCACTTTTCCCGTCAGCGCCACGTTCCTTCGCGGTTCCAGACCTCGGGCGGCAAAGAGACGTTTCACCGCGTTGTCTGCCGCGCTCTCCGTCTCACTATTGGGTTCGTGCCGGTAGATGAGGTGGGCGATGCTCACCAACGCCTCCGCGAAGAGTTGCACATCGACGGCTTGGAGCGGCAGCCGCACCTCTTTGGAAAGGAGAAAGCCGTCCCGCTGCAGCTCGAATGTCCGCAGCCGGTCATCGAGGATCGCCCCAGTTCCCTTCGCCTCCAGACTCATCCCCGCCTCGCTCAATGCTCCGAGGGTCTTTCCTTGATCGGAGATGCGCAGCCAGCCCGGTGTCGTGACGCTGAGCATCACGGTCACCTGCCAGCCATCGGGATACATCAGCGGCAGCGTGAGCGCGAGTCCGTCGCGAGTCTCCGCCGTCTCGATCTGCTCACGCCAAAACGCCTGCATGAGATCGATGCAGGATTCGGGGGTGATGATTTGCGTCGTGGTATTCACAGGAGGCCCTCCGAAAAGGTGAGGTCAATATGCCACAACTTGGCTGTGGCAACGAAGAACGCGGATAAGTCAGTCGGATCGAAGTTTTCGAGCGGTGGATGCGGGTCAGACTCTCTCGGGTCGGGCAGGTTTGGGTCGAGAACGTTTTGATGCCACCCGCGGGGGATGCGCTGCCGGCCGTAGAATTGTTTCTTTCCAGTCGCATTCCACCCCACGCCGCGCACCCGTTGATTCTCCAGAATGAGCGCCGCTTCAAACGTTTCGGGATTGTCGAAAACCCCCGAACGAACATGGAACCGAAGATTGGTGATCGGGCCATCCACCAGATCGAGCATTAGATCCAGCCGCTTGCCTTTGCTTCCATAGTCTTTGAACGGGAGCGGAACGCCTTCGTGAAGCATCTCCGGGTGCCTCACAATCTTTGCGGCTTTCACGATCTCGCCAATTTGAATCGAGGTGTAGGGAAAGGGCATGACTAGGTGCTGAATTTGTCGCCATCCCGATGCGCCCTGCCGAGGGTGGCGAGGGTTTCGAGGATTTCGGCGAGGTCTTCGGGTTTGGCTCGGAGGAAGTGTTTGGCCAACTGCGCGGCCGTGACCGGGGCGGCGGCGGTGGCAAGGGCGCGTTCCACGGCGGCGACGCGTTCGGCCAGCGGCTTCGGCCACGGCTCTTTCATTTTCTGACTTCTGACTCCTGACTTCTGACTCCCGGCGGTGGGCAGGCTCATCCCGGTCTGCGTGGTCTGGCCGGCGGGGGCTTGGTAGGCGGGGCGGAGGTAGCGGATTTGGCCGGTGGCTTCTTCGGCGCTGCGGGCGGCGTAGAGGGCGACGAGGCGGGTGAGGATTTCGGCGTCGGGCAGGTCGGTCTCTGGACGGCCTTCGCGGAGCCAGCCGTAGGCGGTGGCGACGGCGGCATCGAGTTCGTCGTGGAGCTGGCGGAGGACGGAGACGAGGCCGGCGGCGTGGGTGGCGGTTTCCTTGGGCGTGAGGGCGCGCCCGGCGCGGAGGGCTTCGAGGACGTTATACATCGCGGTGAGCGAAAGGCCGGGGTGCTGCGCCTGCACCCGCTTGCGGTGCGCGTCCAGTTCCTCCCCCAAGGCCCGGATGCGCGCCTTCGCCGCTTCGTCGCACGCGGGGAAGGGAAAGGGGTCGAAGCAGCGCGTTTTGTTACAAAAGACGAACCCTTGTAACAAAAGTTTGCCTGATTCAGTTTTGGAACGTAAAAACTGCGCATGGCGAATTCTTCCACGTCCTACCGAAAGAGATGGCAAGCCGGCGATACGACGGTGATCCGGGTGCCGCGGGAATTTGCCCCGCGCTTGTTGGAACTTGCCCGTAGATGGGATGCAGGGGATCGCAGCGTGGTGCAGGAGTTGGAAGGCACGTTGGAATTGGAAGCCCTTCCACGGAAAAGCGTGAAGTATTCGGTCGATCGCCCGGTAAATGTGTCGAGCATTCCGCAGCGCAGTCCGTTTCGGTATCCCGGTGGAAAAACGTGGCTGGTGCCTTACGTGCGTCGCTGGCTGCTGGCACGTCCGCGCCGCCCAGCACGCTTGGTCGAGCCGTTTGCCGGCGGAGCAATCATCAGCCTCACAGCAGCCTTTGAGGCGCTGGCCGGGCAAGTCTTCTTCTCCGAGATGGACGGTGGCGTCGCTGCGGTGTGGAAGGTGGTGTTGAATGGGCGCGCGGACTGGCTGGCGAAGGAGATCGAAGGGTTTGATCTCACTGAGAAACGCGTTCGCGCTGTGCTTGGGCGGGCGGCTACAACAGTGCCCGAACTTGCGTTCCAAACCCTTCTTCGCAACCGTGTGCAGCGAGGCGGAATCATGGCCCCGGGAGCTGGGTTGGTAAAAACGGGTGAGGCAAACCGAGGGTTGGCGGCACGATGGTATCCCGAGACGCTCGCGCGGCGGATACGAGAGATTAACACGCAGAAGGAACGGCTTGTTTTCACGCAGGGCGATGGGCTCGCATTGATGGCCGAGCACGCAGAAGATCAAGAAACTGTTTTTTACGTGGACCCGCCCTATACGGTAGCGGCCAAGCGCCTCTACACGTGTTGGCAAGTGGACCATGAGGCTCTCTTTGCTCAGATGCAGCGAGTCAGGGGCGATTTCTTGATGAGCTACGATAACACTCCCGAGGTGCGGGAACTGGCTGCTCGTTTCGGATTCGTGGCCCGACCAATTGCGATGAAGAACACTCACCACGAAGAGATGACCGAGTTGCTCATTGGTCGTGACCTATCTTGGCTCGACTAAGAGGCTGGGCTTGGTAGCCGAGTGCGGATGCTCGTCTCGAAAGCGTTGAGGCTGACAGGACGCCCGCCGGTGAGACCTTCGACCGCGCGTTCCAGCGTAGTCAGGTGTAGGCTGTGTGGAGTGAGAGAAAAGCCTTTCGGGTTCCTCTCATAACCGACAACGAACCAAGCAACGTCGCAGTTCGAAACGTCTCCGACATGGTCCATCGGTCCCAGACTTTTCCAAAAGGGAAGGTCCACCACGACCGCCATCTTCTTGCCCCATCGACGAAGCGTGGGGACTTTTGTCTGGAGTTGAGGCATGAGGCGCTTCGGCCCGGAACTGCGGAAATCAGGGCGGCGGTTCTTGTCTGGAAATGGCAAGCCCGGGCCATGCCATTCGCGGAGGATCGCGAACTGAGAGGGCATACCTTCACCAGAGAAATAAACGGCTTGGATTTCCAAGGCACACCAATGGAGCAGGGGTTTGTTTTCATCAATGAGCACCATGTCGATCTGCCCGACAGCATCGGGGTCATCATCAGGGAGTCCAGTATTGCCGAGAAGGAACGGAACTTCTCGGATGATTGTAGGCTTGGCGCATCCGAGCAATTCGCGACCTACCCAATTGAAGACAGTATCGGCTTCGCGAAATCGATGCGGACAAAGGCTGACGATATCATTGTCAGCGGACATGCCGCGGGGGCTATCGGACTTGTAAAGTCGGAAGCTGCACACGCCGCCATTCTTGTTGCAAGTGGAGCCGCGAAAAGGACACGGCTGACTTTTCCGTGGAGCGGAAGCCAGTCGCCGGATGTCCTCGGCGCTCAGGTCTTCGAGGCAATGCCCATAGAGTTCGGCGATACCGTAACGCGGCGTGGGCGGTTTTTTGGGCTTGGGCATGCACGGAGAAGTCAACAGGTCGCTTCGCATAAGTCGAGGCTACGGCTACCGTGCCGAGCTGGTGGCGCTCCTCGGGATCGAGCGCGCGCTCGAGCAGGGTGCCGAAGAATGCTTGCCCGTCCACCGACCTCCCTATTCCCCTCCGCCTCCTCGGCGGGCTCGACGTCCTTCCACTGCATGGCGGAGGCCTTGATGAGGATGCCGAGCTGCGTGCCATCGAGCGCCAGAACGCTGGCGTCTTCGAAGAGGCCGCCGTTGAAGCGGAGCAGCTTTTTGTTGAGGATGACGGAGTAGTCGGTGCCGGTCTGCATCTCGGCGAGCTGGAGATCGGTCTGCTCGGGCTTGGGCGCGACGAATTGCTTCGCCTCCAGTACGAAGGAGCCGCGGCGGTAGAGATCGATACGGCCGTCGGTGGATTCGCCGGGGCCGGTGGGGATCTTCACCGGGAACTCAAAGGAGTAGCCGCTGGCGTGGCTATTGGCAAGACGCGGGACGGCGAGGAGGTCGGCCAGTTCGGTGAGGAAGAGCTGGGCATTGGCGCGCTCGGAGGCTTCGGCAATTCCCCATCGCTCGATAAACGTCTCTGGGGTGAATGCTCCTTCGGCCATCGGGGTCGGAGGATTAAGAGCCGCAGAAGTGCGCTTGTCGAATGCTTCTGCGGCAGGGGGTGCCGGGCGGGGGGCGCGGTTTCTCAATGTGCGTTTTTGATTCTGAGAAATGTCCGGGGCCGCCGCACGTGTTGGTGGGGGAAAAGCGATTTTGACCGGGAGGCGGGGCCATGGCTGCGGATCGCGCGCCAGCGCCGCTCTGATAGAATGGGCCTCCGGCATTTGTTTTGCCATGGCGCTCGGAGCGCGCCATCCACCCAAGCCGCGCGCGGGCGCGAATGCTTGCTTCACATCGTTCCGAAAAGAGGCTATGTGCTTGGGTGAATTCGTGGATCGGATTCGCGGATTCTTCATCCTCCTGGCCGCTGGGCTCTTTCCCTAGTCTGTCCTTCGTCCGGGCGATATCCTCAACGTCCTCAACGACCCATCCCGGAATGAAAACTCCTCTGTTTGTCATTCTCAGTCTGAGCCTCTCGGTGCTCGCGAGCGCCGACGATAATGAAGCCCGCGAGGCCTTTGGTCCGCGGTATCAAGCGATGCCTCATCAGCCGTCGGGGCCGAGACATGGCCCGCGGAGAAACCTCGACGCGATTCGCAGTTGGAATGAGATCGCGATCAATGCTGCGGGTCTCGATCACACACCGGTCGCGCCGGGGGAGTCGCGCGTTTTCGGGGAGCAACTCGGCCCGTGTCGTTCGGCGCGGGCGCTCGCGATCGTCCATGTGGCGATCTTCGATGCGGTGAATGCGGTGCTCGGCGGGTACGCCAGTTATACGAATGTGCAACAGCCTGCAGGTCCGGTTTCGCTGGACATCGCGGCGAGTCAGGCGGCCCACGATACTTTGGCTGCGCTCTATCCTTCCCAGGCGGCGAGCTTTGACGCGGCGCTGGCAGAAGATCTCGGGCGCTGTCGGGATCGGGCGGAAAAGGCGAATGGGATCACCTTGGGACGACGCGCCGCGACCGCCATCCTGCTTCTCCGAGCCACCGATGGCTCGCAACACGCCGAGCCCAAAGTAGGCATCGATCATCTGACCAGCGATCTGCCCGGACATTGGCGTCAGGATCCGATCAGCCTCATCCCGCTCGCACTCGGTGGATACTGGGGCGGATGCACGCCTTTTGTCCTGCAATCGGCGGAGCAATTCCGCATCCCGCCGCCGCCGGCTTTCGATAGCGCGGAATACGCTGCTGCTTTCAACGAAGTGAAACGTCTCGGGGGCGATGGTGCGGTGACGCCGACGGTGCGCACGGCGGAGCAAACTTTCATCGGGATCTTTTGGGCCTACGACGGCACGCCGAGTCTCTGCGCGCCGCCGCGGCTGTACAATCAGATCGCGCTCCAGATCGCCGATCAGTTGCGCACGGACGATTACGAAGTGGCGCGGCTCCTCGCGATCGTGAATGTGGCGATGGCCGACGCGGGCATCGCGGTGTGGGAATCCAAATACCACCACGACTTCTGGCGCCCCATCACCGGCATCCGCGAGTCCGACGCTGGCACCGGTCCCACCGGTGCGGGCGATGGAAATCCGGGCACGATCGGTGATCCCGGCTTCCTACCGCTCGGGGCTCCCGCGAGCAATCTCGCTGGCCCGAATTTTACGCCACCTTTCCCCGCGTACCCTTCCGGCCACGCGGGCTTCGGCGGCGCGCTCTTTCAGACCCTGCGCCGCTTCTACGGCACGGACTGCATCCGCTTCACGTTTGTCTCCGACGAATATAACGGCGTGACCAAAGCGAATGACGGCAGCACGCGTCCGTATCGTCCGCGCACCTTCAGCACGCTCTCCCAGGCAGAGGAGGAAAATGGGCAGAGCCGCATCTATCTGGGCATCCACTGGGCCTTCGACAAAACCGAAGGCATCGTCCAAGGGCGAAACGTTGCCAACTATGTCTTTGATCACGTCTTCGCTCCGGTCCGCCGCCACGATCGCGAGCGCGACCGCTAGGCCGCTCCTACCTGGAGGGAGCCGTCCGAATCAAAGGCCACCCGCCTTGCCGCTCGTGCGGGGGTCGCTGGCGCCGACGAAACCCTTTCCGCCGGGGCCGCGGCCGACGGCTTGCGAGGCTCCGAAGGTGGTGTCCTCGGTGAGCTCGTGGCCGGCTTTTTGCAGGGCGGCGCGCGTCGCGGCGGGGAGCGCTTTCTCGATGCGCAATTGATCCGGCACCCACTGCTGATGGATGCGCGGCTGGGCGAGGGCTTCGTCGAGGGGCAGGCCGAGGTCGATGACGGCGATGAGATTGAGCACGGTCTGGGAGATGATGGTGGGGCCGCCGGCGGCGCCGAGGGAGAGGATCGGCTGGCCGTCTTTCAGCACGAGCGTGGGGCTCATTGATGAAAGCGGGCGTTTGCGCGGGGCGACGGCATTCGCTTCCGCGCCGACGAGTTTGAAGGCATTTGGCACGCCGGGTTCGATGGAGAAGTCGTCCATCTCGTTGTTCAAAAAGATGCCGGTGCCAGGCACGATGACCTTTGAGCCGAAGGATGTATTGATGGTCGCGGTGCAGGCGACCCAGTTCCCATCGGCGTCGGCGGTGGAAAAGTGGGTGGTGTGCTTTTCAAAAAGGCGCGTCTCCGCATCCGGGGGCACGCTGTGCGCGGGGACGGGGGTGGTGCGGCTGGGGTCGATGCGTTTGGAAAGGTCGCGCGCGTAGCTTTTGTCCACGAGGCCGCGCGGCACTTTCACGAAATCCGGATCGCCAAGCCAGAAGGCGCGATCGGCGAAGGCGAGCTTCATGGCCTCGGCGATGAGGTGATGGCGGGCGCCGGGGGCGGTGGCGGATTTGAGGTCGAAGTTTTCGAGGATGTTCAGGATCTCGGCGACGTGGACGCCGCCGGAACTGGGCGGCGGCAGTCCGACGATCTCGTAGCCGCGGTAGCCGGTGCTGAAGGCCTCGCGCGGACGCACGACGTAGTTCTCGAAATCTTCCGCGGTGATGAGTCCGCCATGCGCTTTCATCCACGCGCCGACGGTCTGCGCATAGGCACCGCGGTAAAACCAATCCGCTCCGTGCTCGGCGATTGCTCGGTAGCTCTTGGCGAGGTCCGTTTGTTTCAGCACTTCGCCGTCGCTGAGCACGGAGCCATCGGCTTTGAAAAAGATCGTCTTGGGGGATGCGAAGAGGCGCAGTTTGTCCGCGGTCGCGGCGAGCTTGCGCGCATAGACGAAATCAATCGGGAAACCGTCCTCGGCGATTTTTGCCGCAGGCAGGATGAGCTCGGCGAGGGAGCGCCGGCCATACTGGGCGACGGCTTGCGCATAGACCGCGAGCGCGCCCGGCACGGCGCTCGCCAGGGCTCCGGTCTGGCTCAGATTCGTGTCGCCTTTGCCGTCGCGCAGATACATGTCGCGGCTGGCGGCGGCGGGTGCCATCTCGCGTCCATCCAGCGCGACGATCTCGCCATTCGCGCGGCGGATGAGCAGGAAGCAACCGCCGCCGAGGCCGGAGTTGTGGCCATCCACGACGCCGAGCGTGAGGGCGACGGCGACGGCGGCGTCGATGGCATTGCCGCCCGCTTTCATCGCGTCGATGCCGGCCTGCGTGGCGAGTGGATGCACGGAGGCGACGATGCCGCGCTCGCCGGTGGCGATCTCCGCGAAGGCGCTGCCGCCGGCCAGGGTGACGCACAGAGCGAGGAGTGTGAGCTGGCGCATGGCTGGTTGGGTTCCGAGATCAGAGATCCCCAAGACCACCCGCCCACAGCACCCCGCGCGGGATGAGGTGCTCGAGGCCGGGAGTGTTTTCCGGATGCGGGCTGGAGATGAAGACGCGGCCTCGGCCAAAGGTGGCGAGGGCATGGGCGGGTGAATTGACCATCACGCCCTCGGGCGAGCCAAACTTTGCGATCTCAGAACGAAAAAGGGAGACTGTGGTGTAGGCGGGCACGTCGGTGCGCTCGGCGGGCTTGATGATCGGGCCATTGTTGTAGCGGACTTTGAAGGTGCCTTTGACGTCGCCGAGGAGCTTGCGCCCTTCGTCTGTGACCTCGAGATCCATGAAGCCCTGGCCCCGCAGCCATTTACTGGAGACGGTGCTGGCATTGAGGATGCCGAGGCCCCACTTGAAGTTTGAGCAGGCCAGGTAGGCACCCGCGCAGATGCCGACATAGCCGCCACCGCCGCGCACATACTCGCGCACGTTATTCCGTCCTGCCTCACCGATGGCCTCCGCCTGCGCGCTACCCGAGCCGCCGGAGAAGACGACGACATCATATGCTTTGAGATCAATCCCGGCCCAGTCTTCGGCCTTCACGCGCGTCACCGTGGCCAGCGGGATGGATTGGATGCGGGCTTCCGTGCTTTCGATCCCGCCACCAGACGCACCTTTCCCTTCAAAGATCGCGACCTTGATTGGTTTCGTTTTCGCGGGCGCGGCGATGATGGTCTTGAGGCCATTGATGTCTGGCGGGATGACAAAGGGCGGCGCTTTTGGCTTGGGTTTGCTCTCGGTGGTCTGCGCAGTGAGCGCCAGCGTCGAGCCGAGCAGGAGAGCGGTAAGGATGAAGTGGCGAGTGAGCGATGTTTTCATGAGTGGGATGTGAGGGTGGGAACCGGGATGCTGAGAAAGGACCGACAACCTGTCTTCTCAACAGAAGTGGTGAACCGAGTTGGGTTGCTTCTCTTCGATGGAATCGAGGGACTATCAGCTCACGCGCCGAGCCGGAGGTCGGAGGCAAAGCGGCGCGCGATTTCGGGAAGGCGGGACTCCGGCCGGCGCTTCACGCGGGCGTCTTTCAGGAGTTCGCGAGTCTCGCGGCTGTAAGGGAGGAGGAGGGGATGGGCGGAGGGGAGGGGAGTGAACTGGCCGCGCAGCAGCCAATCCTGGCGGGTGACGAGGACCGGCACGCCGTGATCGAGGAAGGCGGCGGTGGCCCCGCTTTTCTCGATGAGATTCCAGGGACTCGTCGCCAGTCCGAAGTCGACCTCCTGGAGCAGGAGCGAGATTTCCCGGGCGCTCTTCCTGCCGAGCAGGAGGAATTTTGCGCGCTGCGCAGAGCTGGAGGAAAGGCGGTCCCACACTGCACGGCCGGCCGCGCCGGGTTCCCCGAAGTGCGCGATGATCAACTGCCGGCCATCTTTCGCCGCCATGTCGCTGAGTGCGTCCAGCCACGGCTCGGCGCTCCAGCGCGGATGAATGGATCCGAATATTCCGGCCACCCACTCGCGCCCTCCACTCGTGCGGATGATGGGCGGGGTGCCGGGATCGGGCTCGCAGATGGCGATGTTTCCCGGGAGCGGCAGGCGTCGAGCGTGGACCCCGATGCCAGCGAGCAGATGCTGATACACGGCATTGCTGGTGTGCGTAGTCGTGGGGCGCAGCGTGCGGATGAGATGCCGGATGGACCGCTTCTGCAGGAGCCCTACGGCGCGATCGATGAGCCCGTACTGCAACGCATCGCCGATCCAGATTTCATGAAACATCACCTGCACCCGCGCGGGGCCGACGATGCTCGCGATCTGCGGACCTAGCTCCGAGGCAAAGCCGCGCGGGTGAAACGCGTAGCAGACGAACTGCACACTGACCCAACTCGGCTGAAAGCGATCCACGAATTTCTTCGCCGGCTCCGAGCGCGCGCGCCATTCCGCTCCCGCGGCCAAGCGCAGGAAAGGCGTGCCCTCGATGTTTCCTTCCGCGACGAGTCCGTCCGCCGGTCGAAGGTGGGCATCATTGATCGCCAGCAAGCCGCACTCGATGCCCAGCTCGCGCAACGCGCGCGCCATGAGGATGCAGTAATCGCCCACGCCATCGCGCCCGGGCTCGAGGCTTCCGCAGAGGAAGAGAAGTTTCATGCAAAGGTGGCTGCGCGCGGCGGGCGATGACGCGACGCTTTCACTCGAAGCGGACGAGATCGCGCAACGCTTCGAGCTTCTTCGGACCAATGCCCGGGAGTGCATCGAGGGCCTCGAGATCCTTGATGGGCCGCGCGTGGATGAACTGCTCGGCGGTTTTTGCTCCGACTCCCGGCAGCGCTGCGAGCTCCGCCGCGGAGGCTTTGTTCAGATTGACCCGGGCCAGGCTTGCGGCGTTGGCGGCGTTTTTTCCGAGGGTTGGCTTGAGCGCATCGTTCATCGAGCCAGGGCGCGCATTGGAATGCGCCCACAAGCCGCGGCGGGCTTTTGCGGCCTGCTGTTCCGCGAGCCGGAGATCTTGCACGGTCTCATGTCCGTGCGTGGCGTCGGGATATTCCGCAATCTCGCTGCTCGGGCGCGCGAGTCCGGCGGCGACCATCGCCGCATCGAGACGACCGGCGGAGGTCTCGACGATGGCGTAGTAGCGCTGGGCCTGGCTGGCCCCGGGAGCCGCTTGCTCGCGCGTGATGACGCGGAAGGGGCGCGACAGGAACTTCTCCGTGAAGCGCTTCGCCGCCTCGCCGCCATTGAGGACGGTGCTGCGGTTCACTTTGAAATACGCAGCCTGCTCGGTCACCCGCGCGGCGTAGCTATCGTCAGTCTCGGGCGCGTCCACGAAGTAGAGGCGGATGATCACGATCTCGCGCCCGTGGCGGATGTGAAAGCTATCGCCATCGAAATATTTCTCCGTTTCCAGGGTGCAGTCCTTCCAGCTTTGCCACGGCCTCGCCGACGCGGCAGGGCCTGCGAGGATGAGAAAAAGCAGGACGGCGAGGATTCGCATGAGCGCGCGGCGCGTGACCCGTTACTTCGCCCCCGTCTTCACTTCCACGATGTCATGCGGCGCGCTCTCACGCTGGCCCGCCGGGGTGACGCGGATGTAGCGCGCTTTCCGCCGGAGATCCGCGAGATCGCGCGCGCCGAGGTAACCCATGCCGCTCTGCACGCCGCCGGCGAGTTGGGTGAGCACGGTGTCGAGCGGCGGGCTCACTTCCTTCAGCGCTTCGACGCCTTCCGCAGCGATCTTGCGCGAGGCATCCTTCGCCGTGTGGCCGTAGCGCGCGGCGCTGCCCGCCTGCATCGCCGCCAGGCTGCCCATGCCCCGGTACTGTTTGTACAGCTTGCCATTGATCTCCATGATCTGCCCCGGCGCCTCGGGACAGCCAGCGAGCAAGCCGCCGCAGATCACGGCCTGCGCGAGGGTGAGCGCTTTCACGATGTCCCCGCTTTTCACGATCCCGCCGTCCGCGATGATGCTCACGCCTTTCAACTCCGCCGCCCGCGCGCAGACATGCAATGCGGTGAGCTGCGGGATGCCGACGCCGGCCACCATGCGCGTCGTGCAGATGGACCCAGGACCCTGGCCCACCTTCACCACATTCGCCCCGCAATCCGCGAGGAACTCGACCCCGGCGGCGCTCGTCACATTGCCCGCGATGATCGGGAGGGAGGGGAAGGCATCGCGGATAAGCCGCACCGTCTCGCCCACCCCTTTGCTGAAGCCATGCGCCGTCGAGATGGCCACCACGTCCACGCCACGCTCCACCAGCCCCGCGACGTGCGCGCGAATCCGCTCGGTATCGAGCTCGCCCGTGGAATGGCGCGTGGCCGTGAGCGCGGCGCCGCAGAGCAGCCGGAATTCGCTGTCGCGCGCGGGCTTTAACTGCGCCTGCGGCTCGTGGATGATCCGCTCGATATCGCTCATCGTGAAAAGCCCCCGCAGCCGATCCCGATCATCCACCACGAGCAGCTTGTGGATGCCGATGTGCTCGGTGAAAAAGCGATCCGCGCGGGCAATGGGATCAGTGCCGAGTTCGCGTTCGGTGATCGTGTGTACTTGCGACCGCGGGGTCATCGCTTTCAGCACCGAATGCCCCGCATAGCGCGGCCGGACCACATGCCCGGAGAGGAGCCCGAGAAGCGTGCCCGCATCGTCCACCACGGGGAAAGTGCGAAAGGCAAAACGCCGGTCTTCGATCAGCCGGAGCACATCGCCGATGAGCTGATCCGGTCCCACCTTGATCGGCTCCTGGATGAGCCCGTGGACATTGTTCTTCACCCGGCTCACCTCGCTGAGTTGATCGCGCTCCGGCATGTTGCAGTGGATCAGGCCGAGCCCACCGGCCAGCGCCATGGCGATGGCCATCGGCGACTCCGTCACCGTATCCATATCCGCACTGATCACCGGGATGTGCAGATGCAGCCGCTCCGCGAGCGTGCTCTCGAGATTTGTCTCCCGCGGGAGGATGTCGCTGTAAAGCGTCGCCAGGGTGACATCGTCGTAAGTCAGCGCCGCGTGACGATTCGCCGAAAAGAACTCTGCGGCGGGTTGGTAAAACTCCGCATCGATCGCGGAAGTGGGAGAGATTTCTGCCATGACGGGGAATACCAGAGCCCGAGCTCTCGGGGGAAGCGGGAAAGTTCACCAAATGCGCCGCGAGCCTCGGCGCCATTCCAAATCGAACCTGCCGGAGAAATGCACTCGCCGCGACTCGAACGCGGAACCTTCTGATCCGTAGTTTTACCCTTGTCGATTTGGTCCGGTTGCATACAGTTGCGTTAAGTCGCTCTCCAAGAAAAAGAAAAAGAGCCGGTTACGCAATACACCATCCAACATCATGCAACCGAAGAAACCCCATTCAAACCCGAAAAGTGGCCAAGCAATGGCCAAGCATCCCGTGCTTGGCCACTCGCCAGTGGGCGCTGAAACGCCGCGTCTGGCAGCCAAACGATCGCCCGTTGATGACACCCGCTACTGGAAAACCCGCCTCTTCCATCCCACCTACACGCGGGACGGTGAACGCCATCACGTTCCTGAACTCGCGGTGCGGATTGCTAAGGGGGGACGACGCCATTGTTTCAACCTTCACACCGCCAATAAGGAGAAGGCCGCGCGTCTCGCTGCTGAGCTTCACGCCTACGTGATCGCGCACCCTTGGGACGATGCGCTGGCCAAGTACGGCCGGGCGAAGCTCGACGCGAAGATCGCCGCCGCGAAGGTGACGGTGAGCCAGTACCTCGCCGCCGCCGAGGGAGTCTTCGAGCGGAAGGAGAAGACCTTCAAGCTCTACGCCAGCTATCTGCGGAAGATCGTCGCCGACATCTGCCACATCGACGGCGGGAAAGAGAGATTCGACTACCGTGCTGGGGGCCGCGATCGCTGGCTTGGGCGTGTCGATGCGGTCCGCCTCGCTGACATCACCGCCGCCAAGCTCCAGGCGTGGAAGGTGGCCTTCATGAAGCGGGCGCTGGACCCTGCGGCCCGTAAGAGCGCGGAGCGCAGTGCGAACTCCTATCTTCGCTGCGCGCGCAGTCTCTTCAGCCCGAAGATCGTTGGCTTCGTGGCGGAGAAGATCGAGCTACCAAACCCGCTGCCGTTCGCGACGCTGAAGCTCTCGAAGCCCTCGCCGGCCAAGTATGCCAGCCGGATCGACGCGCCCGCGCTGATCGCTGCTGCGCGCCGTGAACTTCGCGACGCCGACGCTGACGCCTACGCCGTGTTCCTGCTCGCGATCGGAGCGGGCCTGCGGAAGGCGGAGATCGACACCCTGCGCTGGGACCAAATCGACTTCGGCAGAAACATCATCCAACTCGCCGTCACCGAGCATGCCGAACTGAAAAGCGATGAGTCTGCGGCGGAAGTGGAGATCGACCCCGCGCTCGCCACCGAACTGCGTCACCACATGGCTTCCTCGCGCTCGGCCTTCGTCATCGGCAGCCCGCGGCGGCATCGCGATAATGTCGGCGGGCAATACTACCGTGCCGAGCCCACCTTCGAGCGGCTCTACGCGTGGTTGCGAGCGAAGGGCGTTGTGGACCGAAAGCCGCTCCATGTGCTCCGCAAGGAATTCGGCTCCATGCTGAACGCCCGCTTCGGCCTCTACGCTGCCTCCGCCGCCCTCCGGCACCGCGACATTCAGACGACTGCCGGACACTACGTCTCGAACCGGGGCCGCATCGCCCTCGAATTCGGCGATCTTCTCACTGAGCCCATGATCCGCGCAGTGCCAGCGCCGGAAACCCGCATCGCATGAGCGCGAAGAAGACGGAGAAGGGGAGCAAGACCGCGACGACTTCCAGGAAGCGCCGGAAGGAAGTCGAAGATGCGTTTGCGATCCTTGGAACGAACCAGCGGCAGCCCGGCAAGATTGGCGAAGAACTCTGCGAAGAGATAGTGTGGAAGCACGTCGCGAAAATCCAGGACGAGCGGATGAGGGAGGACGCCGCCTTCGACTTCGGGGAGATCGTCTCGGGGTTGGTGACGCTGCAATCGGTGAAAGTCGTTCCTGCCGATGGTGACGAGCTGCACCGGTTCACACTGGCCTGCGCTGAGCGCCTCGGCCAGGGGATGGGAGACATCCCTGTAGATCCTGAGAAGAGGCGCGCGTATGCCGTCCGGTATCGGCCTGCGGAATGGCGCCGGATCGAGCGGCACTTCGCAGACCGTGAGGCGGAAACTCGATTCTTCCGCGAGCTCGATCGGCTGGTGCGGGCGTTCGTCCACGCCAGCGCGTTCGCGGCAATCGCCCCGGGCGGCGAGGTTTCGCGTCACGCTCGGAGCGTGACCGATGTCACGCTGTCTGCGTTACCACTTCCACGCGAGATCCTCCCCGCATTCTGCCGTCAGTGGGTCCGCGATTCCAGCGCGTTGAAGAAGTTCTTGGGTGCGATCATGCGGCACTGGATCGAATTTTACCGTCCCCAGGGCACCGCCCGCCGTGCGATCGTCATCGCGCAGAATGCGGCCGGCGATGAGAAGATCGGATGGAAGCCCGCGAAGCATCGCGAACTGCTGGTCAAGGTCGGCGCACTGCCGCCCTACAAAACCGACCCGAAGAAACCGCCATCGGCGGAGAAACTTCGCGAGAAACTTCACCGCACACGGCAACGCGAAACGGTGAAGAAGCACATCCGCGATCTGCGGGCGCCGAGGAAGGACCGGGCAAAATCGGGGACGTGAGGCGAGCGCAGCGGCGCGCATTTGTCCCCGGTCTGGATGCAATCGCCTCCTTCACAATGGGCGTATGCAAATCACTCCACCCACCGACTCTGATCCCTTCGCAACCCCACCCACCTACCTCACTCCACGCGAACTCGCCGCCCGGTGGAAGTGGCACCCCGAGAGCTGCCGCCGCTGGGCACGCCAGCGCAAGCTCGCTGTGGTGAAAGTCGGTCGCCGCACGCTGATCCCGGTCGTCGCGATTGAAGCTCTCGAACGCGACGGCCACATCGTCGCATCCCGATGAACGCCCCGGCCATCGCCGCTGAGTCGGCTTCGATCAAGCGGACCTACCACATCAACCAGGACGCCATTGCGGCGCTCGGTCTGCTGGACGTGTTCAAACCGGAGCATGCGATGCTCCTCGATTGGATACGCGGATGGCGGTTCTACCCGAACGCGAATCGAATCACTCGCGACGGGACGGAGTTCACATGGATCGACTACAAGACCGCGATTGAGCAGAATCCCATGATCTTCCGGCGAAAAGTAGTTCTGAAGACCCACATCAATCGAATGGGTTCCCTGATTGCAGACCTCTCCCGCTGGGGCATCATCCTGCCGAAGAAATCCCGCACTGGTCGGATGTATGTCCACCTCACCGCCAAGGCGCAAGATCTCGAGCTCGTGAAGGTCGCCGCAATCCCGAAGCCACGGGACACCGCAGTCCCGAAAATCCGGGTCTGCACTGTTAAAGAAGAAAAGGTAATTGAACCTACCACTCTCTCCCCTGCTCACTCCGTTCGAGAGAGAGTGGAGGAGGACGAATTTGTCGGAAGATTTTGGAGCCGAATCTGCAAGCTGTTCCCGTGCTATGAGGGATGCTCCCATCGACCTCCGACGAAGCAGGACAGACGGTGCATTTTGGAAATCCATCGCCAGGATCCGATCACCGACGACGAGATCAAGGATGTCGAATGGTTCTACCGCGAAGCTCGAGCAAGGAAGGACGAACCCTTCGACGAGCACCGTATTGGATTTTGGGCGGACCTGTTGCCGCGATCGCCAGCCGCTCTCGTCCGCAAATGGAGTGATATTCATTGCACCGCCACGCAATTTTCCCTCGCCTATCGAGACGCTGCCTTTTAGCCGAGGCCTGGCCGGCGGGCAGCGGCGACCCTCAAGGGCTTCACCGCTCCCCGAAGCCCTTGGCATGGGGATGGGAAGGGCTTGGGAAGCCCTCCCGAACGAAACCGCCGGGTTCATTTCGGTTCAGATTTGGAAACCCACGGGTTTCCATTTTGGAACCCGGGGATTGATGTCATTCTTCGATCGTCTGTGCTCGATACGCCCGCACACAGTAATGCATCATTTCTCCATGGTGCGGAGGTCGTCGGCGATGAGGCCTACCACGGCTGCTTGGTCCAGGTTAAATTGGATCGCAAGCTTCGCTACTGTCGTTTCCATCGGCTCGCTTGACGGTGGCGGAATCTGAAGTTTTCCACCGCTAGCTTTCCAACCCAACATGCCGCCCCTGCGATTGACGAAAGCTTGCCAGATAGCGCGATGAACTTCCTCAGCAACGCCATACTTCAACGCCACAAGCCCGCGTTCCGATTGGATTGGCTTTTCCATCACGTTGAGCTGGCTGAACGCAAAGATCAGCGCTGCCACGTCGGCGACTGGCCGCCCAAATTCGCGCGCTAGCCTTTGAGCAGTTGCCGTGGGTGTTTCCTCGGGCACCAACATTGTTCCTGTCTTGCGAACCGAAGCTAAAGGTGACTGCATTTGCTCGTAGGCCTTCAAAATCTGCCTCCCGGAAGTCGAATCAAACTGCCCGCGCAGGGCAAGGATCTCGGCATAGTCGTCATGCGAATCCAAAGTCATGGTAAGAAGTTCCTCGTTCGAGAACTGAGGTTTTTCCGTTTCAGTCTTGGGCGGCGGACCGCAGCCCGGCAGCGCAGCACACAAGACGAGTGCAATGGTTTTCTTCACGCCCCCATCTTGCGGTTTCCGCTGGCCGGAGCAAGGTCATCTCCGGGCGCGCCGTTTTAAGCTGCGTTGGACGCCCGCTGCCGCCGTCAGCCCGCTCGAATCAGCCTGCCAATAGGAGAGTTAATGGGGGAGCCAGTGGGGGAGCCAGTAGCTGGCCGGGAGCTGGCAGGTTCCTGTTGTTGTTGGGCAAGGCGGAACCGAGAAGTATCCTCGTCATCGCAACTGCACCCGCTGGATCACATCGGGCTTTTCCAGATTGGGTCTTTGGATCTCACGATCTCCCGGCGGCACCGCTCTGAAGACCATCGTTGTCTCCGACACTCGCTGGCCAAGAACACCGGGTTGTGCGTCGATTGACACTGGAACCATCACAAGTCCGCGGCGTGCGCACCATTCGCCCGCCTGCTTATAAGCCTTCGCGCGGGCCGGACCGCTCGTCGTCACAAACGGCACCGAGGCTGAAATCATGTAAGTCTGCGGCCCGGCCGGCACAACACCGGTAGAACAGCCCGCGAGCGCCGCGCATGCAAATAGGGGAAACATCTTCATCTCACCATCCTCACCGGCCTTGCTCGCTCGGAGCAAGATCGCAGAGGCTCGGGTGGGCCGTTCGCTTTTTGGTGAAAGTGCTGGCGGTCGAAACCCATTTCCAGCGATCGCACGAGGATGCCCGTAGAATCGTCTTGAACCGCCGGAGGTAGCGCCCCCCATGTCAGACGTGCAAACCGCGACTCCTGCACACGCTCGCTGGCCGGTGCTGGTGCTCCATCAAGCTTGTCCGGTCGTCTCCGCCCGCTTCGCTCCTGCGCCTGCGGTGGTCGTCGCCGGGAACTATCTGGAGGACCGTGCAATTCGCCTCCTCCCTTGGTGGATTCCCGCCCCATTTTTTTTGCGGCCTTCTTTTAACCATCCACAGAAAATGATCGCGAGACGTGGCCGGGTTGGCGATCGGCAGCCGTCTCGGTCGCCTTTGTCAGCATGTCGCGCGTCCGAATCCAACGCGATTGGCCCCCCGGTCCCGTAATTCAGCGACCCCCGCCCCCCCTCCGCTGCTACCTGGATTGCTACTTTGAGTCGCGGAAGTGGCCAAGCGGTGGCCAAGCAAGAAATCTGCACCCGCCCGGCTCCGCCGTAAGTTCCTCAGCCGGAATGGTGCACTCGCCGCGACTCGAACGCGGAACCTTCTGATCCGTAGTCAGATGCTCTATCCAATTGAGCTACGAGTGCTTTCCGATCCGTGAATCGGGAGAGGGATCAAAGCATCGTTCCGAAAACGTGGCAAACATTTCGTCACGAAAATTGGCAACGCGATCGAGGAGTGGTTCGGATCGAGCGTTGGCGCGTGGATCAGCGCGACGCGCGGACTTCGCGGCGAAATGAGCTTCTGCGCTTTTCCGCCAGCGAGGTTGACACACCTCATCCCGTGCGGTACCAACAGCCTCCCGCATCCGCCGGGCATTCCCACTTTCCTATGGCCACCACTGAAATCATCCTCACCGAAAAGATCGACCACCTTGGCGCTGAAGCCGACATCGTGAAGGTCAAGCGCGGCTACGCACGGAACTTTCTCGTGCCCCAGGGCAAGGCGCTCGAAGTCACCGCTGGCTCGCTCAAGCGCATCAATAATCTCAAGGCCAAGCGCGCCGAGCGTGAAGCAAAGGAACTCAACGAGGCGGACGAATTGGCGCGCCGCATCAACAAACTCAAAGTCACCATCGAGATTGAGACCGGTGCGACTGGCAAGGCCTTCGGTTCCATCACTGCGGCCGATCTCGCGGAGCGGCTCAAGAAGGAACTCGGCGGTTCGACCGAGATCGATCGTCATCGCATCCACCTCGAGCGTCCGATCAAGGAAACTGGCGAGCACGAAGTGATCATCAAGCTGCATCATGACGTGGTCGCAAAGCTGAACCTCATCGTGAAGGCGAAAGGTGCTGAGGGTGCGGAAGGCACCAAGGCTGAGGAAGCAGCCGAGGAGAAGGGTTTTAAATCCAAGCCCAAGGCCAAGCACTCCAAGTAAACCGCCGCCGCAGCAGGGCTGCGGCTTGCACCTATGCCAGACGACGAGGCTTCCAGCAGTAGCAAAGCGAAGCCCGCGAAAAAAGCGGGAGGTCCGGCGAGAGCGGACCTTCAGCAAAAGACGACATACCTACCGGATATTCACCGGTTATTGCCGCAGGCGTCGGACGCCGAGCAGGGCGTCCTCTCGTCTTTCCTGCTCTCGCCCCGCGAGATCGGCAGCCTCTGCGGGGAAAAGGGGATCGGCGCGGAATATTTCCACATCCCGGCGCACGCCATCGTCTATGCGGCGCTGATGGAAATGTGGGACAAAACTGTCCCCATCGACTTCATCACGCTCTGCCAGTTCCTGCGGGATCGCGGCGCGCTGGATCAGGCTGGCGGGCCCGCCTTCATCACCCATCTCTACACGTTCCTGCCCACCGCGGCGAACGCTGGCTACTACGTCGAAATCGTCCAGGAGAAATACACGCTGCGCGAAATCATCCGCGTCTGCACCGAATACGCCGCGCGTTCCTACGATCCTCAGGAGGAAGCCTCCACGCTTCTCGACGATGTGGAGGGGAAGATCTTTCAGATTGCCCAGGGCCGCTTCCGCGCGAAGGAAGCGAGCATGACCGACCAAGTCATGGAGGCCATTCACCAAATCGAGAAGCTCTACGAAAACCGCGGCCAGCTCCCCGGTTTTGCCACTGGCTTCACCACTTTCGACCAGATGACGCAAGGCCTGCACCGGCAGGAAATGGTGGTCATCGCTGCGCGACCTTCGATGGGAAAGACTGCCTTGGCGATGAACATTGCCGAGCATCTCGCGGTGGACTTGAAGCTCCCCATCGCCGTCTTCAGCCTGGAAATGAGCACCCAGCAACTCATCCAGCGTCTCCTCTGCTCGCGCGCCAGGGTGAACTTGAAAAAGGTGCGCGACGGCTTCCTCACCGAGCGCGATTTCCCGGTGCTGACCGCCGCTGCCTCGAAGCTCGCCGAGAGCAAGATGTTCATCGATGACACGCCGAGCCTGAGCATTCTCGAGCTGCGTGCCAAGGCGCGCCGGCTCAAGAGCCAGCACAACATCGACGCCATCTTCATCGACTACCTGCAGCTCCTGCGCTCCACCTCCCGCCGCGCGCAAGACAATCGGCAGATCGAAATCGCAGAAATTTCCAACGGCCTCAAGGCCCTCGCCAAGGAGCTCGATATCGCCGTCGTCGTGCTCGCCCAGCTGAACCGCAATCCCGAGTCGCGCACTGGTGAAGCCAAAGGCCGCCCCCGCCTCAGCGATCTCCGTGAATCCGGGTCCATCGAGCAGGACGCCGACCTCGTCGGTCTGCTCGTGCGCGAGGAGTACTACGCTGATAGCGACGACGAGAAAAAGGACACCGAAGGCAAGGCCACCCTGATCATCGCCAAGCAACGTAACGGTCCGACCGGGGATGTCCCGCTCACCTTCCTCAAGGAGTTCACCCGGTTCGAGACCGCCGCCTACGCCGCCGAACCCGCGTAGTTTTCTGTCCCGCAAAAGACGGCGCCGAACGGCAATCTCGGCGGATCGGAGAAGGGGGAGGATTTTCTTTTGACGCTCCTCGGATCGTCCGCTTTACTTCGCGTCATAGACCGGTGAGGTGGCTGAGTGGTCGAAAGCACCGCTTTGCTAAAGCGGCATACTCGAAAGGGTATCGAGGGTTCAAATCCCTCCCTCACCGCCAGCTTCCGACTGCGCTAATTTTGAGGAAATTCGTTTGTCGTTTGTTTGGTTGCGGGGAACCGGTTTGAAAGCCCGTTAGGCCCGCGCTCCCATGGCCCGGCGCGCATCGCTTCCTCCCCGGGGATCTCGAATGCCGTGGGTGACGAGATCAGCGGCGGGTCTGGAAGTGGTAGCTTCCGGACTCGACCGCGAGAACGGCTCGATCACCTTCGATGCGCAACAGCCTTGCTCCCGGTACTTCGGCGAGCGGCTTGCCGCCTTCGGTCACGGAGGCCGCGTCTTTGGCTGGGAGGAAAACGGTCGCAGTCGTATTCGGCGGGATCGTGGTGAGTAACTCAAAGTCTGCGCCAGTCGTGCGCCATTCGCTGCTGATGCGGCCTTGGATGGAATCGTAGTGCGCTTTTACCCAGTCGATGGGCTGCGGCTCGCCGGTCGCATTGGGCGAGGGCGGGCTGGGGCGGATGAGGATTCGGCGGTAGCCGGGGCCGTCGGTGTCGATACCGGCGAGGGTTTGGAAGCCCCACTGCATCACCGCTCCGAAGGCGTAGTGGCTGAAGGAATTCATCGCGGCGTTGTTCTTGCCGGTCGCGCCGTCAAAGCCGTTTTCCTTGGTGAAACTATCCCAGCGTTCCCAGACGCTGGTCGCGCCTTGCTCAACTTCGTAACCCCACGAGGGGAAGGTGCGGCTCTGGAAGAGGCGGACGGCGAGATCGTGATGGCCGGTTTCGGTGAGCACGGGGAGCAGCGGTTTCGTGCCGAGGAAACCGGTGGCCATGCGGAAGCCGTTCTTTTCGATCCGAGCCACGAGACTCTCGGCGACGGACGCGAGCCACGGCGATTCCCCGTCCTTTGCAGAGGGCGCGATGATGCCGGTCGAGAATGCGAGCACGGCGGCCGTCTGCGTTTCGACCGTCAAGGCGCCGTCGGGCTTCACAAACTGGCTCTTGAAGTTCGCGGCGAGCTTTGCCATCCGCGCGGTGTAATCTGCCGCTTCGGCTTTTCTGCCGAGCGCTTCGGCCATCTGCGCCATGAGGCGCGCGGCGGTGAAGTGGTAACAAAGGTCGATGTATTCGATGGGGGTGTTTTCGCCGAGATTGAGCCAGTCACCCCAAGTGTTGCCGAGGCTGATGCCTTTCAAGGCAGGGTCGGACTTACTCCGCCAATCCATGAACTTCGTCATTGAGGCCCAGTGCCGATCGAGCACGCGCGTGTCGCCATAGACCTGCCAGATCGTCCACGGACAAATGACGCCGGCATCGGTCCACGCGGTGCCGTGGGTGGCGCCGGGTTTGCCATGGGCAAAGGGGTAGGGGGCGTAGTCGGGATACGCGCCGGAGTCGCGCTGTGCTTCTTCGAGATCGTCGAGCCACTTGGTGAAGAAGGCGGAGACATCGGCGTTGTAACTCGCGGTGCGCGCGTAGATCTGCGCGTCGCCCATCCAGCCGAGGCGTTCGTCGCGCTGCGGGCAGTCGGTCGGCACTTCGAGGAAGTTCGCGCGCTGGGTGCGGACGGTGTTCTTCCAGAATTGCGTCATCACCGGATCGCTGCACGCAAACTCACCGGCGGCGGGCGTGTCGTTGCTCAACACGAGTCCGGTCACAGCGTCGAGTGCGGGTTTTTCGGGCAAGCCAGTGAGTTCGACGAATTGGAAGCCGTGATAGGTGAACTGCGGCTGCCACGTTTCGCCAGCCGCATCGCCGCGCAGGGTGTAGAAATCCGTCGCGCGCGCTTTGCGCAGGTTCTCCGTCATCAGGCGGCCGTCTTGGTGCAGCATCTCGCCGTGGCGGATCTGCACCACGGTTCCCGCCAGGCCTTTCACTTTCAGCCGGATCACCCCGGCGATGTTTTGTCCGAGGTCGAAAATGTAAGTGCCCGGCTTCGGCTCGGTGATGCGCTGCGCGGGGAGTTCCTCAAGGACGCGAATCGGAGGCGCAGTGTACGCCACGAGTTTCAGTGGCTTTTGAAAGCCGAGATTGATCTCTCGCTCAATCCCCGGCTCGAAGAACTTTGCCTTGGTGCTGCCGTTTGCCTCGGCAGGGATCGCGGGCTGCCATTTCCAAGCAAATGGCTGATTGAAATGCACCGTCGTGGAAACTGGATCAGAGAGCTCATATGGCTCGCCCGGCTCTTTGCCTCGATACCATTTCGGATTATCGCGGCGGGCGTCGTAATTTTCACCCATGAGCATGTCCGCCTCGCGGATCGGTCCGTCGCCGCTCGTCTGCCAGGTCGCGTCGGTGCCGATGGTTTCGCGGGTGCCGTCGGCATACTCGAGGTCGAGTTGCGCGAGCAGCGCGGGCGTCTTGCCGTAGATGTTGCGGCCCGTCTTGCCGGGGCCGTAACCGACGAGCATGCCGTAGCCGACGTAACCCGCATACCAGCCATCGGCGACGATCGCACCGATCCGGTTTTGGCCTTGTTTCACGAGCGCGGTGACATCGTGGGTGCGGTAGTAGGCACGCTTTGCATAGTCCGCCCAGCCGCTCTCAAACCAAGCGTCGCCGACATTGCGTCCATTGAGCTGCAGCTCGGCGATGCCGAGCACGGAGAAGTAGAGGGTCGCGCGTTGCACCGTGCGCGGGGCGTCGAAGTCCTTTCGGTAATGCCGCGCGGGCGGCAGGTGCAGCTTCGGGCGCTCGGTGTGCAGCGGGGTTTCGTCGCGGAAAGAAATCCACTGCGCCTTCCAATCCTCCGGCTTGAGCAGACCCATGCTCCACTGCGCGGGCTCGCTCCAGGCGGAGGCGGTGCCGTCCTTGTCCCACGCCTGCACTTTCCAAAAACACGGCTGCCCCGAGGCCAGCGGTTTGCCCGCGTAGGTAATCTGCGTGGTGGCATCGCTCGTTACTTTGCCGCTGTCCCACAGGTCGCCTTCGTCACGCGCGAGCGCCTTGGCAGAACTGGCGACGAGCAGGCGATACGCGGCCTGCTTTTGTCCGCGCAAGGTGGAGTCGAGTTGCCACTGGAGGCGCGGTTGCGCGGCTTCGATGCCTTCGGGATGGGAGAGGTATTCGGTGCGGAGTTGCTTCACGCGGAGGGTGGGGCGGTCGCGCTCCACGATGACTCCGGCCGGCGCTGAAATGTCCGACTTCACGCTGCCATCCGGCTGCCGTTCGTGGCGCACCTTGATCGGCCCGAGCGGGGTGGGATATGCGCCCTCCGCCCACGCGAGCCGTCCGAGTTGCGGTGCGATGCGGACCCGCTTAAAGCCGGGGTCGAGCGGGCGCACGCCGAGTACATTTTGGCTGAGCCACGCCGTCGGTCCGCTCGCCCAACCGTGGCAGAGGCTGTGGCGGAAACCGACGTAGCAATACGCGCCGAAGTCGCCGTGCAGATCTTTCTTTCCCGGCGGCACGAGTTCATCGATGCGCCCGGCGTCCTTGGTCCACGCGAGATCAAAGTCCTCCCAGAAAGTCGTCGCGCCGAAGTCGAGCATCGCGCCCCAGTACTGGCTGATGAAGTCGAGCGCGGTGTCGATGTCGCCGGACTTGGCCAGCGCCTGCAACACGTAGAAGCCGTAGAAGGTCGAGACGCCTTTGGGGCCGCCGACCTTGAGCACTTCGTCGGCGGTGCGCTCGGCGTTTCTCATGCCCGCGAGGGCGAGCAGGGCGGCGCCGGATTTTGAGGCGTTCACGTCGGGCACGATCCGGCGTCCGCGCGCCGCGGCTGCGGTGCAAAGCTGCGCCGTGTCGGCGTCGCCGAGCGTAGTCAGGAGGCGCGCGCCGCTTTCGAGCGTCATCACGAGCAGCGCCTGCAAGCCCGCGGTGACGCCCTGCTGGTTGGGGGAGCTCGGCCAGTCGAGGAAACGCATGCCGTCGATGCGCTCCCGGCCATCGGGTCCGATGAGGCCGGCGAGCTTCTTCAGCAACGGCGCGAGGTAAGCCTGCTGCGCCGCGAGATACGCGCGGTCGCCGTGGTGCATCCACATTTCCTCGTGAATGAGCACCCACCACATCGAGTAACTCGAGATGCCATTCATCCATTCCTTCACCGGGGTGACATCACGCGTGAGGTCGAGGGATTGGGTGACGACTTCGTTAAAGCCGAAGACTGCATTGATGGTGCTGACCTCGGGATGCATGTCGCCGATCCAGACGAGGCGGTCGCGTTTGATGCCGTCCCACAGGTACTCCTGCATGTTGAGTTGCACGGTGTAGGCACCGGTCTCCCAGATTTTGTTCAGCCGCTCGTCACTGCATTTGAAGGAACCGACCCGCGGCAGGTCGCGCATTTGCAGGACGGCGCGGACCTGGCTGAGCGAGACGGGCGTCTTCGGATCGAGCGCGTCGATGCGGACAAAACGAAAGCCGCTCGGACCCACGGTCTTCTTGCCGAGCCACGGGAGCACGACCGTCTGGTCGCGCATGGCATGATCGTTTTGCGAGTCGCGCTCGCCGAGTTCGGCCATCGCTTCGCTCACGGATTCGCCGAAACGCACGCGCACCGAGCGCGGCTCCTTTCCCTTGGTGATCGGCGTGAAGATCTCGATCATCCCGTTCACCTCCGTGCCGAAATCGAGCAGGATGGCGGCGGGCTGGCCTTCGGTGGGCGTGAGCACGCAGGGCGGCTGCGGTTCCTTCAGCACGGTCTGGCCGGGCTTGGGCTGGAGCAGGTTTGCAGAGTTCTGCACGCCCGCATCGCTCTGCCAGACGACGCGCGTCGGCGCGATGGGCCACGAGCGGATCGGCGACGGCCCGGCCTTCACCGGCACCTGCGCGAGCGCGCTGCCCCCGATGAAGGCGAAGAGAAGAGCGAGTGTTTTCATACGCGCTTGGAGAGGACGGCTTTCTCGTAGCTCCGCACTTCCTCGAGCCACGCGGTGCCGATCGGCACATTGGCGCGGCGGCAATGCTCGTCCCACACCGCTCCGAAAGGCATCGACTTCAACTCCTCCAACAAAGCCAGGCGTCCCGTGAAGTCACCCGCGGCTTCGGTGGCGCGCAGCTTCGCGGTGGGCTCGAGCAGCGGGAGGAGCAGCGCCTTGATCGCGTTGCGCGTGCCAATGACCCAGGCGGCGATGCGATTGATACTCGCATCGAAGAAATCGAGGCCGATGGACGTGCGCCCGAGGAAACCGCCGCGCACCACTTCCTCCATGATCGCCCGCGTCGGATCATCGAGCAGCACGACGTGGTCGCTGTCCCAGCGCACCCCTCGCGAGACGTGGAGCAGCAGAGCGGGGACAAATTGCAGCACCGAGGAGATCTTGTCCGCGATCGACTCGGTGGGGTGAAAGTGACCTGCATCAAGGCAGTAGAGCTTCTGCCGTGTGATCGCGTAGCCGAGGTAAAACTCGTGCGAACCAACGACGTAACTTTCGCTGCCGATGCCGAAGAGCTTCGACTCCACGGCGTCGAGATTCAGCTTCGGATCAATCGGCGGGGCGAAGATCGCATCGAGCGCGGCGGCGAGACGTTCGCGCGGAGCCTTGCGATCTGCCGGTTGATCTTTGCTGCCGTCGGGGATCCAGAAGTTCGTCACGACGGTCTTGCCGAGTTGCCGTCCGGCTTCCGCGGCGATGCGCCGGCAGGCGATGCCGTGCTCGATCCAGTATTGGCGCACGCCTTTATCCTGGTGTGAAAGGGTCAGCCCATCCGCCGCCAGCGGGTGCGCGAAATAGGACGGGTTGAAATCCATGCCGAGCCCCTGCGCCTTGCACCAATCCACCCAGCCCTGGAATTGCTCGATCGTGTAGTCGCTGCGCTCGACCTTCTTCCCACCGAGCTCCGCGTAACACGCGTGCAGGTTCAGCCGATGGCTGCCGGGAATCAGCGAGAGCGCTTTTTCGAGATCACCGCGCAGCTCATCCGCAGTGCGCGCCTTGCCGGGATAGTTGCCGGTGACGGCGAGGCCGCCACCGAGTTCGCCGCCGGACTTTTCAAATCCGCCGACATCATCGCCCTGCCAGCAGTGCAGGGAGATGGGGATCTTCGCCAGCGCGGCGAGCGCGGCTTCGGTATCGACGCCAAGTTCGGAGTAGCGTGCTTGCGCGAGTTCGTAGGCGCGTTCGATGGGGGTAGTCATAAGAGTGGGTCAGTGAGTGGCGGATCCGCCGAGGCAGTTGCCGCAGCCGACGATGATGGTGGAAAAAATGAGCAAGGCGAGCACGGTGGTGAGCAAGCCAAAGGTGAGTCCGCCCAGCCCCCACATCGCGCCGAAAAAGTTAGACCAGACTCCGGCGTGCGGAGGAAGACGTGACCTCTGCGGCCTTCAAGGCGGGCTTTAACGACAGAAACTATTTCGCGCGGCAGTTCCGGAAAAGCTTTGGCATGCCGCCGAGCGAACATCGCAAGCGCGAATTACGTGGCTAGGCGGGTGATCTACGGCCGTTCAATCCGGAGTTTGAGCAGGCGTCCGCGGCCATTGGGACCTCCCACGGTGTAAGCGTCACGGATCTCGATATGGAGCAGCGAGCCATTGGGGGTCGAGGTGGCGCTGGCTCCGGGAAAAAGGATGGTGAACGGACCCCCGCCGACGCTCGAGGCGAGGGGCGTCCACGGTGCGCTTCCGTCGTCCGTGCCCCAGACCGTGAGGGTCAGGTCTGTCAACGAAGGATCCTGTGGGAAGGTCAGGGCAAGGCGGTTGCCGAGGATGCCCGACTGCGGTCGCGGGGCATTTGACGGCGTCGTCGGATGGCCGCCGAGGGCATACTCGGCAAGGTCGGAGACGCCGTCGCGATCCACGTCGGGATTTGAGCCCGAGAGCCCGTAGCGATTCGTCCACGCGGTGTAGTTGTCGCGTACATTGACGGCCACATCGCGGATCGTCGTGAGTGGTCCATCGGTCGCGGTGAGGCGCAGAATATAGGAGCCGGGAAGCGAAAAGTGGGCGCTGGTGCTGAGAGCGGAGGGTGCGGCGAAAGTGACGCTGCCGGGGCCGGCCTGCTTGCTCCATTGCGTGACGAGCGTGCTGGTGGGGCCTGGCAAGCCGTCGTCCGTGACGCTGGCGGTCAAGTTCGTTGGGATGGTGACGCTCGCTCCATTTGTCGGGTTCGTGATATTGACCACGGGTGCCTGGTTGGCCGAGACGTCATTATCGATGATCGTGTAAGTGTAGGTAGCCTTTGTCCCGAGGGTTGCGTTCACCGGGTTGGAAAGCGTGACCTGAATGGTCTCATTGGCCTCGTCCACAGGATCGTTCGTAATCGGGATCTTGAAGTAACGATGTTGCTCACCCGGAGGAAAGGTCACGGTGCCGGAGGCCAGAGTGTAATCGGTGCCATTGGTCGCGCTGCCGCCGGTCACAGAATAACTTACCTGAACGGTCGCCGAGGAGACATTCGCCAGTTTCACGAGCGGGTAGTCCTTGGCCAGAAACTCGCTCCCTTCATCCGCGCTCAGGTGAAATTCAACCGCGGGCGAAATCGAAAGGACCGAGTAGGTGGCAGCGTTGACGAAGCTCTCGAGTTGCCCGGCCTTGAAGGCGCGCGCCTTGACCGTGGCGCTGCTCGAAAGGGCGATCGGAGTGTTGTAAGTCGGTGAGGATGCTGTGGGATCGGAGCCGTCGGTGGTGTAGCGGATCGTCGCGCCGGTGCCGAAGACCGGGTCGATATCCATCTTCACGCTGACCGGGCCGGTGACCGGTCCCTCATAGCGGGAGTTAATCGCTGGCCAGGAGACGCGTGCCGTCGGTGAAAAGAGGACGTAGTCGCCGACCATGTCCGCCAGGGTGATGCTGGTGATCTGAGTGCCCGAGCGGTTGTAATAATTACGGCCAGCAGGGAGCGAGATCGTCTTATTACCCCCCGTCCAATTCAGATAAGCGATCCCACCTTCACACTCCCGCGAGTAGAGGCGGAAGCCCGCGCTGCGCCCAGCCTCCACGATGCTTTGCGCTGGGCTCATTTGCTTGCCGAGGCGATTCCGCATGTCCGCCCACAAGGCCGGATTGAGTTCGCGGGACGTATTGTCTTTCGGGCCGAAGAACCAACTCTCGCCGCCAAAGATCAAGAAGGCCATCCAGGAGCGCCGGAGCTGCGCGGTGTCCGTGGCCACCATCGGCACCTCGATGATCTCCACCTTGCCCAGACCAGCCCGGTAGGCACCGCGCGCCATCGATTCGTAAAAGGCATTGCGATACCAGTCGCTCCCGCCACCGGCGAGAATCCAGAAGTCCTCGCGGATGACGCCATCGACGTAGGGCATAAACTCCGCTTGGCGAGCGGCCTGGCTTTCATTGAGGCCGATATCGTTGCAGACGATCCGGATATTGGGCGCCCACTCCCGCACCTTGGCGAGCATGTAGAGATTCGCGGAGACCCATTCGGTATCATTCTGCGGATAAGGCGCGTCCCAGGTGACGTTCTGCACATAGGTGCCGCTGTTATCCAGCACGCCATAGAGATTGTAGCGGAAGGTGCAGTTATCGTTGCCCATCCACCAGTTCTGCACGTAGGGCTCGGACATGATCGCTCGCACGTAGTTTTTGATCCAAAATTTGACGAAGCGATCGTCGCGAACGTTGACGGGCTGGAAAGGCTTCGTTGGGTCGTAGGCGCCGTAGCTAAAGTAGAGCGGACGCTTCGTGCCTTGATAGGTCGCCGTCGGGATCAGCGAGGGGCGGCCTTGCGCGACTTCGTCGGCGTCGTAGGCGAGGAATTCAGTCCACGGAAAATAGGCGAGACCGCTTGGCGGGTTATCGACTGCGGCAAAGTGCTGCAGACGCCCGTGCATGCCCTTGATCGAGTTCGCTGGCATTTGGGCGTACTCGAAATTGGTGCGCCCAAATTCCGCCCCGAAGCGGCTCCACTGATCGGCATACGGATAGGTGAAATATCCACCTCGTTCCGTATCGATGACTGACCGACTAGCCCGCGCTGGCGACTGGCCGTGGACTTCGGCGAGTGGCGAAAGCAGGAGGGGGAGAAGCAGGATGCTCCTCAAGTGCTTTCGGACGTGTTCGCTGGTGATGCTCATCGGGGAGAGTGGGCGGGGACTATGGAGAAAGAGGTGAGTTGTTCAAGCGGTGATAAAAACTTTCTTAACGAGCAAATTCGCGCGCCGGCCGGGCGGATCGCTGGCGGTTCTCTGGAAAAAGCACCCACTCGTTTCCGCTCGCCGTCCGGTGGCTTGCAGAATCAGACCCGCGCCCTATAAAGCGAAGCAATGCCGCCTGTCCTCGTAGAATCCATCGGCCTGAAAAAAGGGAAACGCCTCGAAGATCTCGACCACAAGTCGCTCGAGGAGTCTGAATACAAGCCGAAGCTGAAAGAAGCGCAGCTCGAGCTGCTGAACTTTCAGCGCGAACTCACGGAGACGAAAAGCTCGGTGATCCTGATCTTTGAAGGCCCGGACGCTGCCGGCAAAGGTGGCGCCATCAAACGCGTGGTCGAGCGGCTCGATCCGCGTCTCGTCCGTGTGCATTCCGTGGTGAAGCCGACGGAGGAAGAGTACCAGCATCACTACCTCTGGCGCTTTTGGAATAAGCTCCCGCCTTTCGGTCAGATGACCATCTTCGACCGCTCCTGGTATGGGCGCGTGCTGGTCGAGCGGGTCGAGGGCTTCGCCACGGAGAAGGAGTGGCGGCGCGCCTACCAGGAGATCAATGACTTTGAGCGGCTGCTCGCGGATGACGGCGTCATCCTCCTGAAATTCTACATGCACATCTCGAAGGATGAGCAGCTCTACCGCTTTAAGCGGCGCGAGGCCGATCCCTACAAGCATTGGAAAATCAACGATGAGGACTGGCGGAATCGGAAGAAGTGGACGGAGCACAATCAGGCCGCGGAGGAGACCTTTGAGAAGACATCCACCGATGTTGCGCCGTGGCATGTCATCCCCTCAAACTTCAAGTGGTTCGCCCGCGTGCGGGTCGTGCGCACGATCGCGGATGCGCTGGGAGCGGCGAAGTTCCGGAAGGTCTGATGAAACGCGCGCTTCTGCGGAGCGGCGTCGGTCTTCTGCTCTTCGCGGCCTTGCCGGGCTGCGACCGCATCTTCCCGCGGGACGCAAATCGGCTCGTCCTCGACGCCGACAAAAAAGTGGCGACCGGTGATTTTCGCGGCGCGGTGCGGCTCTACGAGTCGGCTTTTGATGGCACGGAAAAATCCGCCGACGCCCACTACAAACTCGCGCTCCTCTACGAATCGAAGTTGAAGCGGCCGAAGGATGCCCTGCATCACCTCGATCGCTATCTCGACCTCGCGCCGGAGGGTCCGCGCGCTCGCGAAGCGAAGTCCATGAAACAGGAAAGTGAGCGTCGTCTCGCGTCGGCCGGGCAAAGCGGTTCGCCGATGACGCAGGGGGAAGCCGTCCGGCTGAAAAACGAAAACGCGCTCCTCCAAAAGCAGCTCGCCGAACTGCGCGGGAAAAAACCCGCGACGCCCGTGGTCCGCGGAAAGGCTGATGTGGCCGCCCCCGGAGCGCGCACCCATGTCGTCGCCGCGGGCGACACCCTGGCCTCCATCGCGCAGAAGTACTATCGAAACCGTGCGCGTTCCAAGGACATCCTCGATGCAAATTTCAACGCCCTCGGCGGCAAGACCACGATCAAGATCGGTCAGTCGCTGATCATCCCTTAGCAGCCTTGCGCTTTTCAACAGGCTGTTCGGCGCAGTCGGTTATCTCGGGATAGCCGCTGGCGGTAGCGGAGTCGCTCTCGGGAGCGTGGACGCCGGTGGGATCGGGGTCGCCCGCGGGGCCAGCGGCGGACGCTGCGGCAGCGGCGTGGCTCTCGGTAAAATGGCTGGCGTGGGCGTTGCGCTGGGAGCGGCCGCGGCCGGAGCGGGCGGCGGTGTTGCCTTCGGCAGAGCAGGGGAGGCGGGCGGTGCTTTCTTTGGCGCCGGCTTTTTCGGCGGCGGCGGGGGTGTGGCGTTCGGCACGGGCCCCATGCTTTTGCGCATCGCATCGATCTTCGCGCCGAGTTTTCCGCCGAGCTTCAGGTTCTCCTTCGCCGAGGTCAGCACCTGCAGCGCATTGCGCTTGGTCTCGTCCGTTTTCGCCATCTTCACGGCCAGCGCCGCGTCGTCGTAAGCGCGCAGATCATGCAGGTAAGCTGCGGCCAGTGGCTTGTAGCCCCGCAGCCAATCGGTCGCCGCCCCGAGGGTCGGAGTCGCTTCGTCGTAACGCCGCAGCAAGGCGTTTGATTCGGCGTAGCGCTCCAGATGCCAGCTCTTCAAGCCGAAGACGAGCAGCGCCAGCGCCTCGTAGCTTTTCGCGTCCAGACTCTGCGTGCTCGCCAGCGGCACGGGTGCGTCGGAGACGACGCTCGCAGCCGTCTCGACGAGAAAGTCCACCACCTTCTTCGCCCCGGTATCCACCGAGCCAGCGCCGCGCTCCTCGATCTTGCGGAAGGCCGCACGCCCTTCGTCCGGCTGGTTGGCCACGAGTCGGGCGAGCCCTTCGTGAAAGTTCGTCCAGTCCAGCAGCGGCCGCGGCAGCTTCTCCGCACCGAGCTTCGCAAACGCTCCCGCCGCACCCTGCGCCTCGCCGTCCAGCAGGAGCTTCCGCGCCTTCTCGTAGGCCTCGTCATATTTCGTCGCCCGCTTCGCCCCCACGATCGTCACCGGCGCCGGCTCCCGGCCCCCCGTCGCCCGATAGACCAGATACCCCGCGCCCAGCAGGATCATCAGCCCGATCAGCGCGATCGTGATCCACCCCATCGCCGACTGCGCCTCTGCGGACTCCATCACCACCCGCTTCGTCTGCTGCTGCCGCTGCACGGGTTGCGCCGCCTTTTGCTCCAGCTCCCGCCGCGCATACTCCAGATGCGCGATCAACTCGTCATAGCTCTGGTAGCGCTGCTCCGGATCCTTGCTCAGCGTGCGGTTGATCACAAACGCCGTGGATCCCGAAACCCACGGCGCAAAAGCCTGCAAGCTCACCGCCTGACTCTTCAGATGCTTCAGTGCCACCAGCGATGCATTCTCCGCTTCAAAAGGAGGCCGCCCCGCGATCGCGTGGAAAAGCGTCGCCCCGAGCGAATAGATGTCGCTCCGGAAATCCTCCGGCTTCTGATCCAGCTTCTCCGGCGCCACATAGTACGGCGTGCCCCAGACCTCGCCGCGCGCCGTCGCCGCATCTTCCGCCAGCATCGCCAGGCCGAAGTCCACGATCTTCGCGGTGTGCGCATCGGTGAAAAGAATGTTCCCCGGCTTCACATCGCGATGGATGAGACCGTGCTGCAGCGCCGCCCGCAACCCCTGCGCGATCTGGATCCCCACATCCAGCGCCTGCGCCTCCGCCACCCGCCCCTGCAGCCCGATCAGACTGTCCAGCGTCCCTTTATCCACCAGCTCCATGGCGATGTAAAAACGCCCCCCATCCGTCCCCGTCGTGAAGACCTTCACCACATGCGGATGATTGATCGAAGCCGTGATCGAAGCCTCCGCCGCCAGCTTCGCGATCTGCTCCGGGTCCGCCGATTCCGCGCGATGCAGGAGCTTCAGCGCCACTGGCCGATCCAGACTCACATCCCGCGCCTTATACACCACCCCCATCCCCCCGTGCCCCACCACCTCCAGCAGTTCAAAGGGGCCGATCATTCCCGCCACCGCATTCACCGTGTGGCACGCCGGGCAGGTCACCTCCGAGAGCGGCTCCTCCTCCGTCACATCCAGCATCGCGCCGCAGCCCGCGCAGGGTTGGAGATGCTGGGAGAATTCTTCGGACACGAGGGGGAAGGGGGGAGGGGATGGACTGCCGAGGAGCGTTTGAGGACCGCCCTTTTGCAGAGCGGCTCCATTGCTTCTCTCGCACCCGCCCGCATCCGTCAATCCACGCGGTGCTGAGGTGCTCTCGATTTCTGGACCAGCAACCTTCAGAAACCCACCCGTCCTCGACCCCTTGAGCGCGGCCCACTTTACGAAAGGTCACTTTCACAGAAAGCTCCGGCGCTGCCAGCCGCCGCAAGAAATTGTGCTCCGGTGCCATTTTCCATCCTGCGATTCAGCCGGGTACGCCAGCCAGCCCTTGTGACAGGAATCCAAGAATATCGCAAAGCGGCTTGTTCACAGGGATTAAAGTGGAGCCTACCGATGGAAGCCCGGTAAGCCGCGCTAGGGCCTGCCCTTCATGAGTGATGACGACATCTTCACCCCTCCGAGCAACATCGATATGCGTGAGGGCCTTTGCTCGAAAATCCTGGATGGTGGCTGTCACGCAAAACATCTGAGCAGTGGTCGAGGCGACGTCAAGATGGCGGTCGGGATGCCCCAGCAAGCAGCGATCTGGCGTTCGCGGCTAGACGGAACCGAATGCCGGGGTGATGCGAGCGAGCGGGGGCGGTACGGTCGCCATCAACGGCGCGATTGGCATTCGTTCGGCGATTGCAAATCGCCGCTCCGTGGGGCCGGTAAGCATCGACCTCGGCGGGACGGCGGCGAACCAATCTGGCCATCTCAGCGTGACGGGCACGGCCCATTCGACGCCGCTCAGGGCTACCGCGACCTTGAGCGGGACGCTGAATCTCAACGGCTTCAGCCCCGCAGTTGGAAATACCTTCCCCGTGCTGACCTTCGGCTCCCGGAGCAGGCAGTTTGGGACGATCAATGAATTGGTCATCGGCAACGGCAACCAGTTCAACCCCGTCTATTCGGCAACCTATCTGAGGCTCAATGTTGTGGCGGCGGCTTTGGCTCCCTTCGCGTTGACCCTCGATCCCGATGCGACGGCATCTTCGACGCGCAGGAAGCCATCGCCGGCACCGATCCGCTGGATGCCAGAAGCGCCTTGCGCATTTCCAGTATTGGCACCGTCGGCGCCGATGTCGTGCTCGAATTCGCGACCGTCCCCGGCCGCAGCTACGCCCTCGAGTGCTGCACCGATCTCGCCCGCGGCGAGTGCACCGTGGTGCAAGATCACCTCGTCGGCACCGGCCGCCCGATTCAACTCCTCGACAAAGGCGCCGCCACCCGCCAGCCCCGCTGATTCTATCGTCTGCGCGTGGAGGTTCCCTGACAAGGAGGGGCGATTTTCAATCGCCCAACCAAACAGCTCCGCGCGAGAGCGAGCAATTTGCTTTCCGCTCGATTGCTCCGGCCGATACGAAGGGCTGCAGATGAAGCTCCCAAACGCGCAAGCGGCTACAGTGCCCGAATCGAAAGTCGAGCGTTCCCTTCTGAACCTGGCGGATCCTGCCGGAGGTAGCAAAGCGACGTTTTTTCTGTGGTTCGGGTTCACGGTGGCCGAGTGGACTCGAGTGGCCGATGCGCTGCTCCAACACGCAAGGGACCACGATGTCGTCGAGACGGGCGAAACGTGGCACGGGGTACGTTTCGCCATCAATGGTCCGCTGGTGGCGCCGGACGGCGCGGTCTTGAATGAGCGCAGCGCGTGATTTATCGATGCCGGCAGTGAGGTGCCGCGCTTTGTCACCGCCCACCCGCTGCCGAAATTATGAACAAGATCAACGAACTCGATGCCGTGGCTCTAACCTGCGACCTGCCTGAGCATGGATTGCAGCGCGGCGATGTGGGCACCGCGGTGCTCGTCCACGGCGATGACGTGGCGTTCGAGGTGGAGTTCGTCGGCTACGACGGGCACACGGTGGCCTTGCTCACGCTGGAGAGCAGCCAGGTTCGCCCGTTGCACGCCAGTGACACCCCACATGCGCGCACGCTGGCAGCGGCGTAGAGGCGACGATAAACCGCGCCCGATGCTTCGCTTCCTCGTCACTGGCTCATTCCTTTTCCTGACGGTGCTGCACCCGCTACGGGCGGAATTGAAATGGGACGCGCAGAAGCTCGACCTCAAACCGCGGCCGACGGAGGCGACGGCGGAGGCGAAGTTTGGCTTTGTAAATGCGGGGAAGAGCGGGGTGACGATTGAGGCTGTGAAATCGTCGTGCGGCTGCACGGTGCCGACGCTGGCAAAGATGACCTATGCACCCGGCGAGCGCGGCGAGTTGACGGCGCGCTTCAACATTGGCGATCGGCGGGGGGCGCAGTCGGCGATGATCCGCGTGAGTGTAAAAGGACAGCGGGAGCCGACGATGCTAACGCTGAATGTGGCTATTCCGGAGGTCGCGAGGTTGACCCGTCCATTCTCATTTGGTCTCCGGGCAAAAAGCCGGGGACGAAAGCAATCGAAGTGGAGGCGATGCCACGGCAGACCTTGAGCGTGGAAAAAGTGACGACGAGGGAGCCCGGATTTGAGACGAACGTGGAGACGGTGACCGAGGGCGCCAGGTATCGGGTGGTGGTCACGTCGAAGGGCACGGAGAAGGCGGAGTTGGCATTCCTGAGTATGGAGGTCGATTCCGGCGCTGAGTTCACTACGGAGAGGGCGTACGTGCAGATCTCTTTGCCACGGAAGTAAAGGAGCAAGGCGGCAGTGGTGGGCTCGCGCCGGGCGATTTCTGCGGGATCTGGAATTTGGAATTTGCCGGAGGCGGCGGGCGGCCTTTGTATGCGCGACCCCATGTGGCGCTTGTTTAAGGTCCTCGTCTTCACTCTGCTCCTCGCCGCGTCCACGGCAGCGGGCATCGTGCTCTGGCGGTCGCAAGACCCGCTCTACACTGCGCAGGAGTGGATGGCCGGGGGCCGCTACGCGCGCTACGACCTACTGATCGCGGATCTTGCGGAAAAGCACGGCCTCGACCCGCTGCTGCTCAAGTCCGTGGTCTGGAGGGAGAGCGCTTTCCATCCAGACAAGATCGGCTCGGCGGGCGAACGCGGGCTGATGCAGGTGGGCGAGGCGGCGGCGCAGGATTGGGCGAAAGCGGAGAAGATCGAGACCTTCACGACGACGGATCTTTTTGACGCGAAGACGAATATGGAGGCCGGCACCTGGTATCTGCGAAAGGCGCTCGATCGCTGGCAGGGCCGCCAGCGCCCGGAGGTCTTTGCCCTCGCGGAATACAATGCGGGAAGGCGGCGCGTGGATCGCTGGCTGGAGGAGACGCGACTCGGCGACAAGGCCAATGGGGATGATCTGCTCGGGGCGATCGACTTCCCCACGACGCGGAAGTACGTGGAGGAAATTTTACGGCGGCAGCACTTTTACTACGAGCAGCAGCTCCGCTAGCTCCGCTGATCGTGGGAAAGTTGCTACCAGCCGTCCTCCTCCTGCTGATCGTCGGCTGTGCGGGCTGGCGACTCTGGCAGCGGGATGCGGCGGCGGGTGATTTTGCCAGGCTGCCGGGCGCAGAGCGCGTGGCGCGGGCGCGGAAAGCGCGGGAGGAAATCCTCCGCGCGCAGTGCCAGCGCTTTGGCCTGCCGTATCCGCCGCGGGAAATTTTTCTGCGCGCCTTTAAGCGGGAGGCGGAGCTCGAGGTGTGGGCGCGCGAAGACTCGGGGCCGTGGAAAGCGCTGCTGACATTGCCGGTGCTGGCTTCGTCTGGTGGGCCGGGGCCGAAGCGACGCGAAGGCGATCGGCAGGTTCCGGAAGGTTTTTACCGGATCGATCGCTTCAATCCCCAGAGCGCGTTTCATCTCTCGCTGGGGATCGATTATCCGAATGCGGCGGATCGCATCCTCAGCCATCGCGAGCGGCCCGGCGGCGATATTTTCATCCATGGGAAAATGGTAACCATCGGCTGCCTGCCGCTCGGCGACGCGGGCATCGAAGAACTCTACGTGCTCGCGCTCGACGCGAGGGATCGTGGGCAGAAGTCCATCCCGGTACACATTTTCCCAGCACGGATGAGCGGCGAGCCGTGGGCGAAATTTTCCGCGGCTCATCCGGAGTTGCAGGCTTTCTGGGCGCAGTTGCAGCCGGCTTACCAGGCCTTTGAAGGCACGCGGCGACTGCCGGAGATCGCGGTGGACGCAAAGGGCGGCTACGTCGTCGGCAAGGTGCGCGAGTAACCGGAGGGATCAAGGAGCAGGGGCGCCCTCGCCCCGAGGAGATACTGGGGGCGAGGGCGCCCCAGCCCCATGCGCTACGGATTCAGTCCGATGCGCACGCGTCCGAACATTTTCGGCCGACCGGCGATCGGGGCGGTGGCGGGTTGGAGGACGGTCACGCCGTCCACGGCCGTCTCCTGACCTGGGGTGAGCGGGAACCAATCCTGCAAATTTTCCGACCACTCCGCGTGGACCGTGACGCCGACGGCATTCGTGCGGCGGCGGTGGGTCAGTTGGAAGTTTCCACCGGCGCGCGAGGCCGTCGGGAGCACGTCGCCCTGCGAGGTGAGCGGGTCCGTGTTGAGCACGAACTCCGCGAGATTTTCCAACCCGTCGCGATCGGGATCGTCGCCGGGTTGATCGCTCGTCGCGCCGGGCCAGAGGCGCGCGGCGGCCCACATCGCGTACGTCGTCGGTTGCGGAGACAAGTTCACCCCGATGAGCACCGGATCGTGATCGCTGCTGCGATACGGCGTGCCGACGTTCACCGCCTGTTGGGCGACGGATTTGCTCTCGGTGTTGTAGTCCGAGAAGGGCGGCTCGTCGGCATTGATGGACCAGTGGTCGGTGGCGTTGATCTGCGCGGCCATCGTCGCATTTGCGAAAGCGTGATCGAGCCGCCCGCGGGCCTCGGCGAGGCGGTAGCTGAAGGCACCGGTGTGAAAGCGCGTGCCTTGATCGGCGAAGCCGCCCGCACGCAGCACGTCGAGCGGGTCTTCCTCGCCGAGCGCATTCAGATCGCCAAAGACCAGCACGTCATTGTCCCCGACCGTAGCGCGGATGCCTTGCAGCCAGACGAGCAATCGGGCGGCCTGCCGCCGGCGCAGATCATTGAAGGCCCCCTGCCCGTCGCCTTGATCGAGATCGAGCCCGGTCGCATCGCTCGATCCCTTGGCCTTCCAGTGGTTGATGCAGGCGATGAAACGCTCCCCGGTGGAGTTTTCCACGAAGACCTGGGCTTGCGGGAGCCGCAGCGGATTGGGAGTGTTCCAGACGATGTCATTGTCCGAAAAACACGGGCCGAAGCTGCTGAGTTTTGCGGGCCGGTAAAGGAGCAGCGTGCGGATGAAATCACCGCCGGGGCCATTCGCGGCATCGGGCACGACGGCGTAGGGATTCGCCGGAAAGGCGGCGTTGAGCGCGGCGAGAAGGTCGCTGCTGGCGGCGGGCGTGTTTTGGATTTCGATGAGCCCGAGCAAGTCGGCATCAAGCGCCGTGAGCGCCGCGATGATCTTCGCCTTCTGCCGCTGAAATTCCGTGGCGTTGCTCGCGCCGCGATTATTCATGCCGCCGAAGGTGGTGAAGTAATTCAGGACATTCATGCCCACCACCTTGAGACGCCCGCCGACCAAGGGCGGCGCGGGCGAGCGCGGATTCGCATTCACGAAGGTCACCGGGCCCATCGGCTGGATGACGGCGCGCCCGCCGGCGGACGAGAGGATGCCGGCGAGTCCCGCGACGGTGTCGCCACAGCGGCGCGTGCCCTGGGCGTTCAGGAAAGGCGTGGGGTCGGGGAAAATAGCGGCGCTGGCGTCATCGAGGACCACGGTGCGGAGCGCGTTGTGCGCGGCGCGCGCGGAGACGGCGGCCACGTTCGTCCCGCCGGCGCTGGTGGTGCCGGAAGCGGGGTCGTCGTTCGGGTCGATCTCCTCGGTCGGCTCCACGAGCGGACCGCCGGAGGCCAGGATCAGTTGCCCCTGGCGCCCGTAGCTCACGGAGAAATTGGCACTGCCTCCGGTGCTCGTGACATGCAGGGTCTGCGGGAAACGGACGCGCATCGCTTCCAGCGGCTCGAGCGCGGTCGCCGTGTCCATCGGCAGCGCGGCGTCGGTGAAATCCGGCAACGCGGCCACCCCTTCCACGGTGAGCGACGTGACGAGAGAAAGCTGGGTCTGCCCGCCGAATTCGCCCGCCGTCCCGGTGACCGCAAGGACGTCGCCCACGGCCACGGCGCGGCTCGCTTCGGAGGTGAGATCGAAAACGAAGAGGCCTTCGGAAGTCGTGGGGTCCGCGTCCCCATCCGCGGGGAGCGATTGCAGATAGAAGCCGCCGAAGCCCGGCGAGGCGCCCTGAAAATCCGCCGTGACGACCCCGCGCACGGTGACGATCTGACCATTCAGCGGCGTGGTCGCGCCGTTCCCCTGCACGGCGCTGATCGGTTGCAGATTCGTGATCGCTGGCTGCGTGGTGAAGGTGCGCAGGACATTTCCGGGCAGCGGCGTGCCGCTCGAATTCGTCACCTGCGCGCCGAAAATCGTGAAGGTGTAATTTTCGCCCGGCAGCATCTGCGAGGAAGGCGGGATCTCGTAGCGGATCGGCCCGCCGGCGATGGTGATCGGCACGACGCCGAGGCTGGCGCTCGTGAGCTGCACCCACGGGCCGGCGACCGTGGCGGGCTGATCGAAGGTGATCGCCAGACGGCTCGTGGTCGGGACATTCGTCGCCGCGGGCGCGGGAAAAGTGGCCGCCACTTGCGGTGCGGCGCTGGCCCCGGATGGCGCAAAGAAGGCGACGTGATCGAGCGCCAGTCCATCATCCTCATCGGTCGAATCCACGTCCTGCCAGCGCAGCAAAAGCATCTGCCCCGGCGCCCACGAGATGCCGGAGACGGTGGCGGAGATCAGCGTGCGATTTGCGCCGACGCTGCCATTGAGCGCCGTTGGCGGACCGACCAGCGGCCCCGACGTGAAGTGCAAAGCCGGGACCGAGGTGAACCCAGCCGTCGTCTCCAGATCAAAGGCCACCGCATTGATCCGATAACTGAACGCGAGCTGATTGAGATTCGCGGTGCCGCCAGTCCGCCACTTTTCCCCCACATAGCTCAGCGTGAATTGCGTGATCGTCTGCCCCGTGCCATTCCCGAGCCGCCAGCCGACGCGGCAGGCCCGGGTACTATTGGCGAGCAGCCCGAGCGCGCGGTCCGGGCTGCCATTCGACCCATAGGAGAAGATCGCCCCGGAGGTGCTGCCGCCGCTATCGACCGCGAAAGCCAGCGTCGTCCCCGCATTCGCAAACAGACTCCAGCCCGCCGCGCCCGCAGCACTGATCGGCGCTTGCTCGAGCGCTTGGGGTCCTTTCGTCGCAAAGGTGAAGCTCCCGGCG
>JANNXQ010000074.1:0-5933 GCA_031409655.1 Chthoniobacteraceae bacterium | reverse complement strand
TGTTCACCCAGGTGATCAGGCCGTCGGGGTTTTGCTCGCCTCCGTCCTCGGGCAGAAACTCGGTGACGCGGAGCGGGATCATCTCGTCGGCCACCTCGTAAAGCAGGGGACGCGGCTCCTCGCTGTGGATGGCGTCGTTGCGCCAGCCATAGACGACTTCGCGCTGCTTGTTCATGACGTCGTCGAAATCGAGCGAGCGTTTGCGCTGGAGATAGTTCCGCTGCTCGACGCGCTTCTGCGCGGTTTCGACGGAGCGGTTCAGCCACGGATGTTCCAGCGCTTCGCCTTCTTCGAGACCGAAGCACTCCATCATCTTCGTCATGCGATCCGCGGCGCCGAAGTTGCGCATGAGATCGTCTTCGAAAGAGACGTAGAAGCGCGACTGCCCTGGGTCGCCCTGGCGCGCACAGCGTCCGCGGAGCTGGCGATCGATGCGGCGCGCTTCATGCCGTTCGGTGGCGACGACGTAGAGCCCGCCGGCAGCGGCGACGCCAGCCCCGAGCTTAATGTCGGTGCCGCGGCCGGCCATGTTCGTCGAGACCGTCACGGAGCCGGGCTGTCCGGCGCGGGCAATGATCTCGGCCTCCTGCATGTGATACTTCGCATTGAGCACAGCGTGCGGGATTTTCTCCCGCTGGAGCATCCGGCTGAGGAGCTGCGAGGCATCGACACTGACCGTGCCGACGAGCACCGGCTGCCCTTTCGCGTGAGCCTCGCCGATGTCCTTGATGACGGCGTTGAACTTCTCGCGGCGGGTCTTGAAGATCAGATCGTTCACGTCTTTGCGGACGCACGGCTGGTTCGTCGGGATGACGGCGACGTCGAGCTTGTACACGTCGCTGAATTCATTGGCCTCGGTCTCGGCAGTGCCGGTCATGCCGGCGAGTTTTTGGTAAAGGCGGAAGTAGTTCTGAATGGTGATGGTCGCGAGCGTCTGGGTCTCGCGATCAATGGTCACGTCTTCCTTGGCCTCCACGGCCTGGTGCAACCCATCGCTCCAGCGCCGCCCCGTCATCTTGCGGCCAGTGAATTCATCGACGATCACCACCTTACCCTCCTCCACGACATACTGGACGTCCTTTTCGTAGAGGCAGTAGGCCTTGAGCAGTTGCGAGATGTTATGCATCGCCCCGCTGCGTTTGTCGGTCACCTCCTGCATCTTCGATTTCTCCGCGATCTTACCCGCGTCATCGAGGGTCTTGCTGTTGTCGATGTCGGCAAAGGCCGTGGCCATGTCGGGCAGCATGAAGGCATCGGGATCTTCCGGGTTCATGAAGGTGCGGCCTTGCTCGGTGAGGTCGGCCTCGTGCTGGCGCTCGTCGATGGTAAAGAAAAGCTCTTCCTTCAGCGCGTAGAGCTCCGGCTTGCGGGCTTCGGTGAAAAAGCTGAGTTCCGCCTTGTCGATGAACTTGCGCCGCTCCGGCTCCTCCATCATGCGCATCAGCCCCTTATTGCGTGGCTGGCCCACTTTCACCTTCACCATGGTGTCCGCAGCCTTCTCGTTTTCACCTTTGGTAAAGAGCTCCTCGGCTTCCGTGACGAGGCGGTTGCAGAGCATCGTCTGCTTGCGCACGATCTGCTCGATGAGCGGCTTGTACTTATCGAATTGATGCGTCGAGACAGTCGCCGGGCCGGAGATGATGAGCGGCGTGCGCGCTTCATCGATGAGGATGGAATCGACCTCATCGACGATCGCGAAGTAATGCGGGCGCTGGACCTGGTTTTCCTTGGAGGTCGCCATGCCATTGTCGCGCAGGTAGTCGAAGCCAAACTCCGAGTTCATGCCGTAGGTAATGTCGCAGTGATACTGCTGGCGGCGCTCTTCGGGATATTGATCGTGCTGGATGCAGCCGACAGTGAGGCCGAGGAATTTGTACACGAGACCCATGGTCTCGGCGTCGCGGCGGGCGAGGTAGTCGTTGGTGGTGACGAGATGGGCGCCGCGTCCGGTCAGGGCATTGAGGAAGAGTGGGAGCGTGGCGACGAGGGTCTTGCCTTCGCCGGTGGCCATCTCCGCGATCATCCCGCGATGCAGGCAGATGCCGCCGACGAGTTGCACGTCGAAGTGGACCATATTCCAGACGTAAGGCT
This sequence comes from Chthoniobacteraceae bacterium, assembly GCA_031409655.1. GTDB lineage: Bacteria > Verrucomicrobiota > Verrucomicrobiia > Chthoniobacterales > Chthoniobacteraceae > JANNXQ01. The sequence goes on along the minus strand of JANNXQ010000074.1, from coordinate 3,842 downwards.
GATCGCACACCGGATACTCGGTGCCGCAGAGTCGGCGGGCCGTATTTTTCACCGCGGCAAAAGCCTCGGGCAGCAGTGCATCGAGCGCTTGTTGCAGTTCCGTGGGGTCCTCGATCTTCGCGAGTTGCTCCTTCCATTGCGCAGTCTTTGCGCGGAGGTCGTCGTCGGAGAGTTGCTTAAACTCTTCGTCGAATTGATTGATGCGCTCGACGACGGGATCGAGCTTTTTGAGCATGCGCGAAATCTTCGAGCCGACGACTTTTTTGATGAGCCAGGTGATCATGAGAAAGGAATATGGAAATGGAGGTACGTTGAAAAAAAAGGGAGCGCGGAAGGAGGCCGGAGGAGGCGGCGCGGGACCACCGATCGTGAAAGGCCCGCGCCGGGCCATCCGCCAAGGGAGATCTGCGCTATCGCCTTACGCGACGCGGGGCCGATGCCGCTGCAACGCCGTGTGCAGCAGGCTCACGCGGGCGACCCGATCAAGACTCGCCGGGCGCGTGAAATGCGTCCCCCAGTCTCCCGCCAGGCGCGCGCCGCGGTCCGCACTCCAGGTGCGGGTCGCGGGTGCGGACTCCTCCTCGGAGGATGCGGAAGTTTCAACCTCCGCGGTGTCCTGCGAACGAGCGCGATCCGGGGCCATCGCCAGCCACGAACCCTGAATGAAAACGGTCGCCGCCGGCGCCACGGCTGCGACCAGCCAGAGCGTCAGAATGAATTGGGCGAACGACAGGGTCGGCATGAAGGTGGGGTTCCATAGTCGGCGAGGCGGCGGGGTGCAAGGCGGGAAAACTCCCAGTCCGAAGTCCGCAAAACACGCAGGCTCGCCTTTCCCGAGAGGGCGCGGTCAGGATGCGGGTCTGCTGTTTCCCCGTCCCCATGAAAACTTTGCCCGCTCTCGTACTCCCTCTTTTCGCCGCGGGCGCCTGCCTGAGTTCAGCCTTCGCTCAGGAGTTTGAAATCAAGCTCACGGAATCGCACCTCGAGATCTACACGCTCAAAAACGCCCACGGTCTCCGGGCGCGGATCATCAATCTGGGCGCGACGCTCGTGGAGATGTCGGTGCCGGATGGTGCGGGAAAAGTGGCGGACGTGACGCTGGGCTTTGACGATGTGGAGCGTTATCGCGAGCCGCATCCTTTTTTCGGCAGCATCGCCGGGCGCTTCGCAAATCGCATCGCGGGCGGGAAGTTCACCCTGGATGGGAAGGTGATCACCCTCGCGCAGAACAGCCGAGGGAATCACATCCACGGCGGGGCGCGTGGCTTTGATAAACGCATCTGGAAAAAGGACGCGATCGGCTCGGACCAAGGGACGACTTTCGTCAAACTGTCTTATACCTCCGAGGATGGGGAGGAGGGTTATCCCGGCACCTTGAAGACCAGGGTGACCTACACGCTGACCGAAAAAGGTGAACTGCGGATCGACTACGAAGCCACCACGGACCAACCGACCGTGCTCAATCTCACCAATCACGCCTACTGGAATCTCGCGGGCTCCGGCGAGGTGCTGGGTCATGAGCTAAAGATGTACGCTTCGCGCTTCACGGCAGTGGATGAAGCGCTCATCCCCACGGGCGAAATCCGACCGGTGGCCGGGACCCCGCTCGACTTCACCACGGCGAAGCAGATCGGTCGCGATATCGAAGCGCTGAAAGGGGAGAAGAGTCCGCGCGGCTACGATCATAACTACGTCCTCGATGTGGCGCAGGCTGGGGAACTCACGCTCGCCGCCGAACTGCGCGATCCCGCGAGCGGCCGGACGATGCGGGTGCGGACCACGCAACCCGGCGTGCAGCTTTACACCGGTAATCATCTGAAGAATGTCGCCGGTCGCGGAGGCGCGAGCTACGGCCCGCACGCCGGGGTTTGTTTTGAAACGCAGCACTTCCCCGATTCCCCGAATCATCCGGAGTTCCCCAGCACGGTGCTGCGGCCCGGCGAGACTTTCCGCTCGACGACGATCTACGAATTCTCGGCGATCTCCGCGCAGTAGAGCGCTGGGAGCGCCGCCGTCTCGTGCGGCAATCGACGATCCGCGCGCAGCGCCTCGCTCGAAATTAGATAGGCGCTGCGCGCGAAATTTTCGAGGCCGCACGGGACGGCGGCGCTCCCAGGTTACCTCATCCGCCGGAGTACCGAGCGGAGATCGTCGCCGATGCTCCGCGTGGACTCGAGCCAGGCATTCGCGGCGGAGGCGTCCTTCGCCCGCCAGGTCGTCAGCACTTCGGCGGCGACCTTTTCCCGCTGCACAGTGTCCCGCACCGTGCTCACCCATTCCATGGCTCCGGCGGGATCGACGTTGCGGACTTCGCGCGCGTAAGTCGTGGCGGCGGTATCGCGGGATGGGCCTTGGGGCAGACGCTCGATCCACTTCGCCGCCGCGACGGCATCGGTCTTCGCCCATCGGCCGATCACGTCGCCAGCAGCGATCGCGCGGCTGCCATTTTCCGGCAGTTGCGCCACCCAGGCACCGGCGGCGGCTGGAGCGTTCTTCGCCCACACTTTGGCGATGTCGCCGATGAGGGCTTGCTGCGCCGGACCCGGCGGCAGATTCCGCGCATAGGCGGCGGCTTCACTTGGGCTGTTCTCGGCCAGATAGGCGCCGATGCGCTGCATCGAGCGATCCCGCGCCGGTCCGGGCGGCAGGCGTTCGGCAAAGCTGCGCGCCTCGTCGAGATCCTGACGCACCGCTCTGCTGACCACGCCCTCGGCGATCTCATCGCGGGTCTCAGGCGCGAGCCCGAGGGTCTGCGTGAGCGCCGCGCGGGCGTCTTTGCTGGCCCAATTTCCCAGCACCTCGCCAGCGAGGCCGCGCTGCTCTTTGGGGTCGGCCTGCCGGAGCGCCCAGCCAAGGGCCTCTTGCGGCGAGCGTTCGGACCAGACGTTCAGCACGGTCTGGAGGGAACGTCGTCGCGCCTCTAGGTCCGGGAGTTGGAGCGCTTGAGTGGCGGCAATGTTCGGGTCCTTCTTGGCCCACGCACTGAAGACCGCGCTGTAGAGGTCGCGATTTCTCGTGTCCTCCGGGAGGGCTTTCGTTTCCCGCAGCGCCGCAGCGGGATCGCGCCCTGCGAGGCCGCCGAGGTAGCCATTGAGCGCGTGCCTTTTTTGCTCGGGGTCGGTCAGTTGATCGAGCCAGGCGCGGGCGGCTCCAGCGTCGCGTCCGGCCCATTCGCCGAGGGTCATCTCGATCATGGAATTGGAATTGTGATCCTTCCCGACATTGGTGCGCGTCCACTCTGCGGCGGCCAGTGGATCGAGTTCCGCCCAGCGGGCGATGGCGCCGATGCGGGTAATTTCGCGCTCCTCGTTTGACCGCGTCGCGGCGAAGGCGAGCACGCCGGGAATCTCCTCGGGGGTAAGCTGACTCGTGACGAGCAGGAGCCGGATGATGCGGGAAAACTGGCTGCCGCTCTCCATCGCCGTCTCGAGCCGGGCGACGGGATCGCGCCGATCCCCAGCGGCTGCGCGCCGCTCACTGGAGTCGCTCTCGACTGGGCGTTTCTCCGCGTCCGCAGCCGTCCACGAATCGGGCCGTTCCGCGCTTGCCGCCGAGGGTGCCTGGAGAACTGCGCTGCGAGCTGTCGCGGGCGTCGAGGAGTGACTGTCGGTCGTGGCTCGCCCGAGACGGCCGAGAAAAAAGCCGAGCAACATTGTCAGCACGGCGAGGCCGGCGGCGGCGGAAAGCGGGAGGGGCTTCATGGCTTGCGGTGGGGACGCTCGCCAACGGCCCGCGCATTCACAAGCAGCAATCCTGGGAGCGCCGCCGTCCCGTGCGGCAATCCAAAACAAAAGCGCGCAGCGCCTCGCTCCCGCCAAAGTGGCGCTGCGCGCGAAAGTGAC
>JANNXQ010000073.1:0-29976 GCA_031409655.1 Chthoniobacteraceae bacterium | reverse complement strand
CATGTAGCCGGCGGAGATCTGCTCGTCGCAGACGATGCGCTCCGGACGCTCGCGCTCGGCGGGGATGGCCGCGAGCTCGGCTTCGAGATCGAGCACGCGATCCCACACGTCCATGAGCGCCTTCGGATCGTCGAGCTTGCGCAGGACTTCGCTCGGCAGGGTGAGGATCACTTTGGAGGTCGCGAGTTCCCCCCAGGGTGCGGGGGCGACGCGGATTTTCGCCCGCCAGTCCGCCACGCTCGTCTTCCCGTGGACGTAGAGTGGCGCGGCGACCGTGCCGGAAATTTGCACAGCGACGAGGCCGAGGTCCGCGTCCTTCGGGACGTCGATGTACACCAGTCCGCCAAACGCTCCCGCAGCCTTCGTCAGCGCTGCATCGAGCGGAAACTCGCGCGTGATCTCGGGGAAGCGCTTCCAGGAATCGAGGTGCCACAACTCGTCTTTGTGCGCGCCGATGCGCACGCGCAGCTTTTTCTTCGCCGCCGCCGGAGGGATGGTCACGGTGATGACTTCGCCCGGCGCTGCGTAGAGTCCGGTGCTGTGCCAGGCGGGCACTTTCGTGTCCACCGTCACCGCGACATTTGCGAGCCGCGGCGCGGCTTTCGCGACCGAGCCGGGGAAGATCTCCGCCGCCGGGTGCGCGCGCGTCTGCTCGGGCGGCAGCTTGCGGAGCGTTTGTCCCTGAATGGTCACCAGCAGGCGCCCGGCCAGATTGTCCGTCGCGACCGGGGACTTCGGCGACGGCACCACGTTTGCCTTTGGATCGACCGCGAGCGCGCGCAGGCGCGGGAGAAAGAGCGTGTCGTCCGGCGGCAGGCTGTCCAGAGCACCCACCAGCGTGGCGCTGACGAGCATCGCGTCGTCGCCACTCATCTTCGCTTTGCCGCCGAGATGCGCGATGGCCGCCGCGAGCGCCCGACCCGCGTGCGCGAGCGGCGGCACTTCCGCACTGACGCTGAAGCCGCCCGCCGTCGTATCGCTCACAGTGTCGTCCGCGATCATCAGCCCGGCGGCGTGCAGCAGCCGATTCACGGGGAGATCCGTCGCGAGATCTTTGCCCGGGTTCAATTGCTTCCAGCCCCAGCCCGTGTCCGCGGTGATGAAGCCGCCGCCTGCGCGGATGAACTTCGCGAGCGGCTCGACATCGCCCGCCTCGATGCGCCCGCCAGCCACGAGCACCTCGGCAGGCAAGAGCCGCTGGAGGTCCGCGGCCTGCGGCGAAAAGCCGAGCGCGGCGAGCGTTTCGCCCAGCTCCTTTCTTCCGACGAAAACAACCCGCGGCTGCGGCGCCCCCCGCGCGGCCCAGCGCACGCAGTTTGCGAGAAATTTCCCGCTGTCCATTTCCTGCGTTGTCGCGGCGTCGAAATAGCCGCCGTGTCCGAAGACCACCACTCGCCCTTGGCCCCACTCCGCCGCGCCGACCACGGGCTGCACGGTCTTCCCCGCCTGGCCGACAACGACGGGAAACGCCGCGTCACCGAAGACCCCCACGCGGCCCGGCGAGCCAGGGCTGGCGATGGTCTGCACGCCCTGGGTCAGCGCGGCGAGGCTGGTCTTTTGCGGGGCGCTTTCCGCTGCGCAAAGGGAGGCGAGCGCGGGATGCAGGACAACCAGCAGGAGGGGGAGCTTCATGGGGAGACGGGATTTTCCGGGGCGAAATGCGGAGTCAGAGCCGGTCGCAGCGTCGTGTCAAAGCCGAAGACCTGGCGCCCCGCCCCACCAACCAGGTGGCCGGGGCAAAAAGCATTGCTTCACCCGGTGCCGCTCACTACTCAGCATCCCTCCCGTGAAGAAGCTGATCATCCAGATGCCCTGTTACAATGAGGAGGAGACGCTCGCCGTGGCGTTGAAGGCGTTGCCGCGGCAGGTGCCCGGCGTGGATACGGTGGAGTGGCTGATCATCAACGATGGCTCCACAGATCGCACCATCGAGGTCGCTCGCGCGAATGGCGTGGATCACGTCGTCGATCTCGGTTTCCATCAAGGTCTCGCCCGCGGCTTCATGGCCGGGCTGGATGCCTGCCTGCGGCTCGGCGCGGACGTGATCGTGAATACGGACGCCGACAATCAATACGAGGCGAACGATATCCCGAAGCTCCTCGAACCGATCCTCAAGGGAGACGCCGCGATCGTCGTCGGCGCGCGGTCGATCACCGAGATCGAGCATTTTTCTCCGCTGAAAAAGCAGCTCCAAAAGCTCGGCTCCTGGGTCGTGCGCGTGGCCAGCGGCACCGAGATCCCGGATGCGCCAAGTGGCTTCCGCGCGATCACGCGGTCGGCCGCCATGCAGCTCAATGTCTTCAGCGAATACACCTACACGCTCGAGACGATCATCCAAGCTGGACAGAAGGGCATGGCGATCACCTCGGTCCCCATCCGCACGAATGGCTTCCTGCGTCCTTCGCGGCTGATGAAGTCGATGCGCGCCTACATCCAGCGCTCGATCCTCACGATCCTCCGCATCTTCATCACTTATAAGCCGCTGCGTTTCTTCCTCTGGCTCGGCACCGTGCCCTTCGCCGCTGGCACGCTCCTCGGCATCCGCTGGCTCGTGCTTTTCACCGAAGACCCCACGCGCGCCCGCACCCCGAGCCTCATCCTCGCGGCGATTCTGATCCTCGTCGGAGTGCAAATGTGGGGCCTCGGACTGGTTGCCGACATCATCGCGGTGAACCGGAAGTTGCTCGAAGAAATCCAGCTTCGCGTGAAACGGATCGAGTACCGCTGACCGCTCCTTCCCTCCCGGGATCGCCCTCGGGACGGGCGACTCTCCTACCGCCGCCGGCGCAGGCCCAGGACGCCGACCAGCGCCAAACCCGCGAGGGCAGTGCCGGGTTCGGGGACCGCAGGGGGCACCGCGGTCTGGCGGAGCTGAAAGCCATTGATCAGCGGGCCGATGAACGGATTAGTGCCGGTGAAGGCGATCGTCTGCGTCGCGGCGTTCGCGGTGAAGGTGCCGATCGCATACTGCCCCAGACCGCCCTCGCCGGACGGTCCGGCATTGGTACTCGGGGAGAGCGTCACCGCGTTCCCCGCCGTCGCCACCGTGGAGCCCCCGATATCGATGAATCCCGAAAAATTGGTCCAAAATTGGAGTTCGTAAGACGCGTTCACCGTGAGGTTGTTCAGCGCCAGAGTGAACGCCGATCCACCGGTGGTGAACGCACCGGTGCCGAGCAGGGTTTTATAAGCCGCCGATAAGTTCGTGAAAGGCGCGAACCCCGAGCCCAGGGAGTTATCGCCGACCCCGGCGGCCGGCGCGCTGGCCAGCGTGAAATCGCCTGAGGTGACGCTGCTGCCACTGACCGCCAGGCCCGTGAATGCCACGGTGTTCACCGTCGTGCTCCCCACTCCCGCGCCCCCGAGATTGATCGCTCCCACGAGCGTGCCCGTGGTGCTCACATCGCTGTCGCCGGTGATATTTTGCGCCGCGCCCCAAGTGACGAGCGAAGCGTGCGCCGTGAGGGCAGTGCCGGCGAAGAGCGCTGTGGCGAGGAAGGTATTCAGTTTCATGGGAGAGAGGTGGATGGCGGTAGAAAAGAAAGCGCGCGAGTGCGCGACCCTGCGCCTGTTGTGGACCGGCATAACAGGGCCGCCACTCCCTGAGAACCTCTAAAGGGATGACTTTCCTGTCGTCCTCGCTCCTAGCCAGAAGCGTTTCGGAAACTAGTCGGTGGCGTCAGCCACCGGAACCGCACGTCGAGCGAGCCCGCCCCGGAACGGCGGTGGAGCGGTCGCGGCGATTGAGTTCCAGCGCCCCTGCCGGGGCGGATTCACTTTCTCCGCGAGCCGGTGGCTGACGCCACCGGTATCTAATCTCCGCGGTCCCTCCGGGACTTCAGACTTCGCTGCTCCACATTTAATCACACCCAAGACGAGGAGGAGTAAAACGGTCCGATTGTTTCTGAGAGATGGTATCAGGCGCTGGTGCCAGAGTCCTTCCGGCACGGACTTCCCGCAATCAACCCGACAGCCGAGCGCGTCTCCTGCATCCGCGTGCAACTTGAAATTCGGGAGCGCCGGGACGCCGCTCCCGGCGCCCGGGACGGGCACGCTTCCCGGACTTCTCCCCCGAGCGCTTTGCCCCAATCCCCACTCGATTTTCCCGCTCGCACCGCCGCGCTCAGCCGCTAGCCTCGCGCCTCCTGATGTCCGCCCCCAGTGATTCCCAGCTCTACCGCGATCTGACGTCGCAGCAGAAAAAGTCTGGCGTCGCCGCGTGGCTCGGCTGGCTCTTTGACGGGTTGGACATGCATCTTTACGGGCTGGTCGCGCTGCCTTTCGTCACCACGCTCATCCTCCTTGAATCGCCAACGCTGACCGGCGAAGCCGCGGGAGTGATCGCGAAAGACAAGGCCGGGATCATCCAGGCGGCGTTCCTTTTTGGCTGGGCAATTGGCGGTGGGTTCTTTGGGCGGCTCGGCGATGTGCTCGGGCGCAGCCGCGCCTTGAGCCTGACCATTCTCACCTACGCCTGTTTTACCGGACTCTCCTTCTTCGCGCAGACTTGGTGGCATCTGCTCATCTTCCGGTTTCTCGCCGCGCTGGGCATCGGTGGGGAGTGGGCAGTGGGTTCGGCGCTGCTCTCGGAGACGTGGCCGGCGCGGTGGCGGCCGTGGATCGCGGCGGTACTGCAGACGGCGGTGAATCTGGGTGTCTTGCTCGCCTGCTTCGCCACTTTCGTGATGGCGGATCTGCATCCGAAATGGGTTTTCCTCGTCGGCATCCTGCCGGCGCTGCTCGTCTTCTGGATCCGTCGCCATGTGCCGGAGCCGGCGGAATGGCACGCCGCGAAGAGCGCCGCGGACCGCATCCCAGGGGTGAAGGATCTCTTCCTCGCGGACGTCCGCCGGACCACGGTGCTGCTCATCATCGTGTGTGCGACGGGACTCACGGCCTGGTGGGCCTTCATGTTCTGGCACGCGCAACACCTCCGCAGTCTGCCGGAGCTGGCGGCTTCTCTTTCGGAGAAATATGCGACGCACTCGGCAACCCTGGACTCCGCGCCGCCACCGGCCGTGGCAAAGGAAAAGTGGATCGCCGCGGAGAAGCAGAAGATCGTGAGCATCGCGTTTTTCCTCATCATCGGCGTGTCGATCGTCGGGAATTTCTTCGCCTCCTTTCTCGCGCGCCACCTCGGCTATCGGCGCGCCATCGCCGCCTGCTACGCCTGCTTCTTCGTGGCGATGTCTGCCACCTTTTATCAACCGCGCGATTGGGAGTCTTTGGTCTGGTTTTGGTTCCCGCTCGTTGGGTTTTTCTCCGGCGTCTTCGGCCTTTTCACCATGTATCTGCCGCCGCTCTTTCCCGTCCTGCTGCGCACCACCGGCGCGGGATTTTGCTACAATATCGGGCGCATCTTCTCGGCGCTGGGCGTAGCGCTTTCGGGCTTCATCACGGCGGGCGTGGATTTCCGCACGACGCTGCTTTACGCCGGCTTCCTCTTTGTGCCCGGCGCGCTCGTTGCTTGGTTTCTGCTCCCGGACTTGAAGCCCCACGCCGACACCGCGCCGGCATGAGAAAGGCCGGTCCGCCGCTCGATCCTCAAAAGCAAAAGCTCCGCATCCTCTGCTTCGGCGAAGTCTTGTGGGATTGCGTCGGCGACCAGCGTCATCCGGGCGGCGCACCGCTGAATGTCGCCTATCATCTACACAAGATGGGCTGCGAGGCGCGGATCGTCTCGGCCGTCGGACGGGATGCGGCGGGCGATGAAATGCTCCAGTATTTCGATTCACGCGGACTCTCGACGGAATTCGTTCAGCGTCATCCGACCCTGCCGACGAGCACGGTCGATGTCGTTGTCGAAGCCGGCCAGCCGCGTTACACGATCCACGAGAATGTCGCGTGGGATGAGATTCAATTCGCTGAGGCCGTCGTCCGCGCCACGCAGGAAAGTCACGCCATCATCTACGGCACGCTCGCGTCGCGCCGCGAGACCACGCGCCAGACGCTCGAAGCTCTGCTCGCGATCGAAAACCCGCTGCGGATCATTGACGTGAATCTGCGCCCGCCCTTCGACGAGAGCGCGCTCGTCCTCGCGCTCGTGCGCAAGGCTGATTGGATAAAGCTCAACGAAGGCGAGGTCGAGAAGCTCACCGGACGCAGCGTTGGCGCCGGTCAACTTGCGGAAGCGGTCGCTGCGCTCAGTGAACTCACGGGCGGCAAGCGCATCTGCGTCACGCAAGGCGAGCACGGGGCGACCGCGTGGGACGACTTTAACGTCGTCCAGGAGCCTTCGCCGAAGGTCACCGTCTGCGACACCATCGGTGCCGGCGACGCTTTCACCGCGGCCTTTGCCCACGGCATTCTCACGGAGCCCGTCGCAACCCATCTTCCCGCGATCCTCCGCCGCGCGAATCGGCTCGGCAGCATCGTGGCCGCGCTGCCCGGCGGTCAGCCGGAGTACCCCGAACCACCGCCATCCCTCGAACCCGCATGAGTCTCCTCCGTTCCAAACTCTTCCTCATCCTGCTCGCCTTCTTCGGCCTCACGGATTGGGCGGACACGAAGCTCGACCCAAACTGGCACTGGCATCACGTGACCAGCCAGCCTTTCGGGGAATGGGTGAAACAAGTGCCGCTGCAATTGCCCGTGCGCATCGCCCAAGGGCTGAAGATACCCGTGGACCTGGCCATCACCCAGCTTTCCGCCGACTCGATGCCCTGGTATGCGCGGCTCTTTGCCAAAAGCGTCGGAGCCGGGGTGCTCTATGCGCTGCTCCTGCGCTTTGTCTGGTGGCGTCTGCGCGTGCGCTTTGGCTGGGCGCCTCCGCCGACGACCTGACGCCGATCACCGCCGCGTCACTTCCCGCCAACGTGCTCGCGCAGGATGCGGCGCAGTTCCTCGATCGTCTGCGGCAGCTCGTGGGACCTGTGCGGACCGGGGACGATGAGCTCGGACTGCGCACCATCGAGATGCGCGCTCGCGTATCGCACGACACCATCGGAGCTCTGCGGAGAGTTCCCTTTTCCACGGTCGCCGATGATCGAGTGATGCGGCGCGCGGATGGGCAGCTTGTCCATGGCGATGAGCGACGGACTTCTCGGCGAGAGACTGGTGATGCCATTCGGGATCACCGGGCGGCCGCCGACGACGCTGAAGACGTCGCCGATCGAATCCGTGAAGGTGGCGATGAGGCTGGTCGGCAATTGGATGACCTTCATCGCCAGCGCGCCGAGCGAGCCGATGGCCAGCCCGCTCCCGCGATGCGGGGTGCAGATGAAGACGACGCGACGGACTTTTGGATTCGCATCAAAGAGCAGCGCTCGCTTGATGAGATTATCCGTTGGCAGTTTGGCGAACTTCTTGTCGGCCTGCTTCCCGAGATTCGCATCCCAGAGGGCGCGCCCGGCATTCGTCGCCTGCAGCCGGGAGATCAGCCCGCCCATGCTGTGGCCGATCATGATGAAGCCGCGCGGCATCGGATGCAGACGCTCGATGCGCGCGAGTTCCTCGCGGCAGCGCATCGCAGAGTAGGTGAGTGGATTTCCCGTGGGATAACGGAAGACCCAATACTGATACCGCCCGCGCAGCGCGGGATCGGCCTCCATTTCGTTGATCGTATTGACCCACATCTGCGGGGTGGAGACGAGGCCGTGGACGAAGATGACGGGGATGCGATCGGGGTCGTAGGGCTCGATCATGTAGAGTCCCGTGCCGCGCAGGTGCTCCTCGACTTGGATCAGCGCCATGAGCCCGGCCCAGAGTTCATTGCGCATCGGATGAAAGGCCAAGGGCGCGCTGAAGTCCGCGGCGAGCGGACGCTCGGCGCCGCCGACGCGCACGGTCTTGCGTTCGTTGGGATCGTTGAGCGAGAGCGTCACCTCGCGCTGGCGGAAATCGAGCGTGGCCGTGACCGGGGCGACGAAGCCGCCCTTTGGCTCGAAGGTCGCTGGATCCCCCGGAATGATGCCGGGCGTTTTCTTGATCCCGACGAGGGTGCCGCCGAAGCCCTCCGCGGTGACCGACTGGCGGAGATGCTTGCGGCGCACTTTTTTCGCGAGCTTGAAATCCGTGAAGTAGTCCGGCTCCCAGAGGCCGTGGCGCGCACCGGGCTGGAAGCGCAACTGGTAGCTCAAGCCTCCGGCCGCCACCTCCAGCGGTCGATTCCAAAGCCGCCCGCCTTCGGCCGTGCGCAGGAGGTTGGTGAGCTCTCCAGCGGCGCTGTTGTAGATGGTGCGCGCGCGAAGTTCGGCGTCTGGCGTGGCGAAGCCGGCCTTCACCGTGGATGCCGCCTCGAGATAATACGCGGCGCGCTCGGGCACGGGGCGGGTCTTGCTGCGCGCGAGTTTCAGGCTCTCCGTGGCGGTCCGCAGAGCGGCGGCATCGCGCCGCGGCACGGTGCTGCACCCGGCGAGGGCCAGACTCAGGGCGGAAAGGACGGAGATCCGGTTCAGGAAGCGCATGGGGAAGCGCCGAACGAATACTGGCTTCCGCCGAAGCGGAAGACTGGAATTCAAGGCGCCGGGGCGCCCTCGCCCCAAGTAGCTTCACGGGGCGGGGGCGCCCCTACTCCTTGAGATCGAAGCGATCGAGGTTCATCACCTTGTTCCAGGCCGCGACGAAATCCTGGACGAACTTCGCCTGCGAATCCGCACAGCCGTAGACTTCCGCGAGCGCGCGGAGCTGGGAGTTGGAACCGAACACGAGATCAACCCGCGTGCCGGTCCATTTGACTGCGCCCGTCTTGCGATCGCGGCCTTCAAAGACGTCGGCGTCTTTCGAGACCGGCTTCCACTCCGTACCCATGTCGAGCAGGTTCACGAAGAAGTCGTTAGTCAGCGCTTCCGGACGCTTGGTGAAGACACCGTGCTGGCCGGCATTGGAACTCAGGACGCGCATCCCACCCACGAGCACGGTCAATTCGGGCCCGGTGAGGGTCAGCAATTGGGCCTTATCGATCAACAGCGCTTCGGCCGGGATCGTGTATTTGCCTTTGAGGTAATTGCGGAAGCCGTCCGCGATGGGTTCGAGCACGGCGAAGGATTCCACATCAGTCTGCTCTTGCGAGGCATCCATGCGTCCCGGGGTGAAGGGAACCGTCACCGCGAGTCCGGCATTCTTCGCGGCTTGCTCGATTCCTGCGCAGCCGCCCAGCACGATCAGGTCAGCGATCGAGACTTTCTTGCCGCCAGCAGCCGTGCTGTTGAACGCGCTCTGGATGCCTTCCAGCGTTTCGAGCACCTTGCCGAGTTGAGCGGGTTGATTGACGGCCCAGAACTTTTGCGGAGCCAGACGAAGGCGGGCACCATTCGCACCGCCCCGCATGTCGGAGCCGCGGAAGGTGGAAGCCGACGCCCACGCGGTGGACACCAACTGCGCGACCGGCAGACCGGAAGCCACGATCTTACTCTTCAAAGAGGCGATGTCCTGCGCATCGATCAGCGGGTGATTCACCGCGGGAATCGGATCCTGCCAGATGAGTTCCTCCGCAGGCACGTCCGGCCCGAGATACCGCTCGCGCGGTCCCATGTCGCGGTGCGTGAGCTTGAACCACGCGCGGGCAAACGCGTCGGCGAATTGGTCGGGATTCGCCAGGAAACGCCGCGAGATTTTTTCGTAAGCCGGGTCGAACCGCATGGCGAGATCCGTGGTCAGCATGGAAGGCGCGATCCGCTTCGACGCGTCGTGCGCGTGCGGGACGGTGCCAGCGCCGGCGCCGTTCTTCGGCCGCCACTGATTCGCACCGGCCGGGCTCTTCGTGAGTTCCCATTCGTAGCCGAAAAGGTTCTCAAAGTAATTGTTGCTCCATTGCGTGGGCGTGGTGGTCCACGTCACTTCGAGACCACTGGTGATGGCGTCGCCGCCTTTGCCAGTGCCGAAGGTGCTCCTCCAGCCCATCCCCTGCTCTTCGAGGCCGGCCGCTTCCGGATCAGGCCCCACATGGGAGGCCGGGCCGGCGCCGTGGGTTTTGCCAAAGCTATGCCCACCGGCGATCAGCGCCACCGTCTCTTCGTCGTTCATCGCCATGCGGGCGAAGGTCTCGCGAATGTCGCGGGCCGACGCGATCGGATCGGGATTGCCGTTCGGACCTTCCGGGTTGACGTAGATGAGCCCCATCTGCACTGCCGCGAGCGGGTTCTCGAGATCGCGCTCGGGGGTGTAGCGCTGGTCATCAAGCCACGTGGTTTCCCGGCCCCAATAGACATCCTGATCCGGCTCCCAGACATCCTCGCGACCGCCGCCGAAACCGAATGTTTTGAAGCCCATCGTCTCCAGCGCGACGTTCCCCGAGAGGATCATCAGGTCGGCCCACGAAATCTTCCGGCCATACTTCTGCTTGATCGGCCAAAGGAGGCGACGCGCCTTGTCCAGGTTGGCGTTGTCCGGCCAGCTATTGAGCGGCGCAAACCGCTGCTGGCCCCGGCCGCCGCCACCGCGGCCATCACCCGTGCGGTAGGTGCCGGCAGCGTGCCACGCCATGCGGACGAAGAGCCCGCCGTAGTGGCCGAAGTCCGCCGGCCACCAGTCCTGCGAGTCGGTCATCAGCGCCGCGAGATCCTGCTTCACCGCCGCAAGGTCCAGGCTCTTGAACTCTGTCGCGTAATCGAAGCTCCCGCCCATCGGATCGGACTTTGCGGAATGCTGGTGCAGCAGTTCGACCTTCAACTGGTTCGGCCACCAGTCACGGTTGCTCGTGCCGCCACCGGCGGTGTGGTGAAAGGGGCACCTGGCGGCTGAGTCTCCCGCGGTAGGAGCGACGGCGGATGGATCTGTGGCGGATAGTGGGGTTTCGGCAGGCATGATACGGGATGGTTGAGCGACGCGGCGTGCGGCGCCAATTAAAGAAATCTTATATCCGTTTTCGTGGCGATAGTTGAAATACTTCCTCCCTACCTCCACGATAGGCACTCCCTATGGAGATGCACCAACTCCGCTACACCGTCGCCGTCGCCCGCGCGGGGAATTTTTCCCGCGCCGCCGAGCAGTGCCGCGTCGCCCAGCCTTCGCTCAGCCAGCAGATCCAGAAGCTCGAGGAGGAACTTGGCGAGCGCCTCTTCGACCGGCTCAAGACCGGGGTAAAACTCACACCCGCCGGCGAACTTTTCCTCCAGCGCGCCGCGCGCATCCTCGAAGAAGTCGATGCCGCGAAGCGCGAAGCCACCGACGCACGCGAACTCCTCCGCGGCGGCGTGACCATCGGCGTGCTGCCGACCATCGCGCCGTATTTGCTCCCGCTGGTCCTGCCCGCGTTCATCGGGAAATTTCCCGGCGTCGAAATCACCGTTTTGGAAGACACCACTGCGCGCCTGCTCAAGCTCGCGCTCGCTTACGAGATCGACTTCGCGCTGGCCAGCCATCCCATCCAGGACGCGCGCCTCGAGATCCGCGAACTCTTCTCCGAAGAACTCCTCCTCGCCCTCCCACCGACCCATCCCCTCACCCACAAACGCACGCTCCACGCCAACGACCTCGACGGCGAACGGCTGATCGTGATGCAGGAAGGCCACTGCCTCGGCGACCAGGTGCTGCGCTTCTGCGACCGCCGCGAAGTGCAGGCGCGCGTCTCCTTCCGGAGCGCGCAGGTGCAGACCATCCAGTCGCTCGTCTCCGCCGGCCTCGGCATCTCACTCATCCCGACCATGGCCGTCCCCGCCGGCAGGATCGACGCGCCGGTGTACCGCTCGCTCGCCGCGCCGAAGCCCTCGCGCCAGATCATCGCCTTCTGGCCAAAGCAACGCCCTCCGAGCCGCGCCGCGGCTGAGCTGATGAAGATGGTGAGCACGCGTTTCACCAAGTCGAAGCGACGGAGTGGGTGATTCGTTTCGAGAACCGAGAGCGGTCTGCCCCGCCGCCAAATGCGCATACCGACCCGCTCGCAGCATGGGCGTGCGGCCTCGCCAAGGGTTGGGTGGGGGCGGGGCGCTTGCCGTTCGCTGAGGGGATCGTCTGCTACCCGAGCGCGGCGCGCCAACGGGCGAGCTGGGCGGTGACGTTTTGCGGGGAGGGGGCGCCGATGGCCTGACGCGCGGCCATCGATTTCTCGACGGTGAGCATTTCGAAAACATCCGCAGCAAAGACGGGGGAGATTGACTGGTATTCGGCGAGGGTGAGCTGCGGGAGGTCGCAACCACGTTGGGTACAGAGGGCGACGGCTTTGCCGATGCATTCGTGCGCTTTGCGGAAGGGGATGCCGCGGTTCACGAGGTAGTCGGCGAGGTCGGTGGCGAGGAGCATCGGGTCGGCGACGGCGGTGGCGCAGGCGGCGGCGTTTGCCTCCACGGTGGCGAGCATCGCGGCGAAGATGGTGAGCGCGGCCTTCACGGTATCGACGCTATCGAAGACGGGCTCTTTGTCCTCCTGCAAGTCGCGATTGTAAGTCATCGGCAGGCCTTTCAGCAGGGTGAGGAGGGCGACGAGATTGCCGATCACGCGGCCGGATTTTCCGCGGGTGAGTTCGGCGACGTCGGGGTTCTTTTTCTGCGGCATCAAGGACGAGCCGGTGGTGAAAGCGTCGCCGATGGTGATGAACTTAAACTCGCTGGAGGCCCACAGGATCACGTCTTCGCTGAGCCGGGAAAGATGCACGGCGACGAGGGCGAGCGCGGCGAGGAGTTCGACGGCGAAGTCGCGGTCGCTCACGGCGTCCATGGAGTTTTGCGTCACGGCGGGGAAGTTAAGTTCGCGGGCGACGAGTTCCCGATCGAGGAGAATGGTGGAGCCGGCGATGGCGCCGGAGCCAAGCGGGAGGACATTCATCCGCCGGCGCGCGTCCCCTACCCTTTCGAGGTCACGTTGAAACATCTCCACATAAGCGAGGAGATGGTGCGCGAAATAGACGGGCTGAGCACGCTGGAGATGGGTGTAACCGGGGATGATGATTTCACGATGGCGCTCGCCAAGCGCGACGAGCGCGAGCTGCATGGCGCGGAGCGCGTCGGTGATGGCGTCGCATTCGGCGCGGAGATAGAGTCGGAGATCGAGCGCCACCTGATCATTGCGGCTGCGCGCGGTGTGCAGCTTGGCCCCGGCATCGCCAATGCGGCGCGTGAGCTCGGCCTCGATATTCATGTGGATGTCCTCCAGCTCCGTCTTGAAGGGAAACTGTCCCGCCTCGATCTCGGCGCCGATCGCGCGCAAGCCCGTGACGATTTCCTCCCGCTCCTCGGCGGTGATCAGCCCGGCCTTCAGCAGCGCCGCGGAGTGGGCGATGGAGCCTTCGATGTCCTGCCGCCAGAGCCGCCAGTCAAAGCTGATGGACTCGCTGTACTGTTGGAGCAGCGCGGAGGTTTCTTGTTGGAAGCGGCCTTTCCACATGGGGCGGAAGGATGACGGATGAAGGATAAAGGATGAAGAAGATAGTGGAGCAGGAAGGACAGCGACTCATCCCCGTCATTCCACGCTCCTTTCATCCTTCATCCTTCCGCCTTCATCCTTTTTTATTTTTGCACGCGCCCATTTCCTTGAGCTGGTCGCAGGTGGCCTCGATGCGGACGGATTTAGCGGCCGGCGAAAAACCGAGGCGTTTGGTGATGCAGTCCTCGAGGAGTTCGATGTGCTGGTCCTCGAATTCGACGATCTTATTACAATCCCGACAGATCAGGTGCATGTGATGCGGATGATCGATGTAGTTCGGGTCGTAATATTTGTAGTCCTTGCCGAAATCCATCTCCTTCAGGACGCCGCATTCGACGAGCAGCGGGAGGGTGCGATAGACGGTCGCGCGGGAGACGGTCTTCTCGATCTTCCGCGCCATGATGAGCAGATCCTCCGCGGTGTAGTGCTCGGTGGTGCTGAACGCGGCCTTGATGATGGCATCGCGCGGCATGGTCTTCCTCAGCCCTTTTTGGGCGAGGAATTCATAGATGCGGTCGCGAACACCAGGCTGCATAGGCGGGGACTATAGGCCTGCGCGCCGAGCGGTGGAAAGTGAAAGAAACCGGACGCGGCCGGATGGGACAAGCCCGCGCTGGCCGCGCGCGGTTATTTGGAAGCGAGGAGCATCGTCACGGCCTCGGCCCGGTGTCCACTGCGCGAGAGAATATAGGCCGCCTTGCGCGTGAACCACGGAGGCGGCGGGGTTTTCAACTGGGTGGCCACGGCGACCACGACCTCATCGCTCTGCGCCGTCTCACCGTCGTGATCCAGGAACTGCACGAGCTGCTGCGCGTTCACGTGATTTTCCGGCGCGAGCCGCCACTTCGCTTCGAGCTGGATGCGCGGGACGCTCACGATGCCTGGCGGAAACTGCGGCTCGGGGATGCGCCGGGTGAGCATTTCCCAGGCGCGCGCGTCATCGCCCCACTGATGCAGGAGCGCTGCCCAGCGGCGATGATCGCGCTCCTCGAGAGCCGCGTGCTGGGTCGTCCATTCATCAAATTGCTCCCGCGTGCCAAGGCGGAAAGCCTGCGCGTAAAAGGCCGTCACTTCGGCTTCGGTGAGCGTCGTCTGCAGCCCGCGCTGTTCCCACCAGAGCCCGTAAAAATAACGCGCCTGATCCTCCGGCAACCTGGCCGCATAGGAGAGCAGCACTTCGGGATTCCCCTCGGCGTAGCGACCCCACGACGAAGTGGCCATCGGCGATTTCGCGGTCTCCAGGAGCGCGGTGCCGAGGATTTCATCCCGATGCCCCCGTCCCCGATCCACCGCTTGCTGCCAGTAGCCGATCGCCAGATCCGGCGCGAGCCGCCGGCAGGCGCGGGCCTGAGCGGCCGGCATCGTCCAGGAATTTGGGACCAGCCGCGAAGCGATGGCGAAGTGCTTTTGCCACTCTGCCGCCTTGGCCCGTCCGTCCACGCGGAGCTGACGGTTCGCGAGGCCGTGATGCAGCCACGGATCGAGCGGGAACCAGCGCAGGGACTTCTCAAACTCCGCCGTCCGCACATCGCCACCCACGGCGTCACGGGCGAGCAATTGCGTGAGGCGCAGCGGCGACCACGCCGGTCCGGCGACAAGAAACGGAGCCGCCCACAATCCGGCAATCGCCACCAGCACCAACACCACCCGCCGCGAGCGTGCGGTGCTGGCGGCACGCTCCGCTGCGGGACAAGCGAGGGCCAGCGCCGCAAGCGCAAAACCCCCTGTGCCCCAACGGTGCGCGGGCACGTCGAAGACAGAGTGAAAGATGAGCACGCCCACTGCCGTAAAAGCCGAGGCGCGCAGATAGAAACTCTGATTGCGGACAAACGCCGCCTTGATGTGCGGCGTGACAAAAAGCACCAGCGCCACGACGACCAGCGCCAGCGGGATGAGGCCGAGTTCCGTGAGCCATTGCAGCCAACTGCTCTCGGGATGCAGGACCACGATCTCCTCGAGATCGAGCTTTTGATACATCGGGAAAACGCGCGCAAAGGCATCCAGCCCGTGGCCAAAGAGCGGCGCATCGCGCCACATGGCGAAGGCGTCGTGCCACACCGCGACGCGCGTCTGCGTGGAAACGAGGCCGGCGTGCGGCGACTGGAACCGGGTGAGCACGGTGCTGCCAAACGCCGCGGTCAGCGACCCGACCACGAGCAGCGTCGCCAGGCCGGAAAAGATCACCGTGCGGCTGCGGAACTTGACGAAGGCCAGCCCAATGAAGATCGCGATTCCGGCGGTGAACGAAACCAACCCGCCGCGCGACTCGGTCTCAAGGAGCGCCGCGACGAGTAGTCCCGTGAGCACCGTGGCGAGGGCGAAAAGCGGCCGCTTCCTCCGCACCCACGCCCACGCCGCGCAGCCGAGCCCGAGCACACCGCCCATCGCAAAAAGGTTGGCGGAGTGGTTGCGATTGGGGAAAGGGCCGAAGCCCTTCCAGCCCGGCGTGAAGCGCAGCCCGTAGATCGCCTCCGAATCAATCCCGCGCGTCGCAAAGGAAGTCGCCGCCACGATCGTGACACTCAGGAAGAGGACCCACGACAGCGTGTGGCGTTCGTCGTGCCCGGTCGCCAGGGTGCGGACCCAGACGAACCAAACGACCGCGACGACGATCGCGAGCAAGGAATCGAAGACGCGGGCCGGCTCTGGATTGTGCGTCAGCGGGAGCTGGAGCCCAAAATTCTGGGTCAACTCCGTGCGCCAGGCAGTGCTGCCGAAGAGGCCCGCGGGGAGCAATTCCTTCAGCACCACCAAGGCCAGCAGCGCGATGACGAGGCGCTTTCCCCAGCGACCGAGCGGGGCCATCGTCGGAGGGGAGGCCCACACGCCCACCGCGAGGAGTAAGACGAGCACGACCTGCGCGACGCGGTCCACGGCGCCGAAGGCGAGCTGGCCGACGACGAGAATCAGCGCAAAGGCGATCATCGCCACCAAGTCCCGTCCGGACGCTGAGTGGCGGCGCCGGGAGCGCCGCCGCGGCGTTTGTGGGGGGATTACTTGCTCCATTTCTTCGTCGCCTTGACATAGACAGGACGAAAACATTCCGCAAGACGTTGCCACTCGCGCGCGGCGCTCAAGGGTGGCGGGTAGAGCCGCCAGGGCTCAGAGCCGCTGTGATAGACGCGGACTTCATCGCCCTTGGCCGGGGACGCGGGATCCATCCACCCCACCCTTTGCATCGTCTGTTCAAAGATCGCCCAAAACTCGTGCGCTTCGCGGCAACGCTCCACTTCCAGTTCCAAGACCTGCGCCTGGAGCAGGGCATAACGCACCGTCCGGCGGTGGCCGAAGATCCGGTCAAAACGACTCCGCACATCTTCCCACGAACGCAGATAGTGGAAGTAACGGAGCGCGAAAATCACGAGGATGAAGAGCGCGCCGAGACCGATCGGCAGGGTGCGGCCCTGACTCCACATGATGCTCAGGCCCACGATCGAGAGGACCACGAAGAGTCCATAGACTCCGAGCAGGATGCGCCGCTTGGAAAAGCCGTAGCCCAGGAGTTTGTGGTGAAAGTGTTCATCGTCCGCGTGGAAGAGCGGATAGCCGCGGATGGCCCTCCGCCCGAGGGCAAACGCGGTATCGAGGATCGGCACACCGAGCGCGACGAAGGTGACAAACAACCCCGCGGCCACGGAGCCCTTGTTTGAACTTTTTAAGGAAAGCGCCGCGATGGTGAAGCCGATGAGATAGGCGCCGCCGTCGCCGAGATAGATTTTTGCGGGAGGAAAATTGAAGACGAGGAATCCCAGGAGCGCACCGCCCATGGTGAAGGCGTAGCAGGCCACGGCGAGTTGATCGCCATGCAGGCCCACGATGCCGAGCGTCACGGAAAGGCAAATTCCGAGGCCCGCGGCGAGCCCATCGAAACCGTCGATGAGATTGATGATATTCGGGATCGCGATGAGCCAGAAGACGGTGATCGCAAAACTCCAGAAGGGAGCAAGGTGGACACTTCCCACGACTCCGGGGCAGGAGAAACGCTCAATGCTCAGACCCAACCAGAAGACCAGCGAAGCGGTGACGATCTGGCCGAGGAGTTTCTTTTTCGCCCCGAGGGGCTTCAGGTCGTCCCAAAGACCGAGGCCATACATGAGCAGGCTGCCGACCAGGATGGGAAACCAATCCGCCGCCGCCACCGGGTCCGTGACGAGGATGATCATCAACCCGAACGAGACGGCGAGCATGATGGGCATCCCGCCGAGCCGCGGGATTGGCTGCGCCTGGCGTTTGCGGGTGGCATCCGGCGCGTCGAGGCCAATGCCCCGGTGGGCGATCGACATCACCCACGGCGTACAGAGCAGCGCGATCAGGAAACCGATGCCGAAAAAGAGCAGGGCCTGGATCATGCGCGCCGACCTCCGCGCAGCTCCCGGGAGGAGCGGCGTGGGTTGAGCGGAGCGAGATGCCCCGCGGTGGTTGCCGGGTGCGTCATTCGGCTTCGGAAATAGCAGAGGTGGTGCCATTTGAAGGCAGGGCATCTCGTGCTCGTCCGAGTAATCGTGCTCGCAATCGTCCTCGTCCTCGAAAGACCGGCGTTCGAGGACGAGGACGAGGACGAGGACGAGGGCGAGGACGAGGACGAGGGCGAGGACGATTACGAGAACGATTACGAGCTTCACGCCGCCTCTTTGGTGCTTGGGTTTTGGAGCGTGGTGCTTTTTCCTCCCCGTCCCATGTTTTGGACTGAAGACATCGCCGCCCGCTGCACTGGACCGCAGATCATCAATGACTCGAAGACCCCGAGTGGGCGCGTCCATGTCGGCGCCCTGCGCGGGGTGCTCATTCACGACGCCATCTTCCGCACCCTGCGGGAGAAAGGCCTCGAGGCGCGCTATCTCTTCGGCGTCGATGACTACGATCCGGTGGACGAGATCCCGAAGGGTGAGGACGCGCACTTTGGCAAATACATTGGCTGGCCGCTCTGCAATACGCCCGCGCCGACTGGCTCCACGTCGCCGGATATGGCCGAGCATTTCATGGCGGAGTTTTGGCAGGTCTTCGCGGATCTCGGGGTGAAGGTGGAGCGTTACCGGATGCGCGACATATATCGCGCAGGGCAATTCAACGAGCCCATCGATCGCATTCTCCGCGAGGCCGCAAAAGTGCGGACGGTGTACAAACAGGTCTCAAACAGCGACCGCCCCGCGCACTGGTATCCCTTTCAAGTGATCTGCGAAAAGTGCGGCTGCATCGGCACCACCGAGGTGTCCGATTACGACGGCACGCTCGTCACCTACCGCTGCCGCCCGGACAAGTGTGTGAACACGAAGCTGAACCTCGGCCGCGGTTGCGGGCATGAGGGGAAGGTGTCGCCATTCGACGGGCGCGGGAAGCTGCCGTGGAAGCTCGAGTGGGTGGCGAAGTGGGTGAAATTTCCCGTGACCATCGAAGGCGCGGGCAAGGATCACTCGACCAAGGGCGGCTCGCGCGACGTGAGCGAGGCGTGCCTGCGGGCGATCTATCCGGAACTCCCGCCGCCGATGCGCGTGCCGTATGAATTCTTCCTCGTGGGTGGGGCGAAGATGTCGTCGTCCCGCGGTGTGGGCGCGAGCGCGCGCGACATGGCGAATCTGCTCCCGCCCGACGTGCTGCGTTTCCTGATGATCCGCACGAAGCCGAATTCGCCGGTGAACTTTGAAGCCGGCGAAGAGGGCATCGTGAAACTCTTCAACGAGTTCGACCGCTACCAACTGCGCGCCGCCAATGGCCAGGCGACACCGGACGAAGCCTGCGTCTTCCGCCTCGCCGAACTCGAACCGCAAGGCGCGTATCAGACCGCGAATTTCCAGCTCGTGAGCGCGCTCGTGCAGATGCCGCATCTCGACACCGAGAAGGAGATCGCCAAGCGCGCCGGTCGCCCGCTCACCGACCTCGAACTCAAGCACCTCCGCCAGCGCAGCGCCTCGGCGAAACTCTGGGTGCAGGACTACGCCAGCGAGGAAGAGAAGACGCACCTCCAGCCCACCCTCCCCGGTCGGGCGCAGACGCTCACCGAGACCCAGCGCGCCTTCCTGCACAAGCTCGCCGACGCTCTCCCCGAGACGCCGTGGACCGACGACGCCCTGCAATCGAAAGTCTTCGAGATCGCGCGCCTCACGCCCATCGAACAGCCCGTCGCGTTCAAGGCCATCTACCGCGTCTTGCTCGATCGCGAAGCCGGTCCGAAAGCTGGCAACCTCCTCGCTTTCCTCGATGTCGGCTTCGTCGTCCCGCGCTTCCGCGAACTGCCCGTCGATCCCCTCGCCTTCTGGCGCGAATCCGCGACGACGACCGCAGACTTGGAGAAGTGGCTGGAGAAAGAGCGGGCCAAAATTGCCACGCAAACCTGGACCACGGAAATGGTCGGGAACATCGCCGCCTTCGAGATCACCTTCACGATGCAGGACGGAAAGAAGCACCTGAAGCGGCTGCTCGTCGAAGGTCATGCGCAGGAAGGCGTGAGCGGATTGCTCGCCAAGTTCAACTTCGCGCCGCCCGCCGCCGGGGCCTGCTGAGTTGGCCGCGTTTTCCTTCTTCAAGATGACTCGCGCGCGCTGGCTCATCGCCGTCCTCCTGTGTCTCACCACGATCCTCCACGCGGAAGACGTCGGGCAGCGCATTGCCGTCACACCCGATTCCCTGAGCTTTGCCTGGCCCGCGCGCGCTGGGGTCGTGGAGCTTCGCGAAATGCCGCTGCACACCTCGGCGGCCGACGCTGAGGCCAAGACCGTCTGGTCTGGCTCCGGCGCGTCGGCCACAGTCCCGCGCTGGGACGGCGCCCGCGATCGGCTGTTTGCGAAGTTCGAACTGCGCGCCGACGGGCACGCGCTCGGGGCTCCGCAGCACGTCACCGATTTCTCCGCACTGCCGCGGCGGACGGGATCCCTCGGTTCGCAGGCCAATAAGAAAGGCCTCACCTGTCTGCTCGACGTCACCGATGGGCGCGCGCTCGGCCTCGGCCAGGCGAGCCAGAACATCAACATCGGCGGACTCGTCGATTGGCAGAGCCCGAAGCCGAAGCTGAGTTTCGACTTTGAAGGTCGCCGCGTGGGTCTGCACCCGGGCGCTGCGGCCCAGCTCGATCGTGACCTCCGCGCCCTGCACGGCGCGCAAATGCGCGTCACCGGCATCCTGCTGAACTACGTCCAGGTGAGCACGCCGCGCACTTCGCCACTCGTGCATCCGCTCACTGATCCGAAGACCATCACTGCCGGTCCCGCAGCCTTCAACACTGCGACCGCGGAGGGGAACTTTTTCTACCGCGCGATCATCCATTGGCTCGTCGAGCGATACACCCGCGGCGACGCCGAGTTCGGCCACCTTGCCGGCCTGGTCATTGGCAACGAAGTGCAGAGCCACTGGAGCTGGTACTATATGGGCCCGGTGGAGCCCGAGGTCCTGCTCCGCGAATACACCGCCGCCCTGCGCATCGCGGATCTGGCGACGCGCCGGGTCCACGCGGATTTCCCCATCTACGTCTCCCTCGAGCATCACTGGACGCTGCCCGCCGCGGCGGATCGCACCCACGGCTTCACCGCCGTGGAAGTGCTGGAAGGCGTGAACGAGCGCGCCAAACGCGCGGGCGATTTCCCGTGGCACCTCGCCTTTCACCCCTACCCCGAAAACCTCGGCCGACCCAGCTTCTGGGCCGACAAATCCGCGCCGCTGCGCTTCGACGCTCCTCGGCTCACCTTTCAAAATCTCGAAGTCCTGCCGGCTTTCCTCCGCCAGCCCCGATTTCTCTACGAAGGACAGGTGCGCCGAATCGCGCTCACCGAGCAGGGCTTCCACTGCCCCGACGGACCGAACGGCGAAACCGCGCAGGCTGCGGCCTTCGCGCTTGCGTGGAAGAAGGTCCAGGCGATCCCGGAGATCGAGTCGTTTCTCTATCACCGACACGTCGATCATCCGAACGAAGGCGGACTGAAGCTCGGGGTCCGCGAGCATGACGGCAGCCCGAGTGTGAACGGCATCGGACGCACCCGCCTGATCTGGGCCACGATGCAGAAGGCCGGCACGCCCGAGGAAGATCAGGCCTTCGCCTTCGCGCTGCCGGTGATCGGGCGGAGCGACTGGAACAACATCGTTGCGACAAAGTTTGATCCGCCGCGGCCCTCGAAACGGGAGACCGGACGCGTTGTCTTCGACTTCGTCGCCCAGCGCGCGAGTGCGACGCCGGAAAATGTGCAAGCCCTCGAACTCCGGAAGATCGGTCCGCCCGACGAAGTGCAGCAGGCCGCCCTCCTGCAACATCCCAAAGCCCGCGGCCCGGCCCGGCTCGCCTTTCGCGTCCCCATCCCCGCCGCCGATGCCCAGCGCTGCCTGCTCGTTTTCGACGCCCTGCTGAACAACGTGAAGAGCAACGGCGCTGGCTTCACCGTGGAGATCGAAGCCCACCAAGTCTTCGGGCAAAGACTCCAAGGCGCGGAACGCATCCCGGCGGAGATCGATCTCGCCAACTACCGCGGCCGCGAAGTCGCCGTCACCTTCATCATCGATCCCCTCGCCGATCCCGCGCACGACTGGGCGACCTGGGTCGCCCCGCGAATCGTCCTGCGGTAGGTGCGGCGCTGCCGATCCCGCTCTGGCGCGCCTGCCCAGCGACGGGAAAAATTCTGCGTGAATCCCGCGCCAGGAAGCCCGAAGTTCCTCGCATGCCTACTCTTGGTGTCGATCTCACGGAAGAAATCCTCGAACTGAAACGCACGCGGAATGCGGTCATCCTTGCGCATAACTATCAGGTGAAGGAGATCCAGGAACTGGCGGACTTTGTGGGGGATTCGCTGGGGCTCAGCTACAAGGCGGCGGAGACGGATGCGGATGTCATCGTCTTTTGCGGCGTTCACTTCATGGCCGAGACGGCGAAGATCGTGAACCCCACGAAGACCGTCGTGCTGCCTGATCTGGAGGCGGGTTGCTCGCTCAGCGATTCCTGTCCGGCGGATAGGCTGGAGGCGCATCTGCGGGCCCATGCGGAGAAGAATTATTACGTAGTCGCGTACATCAATTGCTCGGCAGGTGTGAAAGCGCTGAGCGACGTGATCTGCACGAGCGGCAATGCGGTGAAGATGGTCGAGGCAGTGCCGAAGGATCGGAACATTCTTTTCGTCCCTGACGAAAATCTCGGCGCGTGGGTCATGGAACAGACGGGGCGGAAGATGGATCTGTGGAAGGGGCACTGCTACGTGCATGTCGAATTCACACGCGACTCCATCGAGCGCATCCGCGCGGAATATCCCGATGCGCCCGTGGTGGCGCATCCCGAGTGTACCTTCGCGGTGCGAATGCTCGCGGATGAGGTCTGCTCCACGGAAAAGATGGTGACCTACTGCAAGAAATCCCCGGCGCAGGCCTTCGTGATCGTCACGGAATCCGGGATGCTGCACCGACTGCGGCGCGAGATTCCCGGGAAGACTTTCATCCCGGGACCCACCGATCACTGCGCGTGCGCGGACTGCCGCTACATGAAAAAGAACACCCTGGAAAAACTGCACGATTGCCTGCTGAACCTGACGCCGGAGATCATCATCCCGGAAGCGATCCGGGCGCGGGCGGAGCGGCCGATCCGGCGGATGCTTGAGTTGAGCGCGTGAGTCTGGGATTTTCCGCGCGCATGCCCGCCCTCCCCCGTCTCTGCCTTCTCGCCGGCCTCGCTCTCCTCACCGCTTCTTGCGCGAAAAAGGGGGATCCGGTGGAAGGCGCGAAAGCCTTCTTTGCCTTGATCGCCACGGGCCGCGCGGAAGAAGCGTACCAGTCCGCTTCGGAGGGATTCCGGGCACAGCAAAGTGAAAAACTTTTTGCGCAGACGACGAAGGAACTGGGGCTCGCAAACCTCGCTTCGCTGACCAGTGCGCCGCCGGTCTTCGAAGACAATGCGGCGAAACTCGCGCTGGACGTGACGCTTCGCGACCAGAGCAAAGCGGCGCTCATCGTGACGATGGTGGACGAGCGCGGCGCGTGGCGGGTCTTCTCGGTGCGGACTCCGAAAAGCACCCAGACGGGCTTGGCGGCGAATCTTTTCGGGGCCGTGGGAAAAGGCGCGAGCTTTACGGACAAGGTGAGCCAGCCGATGCCGGGGGAGGAGGAGATCCGGCGGATGGTGGAGGAGTCGCTCCTGCTCTTTAACAAGAGCGTGCAGGTCGGCTCCTTCGATGACTTCTACGATGGCGTGGCGCAGGCCTGGCAGGATCAGTTGACGAAAGGGCAGCTCAAGCGCGCCTTCCATGGCTTCATCGAAAGGCAGGTGGACATCGCCTACATCCGCGGGAAGCAGGCGATCTTCCTCGAGCCGCCAGCGATCACGACGGAAGGCCTGCTCACCGTGCAGGGACACTTTCCGGAGGAACCCGCCTACGTGCTCTTCGCGACAAAGTTCATCTACGAGACCCCGAAGTGGAAGCTCTTCGGGCTGGACGTCACTTTGGCAAAGCCGCCGGAATAGCCCGGGCTCTCAGCCGGCCTGCAACGCGGCGACGGCGGCGTCGAGCGAGGCGCAATCGGTGATGGAGTGGCAGGGCGTGCCTTTGCGGGTCCGATTGAGCAGACCGGCGAGCACTCCGCCGGGACCGAGTTCGAGGAAGAGGTCGCACTTTTCCTCATCGACGAGGAACTCGATGGTCTCCGTCCACCGCACCGTGCCGGTCACCTGATCCTGGAGCGATTCGCGGATCTCTTCCGCAGTGTGGACGGGACGCGCATCGACATTGCAAATGACCGGAAATCGCGGCTCGCCGAAAGTGACGCGCTGCAGGGCGTCGCCGAGCTTCAGATAGGCGGAATTCATGAGGCGCGAATGATAGGCCCCGGCGACTTCGAGGGTCTTGGCCACGCGGATGCCGTGTTCCTTCGCCAGCGAGACCGCGAGGGCGATCTTCGCGCTCTCGCCAGAGATCACGATTTGCCCGGGACTGTTCAGATTTGCCACGTCCACGTCGCACTCCGAGGCGAGCGTGCGCACCGCGCTTTCATCGCCACCGATCATCGCGGCCATGCCTCCCTCGGTCTCATCGCAGGCTTCCTGCATGAAAAGCCCGCGCTCGGCGACGAGGCGGAGGCCCGTCTCAAAATCGAACGTCCCAGCGGCCGCGTGGGCGGTGAATTCGCCGAGCGACAAGCCCGCCGCGACGTGAATCGGAAAGTCGCCAGCCTGCTGCCGGAGCGCGGCGAGACAGGCGAGACCGTGGACGAAAAGCGCGGGCTGACAGTTCTTCGTCTGCGTGAGTTCGTCCTTGGGCCCTTCGAAGGCGATGCGGCTGAGGTCGCGTCCGAGGATTTGATCGGCCTGTGCAAAGAGTTTACCGGCGACAGGGTGGGTGGCGGCGAGATCCTGGCCCATGCCGACAGCTTGAGCTCCCTGACCGGCGAAGAGGATGGCGATGCGTTTCATAAGGGAAAATCCGAAATCCGAAGCTCGAAATCCGAAACAAATTTCAAGTGCCGGGAAAGGAGAAAACAAACCGCGCTCGAACAATGCGAGAAGTTCGTTGTTCGGATTTCACGCTCATGGGACGTGTTTTGAGATTCCGAGATTCACGAGGTGCCCGGCTCGGCGCGCGGCGCGTTCCAGGAATTCCGCGCCGCGGCGCATTGCCTCCTCCAGCGTCACGGGCTCGTCGATGATCGGGCAGGTCGCGGTGAAGATCGCATCGACCGCGGAGGCATCGGCGATCGAACCCGCGAAAGCGAGCGTGGGCTTGCCATGTTTCCGCGCGAGTGCGGCGACACCCGCGGGACCTTTGCCATCGAGGGTCTGGCCGTCCAGACGGCCTTCACCCGTGATCACCAGATCGCTGGCGGCGATTTGCTCCTCCAGATGAAGCACCTCGGCGACGAGATCAAAGCCCGAACAAATTTTCGCTCCGCAGAAACTCAGCAGACCAAAACCAATCCCCCCCGCCGCGCCGGCGCCCGGCGTCGCGCGGTGATCGCACTCGAGATCCAGCGCCACGATGTCCGCCAGATTGCGCAGACCTTCATCGAGCTGATCCACGGTTTCAGGGTCCGCGCCCTTTTGCGGACCGAAGACGCGCGCCGCCCCGCGCGGGCCGCAGAGCGGATTCGTGACATCGCAGGCGGCCACGATTTCGGGACAGGAGAGCGCGCCCTTGGTGATGATGCGGATGAAGGCGAGGAGGTTCGCCGGGATCGTCTCGATCGGGTCGCCATCGCTGGTCAGGAATTCGTACCCGAGCGCCTCCGCCATCCCGATGCCGCCATCCGTGGTCGCGCTGCCGCCGAGCCCCACGAGGATCTTCCGCGCTCCGCGCTCGATCGCGTGGCGCAGCAACTGCCCTGTGCCGAAAGTAGTCGCCCGGAGCGGATCGCGCTCCCCGGCCTGCACCCGCCAGAGCCCGGAGGCCTCACTCATGTCGATGATGGCGAGCTTTTCCCCGGCCACCCACGCATAGCGCGCGTCAACCTCGCGCCCCAAAGGATCGCGCGCCCGAGTCATTACCCATTCCCCGCCGAGCGCCACGGAAAGCGTCTCGGCGAAACCTTCTCCACCATCCGCGATCGGCGCGAGCCGCAACCCCGCATCCGGCAGACTCGCGCGCAACCCCCGCGCAATCGCCTCCGCTGCCGCAGGGGCGGAGATCGAGCCTTTGAATTTGTCGGGCGCAATGAGGATCTTCACGAAGGCGCGCGGAGTGTCGGAATCGGAACGCGGGAAGACAAGGCCGGAGCGCTCGTCCTCGTAATCGTAATCGTCCTCGTCCTCGTCCGGAGCGCGATTTATCGAGGCCGAGGACGATTACGATTACGATTACGAGTCGGAGCCTCCGCGCTTGCCGCACCCCCCGCCACCCACCTACCTTCCGGCTGCACCGCTGGAGGGGTGGCAGAGTGGTCTAATGCGCCGGTCTTGAAAACCGGAGAACCGCAAGGTTCCGTGGGTTCGAATCCCACCCCCTCCGCCAAACTCACTTTCCCGATGCCCCCCCTGAACCAAGCCACTGCCCGCCCTGCGATCCAGCGCAAGGTGGTGGTTGGTTTTGCGCTCATCTTCGCCATCCTTTTGTTGGTCGCGTTCCTGAGCGTTCAGACTGATCGCCGCTACCTGCACACGGCGACGGAGATCGCCCTCTCGCGCCAGGTGCTGCAGGTCGAGGAACGCGCTCGCCGGAATCTCGCGGAACTCGAAAATCTGCGTCTGCGCTATCTGGTGCTCGGGGAGGAGACGCTCCTGCAGCAATACTCGATGACCGAAGCGAGTCTCACAAATTCCCTCAAAGAGCTGCGCGATCTCATCGGCAAAGAGGGGCCGCAGGCCGAGCGGCTTACCGCCTTGGAGACTCCGATCGATGAACTGGCGACCTTGCAGTCGATCGAGATCGACGCGCGGCGCGAGGCCGGATCGCCCGGGGTCACGCAGCTCGTGGACGGCGAAACGAACGTCGCCTTGACCACCCGGATCGAGCGGATTTTGGACGAGTTCGAGGAAGTGCAGACTCGCGTGCTCGAGGAGCGCATCGCGGCCGCGAATGAAATCTCCAAGGAAAACCTCATCGTCATTCTCGGGGGAACGCTCCTCACCTTCGTCGCGCTCTACAAAGCGTGCTCGATGATCCTGCGCGACATCGGCGCCCGACGCCGCGCGGAAGAGGCGCTGGCCAGCGAACACAATCTCCTGAGCTCGATCATCGACACCATGCCCGACCACGTTTTTGTAAAAGACGTGAAGGGCCGCTACATCCTCGATAACGCCGCGCACCGCCGCTACCTCGGCCTTTCGGACCACCAGATCATCGAGGGAACGTCAGCGGCGGATTACTTCCCCCCCGACGCCGTCGCGAGCACCGTGGAAGATGATCGGCAGCTCATCGAGACGGGCCAACCATTAATCAACCGGGAGGTCCCCGTGACCCGCGAGGGCGCGACCGCAAAGTGGCTCGAAACGACGAAAGTGCCGCTGCGCGATACGGACGGCACCATCGTGGGCCTCGTCGGGATCAGCTCCGACATCAGCGAACGAAAGCTGGCGGAGGAAAAATTGAAGCGTTTCTCCGAACAGCTCGAACGCTCGAATGCCGAACTGCAAGACTTTGCCAACGTCGCCTCGCACGATCTGCAGGAGCCGCTGCGGAAGATCCAGGCCTTTGGCGACCGCCTGCGCTCGAAGTGCGGCGACCAGCTCAGTGAGCAGGGCCGCGACTATCTTTCGCGGATGGAAAATGCCGCCCAACGGATGCAGGGGCTGATCCAGGATTTACTGAAGCTCTCCCGGGTGGTGACGCAGGCGCAGCCCTTTGTGGAGTGCGATCTGGGGACGATCGTCCGCGACGTCATCGGGGATTTGGTGGTGGCCATCGAGAAGAATGGAGCGGTCATCAAGGTCGGCGACCTGCCCACCGTTTCCGGCGATCCCCTGCAGCTTTGGCAGCTCTTTCAAAATCTCATCAGCAACTCGATGAAGTTCCAGCGACCGGGTGAACGGCCCGTCATCCACATCGCTGGCCGGGTCTATGAAGCCCCCGGGCACATCATCCCCGGAGCTCATGCCGGCGACTGGGTCGCGGAGGTCTCGGTGGCGGACAACGGCATCGGCTTCGAGGAAAAATTCACCGAGCAGATCTTCGTCGTCTTTCAGCGCCTCCACAGCCGCGATGAATATCCCGGCACCGGCATCGGCCTCGCGGTCTGTCGGAAAATTACCGATAGGCACGCCGGGAAGATTGTGGCAAAAAGCTCTGGAGGAAGGGGCGCCACTTTTGTGGTGACGCTGCCGGTCGAACAAATCTCCCTCAAAACCCATGAATAACGAAGCCGTGCCAATCATCATTCTAATGGCCGATGACGATGACGATGACCGCCGCTTGACCCAGGAGGCCCTCGCCGAGAGCCGCCTCCTGAATCAGATGCGCTTCGTGGTCAATGGCGAAGAGGTCATGGACTACCTCCGGCGCCAGGGGAAATACGCGCCCCCTGCCGATGCACCGCGCCCGGGACTCCTGCTCCTGGACCTGAACATGCCGCGCAAAGACGGCCGTTCCGTGCTGAAGGAAATCAAGAGCGATCCGGAACTGCGCACCCTGCCCGTCGTCGTACTGACCACGTCGAAGGCCGATGAGGACGTCTTCAAAAGCTACGATCTCGGGGTGAACAGTTACATCGTGAAGCCGGTGACTTTTGAGGCCCTCGTGGACATCCTGCAGACGCTGGAGAAATACTGGTTCCAGATCGTACAGTTGCCGCCAACGAAGGAATAAGGGGGGCTCCAAGCATTGAGGATTTGGCCATGCGCATTGGGAAACTTCGCGCTCCGCTCAGCGCCAGGCTCTCAAATGCACCATCCTAATTCCTAAATGCTCAACGCCACCCAGCTTGCCGCGCTCCGGCAAGACTACTCCCAGCGCGGCTTGCGCCGATCCGATCTCGATGCGGATCCGATCCCTCAATTCAACGCGTGGCTCCACGAAGCCACCCAGTGCGGGATCCTGGAGCCAAATGCCATGACCCTGGCGACGGTGGACGCAATGGGCCAGCCGTGGACCCGGACGGTCCTGCTGAAAGTATGCGACGCCCGCGGCTTCACCTTTTTCACGAACTACGCCGGCGCCAAGGCCCGGCATCTGGCCGCAAATCCGCGCGCTGCCGTGACCTTCTGGTGGGGTGCGCTCGAGCGGCAGGTCAACGTCGCGGGCTCGGTAAGTCAGATTTCGCGGGAAGAGAGCGAGGAGTATTTTCATTCGCGCCCCGTCGCCAGTCAGCTCGGCGCGTGGGCCTCGCAGCAGAGCGAAGTGCTCGCGGACCGCGCGCAACTCGAGCGCCAGTTTGAGGAGACGCGGGCGAAGTATGGCGACGCTCAGATCCCCCTGCCTCCGCACTGGGGCGGCTACTGCCTCGCGCCGGAGAGCATCGAGTTTTGGCAAGGTCGCCGCAGTCGGCTGCATGATCGGCTGCGGTATTCCCGCGAGTCAGGTCACGCCTGGCGGATCGATCGCCTCTCGTCCTGAGCGTTTGAAAATTGCTACTTCGCGGACTCCCGCAGCTTCACGAGATCACTCTCCGCTCGGCGGAGCTCCGCTTTTGAGCCGAGGCCGGACTTGGTGAGTGCCCGCCGGCGGGCGACGTTCGTTTCGGCCAAGGCGACCTCGAGCTTTTTCCACGCATCCTCGGCGGAAGAAGCGAGCGTCTGCGCAGTTTGCAGCGCGGCCTCGACACTGGCCATCAGTTCAGGCGACGCGGAGCGCGCGCGCAGTTCGTCGAGCTGCTGACGCAACTGCATGACGTGCTTTTGTTCGTAGCGCAAACCCGCCTGGGACGCCTGCCGCTGAGCACGCTCCGCCTCGACCTTCGAGAGCACCCCAGCCTTTTGCAGGCGCACCCAGCGCGCGCTTTTGGCCTTCGCTCGATCCCGATCCGCGCGCGCCTTCTCGAGTTCCGCCGCAGACACCGGGCTCGCCGGAAGCTCAGCAGCTTCGAGCACGAGCGGTGGCGGCGAAAACAGATCCTCGATCCCCGAAGCCGTCGAGGAGCCGCTACCTCGCGGAAGCTCCTGCGCGGACGCAAAGCCGAAGGCGAGCAGGACCAAGGGGAAGGTCGCAGGCAGACGCATTTGCAATCCTTAGCGCGCGGCAAAACTTTGCGCCAGCCTCGCGACACCCCAGACCCCTCAGAACTTCGAAAACCAACGCCCCTAACCCCTAACCCACCGCGCCGCCCCGGATGTCCACCAAACCGGGGCAAGCTCAGTTCGGA
>JANNXQ010000072.1:0-3564 GCA_031409655.1 Chthoniobacteraceae bacterium | reverse complement strand
GCCCCACTGCCCGTGCGAATCCGCCCGTCGAAGTCGGAGGTGTTCGTCCAGGTCGTTGTGCCCGCACTGTTCAGCGTGCGCTCGGTGATGTCCTTCACGCCCCCGCCGCTCAGGGTCATGCCGCCATTCGCATTGGTCGTCCCGGTCCCGTTCATTGTCCCGCCCGTCCAGGTCAGCAATTCGTTCGTCGTCAGATTGAATCCACCGGCGAGCGTACCGCTGCTGAGGGTGAACTTCTGGATGATGATGTTCAGATCGAGCGTGATGGTGCCGCCGTTG
Source organism: Chthoniobacteraceae bacterium (assembly GCA_031409655.1). Classification (GTDB taxonomy): domain Bacteria; phylum Verrucomicrobiota; class Verrucomicrobiia; order Chthoniobacterales; family Chthoniobacteraceae; genus JANNXQ01. Next base: position 3,285 of record JANNXQ010000072.1, on the reverse strand, counting down.
GCGATGATCGCATCGAAGGTGGAGCCACCGTTGTTCGGAAAGGCACCGGGCGCACCGGGGATGTCCCAGCCCGCGGGATCGCTCCACAAGAAATTGGCGGCTGTGGAGGTGGCCGTGAAGTCGGCGGCGTGCAGCGGGTAAAAGGCGGTGATGCTTGCGGCGCAGATCGCGCGGGTCAGGCAGCGGGCGGAATGGAAGCGAGCAGTTTTCGGTCGGGTGTTCATGCGGTTAGTTGGGCGTGCGGCGGGTGGTTGCGATGGAAAGGTTTGGCGGAAGGGGATGAGGAAGACGCTCACAGCGGCGGCGCGATGGACGGCCTGAATCCACGCCGTCGATCCTCAAACGATCCGAAACGCAGGTGCGCACACGAGACGAAGGAAACGTGACTGCGGCGAGGGAGAAGGCCGCCATCCTGACTAAAGACTCCCAGATGGTGCGCTCCACGGACTGATGGCTGCACTCACCCCTTCCGCAGAATACGCAACAGCCATGAAAAACCGTATCCTTCGGACTCATGGGATGCGTTTATGTCGCGCAGGAGTTTGGTGTCAATGGCGGAAATGTTTGACGCCCAATTTTCACCAGACTTCCAGCCTCCTCCTTGCCGGGAGCTGGAGAGGCCGCTAGGCTTCATGCTATGAGCACAGCCGCCGTCGTCGCGCCATTTATCACCGAGGAAGAGTATCTCGCGACCGAACTGCGCAGTGAGTTCAAACGCGAGTATCTCGGCGGGGTGATCTACGCGATGGCGGGGGCAAGCGAGCCGCACAATATCATTTCGGCGAATTTGCTCGGTATGCTCTATGGGCGGATGCGCGGGAAAGGGTGCCAGCCGTTCGGCTCGGACATGAAGGTGCGGCTGCTGCCCTTGGACGCCACTTACTACTACTATCCCGATGCGATGATCGCATGTGATCCCACGGACTCCGGACACGGCTGGCGGGAGCGGCCCTCGGCGCTGTTTGAGATCATCTCGGAGGACACGCGGCGGATCAATGTCGGCGAAAAGCGGCTGGCGTATTTGCAGATTGCGAGCCTTCAGGCCTACGTCCGGATCGAGCAGGACCGGGCGGAAGTGGTGATCGAAAGGCGCACGCCGGATGGGTGGCGGAGTGAGCGTTTGATCGGGATGGAGGCGGTGGTCCGGTTGCCGGAACTCGAGATCGAGCTGCCGCTTGCGGAGCTTTTCGAGCGGGTGAAATTTTCGCCGTAAGCGTCGGCGGAAAGAATCGCCCGAAGGATGTCTCCAGCCTTGCGGGGCGCAGGCGGGGCCACTTACATCGCGGGATGAAAGACGAAATGATCCTGGTCGTGCGCCGTGCGCTGATCGACGAACTCGGCCTGTTTCAAGGGCTGTGCTTTGACGTGGATCGCTACCTGCCGGCGCTCCTGGATCGGGCGAACAATTTCTTCACGCCGCGAGCGGCGGCGGAGACGAATCCTGAACTGAAGCAGATCATCCCTTACGTGCTGCTCGTGCATGAGGGGCGGGTGCTGCACTACGTGCGGGGGAAGAAGGCGGGCGAGCAGCGTCTCGTGGCGAAGGGGTCGCTCGGGATCGGCGGACATATGAATGATCACGACGAGGGACTCTTCGCGCTGGATCGCGCGGCCTATGATGCGGGCGTGCAGCGGGAGGTGGGCGAGGAGCTGCGGCTGAGCGCGAAGTATGCGAGTCGCGCCGTCGCGCTGCTCAATGACGACTCGAATGATGTCGGCAAGGTGCATCTCGGGGTGGTGCATATTTTCGAGCTGGAATCCGACGACGTGCAAAAGGGCGAGGCGATGATCACCGACCTGCAATTCCTCGATCGCGCACAGCTCGCTGAACGGCGGGAGGCGATGGAGACCTGGTCGCAGATTTGTTTCGACCACCTCGATCAACTGCTCTCCTCCAAAGGTTAATTCTCCATGCAAGTCTTCCTCCGAATCCTCCGCGCGGCCGTTGATTCCGGCGCCTCCGATATCCATCTGAAGCCGGATGCGCCCGTCATTCTCCGCATCTCGCGCGACCTCGTGCCGGTGGATGCGCCGACACCCACGGAAGAGTGGCTCACCTCGGTGCTCAACCGCATCGTGCCGCCGCACCTGCAGTCGCGCCTCGCGGAGGAGCATGAGGTGGACTTTGCCTATGCGACGCCAGACATCGGCCGGTTCCGCGTGAATGTCTTCCAACAGCGCGGTTCGCACGTCGTTTCGATGCGGTTGGTGAAGGCGACGATCCGTGATTTTTCCCAGCTCAACCTTCCGGTCGCAATCAAGCGCGCGAGTGAAGTCCCGCGCGGCATCGTCCTGATCACCGGGGCCACGGGTTCGGGAAAATCGACGACGCTGGCGGCGATGGTCGAGCACATCAATACCACCGCACGGCGTCACATCATCACCCTCGAAGACCCGATCGAATATCTCTTCACCGATAAGGAAAGCGTGATCGAACAACGCGAAGTGGGGCTCGACACCGCGTCGTTCGCCTCGGGTTTGCGCAATGTCCTCCGGCAGGATCCCGACGTCCTCGTGATCGGTGAAATGCGCGACGCATCGAGCATTTCGGCGGCGATCAGCGCGGCGAATATCGGTCACCTGGTGATCTCCACGCTACACACTTCGGACGCCGCGAAATCCGTGCAGCGCATCCTGGATTTCTTCCCCGCTGCGGATCGCGATCAGGCGCGGCGTCAGCTCGCCTCCACGCTGCATGCGGTCATTTGCCAAAAGCTCGTGCCTTCCCAATCCCATGTGCTCGTGCCGGCTGTGGAAGTGCTGATCAACAACAGCACGGTGACCAAACTCATTCACGGCGATCAGCTCGACAAACTCCCCGGCGTGATCGAAATGGGCGGCGGCGACGGGATGCAGACCTTCGAGATGGCGCTCTACGATCTCGTAAAAGCGGGCCGCATTACGAATGCCGACGCCTTGCTCCACGCGCCGAATCCCGAGGCCCTGAAGATGCGCTTCCAAGGAGTAGTGCTGAGCGAGCACCGCCGGATCCTCGGCTCCCGGGAGTAACTCCGGCGCGCGGAACGCTCAGCCCAGTCCCGGCGTCGCGCTCAGTTCGACGTCCACGCCACAGACCCGCAGCCCAGCGAGACAAATCGCCAGCGGCGCCGTCACCGCCGCGGCGGCTGGATGCGGGCCGAATGTGGCAACCCAGCGGCCATTTTCCTGCCGCACGGCGAGCGCCACACTCGCATCGGTGAGCCGCTCCACGACCTCCCAGGCAACGTCGAGTCTCGTGGAGTACTCGCGATAAACATGCACTTCGCGGAGGAGGGCATTGCCACT
>JANNXQ010000071.1:0-36578 GCA_031409655.1 Chthoniobacteraceae bacterium | reverse complement strand
TCCCGAATGGCACTAAGATAAGTGGAAAAATGGATGATTTGGCGTGAAGTTGTCGGAATGCGGCTAAGGGTTACATAGAGAAGGGGATCTGAAGTACATGGGACTTAGAACACCTTTCTTCTCGGCCTTCGGTCCGTTGTTATTTGGACGGCGGGCGCATCGCAAGCTTCCTGTCATCGAAGAGGATCTCGGTCAGTTGCAAAGCGTCTTTGGTACGCATTTGCCCAAGGATTTGCTGGCTCGCACCAAAGGTGGCGTCAACAGCCGCCAACGGCTCTTTGGTCTCGAGGTAACCTTCTGGGCATTTCTCTTTCAGATCCTCTCCCCGCAGTGCGCGTGTCGGGAAGCAGTGCGCAAGGTGCAGGCTTGGTGGCAAGGCCGCCGCAAAAGGCGCATTTCCGCCAATAGCGCTGGCTATTGCCAGGCACGCGCCCGCCTGCCGCTGGCGACTTTGGAAAAGGTCTTCCGCGCTTTGGCCGCCACACTGGAGCGCCGCATTCTTGATGGGCAATGCGCGCTGGGTCGTCGGCGGGTGAAAATCCTCGATGGCACGATGCTGTCGATGCCGGATACTGCAGCCAATCAGCAACGCTGGCCGCAGTCCTCCAGCCAGAAACCTGGCTGTGGCTTTCCGCTCTTGCGCCTGACGGGCCTCTTTTGCCTGAGCAGCGGCGCGCTGCTTCGTTACGCTTTCGGGAACAAGCACGATCAGGAAAACCATCTTACCCGTGAGTTGCTCGATGGGTTGGAAGAAGGCGAAGTGCTGTTAGCGGACCGGGGATTTTGCTCCTTTGGTTTGATAGCGGTGTTGCTCGCCCGTGGCGTGGATAGCGTGCTGCGTCTGCACCAGGCCCGCCGGTGCGATTTGCGTCAAGGCCGGCCCCTCGGGAAGAACGATCGGCTGGTCACCTGGCGCAAGGGTGGCGCCCGGCGCAACGACCCATGGGCGCCTGAGCACGAGACCCTGCCCGCCACGCTCGTGGTGCGCCTGGTGCGTTTCCGGATCGAGGTGCCGGGCTTCCGCACCGAGGAAGTCACCGTGGCCACGACCTTGCTTGACCCCACCGCGTACCCTGCGGCCATGCTCGCGCAGCTCTATCGTGCGCGCTGGAACGTCGAACTGCGTTACCGCGAGATCAAGAGCACCATGGGGGCAGATGTATTGCGTTGCCGCAGTCCCCGAATGATCGAGAAGGAACTCTGCATGAATGCCATTGCTTACAACCTGATGCGCTGTGTCATGCAAGAGGCGGCGCAGCGCCATGACGTGCCGCTCGATCGCCTCAGCTTCAAAGGAAGCATGGATAGCGTGCGTCACTTCGCGGACAGAATCCATGCGGCCAGCGGGAATCCCAGGAGCCAGCGCCGCTCCTATGACGAGCTGCTCGCCATCATCGCAAGCGACGTGCTGCCACAGCGACCGGATCGCAATGAACCCCGCGCGCGCAAGCGACGGCCAAAGCTTTACCAGTTACTCAATCAACCGCGTCATAAGATGCGCGTTATCCCACACAGAAACCGCTATCGCGCCGGATTCAACGAGGGCTTATCTTATTGCCATTCGGATCTGTCCCTTGGCACCCACGAGCATGCGGAGGTAGGAATGGAGGCTGAAGTGCGGAGAGGGTTGTTCATGCCTGTTGATGGAAATCAATTGGCTTTTAGTTTCGGTTGAGCCCAAACGAGCAGAACGAATCTTCCCATTGCTACCTACCCAGCATCCGGCCAAGGCGCGCAAGACGGAGTTCCTCGATGCGCTCTCTCGCACGATGGTCACTGCGCGCAAGGTCATCGGCGATCAGGGGGGCAGATTACGATGCGGCGGCTGAACCGGCGCGAATACCGGAACTCGATCCGCGATCTGCTCGGCGTGGAGATCGACGTGCGCGATCTACCTATGGATGGCGGCACGGATCTGCGCGATGCGCACGGCATTCCCATCACTGGCAACACCTTTGTGCGCTGCAAACAATTCGGCGTGCGCGTGTCCACGCACTCGGGCCGCAGCGTCATCAGCGGAAACACTTTTTGCGACAAGTTCGCCGGTGAAGGCCCGCGCCAGAGCAGCCCGCGTCGCGACAATCCCGACATCAACGAAGCCGCTGGCATTCTCCTTGAAGCCACGCGCGATCTCACCATCACGGGCAACTCGCTGTCCGGCCTCGTCACCAAGCCGCTCACCAAGACCGGTGAAAGTGAGCGCATCCTCTACGAGCACAATCACGCCGTCGCCTGCGCCGACGTGGATGCGAAGGTCACCAAGACTCTCGGCACCGGTCCGGTGTCGGCGCTTTCCATCAACGCCGGCGCGCTGCAAATCGTCGCCGTGCTCCACGATGAAGCGGCACTCACGGGCGAGCACGACATCGAAGTGCGCGACGGGCTGGCCTACATTGCGGGCAAGGGATTCACCCAGCGCAACCTGCCCAAAGGCGGCGTGTTCCCCTCCGAGGCTGGCAAAAGCGGCTCGCTCGCCATCGTGGACGTGAAGCAACCCACGGATCCGAAGGTGCTCTGGTCCGCGAGCACCCCGCAGGCTTACGAAGACGCGGAGACGGTGCTGCCACTCGGCGCGAACCGCTGACTCATCGGCACGCGCGACCTTTTCCTCTTCGACTCGAGCAATCCCAGCGCACCGAAACCACTCGCCGCCATCAAGGAGCGTCCGCGCGTGGACATCATCAACGGCTTCGCGGGCCTCGGCGACGCGGTCTCCGGGGCGAACAAACTCGGCCACATCCTCGCGGTGGACGTGTCTGCGCCCGATACCATCAAGCTGCTCGATTCACGCGAGACCCGGGAAAGCGGCGAGTTGAGTTCGCCGCACGACGCGGCATTTTCCGGCGACCTGATGGTGGTCGTTTCGCCGGAAGGGTTCGGCAGCAAAAGCCGGCCCGGCCGGTTGAGCGTCTATCGCGTGGCCGATGCGAAGACCCGTAAAGTGTTACCGCCGGAACAGAGGAGTCTGGTCGGCCGGCTCGAACATCCGCGTCTCACCGGCGCGAATCGCGTGAGGACCGGTGGCAAGTTCGCCTACGTCGGGAGTTCACTCTTGGAAAACAGCGACCGCACGGATGACCTGCGCAGCAACGTCTCGGTCATTGAACTCACCGACCCGGTGAACCCGCGCCTGCGCGGTAGCATTGATTTCCCCGACGGGCGTGGCCCGAACGGACTCGAAATCGCCGGCCCCATCGGCTTCGCCGCTGGCGGCCAGACCGTGCAGGCGATCGACGTCAGCGCGCCGGAGCTGCCCAAAGAACTCGGACGCCTCAACGCCCCCACCGCCTTCCCCGGCGGGCAGGACGACGCGCACGTCCTCGTATTCGTGGACGGCCATCTCATCATCACCGCGCAGACCTCGCACTCGCTCGTCGTGATGCGCTTCAATCGCTAGACCCTCGCATTGTCTGGGTTGATGGAGCGAGAACCAACCACTCTATTTCCTTTCTTGAGACCTTTCCACGCCACGATCACCGGCCTGCATATTTACCCCGTGAAGTCTTGTCGCGGCATTTCGCTGGCCGCAGCGGAGTTGACCGGGCGTGGTCTCGCTCATGACCGCGAGTGGATGGTGGTGGATGCCGCGGGTCAGTTCCTCAGTCAACGCACCCTTCCACGCATGGCGCTGATCGAAACGGCCCTCATGTCCGACACGCTGCGTTTGAGTGCGCCGGGACAATCGGGCGCTTTGGAGCTACCGCTGGCTGGGCGCGGCTTGTCACGCTGCCGGGTGTGGGTTTGGCGTGATGATTGCGCTGCCTTGGATGAAGGCCCTGCGGCGGCCGAGTGGCTCAGTGCCTTTCTCGGGAAGCCCGTGCGACTGGTGCGCTTCGACCCCGCGCACCGGCGGCTCAGCAGCCATCAATGGACTCAGGGTGTGGATGCGGAGAATCGCTTCACCGACGGTTATCCGCTGCTGGTCATCAGCGAGGAGTCTCTGGAGGATCTCAACAGTCGTCTTGATGCGCCATTGCCAAAGGATCGGTTTCGGGCCAATATCGTCATTCTTGGTCTGGGGCCGCATGGAGAAGATGACATCAATGTGCTGATAGGTGACGGCTTTGAGATCCGGCTGGTGAAACCCTGCGAGCGTTGCAGCATCACCACCACCGATCAGGCGACGGCCGCAGTGGGCAAGGAACCGCTGCGCACACTGGCTGCCTACCGTCGCGATGCCGCGCTCGGTGGCGTCACCTTTGGCATGAACGGCATCGTCACCGCGTCTGCCGGTATTCCGCTGGCCGTGGGCACGTGCCTGATCGCGCACACGGCGTGAATCCCATAGCAGCCATGTGCTTGTGCGTTGTTACGGATGCGGGTCGGTTGGTGCCATTCCACCCGTGGGCATATAGGCGCTGCGGTGGAATGATCGCGAGGTTGCTGGACGTTCCTAACGCGATGACCACATCACGAAGACTCTCCCGCATTACCGCGCTCCTGCTTGCGGCGGCGACCACTCAGGCGCAGGAAAATAGACCGTCACCGGCAGCCCAAGTCGGTGTAGCGCCGAAGCTGGCGTTTCCACAGGGTTCGCCTGACGAGCCTTTGCTGAAGGTGCTCTCGCTAGCAAAAGCTGCTGAGTCGCTGGATCGCACAGCCGTGGCGTGGGTGCAGAAAAACAAATGCGGCTCGTGCCACACGGGCTGGCCATATTTGATGTCGCGCGCAGTGCTGAAGGAGTCGCCCACGTTATCAATGACCGAGGTGCGCTTGTTTTTCGAGGGCCGCATCACGAACTGGGAGGTGGATGAGCAGGTCAAGAAGCACCAGCACCGCGAGATCGTCGGCACCTCGACCGCCTTGGCGATTCATGATGCGCAGACCACAGGCAGGCTGCATCCCATCACACGGCAAGCGCTTGAGCGCATGTGGACGCTGCAACGCAAGGACGGTGCCTGGAACTGGCCGAAGTGCGATTGGCCGCCTTTTGAGGTGGACGATTATTATGATGCGCTGCTCGCTGCCGTCGGCGTCGGGCAAGCGCCGGAGAACTATGCGCAGAGCGATGCAGCTAAGGCTGGAGTGGACAAGCTGCGCTCCCATTTCAAAACCACACCCGCGCCGAATCTGCATCATCGCGCCTGGCTGCTGTGGGCTGCGACGCGTCTCGACGGTTTGCTAAGCGACGAGGAGAAGCAAACCACGATCAACGACCTGCTTTCCCTCCACCGACCGGACGGCGGCTGGCCCATGGAATCGCTCGGCAAAGACTGGGAAGGCCACCGTGGTGAAGTCGCCAACCCCGACGCACCTAGCGATGGCTACGGCAGCGGGCTCGTCATCGATGTCCTGTGGCAGGCTGGAGTGCCTGCTAGACATGCGGCCATTCAAAATGGCGTGAAGTGGCTCTCCTCTAATCAGCGTGCATCCGGTCGCTGGTTCACCCGTTCTCTGAAAGGTGTGAAGGAGCACTTCATGAGCGACACCGCCACGGTGTTCGCGGTGCTCGGCCTGGACGCCTGCAAATGACATGTGCAGTCTTCCATCGCGCCAGCCACTGTCAGAAATACCAGCATCATGCACCGCATCCTCTCCCTCCTTGCCATCACTGCGTCTTGCGCTCTAGCCCAGGACCTTTTACCGAAACCGCATGCGCTACGTGTGGTAGGAAAGCAGTCTGATTTCCCTGCGCTCTGCACGGATAAGGTAGGCACACCGTGGGTCGCGTTTGTGCAGTGGGATGGTGTGGTGGACACGCTGCATGTCGCGAAGCTGGTGGATGGCACTTTGAGCGATGTTCTGACCGTGGGGTCGCCCGGTATCCTTCATCAACCAGCGTTGGCCATGGATGGAGACGGCGCACTGCATGTGGTGTGGTCGCAAGTGAATGAGCTGAACATCATGGACCTCAAAACGGTTACCATTCGCGATGGCAAGGTGGCTGGAGAAATCGAGACGCTGGCGGCATCGCCGAAGGGCGGCAACGTCCTCGCGAAAGCCTCTGCTGATTCAGCGGGAAATGTATGGGTCGTCTGGCAAGGCATGTGCGGCGGGTTGGGAGATGTTTTCTGCTGTGTCTTCAAGGCAAAGCAAAAGACGTGGTCGAATGAAATCCAAATCACGAATGACGCAGCGGGTGATTGGGAGCCGTGTCTGGCGTTCGATGGTCAAAACGGCGCGTGGGTGATTTTCGATTCAGCACGCGGCAATGAATTTAACATTTACGCCACCCACCTTGATGCTGATTTGAAACTCGGGAAGACGAAGTCGCTCATCGCCACGCCGCGCTATGAGGCACGCGTTTCGGCAGTGACGGCGAAAGATGGAAAAGGTGTCTGGCTGACCTGTGAGCGCGGTAATGAGCAATGGGGTATGGACACGCGAGCTGAAAACCATCCGCCGGGCTTGAATGGCCGTCGTGACACGGTGTTTGCGTATTGGGATTTCGCTAAAGACACGGTGAAGCAACTGCCCGCGCCGGATGGCCTCTTTGCCACGCTCGCGAGTCCCGCGTCGGAGCTTCCTACGACTCGCACCAACAATCCTGCTCTGGCCGAAAAGCTGCGAATCAAAGCGGCCGCAAGGGCGAAGGCGCTGAAGGATAAAGGTCTGCTCGCCAAGGATGAACTCGGCGCGCTGAACCTGCCGCATGTCATGCTCGATGCCGCAGGTCGTCCCTGGCTCAGCGTGCGTTACTATAAGGACTTTTGCTGGAGCGTGGCGCTCACTCGCTATGACGCCGCCACGCAGCAGTGGACGCTGCCTTCGATCCTGCCTGACAGCGTTTATTCGCAGGACCGCCAGACGCAGCACGCACTCAGCAGTGATGGCAGCCTGTGGATCGCCTGGCCGAGTGATTTGCGTCTCTCCAAGCTGCATCAGACATCCGGCATTCAGCTCGCCAAAATCGCCACGGAGCTGGAACTGCCGCTCTTCACTGCGCCTGCCGCGAAAATACGCGAGACCTTCGCGCCTTACATCAACCCTGTCACCGCGGAGCGAGCAATCAATGATCGTCACACCATCACAAACAACGGCATCACCTATCATCTCTATTGGGCCGACTATCACCGGCACACTGACCTCTCGAACTGCGTCACGGCCAATGATGGCTGCGTGCTGGAGCAATACCGCTACGCGCTGGACATGGGCAAGCTCGACTCTCTCGGCACCAGCGACCACAGTGACATTGGCAAGATTTATCATCCCTATGAATGGTGGCTGAATCAAAAGATGGTCGATGTCTTTTTCGCCCCAGGTTCCTTCGTGAGCATGTATGCTTATGAGCGGGAGCAAAACTGGCCGCATGGGCATCGCAACATGATCTTTGCCCAGCGCGGCGGTCCCATCGTTTATATCAAACGGGAAAACTACCTCGCTTCACCGTGGCAGGCGCTTTTCCCCGTCGCTACTGAAGGCACACCTGAGGTGTCGCCGCAGGAGTTGTGGAACGTGCTCGTGCGATATGGCAAGCCGGTCAGCGTCATCACCCACACAGGCGGCAGCGCTGCTGGCACGGACTGGTCTTTGATCAAAGAGGTCGATCACCGCGTGGAAAACGTCATCGAGATATTCCAAGGTGCCCGCGTCAGTTATGAAGGCAAAGGAGCGCCCCAGCCCACCGTCGGCATGAGGCCGGGCGGTAAGTATCAGGCACCATCCGGACGACCCATCGAGGACTTCAAAGGCCATGACAACGGCACCTACCAGCACGCGCTCGCAGTCGGGCACAAGCTGGGCGTGTGGGCGGACAGCGACCATATTTCCACCCACACGAGCTACGGTGGCGTCTATGTGAAGAACTTTACCCGCGAAGGCATCATCGAGGCACTCAACGCCCGCCGCACCATCGCCGCGACGGACAAGATCTTTGTCGAGTTCACCTGCAACGATCAACTGCTCGGCACCGAGATCGCCTTGAGTGGCAAACCGGTGCTGAAGTTCAAGGTCGATGGCACCGCCGCGATCAAACGCGTCACGCTCGTCCGCAACGAGCTAAACCATCAGCAGTGGGAACCGAACACCAAGACCTTCACCCAAACCTTCATCGACGAGAATCCGATCGCTGCCGAGAACCGCTACTACCTCCGCGTCGAGCAGGTGGATGGGAACATGGCGTGGTCTTCGCCGGTGTGGGTGCAGGTGAAGTAGCGACGATGGAGTGTGGTAATTCATCACCGCTTTCGGTTTGAGCGCGGAGCGCGCGGCAGGCGGTTGCGTTCCGCGCGGATAGAAAGCGGCGATAAAGCGCCGCACTCCAGACGCGCACCGGATCCGGGACGCCGCGTGACTTACTGTCCGGCTCCCGCGCCGATGCAGTAGAGATGGCCAGCGGTGCGGACATACAACTTTCCATCGGCCATGGCCGGCGTGGCAAAGATGGGTTCGCCGAAGGGATTGGTCGCGAGGACTTGGAAGGTGTCGCCGGAGGCAAGTACGGCGATGGTGCCATTCTGCGCGGCGAAGTAGATGCGGCCCGCGGCAGCGATGGGTGAGGCGTAGAAGTCGCCGAAAATACCCACGCGTTGTTCGAGCCATTTTTCCTCGCCAGTGGCGGCGTCGAAGCACGAGGCCATGCCGCCGCTTTTGATGGTGTAAATGCGGCCAGCGAGATGGAGCGGCGACGGCACGTAAGGCAGGCCGCGCGACTTCTTCCACAGGACGTGCGACGTGGTGACATCGCCCGTGCCGCCAGCACGGACCGCCATGAGCGAGTTCTCCGCTTTGGCCACGATCGGCGCGTAGGCGTCCCACTCGGTGCGCGTCACGCTTCCATCTTTGTCGGCGTCGAGTTGGGTGAAGCGAGAGCGCAATGGACCGGCGGGAAATTCCTCCTCGCTCAAGGCGCCATCCGCATTGCGATCCTGCGCGGCGGCGAAGTCGCTGAAGGGCGGCAGCTCCATGCGGCCCGTGGGATCGGCGCCGACATTCCAGCTCGAGGCAAAGAGCACTCCGCCAGCGGCGGTCGGCGTGGCATTGGCGACGCGCGAGAGGCCGGCTGTGCTCCAGCGTTCCCGGCCCGTAGCGGGATCGTAGCTCGTGAGCCGGACCGCACCGGTGATGACGATCTCCGCGGTGTCATCGTGCTGCCAGAGGAAGGGCGTCGAGTGGCCACGGAAAAAGCCGGGCCGCTCCGTACGCCAGAGCGGCTGCCCCGTCGCCGGATCGAGCGCGAGGAGGAAGGAGCCGACATCCTGATCGCGCAGGACGATCAACTTTCCGCCCGCGAGGATCGGCGAGGCGCCGGTGCCGAAGTCATTCACCGGCAGCGGCAGCGGATGCCGCCAGACCTCCGTTCCGTCGAAGTCGAACGCGATGACGCCGAAGGAACCGAAGTGGAAATACACGCGCGTGCCATCCGTGCAGGGCGTCGCGGCGGCGGGGCTGCTGATGCGATGCACTTGCTCGACCTTTTCGGCGAGCACTTCGCGGCTCCACAGGATGCGTCCGGTGCCGCGATCAAGGCACACCGCGGCGAGCTTCCCCGCGTCGTAGGTGGTGAGGAAAATGCGCTCGCCCCACAGCACCGGCGACGAGTGCCCGCTGGCGAGCGGAGTCTTCCACACCACATTTTTCTCCGGGCCGAATTCGACAGGTGCTCCCGCCGAATCCGCCGCAATGCCGAGCCCGCCGGGTCCGCGGAATTGCGGCCAATCCGACGCGGGCGCATTGACGGACACGAGGGCAAGCGCAGCGAGGGAGAGGAGAGTGAGTTTCATGGGGAGAAGTGGAGACTGGTTCCGGTATCGGTAGCGGATCCTGTTTCGAGTGCGTGCGCGTCCTCGCGCCGCTTTCTTCACGCTCCCGCAGCGATTCAATGCGGCCGCGGTCACCACGACCTCTTACTTCTTCGCCGTAGCCTTGCCTTTGGCTTCCTCGACGAGCGCGTTGAGATCGTCGGCGCTCTTGTAACCGCTGTAGCTGGCGAGCGGCTTGCCTTTCGCGTCGGTGATGACGACGAAGGGAAGCGTGTTGCCAAATTTCTCCTTCTTAAATTTGCGCTGAAACTCTGCCGAGGCGCGCGCGTCATCAGTATTGATGTCCGCGACGACGAAGGTCTCCGCACTCACGCTCACCTTGCCTTCGTTGATGAGCTTCTTGGTGGCCTGGCAGTTGCCGCAATTCTCGCGGCCCATGAGGATGAAGCCCATCTTGTTTTCCTTGGTGGCCTGGCTGATGGCCTTGCTGACGTCCGTGCCCCAGGTCGGCGGGGCGGCGAGGGATTGCGCGATCAGGGTGATGGTGACGAGAAGAGTCGGGAGGTATTTCATATCCCACCATTCGACTCCGGGATGGCGCAGAGTCGAGTCCGAAGTCGTCTGAGATGGCCCGCTTCGCTCCAGCCGATATTTAACAAAACATGTCCGAAGAATACCGTGCTTGAATGCTCGGCGACGGGGTTTATCCCGGGGAAGCATTCGCCCCACCATCCCCCGCCCATGAACTCCCTCCGTCCCCTCGCTCTCGCCCTCGGTCTCGCCACCCTGGCCGCTCCCGCCGCCGAGATCCGCACCTTCACCACGCAGCAGCTCAGCGAACACTTCTGGTGCGAAGGCGCGACGTTCGGGGACTTCAATCGCGATGGGAAGATGGACATCGTCGCGGGGCCGTATTGGTACGCGGGGCCGGATTTTGCGCAGCGGCATGAGTATTATCCGGCGACACAGACTTTTCTGCGCGAGGGGCAGCCGATCCCCGGCTTCGAGGGCGCGCTCGGGATCAAGAACGCCTACTCGGACAATTTTTTCGCCTTCACCCGCGACCTCAATGGCGACGGCTGGACGGACATTCTGATCTACAGATTCCCCGGCAAGGAGGCGTCGTGGTTTGTGAATCCGCAGGGGCGCGAGGAGCCCTGGAAGCGGCACATCGTCTTCGAGACGGTGGACAATGAATCGCCCACCTTCGCGGACCTCGACGGCGATGGTGTGCCGGAGATCGTCTGCAACTCCGGCGGCTTCTTTGGCTACGCGAAACAGGAATCGAGCGATGCCGCGCAGCCGTGGAAATTTCACGCGATCTCGCCGAAGGGCGCGTGGACAAAATTCAATCACGGGCTCGGCGTCGGCGATGTGAATGGCGACGGGCGCGCGGATGTGATCGAAGCGGGTGGCTGGTGGGAGCAGCCGGCGTCGCTCGCGGGCGATCCGGTGTGGACGCTGCACGCGGCGCCGTTTGGGAAGGGCGCGCAATTCTACGCCTACGATGTGAATGGCGACGGGCGGAACGACGTGATTGGCAGTCTCGCCGCGCATGGTTACGGGCTGGCGTGGCACGAGCGGCTCGCGGATGGCGCGTTCCGCCGGCACCTCATCATGGGCGACAAGGCGGAGCAGAATCGCTACGGCGTCGTCTTCTCGCAGCTCCACGCAGTCGAGCTCGTGGACATGGATGGCGATGGGCTCCGCGACATCGTCACCGGCAAACGCTTTTGGGCGCACGGCAGCCATGGCGATCCCGAGCCCGACGCGCCTGCGGTCGCATATTGGTTCCAGCTCGTGCGCGGGGGGAAGGGCGTCGATTTCATCCCGCATCTCATCAGCGACGTGTCGGGCGTCGGCACCCAGGTCGTCGTGGGCGACGTGAATGGCGACGCGCTGCCCGACGTGATCATCGGCAACAAGAAGGGCACCTTCGTCCACACCCAGGCGAAGCAAACGGTGACGAAGGAGGAGTGGGAGAAGTGGATGCCGAAAGCGAATCCCGCCTTCGCCGAGAGCAAGGCGGAGCCGGCGTCCCGCACCATCGTGGCGCCCGCGACGAATCTCCCGCCCGGGGTGCTCCCGCTCGGCAAGGATGGGAAGCCGCTCAACTTGGATTTTGAAGACGGCACGCTGCGGGACTGGACTGCGGCAGGTGAGGCTTTTAAGGGGCAGCCAGTGAAGGGTCCGATCAGTCCGTCGCGTCCATTCGGTCAGGGTAAAGTCGCGAATCATCAGGGCGAATACTGGATCGGCGGCTACGAACTCCTTGGCGACAAACCGCACGGCACGCTCACGTCCGCGCCCTTCAAGGTCACGCATCCGTGGGCCACGATGCGCCTCGGCGGCGGCAGCGCAAAGGGCGAGCGCGTGGAACTCGTGCGCGCCGATACCGGCGAAGTTTTCTTCACGGCGAGCGGGCGCAATTCGGAGACGATGCAGCCGGTCGTCGTCGATCTCGCGGCGCAGCAGGGGCGCGAGATTTTCATCCGCGTCGTCGATGAACTCAGCCCCGGCTGGGGGCACCTCAATTTCGACGACTTCCGCTTTCACGAAAAGAAGCCCGTCCTCGAGGCCGCGCCGGCACCGGCGAAGAGCGTGCTCGCGCCGACCGACGCCTTCAAATTCGCTGGCCTCCCGCCGGAGCAGGCCGCGAAGGAGATGACGCTCCCGCCTGGCTTCCGCGCGACGCTTTTCGCCGGCGAGCCCGACGTGAAGCAGCCGATCGCTTTCGCCACCGACGATCGCTTTCGCCACCGACGATCGCGGACGGCTCTGGGTCGTCGAGGCCTATGCGTATCCCGTGCGGCAGCCGGAAGGTCAGGGGAAGGATCGCATCCTCGTCTTTGCGGACAACGATGGTGACGGACGCTTCGACAAACGCACGGTCTTCATCGAGGGGCTGAATCTGGTGAGCGGAATCGAACTCGGGTTTGGCGGGGTGTGGATCGGTGCGGCGCCGACGCTCACTTTCATCCCCGTGCAGGATGGCGATGAACCGAAACCCGCCGGCCCGCCGCAGGTGCTGCTCGATGGCTGGGGCTTCGGCGATACGCACGAGACGCTGAATACTTTCCGCTGGGGACCGGACGGCTGGCTCTACGGCTGCCACGGCGTCTTCACGCACAGCGCGGTGGGCGCGCCCGGCACCGCGGAGGAAGCGCGGACGAAGATCAACGCGGGCATCTGGCGCTTTCATCCGACGAAGAAAAAGTTCGAGGTCTTCGCCGAGGGCACGAGCAATCCGTGGGGGCTCGACTTTAATGATCGCGGCCACGCGATCATCGAGGCCTGCGTGATCCCGCATCTCTGGCACGTCGTGCAAGGCGCGCACTATCACCGGCAGGCCGGGCAGCACTTCGATCCGAACGTGTACGACGACATCAAAACGATCGCCGATCACGCGCACTTCCTCGGCGACCGCCCGCACTTGGGCAACAACCGCAGCGACTCCGCGGGAGGCGGCCACGCGCACTCCGGGCTCATGATCTACCTAGGCAATACGTGGCCGCAGCAGTACCGCGGTGCGGCGTTCATGAACAACATCCACGGCGCGCGGATCAACATGGACGTGCTCGAACCGCGCGGCAGCGGCTACGTCGGGAAACACGGCGAGGACTTCATCCGCTTCAACGATGCGTGGTCGCAGATCGTCGATCTGCAAATGGGGCCGGACGACTCCGTGTATCTCATCGACTGGTACGACAAACAGCAGTGCCACACTCGCAAACCCGAGGATCACGACCGCAGCAACGGGCGCATCTTCAAGGTGAGCTACGGCGAGCGGAAGACGGTGCCGGTGGACTTGCAGAAGATGAGCAGCGACGACCTCGCCAGGAATCAACTGCACGCCAACGATTGGTGGGTCCGCCATGCGCGTCGAATTTTGCAGGAACGAGCGCAGAGTGGGGATGTTCACGCCGCGCGTGAGCGACTGCACGCCTTAGCTCCGACCTGGCCGCTTCGCCGGATGTGGGCGCTCCACGCTACAGGGGGATTTACCGACGCAGTCGCGACACGCTTTCTCGAAGACCGGAATGCACACGTTCGTGCCTGGGCGATCCAGTTGCTGTGTGAAGACGGTGCGCCGTCGGATGTTGCACTGCGAGAGTTTGCGCGCATGGCGTATGCCGATTCGTCTCCCGTGGTGCGGCTCTACCTCGCCTCGGCGGCACAACGGCTCGCGCCGGCGCAACGGTGGGAGATCGTCTCCGCGCTGCACGGCCACGCCGAGGACGCAGCGGATCACAATCTCCCCCTCATGGCGTGGTATGCCCTCGAGCCGCTCGTGCCGCTCGATGTGGATCGCGCCTTGAAGATCGCGCTCGAGTCGAAGCTGCCGCGGACGGCGGAGTTCACCGCACGGCGTGTGGCGACGATCGGCACGCCCGAGGCGCTGCGCACCCTCGTAGCCGCGCTGGAGAAGCTCGACGACGCACCGCGCCAGACTGCCGTGCTCACCGGCATGGCCGCCGCCTTCAAAGGCCAGCGCACCGTGCCGCTGCCCACCGGTTGGGAGCGCATCGAGGCGAAGCTCAGCAGCCCGCTCGTGCGATCGCTCTCGCTCACCTTTGGAAGCTCGAGCGCGCTCGCCGCTTCGCACCAGACGCTCGCGGATTCCACCGCTCCCTCCGCCGACCGTCTGCGCGCGCTCGACGCCTTGTTGAACGTGCAGGACCGCGCGCTCCCGCCGCTCCTGCTCCAATTCCTCGCCAAGCCCGCACTCCGCGCCGCTGCCCTGCGCGGACTCGCCGCTTACGCCGAACCGCAGACGCCCGACGCCGTCCTCGCCGTCTACCCGCAGCTCGGCGAGGCGGAGAAACGCGACGCGCTCCTCACTCTCGCATCGCGCGCCGCTTTCGCCCGCCCGCTGCTCGCAGCCATCGAAGCACAGCGCATCCCCGCTCGCGATCTCTCCGCCGAGATCGCCCGCCAGATCCGCGGCTTCAACGATCCCGACCTCAACGCCCTGCTCGACAAATCCTGGGGCGTGGCGCGCGAAGCCACCGCCGACAAAATCGCGGCGCGCGAGAAATACAAAGCGCTCGTCGAAAACAAGTCGCTGCCGAAAGCCGACGCGGTGAATGGCCGCGCGATCTACGAGCGCACCTGCGCCGCGTGCCACACGCTCTTCGGCGCGGGCGGCAAGATCGGCCCCGACCTCACAGGCTCGAATCGCGCCGACCTCGACTACCTGCTGCACAACATCCTCGATCCGAATGCTGAGATCCCGAATGCCTACCGCACATCGAGCATCGAGCTGAAGGATGGTCGCGTCCTCGTTGGCGTGGCCAATCAACAGGACCCGAAAATCGTGACCGTCGTGACGCCCAACGAAACGCTCACGCTCCCCCACGCGGAGATCAAGACCACGACCATCTCCGAATTTTCGATGATGCCCGAGGGCCTGCTCACGCCCCACAGCGACCGCGAAGTCCGCGACCTCATCGCCTACCTTCGCAGCACCGGGAAGTAGCCGGCGCGCTCCCGAATGAGGGAGCTTTTTGAATGCATCGTCGCGTTCGTGAAGGCATCCCGGAGGAGCAATTCAAGGCACCCCAGCCTCGAGGAGGTAGGCGAGAAGATCCTGGAAATCCACCGGCGCGATCAGGCTCTCGAAGCCCGGCGGCATCAGCGAAAACTTCGACGCCGTGCGGGACTTCACGTCCGCTTTGGCGAAGGCGGCGTCTTTGCCCGCGGCGTCGGTCAAGGTGATCGCCGATCCATCGTCGCGCAGGTTTGCTCCGAAAAATATCTGCCCGGCATTCGTCTCAATGACTGTCTGATGAAAGGCCGGATCGACGTTGCGATTCGGGTCGAGGATGTCTTCGACGAGCCGCTGTACGCCCCGCGCAGCAACGCCGTCGAGGTTCGGCCCCACGTTGCCGCCCGCGTTGCGGAAGCGATGGCAGCCGGCGCAGTGCTGCTGGAAGACTTGCGCGCCGTGCGTGGCGTCGGGCTTCGCTTTGCGAAAAGTCTCGGCGCACTCGGCGATCACCTTGTCGAGCCGCGCGTCTTCGGGCGGGAGGTCTTTGGTGAGCGCTGCGGCGCGCGCACGCAAAGGGGCGGCGCGGCCCGCAACCAGGATCGCGATGAGGCGATTGCGCAGCGGCCCAGGTGAGGCTTTGCCGGCTTCGAGTAAATCCAGCAGCGCGGTAAAATCGGCATCTGTCTTCGCGAGTGAAGCCGCGAGCGCAATGGCGAGCTCTGTCGGTGCGGTGGGGAGGGCGCCAAGCATGGCCGCGCGAGCGGAGTCGCCCGGAGTGCGGCCCAGGAGTTCAGCGGCTTTCTTGCGCAGCGGAAGCGACGTGGGCTCGGCAAGCGATTGCAGGGCGAGTTCAGGACCGCCAGCGAGATTCCACGCCGCTTCGAGCGCGGCGGCGCGACGCGGCCCGGCGGATTGCGGATCGAGAACCATCCGGCGAAGCGGTTCAAATTTTTCCGGCGACGTTGTCTCGCGCAGTGCCGCGATGGCGCGGTCGGCGAGCGGTGCGTCGGGGCTTTCGAGCGCGGCGAGTAGTGTCCGCTGCATCCACAAAGCGAGCTCATCCGGCAGCTTCCAACCACGCTCCCGCGCGGCCTGCCCGAGGCCATCGGCGAGCGCGAGTCGCGGCGAGAGCGGCGCGTCGGCGAGCGGCTGGAGCAGCGCGCTCACGGCACCGAGCTTTCCTTCTGGCAGGTGCAGGACCGCGTGCCGCAGGTATTCGCCCGCGCGCGGCGTGGCGAGTTTGGTGCGTCCGAGATGCGCGAGGAGGAAAGTGGCGGAGTCGGATGAATTTACGGCGAGCGACACGTCGGCAAGGGTTTCGCGAGCGGGAACGTCCAGCGAGTTGCTCGCGGCGATCCCGCTCAGGATGCGGGGCTTGGCGAGCTGGTTGCGGATGGCGATGCGAAGCGCGTGCGCCAGCTGGCGGTCATCGCGTGCTGCCTGTGCAAGATGATCGAGTAGTTTTTTCACCGTCCCGATGTTCGGCAACCGCGTGCCAGTCGCCGCCAAGCGGAGGACGACCGGATCGGAGTCGTCCAGCATGCCGTCCATAGTCTCGACGTCGCCCATATGCCATTCCTCACGATCGGCGAGCTCATGTGCGAGATGCGCGCGCAGGAGCAGCGGCGCATTGCTTTTGGCCGAGTGCGAAAACATCGAGACCGCCAACGAATTCAACCCGCCGATTCTCGCCAGCGCCCACATCGCGTGGACGCGCTGAATCGCCGGAGCTTCCGGAATGGGAGCGGCACGATTGACGGTCGCCAACCAGGGATGACCGCTCGTGAAAATGGAGTGCAGCGTCGAGGCAGTCTGCTTCCCCACCCGCTCCACCAATTCATTCGTCGCCAGCGTCCGCGTCGTGATGTTTGCGTCGCCGAGTTTTTCGATCAGGGCTTTCGCGTCCAGCGTCGTGAGGTCGGGCAGGGCTTCGGGGAGCGCGCCCGTCTCGGCCGCTGGTCGCGGCGTCTCGCCGGGACGGACTTCCGGAGACGGGTCGGCATTCGTGCGTTCATCCTGCGGTCGCTGGCCTTCGGAAGTTCGCGGCGGCGGGGCGCCGACGCCCGCGCCCGGGACGGGCGCGCTCCCCGGAACTTCGGCCCGCGCGCCTTCTCCTTTCCACACGATGCGCCAGATGCGGCCGTGACGATGATCGCGGCGCGGGTCGGTGAGGGGGACTTCGTAGTGGCCGATGATCGGGTTGTAAAAGTCCGCGATCCAGAGGGCGCCGTCGGGGCCGAGCTTCACCTGCACGGGGCGGAACCAGGGGTCGTCGCAGGTCAGGAAATCCGGCATGCGGATCGCCTTGGGCGTCGAGCCGTGCCATTCGAGGCGGTCGCGATTGATGCGGCGGGTGACGGGGTTTCCGTTGAAAAGATTGCCGCGATATTCCTCGGGAAATTTGTCGTCGGCGTAGTAGGCGATGCCGGCGATGCCACTCGATCCGTGGTCGTCGTCGGTGATCGTGGGCGCGAAGCCGAGGCCGTCGTGCTGTTTGCCGATGCCGGCGTAGTAGCCGCCGCGAATGAGCAGCATCACGGGCTTCGAGTGCGAGTCGGCGCTGAAGAAATTTCCGAGCGGATCGACAGTCAGGCCGAAGGGATTCGTCTGGCCGTGGGTGTAAGATTCGATCTGCGAACCATCGGGGCGGAAACGATAGGTATTGCCGCTGTCGAAAACGGTCACGCGGCCCGTGCGATCTTTGACCTCGCTGCGATTGCGGAAGCCGTGGCAGCCGTAGATCCAGCCGTCGATCCAGTAGAGATAGTTCGACGACATGCCGTGGGTGTCGGTGAAGCTGAAGCCTTCGTAGAGCGGTTCGCGTTGGTCGGCGTGGCCGTCGCCGTCGGTGTCTTCCATGCGCCAAATATTGGGGATGGAAAAGACGATCGCGGTTTCGCCTTTTGCCCCGGGCTTGCGCGGGAGCGGCTGGAGGCCAGTGGGGATGTTCAGATTGTCGGCGAAAGTGACGATCTTGCGCGCGCGACCATCGGGCGCGAAGTCGCTGAGAATGCGCACAGTGTCGCGTCCGACGGGCGGCGGCTCTGGCGCTTGATCGCCGACGCGGAAGGCACTCGTCATTTCCTCCCAGGTCTTGTCGAAACCGGGGATCGGCTGGCCCTTCGCGTCGGTGCGCGCGGGCCACGGATACAGCTCGGAGCCGCTCACCCAGAGTCGGCCGGCGGCGTCGAAGTTGAGATTGATCGGCTTCTGGATTTCGGGTTCCGCGGCCACGAGTTGGACCTCAAATCCGGGCGGGACATGGAACTGCGCGAGTTGCTCGGCAGGCGTGGAAGGTGGCGCGTCTGGCGCGTCTGGCGTATCACCGCGCTTTTCCTCCGCGAGGAGCGGGGCCGTTAGCGCGAGGAGCGAGAGGAAGGTGACGAGCTTCATGCGGGCGGATGAGTAAGGCACGCTGCCGGATCGCGGGCAATGGCGTGGACTCGGGGCCATTGGCTCACGCTGAGGTCGAGGCTTGGGTATTTTAAACGCCGAGACGCGAAGGCGCAGAGGACGCGGAGAGCAGAAAAAAGTTCTATCCTCTGCGTCTCTGCGTCTCTGCGTTTTAAAAAAGCGGGCTCCGGGAAACTAAGCCCCTGGCGGACTCGCGAGCGGGTTGCCACGCGTGGCGCGAGCCGGCACAGTCCCTTCGCCATGCGTCTTCCCTCGCTTGCTTTCGCCTTGTTCCTCTCGATCTCCGCGTTCGCCGGGGACTGGCCGGAATTCATGGGGCCGACGCGCGATCAGATTTCCAGCGAGACCGGGCTGCTCGAAAAGTTCCCGCCGGGTGGGCCGAAGCTCGTCTTTGAAAAGCAGGTGGGCGCGGGCTACAGCGCGCCCTCGGTGCGCGGGGGCGTGATGGTCGTGCATCATCGCGTGGGCGATGAAGAGATCGTCGAGGCCTGCGACGCGGCCACCGGCGCGACGAAATGGAAGCACGCGTATCCCTCGGCGTATCGCGACCCATTTGGCTACAACAACGGCCCGCGCTGCACGCCGCTGCTCACTGCCGATCGCTGCTACACGCTCGGCGCGGAAGGCGTGCTGGTGTGCCTCGACTTCGCCACGGGCAAGCAGATCTGGCGGCGCGATACGGCACGCGAGTTTGAAGTGCCGGAGGCTTTCTTCGGCGCGGGAAGTTCACCGATCCTCGAAGACGGCATCGTCTTCGTGCAAGTCGGCGGCCAGCCGAATGCCGCGGTTGTGGCCTTCGATGCCAAGACCGGACGCACCCTCTGGCAGAACGGCGGCGAACGCACCTGGACCGGTCTGCCGATGCTCGGCTGGCCCGGCGAACGGCTCGTCACCTGGAGCCGCGCCGATCCCGCTTTTGAAAAGCAAGGGAGCTACTGCACCCCGGTGCTCGCGACCTTCCACGGTCAGCGGCACCTGCTCACGGTCACGCGTCAGGGCCTCATCTCGCTCGATCCGAAAACGGGACGGCACAATTTTTCCCGCTGGTTCCGGGCGCGGCAGAATGAATCAGTGAACGCGATGACGCCCGTGGTCGAGGGCGACACCATCTTTCTCTCCACCGCCTACTATCGCGGCGGCTCGGTGCTGCTCCGCGTGCGACCGGATGGCAAAGGCGTCGATGACGTGTGGGCCGGCACGCAGCTCGAGATCCACTGGACGCGCCCCGTGCTCACGGGCGGCCACCTCTACTCCTTCTCCGGACGCAATGAACCCGACGCGCATTTCCGCTGCGTGGAATTCGCGACGGGCAAGGTGAAGTGGGACCGCAGCGAAGCCTGGCCCAAGGGCGGTCAGGGCAAAGTCGAGGTCGGCAGTGAACCCAAAGTCTTCGGTCGCGGCAGCGCGGTGCTGGCGGAGGGAAAGCTGATCGCGCTCGGCGAAGCAGGTCTGCTCGGGCTCTTCAAAGTGAATCCCGAGAAGCTCGAAGAACTCGCGCGCTGGCAGGTGCCGAAGCTCGGCCATCCCTGCTGGGCGTCGCCGGTGCTCGCGGATCGGCGGCTCTATCTCCGCGATGAAGGCTGGCTCCTCTGCTACGACCTCGCGAAGTAAGTGCGTGCCTACTTCTGCGGCACGAAATCCACGACCAGCGCCTCTTCGAGGATTGGCTTGAGGATGGCCACGAAGGCGGTGTGATCCGGGTGCTTGAGATAAATATCACGATCCGCGGCGTTCTTGAAATTCACCAGCCAGCAGTGGGTGAAACCCTGGCCGAGTCCTTCGGGGCTCACATCCGTTCCCCATTCGAGCGATTCGACGGCGGTGATCTTCGTCTTCAACGCGGCGAACTCCTTCACGACGTTCGCGATCTGATCCTTCGCCGCGTCGGCTTTGAATTTGAAATGCACGACGTGGCGGATAGGACCGTCGGCGGCGAGCGTGGAGGCGGCAAGCATGGCGAGGCTAAGGAAGATAAGGAGGGATTTCATTGGGAATGGACTTTGCGAACGGAAGCAGAAGAACTCCACACTCCAAACTCCAAACTCCAAACTCCAAACTCCAAACTCCAAACGTCAAACCTCAAACCTCAAACTTCAAATGCAGAAACGCGGCTTCCGGACGGAGTCGTTTGGCGTTTGCAGTTTGGCGTTTGCAGTTTGGCGTTCATTCTTCCCGCCCATGCCCCACCGCCACTTCACCGACCTCCCCGTCACCGATCCCACTGATCTTTACCGCTACCGCGACGCCATCGCGTCGGTCGATCTGCTCGGTGCGGCCATTGCGCATCTCGATTTCTTCACCTGGCTTTCCGATCACGCTTCCACCCTCGGCGCGATCTGCGCGCACTTCGGGATTCATCCGCGCCCGGCGGACGTGATGCTGACGCTCTTCACCGCGATGAAACTCGTGACCACCGCGGGCGGCTGCTTCCACGTCACGGCCCGCGCCCGGGAGCATCTCGTGAAAACGTCGCCTTGGAATCTCGCGCCCTACTACACCTCGATGAAGGACCGCCCGCAGACGCTCGACATGCTAAAAGTCCTGCGCACCGGCAAGCCTGCGAACTGGGGCAGCTATGACGCGCAAGCTTGGGCGCAGGCCATGGAGCGCGAGGATTTCGCCGCGCAATTCACCGCGGCCATGGATTGCCGCGGCGTGCTCCTCGGGCCGGCCCTGGCGCGCAAGGTGGACCTTTCCGCGAGCACCGCCTTGCTCGATGTCGCAGGCGGCTCCGGCATCTACGCCTGCGCCCTCGCGGTGCAGCATCCGCAACTGCGCGCCGCGGTCTTTGAGAAGCCTCCCGTGGATCGGATCGCTCGCGAATCCATCGCCCGACAGGAGTGCAGTGAGAAGGTGAGCGTCGTCGCGGGAGATATGTTTAAAGACGCCTGGCCGACCGGCTACGATGTCCACCTCCTCTCGAATGTCCTCCACGACTGGGAAGAGCCCACGGTCCGCGAGTTACTCGCCAAGTCCCACGCGGCGCTGCCGCCTGCTGGCTTACTCCTGATCCACGATGCCTTCATCAATACCGCCAAGACCGGCCCCCTCCACGTCGCCGAATACTCCGCGCTGCTGATGCAGATTACCGAAGGGAAATGTTACTCCGTCGGCGAAATGCGCACTTACTTGAATGAAATCGGCTTCGATTGGCTCAAGCACGAAGACACCACCGTGGCCCGTGGTTACATCCTCGCTCGCAAACTGTGAAACCTTACCCATTCCTGACGGTCTTCGCCGTCTCCATCGCCATGTCCACCGCTGAATCACCAAAGCTCGAATACCCGCCCACCCACAAAGGGGACACGATTGACGATTACCACGGGACGAAGATCGCCGATCCCTATCGCTGGCTGGAGGACGATAACTCTGCCGAAACGAAGGCCTGGGTGGAGTCCCAAAACAAAGTAACCTTCGGCTTTCTCGAGACGATTCCCGAGCGGGCCAAGATCAGGGAGCGGCTGACCAAGCTCTGGAACTACGAACGCTTCGGGGTGCCGTATCGGGAAGGCGGACGTTACTTTTTCACGTATAACTCCGGGCTCCAGAATCAGCGCGTGCTGCTGGTCGCCGATTCCCTGACCGGCAAGCCACGTCCGCTGCTCGATCCGAACAAACTCTCCGCCGACGGCACCGTGGCCATAACCGACTCCGTGCCGAGCGACGATGGCACGAAGCTCGTCTATGGCCTCCAGCGGTCCGGCTCGGATTGGGAGGAAAACCGCGTACGCGATGTCGAGACCGGTCGCGATCTGGAGGACGTGGTCGAATGGGTGAAGTTCTCCACGCCTTCATGGGCCAAGGACGGCAGCGGTTTCTACTACAGCCGCTTCGATGCCCCGAAACCAGGCGCGGACCTCACGGGAAAGAACGAGTTTCAAAAGCTCTACTTCCACAAGCTCGGCACCAAGCAGAGCGACGACGTGCTCGTCTATGAGCGGCGCGATCGTGCCGATTGGGGACTGAATGGCAGCGTCACCGATGACGGTCACTTTCTCATTATCCACGTCTCCCAAGGCACCGATCCGAAGAACCGCACCTTCTACGAGGACCTCACTGATCCGCAGGCCAAGGTCGTCGAGTTACTCAATGACTTTGATGCCAGTTACGACTTCATCGACAACGACGGACCGGTCTTCTTCTTTGAAACCGATCTCGAAGCGCCGCGCAGCCGCGTCATCGCCATCGACATCCGCAAGCCGCACCGGGCGAACTGGCGCGAAGTGATCCCGCAAGCCGAAGAGCCCCTGAAGGGCGTGAGCGTCGTGCATGGGCAGTTCATTTGCCAATACCTGAAGGACGCCCATTCGCAGGTGAAGATCCTGGAGTGGGATGGCAAGGCGATCCGCGCGAAGTTGGTGCGGGAGATCGCACTCCCTGGCTTGGGCAGCGCGGGCGGCTTTGGGGGTAAGCGCGCCGACACCGAGACCTTCTATTCCTTCACCAGCTTCACCGCCGCGGGCAGTATCTACCGGCTCGACCTCACCACTGGCGAAAGCATGGTTTTCCGTGCGCCCAAGGTGGACTTTCAACCCGCTGGCTACGAGACCCGGCAGATCTTTTACCGCAGTAAGGATGGCACACGCGTGCCGATGTTCCTGACCCACAAGCGCGGGCTGAAACTCGACGGTCAGAATCCCACGCTTCTTTATGGCTACGGCGGCTTTAACATCGCGCTCACGCCCAGCTTCAGCATCGCCAATCTCGTCTGGATGGAGATGGGTGGCGTCTATGCCATGGCCAACCTGCGAGGCGGCGGCGAATACGGGAGCAAGTGGCATCTCGATGGCATCAAGGCAAAGAAGCAAAATGTCTTCGATGACTTCATCGGTGCTGCTCAGTGGCTGATCACCGAGAAGATCACGACTCCCGCCAAACTCGCGATCGCGGGCGGTAGTAATGGCGGCCTGCTCGTGGGCGCTTGCCTGACCCAGCGCCCCGAACTCTTCGGGGCGGCGCTGCCATCAGTCGGTGTCCTGGATATGCTGCGTTTCCACAAATTCACCATTGGCTGGGCGTGGAAGAGCGACTACGGCTCGAGCGAAGAACCCGAGGGTTTTAAGACCCTCCACGCTTACTCGCCGCTCCACCGTCTTCAGCCTGGACTACGTTACCCCGCCACCCTCATCACCACCGCCGATCACGACGACCGCGTCGTCCCCGCCCACAGCTTCAAATTCTCCGCCCGCCTTCAGGAGTGTCAGGCCAAGGACGGCCCACCCGTGCTCATCCGCATCGAGACTAAAGCGGGCCACGGCGGCGGCAATGCCCTGAGCAAGGTCATTGAAGAAACCGCGGACGAGTGGGCCTTTCTGGTGCGCGCTCTGGGAATGTCCGGGACTGCTTACTAACTAACGTCCGAGTCGGAGCCTACGACTGCACCAGGCAGCCGGATTTCCCGCTCTCGGCGGTTTCCGCCGGGCGCGGTGGCGGGCTGGGGATCCAGTGCGCGAGGCCTTTGCGGCGGAGTTGGGTTTCGTAGCATTCGCGCACGCGCTGGAAGACAATGCGCTCATCGAAGCGCTCCAAAGCGAGGGTGCGACAGCCAACGGCGAGGCCTGCAGCGACGTCGGGATTCTCCAGGATGTGCAGGATCGCGGCAGTGAGGGCGGGCACGTCGCCGAGCGGCACGAGGAGGCCATTGCGGCCGGGCTCGACGGCTTCGCGGTTGCCTTTGACGTCGCTCACGACGCTGGGCACGCCCATCGCCGAAGCTTCCATGACGACGCGCGGGATGCCCTCGAAGAGCGACGGCAGAACGAGGGTGTCCATGAGCCGGTAGTAGCGCGGCAGATCTTCCTGGGGCACGTGGCCGACGAAGATACAGCGCTCGGCGATGCCGTAGTCCGCGGCGACGGCAGGCTCGACGGCGTCGGGCTTTCCGCTATCGGCCGCGCCGGCGATGAGGAAGCGCGCGGCCGGCAGACGCTCGGCGAGCGCGCGCGCGGCAGCGAGGAAGTCCAGGAAGCCTTTCCGCCGGCCCGCGAGGCGACCGACGAAGCCGACGACGGGGGTGCCAACGGGGAGCCGGAGTCGGGCGCGGAGGGCTGCTTCGGTCGCGGGGTCGATCCGGTCGGGATCGAAAGCCGTCAGGTCGATACCATTGCCGAGATGTGCGATGCGCTCGGCGGGGCAGATGTGCTCGCGGATGGCGGTTTGCAGGTCTTCGCCGTTCTGCGAGAGGATCGCATCCGAGCACCACGCGGCGATTTTTTCCACCGCGACGTAAAACCTCCGGGCGCGCGGTGGCATGTGCTCGTGGAAGTAGAAGCCGTGGACGGTATTCACGATGACCGGCACTTTGACCAACCGCGCGGCGATCTGGCCGAGCAGCCCGGCCTTCGGGGTGTGGGTATGGACGACCGTGAAACCCTCGCGGCGGAGCAGCGAGATGAGGCTGAGGAGGGAACGGATATCGGCGAGCGGCGTGAAGTTGCGGCTCATCGGCAGCGCGAGATGCGGGATGCCGGCGGCTTCGATCTCCGGCACGTTCCCGCCGGGCGACGAGATGCCCACCACTTCGTAGCCAGCGGTCTGCAAGCTCTGCAACTGCCGCTGGAGCAGGAGGCGCAGCGAGATATCGACCGTGGTGATGTGGGCGACTCGCGGACGCGGTGTAGGTGCCGCGGGCGAGGTCACGGAAGTGCGGGAGTAAGGGAAATCATTTTTTCGTTCACCGACGCAACCCCCCGACGGACCCCAAGACGCGGTCAGCTTCGGGCAAGTCGAGTTCGAGGGCTTCTGGGCTCATGGAAGAAAGAACTCCCCGACAGGGACGTAGTTCTTTCGCATCGGCAATAGTCGATATGGTTAATACCATGGACTCTTGCCATTCAAGCCAATTGCGCAATCAGAACGAAAGGCGACGGTCTTGTGGTTCAGCGCCCAGTGCGATCCCGGCGTTCTGCGCGATGCCGAGGCGGATTCCCGTTTGCCAGGATCGTGGAATCGGATTCACTCAGTCTTCCATGAAAATGCTCACGTCTTTTGTTTGCGCGGCCGCATTCCTCATCGCCCCAGCTTTCGCCGAAGAAAAGAAACCGGTCGCACCGGGGCCCATTCCGGCCGCGGCGGGCACCGAGGTCACGCCCGACGAGGTCGCGAAACTGGTCGCGGAGAAAAAGGCGACGGTGCTCGATATCCGCACGCCAGAGGAATTCGCCGCCGGGCACATCGCGGGGGCGGTGAATATCGATTTTATGGGCGACGACTTCGCGCAGAAGATCGCGGCGCTGGATAAGTCGAAGACCTACATCGTCCACTGCGCCGGCGGCGGGCGGAGCGGTCGGTCGCTGCCGACGCTGGAGAAGGAAGGGCTGAAGTCGGTGCTGCATTTGCAGCAGGGCTTCAAGGGCTGGCAGAGCGCCGGGAAGCCGGTCGAGAAGTAGGATCTCGCCAGTTCACCCCGATCGGCACCCACCGCTCGCCGCAAAAATGGGAACTCAGCGCGTTCACCTCGTTCCACATCACCCGGAATGGGCGGAAGAATTTGGGCGCGAGTCCTCGTCCCTTGAAGAGGCGCTCGACGATCACCTCGTCGCGATCCACCACATCGGGAGCACGGCCATCCCGAGGATCCACGCGAAACCGATCATCGATATGCTGGCGGTGGTCCGTGATGTCCACCTGCTCGACGCTCGCGCGAAGCGGCTTGAGGCGATCGGGTACGAAACGCTCGGTGAGTTTGGCGTCGAGGGTCGGCGTTACTTTCGAAAGAACGACCGTTCCGGCAATCGCACGCATCAAATTCACGCCTTCGCGGTCGGCTCACTACAGATCGAACGGCATCTCGCCTTCAGGGACTTCATGAATGCGCACCCGGACTGCGCAAAAGCGTACGAAGCGCTGAAGCTCCGACTGGCGGCGATCTATCCCGCCGACATTTCACGCTACACCGATGGGAAGGACGACTTCATCAGCGAGATGGACGCGAAGGCGGCGATCTGGCGATCCGAACACGCTTCCGAGTGACTCAGATTCGTCCCCGAGCCTTGCCCCTTCCGAAAATCGCCCGCCAGCATTTGCGCTGATCGCCAATGTCACAGCGTGCGACTTGCGCGCAGGCACTCCACTCCTCATATTCGCCGCTCATTCATGAAGACCCTCCTCACCTCTCTCGTCTGCGCGCTCGCCGTGCGCGCCCTTGCCGCCGATCAACTTCTCGTCGAAGCCGAGAGCTTTGCGAATCGCGGCGGCTGGGTGCTTGATACGCAATTCATCGAAGTGATGGGTTCGCCGTATCTCCTGGCCCATGGGCTTGGGAAACCGGTGGCCGATGCGGTCACGGAGGTCACCATCGCGAAAGAGGGCAAACATCGCGTGTGGGTGCGGTGCAAGAATTGGGTGGGGCCTTGGGATGCGCCGGGTGCGCCGGGACGTTTCCAGGTGAGCATCGATGGAGCGGCGCTGCCCAATGAATGCGGCGCGAAAGGCAAGGACTGGCAGTGGGACGACGCGGGCACCGTGGAACTCAAGGCCAGCAAGGTGAAACTCGCGCTGCGCGATCTCACGGGCTTCGCCGGGCGCTGCGATACGATCCTCATCACCAGCGATCTCAGCTTCACCCCGCCCGCCGACATCGCGGGGACAAATGTCCTGCGGCGCAAGCTGCTGAATCTTCCCGACGCCGCGCCGGAGACCGCGGAGTACGATCTCGTGGTCGTGGGCGGCGGCTACTCGGGCATGGGCGCGGCGATCAGCGGCGCGCGCCAGGGCTTGAAGGTCGCCTTCATTCACAATCGGCCCGTGCTCGGCGGCAATGGCTCGAGCGAGATCCAGGTGTGGGCGCAGGGCTTTACGCGGCGCGGGCTCTATCCGCATCTCGGCGACATCGTGGAGGAATTCGCCGATCGCGCGAGCAACAGCCCGGCGGCGAGTGGCGATGAATTCAATGACAAGCTCAAGGAAGCCGCGGTCCGCGCGGAGAAGAACATCGACCTTTTCCTGAACACTCACGTCCACCGCGTGGAGATGAAAAAGGCCGGCGAGCGGCCAGCGATCCGCAGCGTCACCGGCATGGATACGCGCACGCATCAGGAGCGGCGCTTCGTGGGCAAGCTGTTCGTGGATTGCACCGGGCACGGGACGGTGGGCGCGCTGGCGGGCGCGGAATTCATGATGGAGGAAAAGGGCATCATGGGCATGAGCAACATGTGGGTGATGAAGAAGCACGCCGAGGCGCAGTCGTGGCCCGAGACGCCGTGGGCGCTGCAACTCGACATGGACGATTTCCCCATCCCGCGGCCGCTCGCGGACGTCGGCAAGAAGAACGCGTCGCAACAGACGGGCTACGATCTCGGCTTCACGCCCACGGAGAATCCGCAGGACTATCTGCACGGCGAATGGTTTTGGGAGAGCGGCTTTGATCAGCACCCGATCAATGACCTCGAAAAAATCCGCGACTGGAATTTCCGCGCGGTCTTCGGCGCGGTGAGCGCGATGAAGAAGCTCGAGCCGGAGAACTTTGGCAATCACGCGCTGAGCTGGCTGGCCTACATCGGCGGCCCGCGCGAGAGCCGGCGGATCATCGGCGATTTCATCCTCAATGGCGAAGACATGGTGAAAGGCATCATCCATCCCGATGGCTGCGTGCCGACGACGTGGAGCCAGGATCTGCACTATCCGAAGCAGCAGTTTATGAAGAAGTATCCGGAGAACCCCTTCATCAGCCGCGCGGAACATGGCGCGCACGCCGACCGGCAGAACGGCTATCCCGTGCCGTATCGCTGCTTTTACTCCCGCGACATCGCGAATCTCTTCATGGCCGGCCGCACCATCAGCGTGGATCGCCATTCGCTCGGCAGCACGCGCGTGATGCGCACCTGCGGGATGATGGGCGAGGTGGTGGGCAAGGCCGCGTGGATCTGCGTGAATCATCAGACCAGCCCGCGCGGGGTGTACGAAAACTATCTCGACGTGCTCAAGGATCTGATGCGCCAACCCGGTGCGATGCGTCGGGATTCGCGTGACGGACCACTGTATCTGCCGGGCGATGCGAAGAAGCTTCCGGAGCCGATCTCCACGATCATCGACCCGAAGAAACTGGAAGGCATCGTGATCGACGACGCGGAAGCGGAACTGACCGGCAAATGGTCGAGTGGCGAAGGCCTGAAGCCCTTCATCGGAAAGCACTACAGCTTTGGCAGCGCCGCTGGTGCGAGTGCGCGGTTCCCTTTCACGATCAAGGACGCCGGCAAATACGAAGTGCGCATCTACTTTCAGCCGCACGAAAATCGCGCGAAGTCCGCAGCTGTCATCGTGCAGACCGCCGCGGGTGAGCAGGCCTTCACCGTGAATCAGAGCAAGCCCGCGAACGGCGGGAAAGGCGCGCACTCGCTCGGGGTCTTTGACTTCAAAGCAGGGGAGAAATCCGCCGTTGTCTTCCGCACGGAAGGCGCGCAAGGCAACGTCCACCTCGACGCAGTACAAGTCCTGAAGGCGAAGTGAGCGCCACGGGGCGTCTCGAGAGCGTCGCGCGCGTGACGAAAGCGGCGCTAGGACGCGCCGCACTCCAAAGCGCTCCGCGCGAAACGAGGCCGAACGATTTATTTTGCGGCGCAGCCGCTTTGGAGTCCGGTGCGTCCTCGCGTCGCTTTGCCCACGCCCTGGCTCTGCGCAAAACTCCCGACATCTTTTGAAGCGCCCGCTCCTTCAGATCTACCGGCTCGCGGTGCTCGTCGCGATCGCCTGGATCATCCGTGAGCATCATATCCGGCTGCGCATCGAAGGCCACGCGCCGATCGAACTCGGCGAAGTACAGGCAGTTTTTCCCACGGCTGCGGAATTGCGCCCGGACGCGGGTGGACGCGCGGGCCTGGCGGTGCATGACGCCGGCGGACAGCAGATTGGCTACGTCCTCCGCACTTCGCCACACACCGACGGCATCATCGGCTACCGCGGGTGGACGGACACGCTCGTGGCCTTCGACCCCGCGCTGCACGTCGTCGGGGTCCGCGTGCGATCCTCGCAAGATACACGCGACCACGTCCACGACGTCGTCACCGACCGGCACTTTCTCAAGCTCTGGAATGGCAAGCCGTGGGATGAAGTCGCGCGCCTGTCCCCGCAGGACGCAGGCATCGAAGGCGTGTCCGGTGCCTCCATGACGAGCCTCGCCATCGCCGACGGCATCCAGCGCCGACTCCAAGCCGCCGACTCCGCGCTCGCCGTGGTATTGCCGCCCCTCCGCATTCGCGCGCGCGACATCGGCCTCGCGCTCGTCATCGCTGCAGGGCTCGGGCTCGCCTTCACCGGCACCTACGGACGCCAGTGGCTGCGGCGCGGTTTCCAGATCCTCGTCATCGCCTACATCGGCTTCATCAATGGCGACCTGCTCGCGCAGTCGCTCTTCGGCGGCTGGATGCAATCCGGGGTGCCGTGGCGCAGCGCGCCGGGGCTCGTGCTCCTCATGGCCGCCGCGCTCGCCGTGCCCTGGGCCACGGGCAAACCACTCTACTGCCAGCAACTCTGCCCACACGGCGCCGCGCAAGAACTGCTCAGTAAAATCGCACCGAAACGCTGGCGCATCACGCTCCCCAAGGACTTTGCCGCCGGGCTACGCTGGCTGCCACCGCTGCTCCTCGGTCTCGTCGTCATCGTCTGCATCCTCGTGCTGCCCATCGATCTCGCGCACCTCGAACCCTTTGACGCCTATCTGCTCACTTCCGCTGGCTGGGCGACGATCGCCATCGCCGTCGCCGGTCTTATCGCGTCGATGTTTGTCCCGATGGCCTACTGCCACTATGGCTGCCCCACCGGTGCGCTGCTTGAGTTCTTGCGAGGCCGGGGAAGAGCCGATCACTTCTCGCGGCGCGACATTGCCGCCGCGCTCCTCGTCGCTCTGGCTGCGGTACTGACGTGGAAATATCAGGCCTTCTACGCCTGGATGGTCGCGGAGGGATGAACGAACCGCGAAGCAGCAAAGGAGCGAAGAGCGCAGTGACCTGAAAGAAAAGAGCCCACGCTTTCCCCTTCGAGATAAAAAAACACTCAGGCCCGAATCAGGCCACCGCTCCCGCTTCGCCGCTTCGCTCCTTCGCGGTCAAAGAATTCCCGAAACGCCGCTGCGCCTACGTCGGATCGACGACCTTCAATTTCGCGCCAAGGGCGTTCTGAAATTCCTGAAGTTGCTGGACCACATCGGGGCCGCGGCTGAGCACGGCTTTCGCGAGTTTTTCGTAGTGCGCCGGGTTGCGCTGTCCGAGCTCTGAGAGCGCCATCACCACCGCGAGGGTGTTATTGATCGAATGCTTCAGCTCGCGAAAATTTTCGTGGAGAGCCTGGAGTTCTTCGCGGTTTAAAAAGGGTTCGGTTTGAGTCATCGGATTTTACCTCTGGTGGAGGGTGGGAGCTTCTGCTTGGATTGTCATTTCAGCTAACGCAGGAAAGATGCCAGCGGAAACGATAAAGATTACCGGTGCCCGCCAGCACAATCTCAAGAACCTCTCCCTCGAGATTCCGCGGGAGAAGCTGGTCGTCATCACGGGCCTGAGCGGCTCCGGCAAATCATCCCTCGCCTTTGACACGCTCTATGCCGAGGGGCAGCGGCGCTACGTGGAGAGCCTGTCGGCCTACGCCCGGCAGTTCCTCGATCAGATGCAAAAGCCCGACGTCGATTTCATCGAGGGCCTTTCGCCCGCGATCGCCATCGAGCAACGCAGCTCCGGCGGCAACCAGCGCTCGACCATCGCGACGACCACAGAAATCTACGACTACCTGCGCCTGCTCTACGCCTCCATCGGCCAGCCGCACGACCCCGCCACGGGCGAACCCATCTTCAAGCTTTCACCGGAGCAGATCGTCGATCGCATCTGCGCGTATCCGCCGGAAAGTCGCATCGTCCTGCTCGCGCCGATCGTCGAAAGCGAGATCGG
This sequence comes from Chthoniobacteraceae bacterium, assembly GCA_031409655.1. Lineage (GTDB taxonomy): Bacteria > Verrucomicrobiota > Verrucomicrobiia > Chthoniobacterales > Chthoniobacteraceae > JANNXQ01. The sequence goes on along the minus strand of JANNXQ010000071.1, from coordinate 5,160 downwards.
CGAGTTTCGCGATGTGCTGGAGAAGTTGAAGCGCGAGGGCTTTGTGCGGGTGCGGATCGATGGCGAGATCATCGAGTTGGGCCGGCCCGAACCCATCCGCCTGAGTAAAGGCGAGGCGCACGTCATCGAAGTGGTCGTCGATCGCCTCGTAATGCGTGAGGGCGTGCGGACGCGGCTGGCCGACTCCGTGGATACGGCGCTGAAGTGGGGCGGCCATCAACTCGTCGTGCTGCGCGCAAACGCGACCACCGGCGTCGCTAACGAGAATTCGGCAAATCTGTGGGACGAGCTGAAATACTCCACGGACTTCAGCAATCCGGACACCGGCTTCACCCTGCCGCGACTTACGCCGAAACATTTCTCCTTCAACAGCCATTTCGGTGCGTGCCCTGACTGCCACGGCCTCGGCACGGAGCTGGTCTGCGATCCGGACCTCATGATTCCCGACCGCGAGAAGTCACTCGCGGAAGGCGCCGTCGCCCCGTGGGCCAAGGCCAACAAACGGATGCAGGGCTACTACACCGGCGTGCTGACCTCGCTGACCAAAGCTTACCGCGCCTCGATGGAGAAGCCCTACGGCGAGTTGCCCGAGGAGTTTCAAACCGCGCTCTGCCACGGGAGCGGCGAGCGGGTGATCGAGTTTTCGTGGGGCGAAAATGGGAAGCGCGAAAAGGTGGAGAAGCCCTTCGATGGACTCGTCGCCGCCGTGCAGCACCTCTACGAAACGACCGAGAGCGAACTCTCCCGGCAGCGCATCCGCCAATACATGAGTCGCCGCACTTGCTCCGTCTGCCAGGGCGCGCGGCTGAAGCCGGAGATCCTCGCGGTAACCGTGGCGGCGGATTTCAGAAGTGGGTCCGCATCGAACTCCAATCTGAAATCTGAAATCTGCGATCTGAAATCCCTGAACATCCACGCCTTCTGCCGGCTCACGATCAGTGAGGCGCTGGGCTTTATCGAAACGCTGGCGCTGAGCGAGCAGCAGCAGTTCATCACTTCGGAAGTGCGGCGCGAGGTCGGCAATCGGCTCAAATTCCTCGTCGAAGTCGGCCTCGGCTATCTGTCGCTGGATCGCGAGAGCGGCACCCTCTCCGGTGGTGAAGCCCAGCGCATCCGGCTCGCGACCCAGATCGGCTCCGGGCTCGCGGGCTGTCTCTACGTGCTCGATGAACCGAGCATCGGCCTCCATCAGCGGGACAATGACCGGCTCATCGGCACGCTGCGCCGGCTGCGCGATTTGGGGAACTCGGTGATCGTCGTCGAGCACGACGAAGACACCATCCGCGCTGCGGATCACGTGCTCGATCTCGGCCCCGGCGCGGGCGCGCGCGGCGGGCATCTCGTGGCGCAAGGCACGCCGGCGGAGATCGAGGCCGTCGAGCATTCCCCCACCGGGCAGTATCTTTCGCATCGCGCAAAAATCCCGGTGCCCAAGGCGCGGCGGCAGCCGCAGTACGTCGCCCCGCCGCCGGGCGGAAATCCGAAATCCGAAATCCGAAACTCGAAGACGACCCGACCAGGCTGGATCACGATCCTCGGCGCCACGGAGAATAATCTGCGCGACCTCACCGCCACCTTTCCGCTCGGCTGCCTCACCTGCGTGACCGGCGTCTCCGGCAGCGGCAAGTCCACGCTCGTCGATGACATCCTGCGTCGCGCGCTCTTCCGCCATTTTTACCGCTCCAAGGATCGGCCCGGGAAACACGAACGCATCCTCGGCCTCGAGCAGATCGACAAGGCGATCGTCATCGACCAGACGCCCATCGGCCGCACGCCGCGCTCCAATCCCGTGACCTACACCGGCGCCTTCGGCCCGATGCGCGAACTCTTTGCCGGCCTCCCCGCCTCGCGCATTCGCGGCTACGATGTGGGGCGCTTCAGCTTCAATGTGAAAGGCGGGCGCTGCGAGACGTGCGAGGGCGACGGTGTAAAGAAGATCGAGATGCACTTCCTCGCGGACGTCTATGTCGAGTGCGAGGTCTGCCGCGGGCGGCGCTACAACCGCGAGACGCTCGAGATCACTTACAAGGGCAAGAACATCGCCGACGTGCTCGACCTGACCGTGGATGAAGCCGCGCGCTTCTTCCGCAATGTGCCGCAGATCGCCGACAAGCTCATCGCCATGGAAGACGTGGGACTCGGCTACGTACGGCTCGGACAAAATGGCACCACGCTCAGCGGTGGCGAAGCGCAGCGCATCAAGCTCGCTGCCGAGCTGGCGAAAAAGGCCACCGGGCGCACCGTTTACATCCTCGATGAACCGACCACGGGCCTGCATTTCGCCGACATCCACAAGCTCCTCGAAGTCCTCATGAAACTGCGCGACGCCGGGAATACGCTGATCATCATCGAGCACAATCTCGAGGTCATAAAGTGCGCCGACTGGATCCTCGATCTCGGGCCGGAAGGCGGCGCGGGTGGTGGGCAACTCGTGGGGGAAGGGACGCCGGAGCAGATTGCGGCGGTGGCGGGGAGCTACACGGGGCAATACCTGCGGAGGATGCTGGGATGAAGAAAACGCCAAACTTCAAACGCCAAACTTCAAACGCCAAAGGCTCACACCGCTCCCCGGGCGGCGTCGTTTGGTGTTTGGCGTTTGGCGTTTGGCGTTTGACGTTTTCTTCCATCGCATTCGCCGAGCCCGCTCCGCTCCTCGAAGCTCGCCGCGCGCTCGCCGAGTCGATCCCGCAGGTCGCCATCCACAAGCTCCGCACCTACCTCGCCACTCCAGTGCTGCCGGCACCCGACCGCCGCGCCGCCACCCTCGCGCTCGGCGAAGCACTGCTCGGCGCTGGACAGCACGATCTCGCACTGAAGGCCCTCAACCCGCTGATCGGATCGGACGATCCCGAAGCACGACTCCTGCAAGCCCACATCCTCGCGGGAGCCGGACGCTGGGAAAACGCCCTGCGGATCTATCGTCCACTCGCCGCTGCACCGGATGGCCCCGCCGCCGCCCGCTTGGGCGCAGCGGAGAGTCTGCAGGCGCTCGGGCAGACGCCGGAAGCGGTCGCCGCGCTCGAGCCGTACGTTCTCGCGAATCCGACGAACCAAATCGCCCGCCTGCGGCTCGCGAATCTCTACGTCGAGGCGCGCAAGCTGGAGGAAGCACGCGAGGCGCTCGCCACCGCCAGGCCAGGGACGCCGCTCGATGCGCAATGGAAGCGCTACGTCGAAGCCCGCCTCATCCTCGCCGAGAACCGTCCCGCCGCCGCTTCGACGATCTTCGAGGATCTGCTGCGCCAGCCCGAAGGCCTGCCGGACAGCCTGCTCGCGGCGGCTTCGCTCGGCCATGCGGAATCACTGGTCGCGCTGAAGGGCTTTGAAGAAGCGGATGCGCCGTTGGAAAATTTCATCGGGCGCTATCCGGAAAGCGCGTACCTCGATCTCGTCTTCCGGCGTCTCGACCAGATCTACGCGCGCCAAAAGAACGCCGGCGAATCCGAACTCCACAAGTGGACGCGCAAGATCCAGGAGCGCCGCGCCGCCCTCGCTCGCTTCCACCTCGCGCGGCTGCAGATCCGGGAGAAAAAATACGACAAAGCCGCGCTGACCCTGGAGTCCTTCGTGAGCAGCCACCTGGCGCACGAGCTCCTGCCATCCGTGCATCTGCTGCAGGCCGATCTCGCCCTGGAGCGCCGCGATCCCGCCGGCGCCGTGAGTGCGCTCGAAGCCGCCATGCGCAAGGCCCAGAACGACGCGGAACGCGCGGAGATCGAGCTGCGCACGGCGCTGGTCCAGTATCAGCAAGGGGAGCATTTGCTCGCAGCCAATCTCTTTCACAGCGCGGCCGAGCGGTCAGCACCGCTCCGCGAATACGCCACCTTCGACGCCGCCCTTGCCGCCCTCGGTCAGCGGAACTACGACCGCTTCCTCGACGACTATCGCGAGCTAAGCGCACGCTTCCGCGAGAGCCCGCTCCGCGCTGAGCTCGCCCTCGAGCAAGGGCTCACCCAGGCCCGGGCCACGGACCCGCTCGCGGAGGATACGCTCCGGCGTTTCCTCGATCAATTCCCCGGACACCCGCGCGCTACCGAAGCCCAACTGGCGCTCGCCGAACTCGCCTTCAACAACGCCGACCAGCCGCAAGCCGCCCGCTACCTGCGCGTCGTCAACGAAGCTCCTCCAGCGGCCGCGACCGAGGATCACGCGGACTATCTCGCCATCTTCCTCGAAGATGCGAAGCAGCCGCGCGTGGAGGACGACGTCATCGCGCTGGGCGTGAAATTTCTCCGGAAACACCGCGCTTCGCCACTGCTCTCCGAGGTCCGGATGAAACTCGGGCAGCTCTATTTTCGCCGCGACGATTTTGCGAATGCCGAGACGCAGTTCGCCACGCTCGCCCGCGAGGCGCCGCAGAGTCCCTACGCGGGCACGGCACTCTTCCTCGCTGGCGAATCCGCGATGCGCCAGATCAACCCCGACGCCGTCGGTCGCGCGCTCGGGCTCTTCGATGAAGTCGTCAAAGCCGCCAGTCCGCTCAAGCTGCACGCCCGCCAGCAGCAGGCGATCATTCAGGGACGGCTCGGTCGAGAAACCGAAGCGGTGACGCTCTACGATCTGATCCTCGCCGCGCAACCGCCCGCCGAGCCCGAGTTGCGCTTCGCCGCGCTGGGCGGAAAAGGCGACAACCTGCTCATCCTCGGTCGCAAGGACGCCGCCCAGACCGCCGCCGCCATCGCCGTCTTTGAGCAACTCGCGACTCAGCCTGAGGTCACGCCGACCTGGCGCAATCAGGCGCTCTACAAGAAGGCGAAAGCCTACGAGCAACTCGCCAAGCCCCAGGAAGCTCTCGCTGCTTATTACGATGTGCTCGACAAGAGCGCCGGCGCCGAGCGCGAGTACTTTTGGTATTACAAGGCGGGCTTCGACGCCGCCCGCATCTTCGAACAGCAGCAGCAGTGGAAGAGCGCGATCGGGATCTACGAAAAGATGACCAAGCTCGCCGGACCGCGGACCATCGAGGCGCAGGAACGCGTGAAACGGCTCCGGCTGGAGCACTTCCTCTGGGAGTAGAGCTTCGCAGGGCTTCACCAAGGAGCAGGGGCGCGCTCGCCCCCAGGGACAAACCGGGGCGGGGGCGCCCCAGCGCCGTGAAAGCGCCCCCCGGCGAACAAATACGGAACCACCAGGCTACATACACATCCCCAGCCCCCCCAC
>JANNXQ010000070.1:0-27984 GCA_031409655.1 Chthoniobacteraceae bacterium | reverse complement strand
ATCCACGCTCATGAACATCCTCGGCTGCCTCGATCGTCCGACGGCCGGGCGCTACACCCTAGATGGACTCGATGTCTCGAACCTCAGCCGCGACGAATTTTCCGACATCCGCAACAGCCGGATCGGGTTTGTCTTTCAAGGATTCAACCTCCTCTCGCGGACGAGCGCGCTGGAAAATGTGGAGCTGCCAATGCTCTACCGGCGCTCTGCCCTGAGCGCGCACGAGCAGCAGGAAAAGGCGATGCGCACCCTGGAGATGGTGGGCATCGGCGCGCGCGCGGATCACACGCCCAGCCAGCTCTCCGGCGGCCAGCAGCAGCGCGTGGCCATCGCGCGGGCACTGGTCAATGACCCCGTGCTACTCCTCGCCGATGAGCCCACGGGGAATCTCGACACCCGGACGAGCGTCGAGATCCTCGGCATTTTTCAGCGCCTCAATGCGCAGGGCATCACCATCGTAATGGTCACTCACGAAACCGATGTCGCGCGCTTCGCCGGGCGGATCATCGTGATGCGCGACGGCCGCGTCCTCAGCGACGAGGCGGTGCGCGACCGCGCGAAGGCCGACGAAGAACTGCGCAGGCTGCCAGCGGAGGAAATCGCGTGAGATTCCGCGTCATCCTCCAGACGGCGTTCCGGGCGCTGCGGCGGAATAAGATGCGCTCCTTGCTGACCGCGCTCGGGATCATCATCGGCGTCGCCGCCGTCATCGCCATGGTCGGCATCGGCAATGGGGCGAAGGCGCAGGTCGAGGAGCAGATCGCGAGCATGGGGGACAATGTCGTCCTCATCTTCTCCGGCAGCGTGAGCCGCGGTGGGATGAGCAGCGGCTACGGCGGCGCGGGCACGCTCACCTTGGAGGACGCCGCGGCGATCCTGCGTGAAGTGCCAACCGTCGAAGGCGTGACGCCCGAGGTGCAGGGCAGCGTGCGCGTCTCGGCGGGGAATCAGAATTGGTCCACGCGGATCAACGGCGTCTCGGCGGAGTACTTCGACATTCGCCGCTGGACCTTCGCTTACGGCGCGCCTTTCTCGGAACGCGACGTGCGCATCTCGGCGAAAGTCGCGGTCATCGGCCAGACGGTCGCGAAGCAACTTTTCGGCACACCCGAAGCCGCGCTTGGCCAGATCGTGCGGATGCGGAAAGTGCCTTTCGTCATCGTCGGCGTGCTCGGGGTGAAGGGTGCGTCGGTCATGGGCAGCGATCAGGACGACACCATCGTGGTGCCCTATACCAGCGCGATGAAACGCGTGCTCGGCCTGAAGACACTCCCGCGCATCACCCTCAGCGTCGAGAAGGGCAAGCCGCTCTCGCCGGTGCAGCAGCAGATCACCGAACTGCTCACCCAGCGGCACCGCATTGGCGCGGATCGCGATGTGGATTTCTTTGTGCGCAGCCAGGAGGAGATCGCGACGATGGCGACGGCGACCTCGAAAGTGATGACGATGCTGCTCGGTGCGATCGCCAGCGTCTCGCTCATCGTCGGCGGCATCGGGATCATGAATATCATGCTGGTCAGCGTGACCGAGCGCACGCGGGAGATCGGCATCCGTCTCGCCATCGGCGCGCGCAGCAAGGACATCCTCCTGCAGTTTCTCATCGAGGCGATCACCCTCAGCTCGCTCGGCGGCCTCATCGGCATCGGGCTTGGCCTCGGCACCGCGCGCATTTTGGCGAAGTTCTTCCAGTGGCCAGTCGCGATCACCCCCGGGCCGATCGCCTTCGCATTTCTCTTCAGTGCGGCGGTGGGAATTTTCTTCGGCTTCTATCCGGCGCGCAAAGCGGCGGCGCTCGATCCCATCGAAGCCCTGCGTTACGAATAGCTGCGTTCCTTCGCACTCACCCGATGGTGGGAGTATCGGCAGGTTGCCTGTTGAGGCTGGTCCAGCGAGGATCGGAATATGCGACTGCTGCTTTTCCCCTGTCTTTTCGTCGTCGGCGCGGCGTTCTCCGCATCCGCCGTCGCTGCGAATGCTGACGCAAAGGACGCCGAATTTTTCACGAAGAAGATCGAACCGATCCTTCGGGACGCTTGCTACAAGTGTCACAGCCATTCGTCGGACAAGATCAAGGGTGGGCTGGTGCTCGATTCGCGCGACGCGGCGATCGCGGGTGGCGACACCGGCGCAGCGGTGGTGCCGGGTAATCCGGCGAAGAGCCTGCTCATCGAGGCGGTCACTTACAAAAACGAGGACATGCAGATGCCGCCGAAGGGCAAGAAGCTCGCCGACGAGCAGATCGCGCTGCTCACCGAGTGGGTGAAGATGGGCGCGCCGTGGCCGGAGGCTCCGGGGCAAAAGATGACCAAGCGCGCGAAGGGAAAGATCACCGACGAGGATCGCCAGTGGTGGGCGTTTCAGCCGGTGGTGACGGTCGAGCCGCCGGTCTTGGAGAATGCTCCGGGCGCGCAGCCGATCGATCGCTTTATTCGCAGCCGGCTCGCCTCCGAAGGCCTGCAGCCTGCGCCGCCAGCCCCTGCGGAGAAACTCGCTCGCCGACTTTATTTCGATCTCATCGGTCTGCCTCCGACTCCGCAGCAGGTCGCAGATTTCGCAAAAGAACACGCGGCCAAGCCCGCAGCCGCCGTCGAGCGTCTCGTGGATTCCTTGCTCGCGAATCCCCGCTACGGCGAACGCTGGGCGCGCCACTGGCTCGACCTCGTGCGCTACGCCGAGAGCGATGGCTACCGCGTGGACGATTACCGCCCGAACGCCTGGCGCTACCGCGATTACGTCATCCGCGCGTTCAATGCCGACAAGCCTTACGACCGCTTTGTGCAGGAGCAGCTCGCGGGCGATGAACTCTGGCCGCGCGAGCCCGATGCGCAGATCGCCACCGGTTTCCTGACCCACGGCATCTACGAGTACAATAACCGCGACGTCGTTGGCCAGTGGTCGAACATGCTGAACGATCTCACCGACACGACGGCGGATGTCTTCATGGGTATGGGCGTCCAGTGCGCGCGCTGCCACGACCACAAGTTCGATCCCATCCTGCAAAAGGATTACTTCCGCTTGCAGGCCTTCTTCGCGCCGATCCGCTACTACGGGCAGACCGAAGTGGGCACCCCGGAGCAGCGCGCGGAGTACCAGCGGAAGCTCGCCGTCTGGGAGGAGAAGACGGCGGATCTGCGCAGGCAAATCGAAGAGATCGAGGTGAAGTATCGCGCGCGGGCGGAAAAGGACGCGGTGGAAAAATTTCCGCCAGAAACGCGCGCGCTGATCGCCAAGCCGGCCGCCGAGCGCACGTCTTACGAGCAGCAACTCGTGGAACTCGCTTGGCGTCAGGTGGAGTACGAGTGGAGCGAGAAACGGTTCCCCGGTCGCGTGAAGGAACCGGATAAGTCAAAGCGCACGGTGCTGCTGGCGGAATTGCAGAAGTTTGCCGGCGACCGCCCGGAGCCGCTGCCCATGGCGCAGTCCGCGAGTGACATCGGCCCCCTCGCGCCACCGGTTACCATCCCGAAGAAAGCGGCCATGGGTGCCATCGAGCCGGGCTTTCTTTCCGTCCTCGACGAAGCGCCGGCGAAGATCGAACCCGTGCAGACGCCGACCACCGGCCGCCGCGCCGCACTCGCGCGCTGGCTCACCCAGCCGGAAAATCCGCTGGCTGCCCGCGTGATCGTCAATCGCATCTGGCAGTATCACTTCAGCCAGGGCCTCGCCGTGAATGCCAGTGACTTCGGGAAGCTCGGCGAAAAGCCGTCGCATCCGGAGTTGCTCGACTGGCTCGCCCGGCAGTTCGTCGAGGACGGCTGGAGTTTGAAAAAGCTGCACCGGCGCATCGTCACGAGCGCGACGTATCAGCAGTCCGTCGAGAACCCGATCGCCGAAGCCGCGCGCCTGAAAGATCCCGAGAATCGTCTGCTCTGGCGCGCCTCGACGAAGCGTCTCGACGCCGAGCAAATCCGTGACGCCGTGCTCGCGCTGACGGGCGAAATCAGATTCCCCGATGGCGGGGCCGGACAGGATTCGAGCAAGCCCGTGCGCACCATTTTCAGCAAGGTCGTGCGCAACACCCGCGATCCGATGCTCGAAGTCTTCGACGTGCCGGAGGGCTTTGCCAGCACTTCGCTGCGCAATGTCACTACCACGCCGACGCAGTCCTTGCTCATGATCAACAGCCGCTGGAGCCTCGACCGCGCGAATGCTTTTGCCGAACGGCTGCGCAAGGAAAGCTCGTCGGACGAAGACAAGCTCGTCGCCGATGCCTTCCGCCTAGCCTTCAGCCGCGAGCCGAGCAAAGCCGAGCGTGACGGCGCGCGGGAGTTCATCAGCCAGCAGAGTAACGTCGTCGCCACCGCCGCACCGGTCGAAGAGGCTGCGCCCTTCGCCAGCGAGAAGATGCAATTCCGCGACGGCCATGCCGCGATCCTCACCCCCGGCACCCCTCAGGAGCGCCTCGTCATCCCGAATGACGCCGTCTTCCCGAAAGGCGACTTCACCGTTGAGGCCTTCATCAACATCAAGACGATCTACGAAAACGCCGCGGTGCGGACCATCGTCTCACATTGGGATGGACAGCGCGGGCATCCGGGTTGGTCGCTCGGCGTCACCGGCAAAGGCTCGCGCCACAAGCCCCAGACGCTCGTCCTCCAGATCTGCGGCGATAAACCGTGGCGCGAGACGGATCCCATCGAGCCGATCTTCTCCGGTCTGCACATCGAACTCGGTCGCCCCTATTTCGTCGCCGTCGCTGTCGATCTCGAGGATGCCGCGGAAAATGGCATCACCTTCTACGCCAAGGATCTCTCGAACGATGACGAACCGCTGCAAGTCGTGCGCGTGACCCACGGCACCACCAGCGGCATCGCCAGCGACGCGCCGGTCGTGATCGGCGGTGCGCCCACCGGCAGCGGCAATCTTTTCGACGGCCTCATCGACGACGTGCGCCTCTCGAATATCCCACTGCGCGCCGAGCAACTCCTCTTCACCAGCGCCGCACCCGGGGAGCACACCGTGGGCTACTGGAAATTTGACAGCGATCCCGGTCCACATGCCGACAGCTCTGGGCGCGGCAATGAAATCACCTCCGCCAAACCCACCGGACCACGCGAAGACCCGCGCCAACTCGCCCTCATCGACTTCTGCCACGTGCTCCTGAACTCGAATGAGTTTTTGTATGTCGATTAATCCCGCAAACCCTGTGGCGCACGATCAAGGAGCAGGGGCGCCCACGCCCCGAGTTTCTACTTGGGGCGAGGGCGCCCCAACTCCTTGAAGACTCGCACACATCCCGCTCCTATGAACCCATCCTCCACCTTCTGCGGCCGCCGCGCCTCTGCTTTTTCCCGTCGCGATTTTCTCCTGCGCAGTGGCGCGGGTTTCGGCGGGCTCGCGCTCCTGGATTTGCTCAAAGGGTCCGCCCTCCAGGCGGCGATCGCCGAGAGCAAGCCCCTCAATCCCCTCGCGCCGCGCGCCGGGCAGTTCCCCGCGAAAGCGAAGAGCGTCATCTTCCTCTTCATGGAGGGTGGGCCGTCGCAAATGGACACCTTCGATCCCAAGCCGCTGCTCGCGGAACTCGCCGGCAAGCCGATCCCGCCGAGCTTCGGGCGCGTGATTACGGCGATGGGAGAATTCGATTCGCCGATCCTCGCGTCGCAACGCACCTTTAAGCAGCACGGGCAGTCTGGCACTTGGGTGAGTGACTGGCTGCCGCATACCGCCGGGATGGTCGATGACATCGCCGTGGTCCGTTCGTGCTGGGCGGATGGGATCAATCACTCCGCCGGCGTCTGCCAGATGAATACTGGATCGATCCTCGCCGGACGTCCATCGCTCGGCGCATGGACGAGCTACGGTCTCGGCACCGTGAACCAAAACCTGCCCGCCTTCGTGGTCATGCAGGACAACGCGACGAGCGTGGTGAATGGGCCGCGCAACTGGGGCGGGGGATTCATGCCCGCCGTCTATCAAGGCACGCGCATCACTGCGAGCAGCGAGCCCATTCCGAATCTCAACACTCCCGACGGCGTGGGCGAAGCGCAGCAGCGCGGCAAGCTCGACTTCCTGAACTCGCTCAACCGCGAGCACGCTGCCTCGCGCAAACTTCAGACCGAACTCGAAGCCCGCATCGCCAGCTACGAACTCGCCTTCCGGATGCAAGCCGAGGCGCCCGAGGCCGTCGATCTGTCGAAGGAAACCGAGGCGACTAAAGAGCTCTACGGCATCGACGAAAAGGAGACGGCTGAATTTGGTAAGATGTGCCTGCTCTCGCGCCGGCTCGTCGAGCGCGGCGTGCGTTTCGTGCAACTCTACAGCGGCGCCGGCAGCAAGTGGGATTCGCACGCCAAGCTGGAGGAAAATCACAGCAAGCTCTGCCGCGGCGTGGACAAGCCAATCGCAGGCCTGCTCCGGGATCTGAAGTCGCGCGGCCTGCTCGATGAGACGCTCGTGGTGTGGGGCGGCGAATTTGGCCGCACCCCGATGAGCGAAAAAGGCGACGGCCGCGATCACAACCCGACTGGCTTCACCATGTGGATGGCCGGTGGTGGTGTGAAAGGCGGGCAAACCATCGGCAGCACCGACGAGGTCGGCCTGCACGCCGTGGAGGAACGCCTCCACGTCCACGACCTCCACGCCACGATCCTGTGGCTGCTCGGCATCGACAACATGGGCCTCGTGTACAAATACAAAGGCCGCCCCGAGCGCCCGACGCTCAACGAAGGCGAGCCTTACAAGAAGATCGCGGGGTAGCGCGCGCCGCAGGGATCGCGTTCCCCAGCCCTTGTGATCCTGAGCGCAGCGGAGGATGACAGGTTCTACGGGCGCGAAAACGTCATCGTCACCGGCTTACCTTTTGATTGGTAGGTGGAGCGCAGTTCAAAGCCCGTCGGCGTCGGCACGTAGATCAGCGCGCCGCCGGTCGCCGGGTCGCGATGGCGTCCGACTTGGGCTGGACCATTTTGCAGGACATCCGCGCCAGCCGTAAGCAGCGCCCGTTGGATGCGCAACTTCTGCATCGTTTCCTGGACTCCGATGAGGTGTGGCAGCGTCACCTTCGCGAGCGGGTGATCGGTACTCATTTCATCCTTCACCCCCTTCCACCAATTTTGAAACTCCGCCTCGGGCAGCAGGAACGCGTCAGCCATTCTTGCCTCGACGTTCAGCATGTATGTGAGCTCCGCCGCGAAGAGCTTTGGATCGCGGACTGCCGCTTCCATCCGGTCGGCGTCGGCACTCTGCCCAGCAGTCGCGTCGTCGCCTTCCACGAGATGAGAAAATACGCTGAGTCGCTCTTCCGGGGTTTGGCTCGCGAGCTTTTTTCCCATCGCCTGAGCGGCTAATATCTCGGTCTGCATGGCCCGCTCGATGTCCGCGTCCAGGGTGGATGCCGCGATAAGTTCCATTGCCTTGCCGTTTGCCGTGGCATTGAGGGAGTGCAGGTGATCGCGGAGGAGATTGTTGGCGCTGCCTTCGAGACCCGCGCTCACGAGCATTCCGATCAGCGTGTTCGCCAGATGATGACCGAGGCGGGCACGCACTGAGAGGTCGTCGAGTGCTGCTGCCGGATCCGCGGGAAAACCATACGCCGCGGCCCACAGTGCGAGACTCGCGAGATTCTGAGCCTTTCCCAAGTGCGGCAGCGCGGTCTCGAAATTGATGTCCCCCATGCCCCAATCGCAGTAGTCCGCTTTCGCCGCCGCACGCAGCAGGGCCATGATCGCCTGAATCTTCTCGAAGAGTTGCGCGGCCTTCTCTGCATCCACCTCCTCGCGCGGCCTGCGAATCATCGCTTTTTCCTCGTCGGTCAGCCGGTCGAAGAGCACGAAAGCATCCGCGTAGAGATTCGCCGCATCGACGCCCTCGCGTTTTTTCGGGCCGGGCCGCTCGTCAGCGCTGGCGGCGGGAGAAGATGGCGAGGCCATCGCCGCGGTGGGTGAAGTCGGCGGCTGATCCGCGCGCGGGCTGGCGTCCTTTACTGCCGTTTCGTGCGGCAATGAAGCGCGCTGCGTGCGAAAGGTGATCGTCGCTGCGATCACGAGCAGAGCGCCGAGCAGGAGGAGGAGACGGCGGCGATTCATAAGAGCGTCTGGCACGGCATCAAGGAGGAGGGGCGCCCTCGCCCCGAGTCTTATCCACGGGGCGGGGGCGCCCCTCCTCCTTGGGGCCACGCTCGCGGAGATGGCGCGCGGGGACACCGGCCCAGATCTCTTGCGCCGGGATCGACTTGGTGACGACCGCTCCGGCGGCGACCACCGCGCCATCGCCGATCGTCACCCCGCGCAGGACGATCACATTCGCCCCGAGCCAGACATGGCGGCCGAGCGTGATCGCACCCGAGCGGCCGGGCACCGCGTCGATCGTCTCGCCGACGATCCCGTGATCGTGATCCACAAACTTGCACCCCGACGCGATCGAGGAGTCAGCGCCGATCTCGATCCCGACCTGCGCGTTGAATTCACACCCGCGCCCGAGGAAGACGCGATCGCCGATGCGGATGCGCGGGCCGGGCGACCAGATGCCGTCCCATTTGAAAAAGACGTCCGGCTCGAGCACGCAATCCGCGCCGATGGCGACCTGATGGGGCCACGTCACCACGATCCGCGGCAGCGTCGTGCCGGCACCGATCTGCATTCCTTGCGCGGCCCAATACTGGCGCCGCGCGGCACTGGCAAAGGAACGTGCCACCGACCGGAGGCGGTAGCAGGCGGTTTGCGGGAGCGAGGTGGAGTCCGGCATCTGGGTGGGTGAAGAGCAGGCGGGGTGCGTGGGACTTTCTGACAGCCTCCGCCGCGGAAGGAAAGCGAGTGCTCTGCGGCGGGTGGCTGGTACGGGTGTGACTTCGCCTATCTGAAGTCGATCCAGGGGGCTGGCTTTTTGCTGGGAATTCGCAGGGTTGAGAGTCGAGGGGAGTGGTTGGCGGCGGAAGCGACCGGTTTTGTCGGGAAAAGCGGCATTATTACTCCTGCTGGGACGCCTGGCACGGGGCTCGCTACTCGCATTAGCGATATGTCGCAATCGTTGAACTGGGAGAAGCCAAACTCGGCGCGCGAAACGCCGAACGCGTTTTTGGACGCGGTGGTTCCAGGCTCGGTAACTCCCATGAGCAACGGTGTTCGGCATTTCTCGGAGAATGCGAGCCGGGTCGGTAGCCCGCGCCGCAGACACCGGAAACCCTGAAATCCAAATAATCCCACCATGAAAAAAACAACCATGCAGAAAAAAACAGCCAGATCACGGGGAGACGTTTCTCCCAAGAAGAGTCAAAACCGGAGGTCTGGACCTCGCGTCAAACGGTCTGGCCACGTCAAGGTAACTGCGGAAGCGGTCGCAGTGATGCCTGAGGTCATCGTCGAGACGCTCGAGATCGTCGAGCGGAAGCCTGAGATCCGGGCGCCGATGCCGGTGCTGCTGGCGCGGATGCTGGAGGAGGAGACGTGGTGGCGCGTGGTTCCTGCCTTGAAGCCGGAACCCGTGAAACGAAATTCGAACGACCGCTTCCTGCCCGTGGAATACCGGAAGGCATCCGTGAAACGCGCAACGGTCGTCGCTGGTCGGAGTGCTGAACGCCGGGCGGCGGCTCCGGTGGCCGCGGCGAAGCGAGCGGTCGTGCTCAAGCGCTCGACTCCGCCAAAGAAACGCAAAGCGTCGAGCCGCTGACTTACTGCCAATCCTGCGGAGTTACTTAAACAGGTCGGCGAATTCGCCGTAGCCTTCGTCCTTCAGCTTGGCTGCGGGGATGAAGCGCAGGCTGGCCGAATTCATGCAGTAACGCAGGCCAGTGGGTTTCGGGCCGTCATTGAAGACGTGGCCGAGGTGCGCGTCGGCTTTTTTGGATCGGACCTCAGTGCGGACCATGCCGTGTTCGGTGTCGGACTTTTCGACGACGGTTTCCTTTTTCAGGGGCTGCCAAAAGCTCGGCCAGCCAGTGCCGGAGTCGAATTTGTGGATGGAGGCGAAGAGCGGTTCGCCGCTGATGACATCGACGTAGATGCCGGGGGCGTGATTGTCCCAGTATTCGTTTTTGAAGGGGCGCTCGGTGCCGTTTTCGCACGTCACGTGATACTGCTCCGGGGTCAGTTGCTTCTTCAGTTCGTCCTTGCTCAGGTTGCTCATATCTTTGGGTCGGGTGGTGGGTGAAACGGTGATGGTGGTGGACGTGCCCTCGGAGACGGCATCGCAGCCAGGGGCGAGGATCAGGGCGCAGGAGGCGGTGGCGATGAGGAGTTGGCGGCGGATGGCGGCGGAAAAAAGCATAGCGGGAGATTAAGGCACGGTGCTCTGAATTTCAAAGCCCGGCTTGCGTGGTGTGAGTCAATTGATCCGCTTCGCGCGTTCGAAGTTCGTGCGCTCGGCTTCCTCGGTCCGCAAACGAATGCGGGTCTTGCGCATCCATTGACTGATTCCCAAGCCAATGATGAAGACGGGGGCGAGCATGAGGACCCGGCCTTTGTCCGGCAGGACGAGGAAGGCGACCACGCAGAGGAGCGTGACGAGGGCGGAGAAGGCCCAGGCGCGGATATTGAAAAAGCGCTCCTGGGGTCCGGAAGCGGGCCGCTGGCGGAAGTGCTGGAGAAACGTCCACGCCACAAAGGCAAAGGTGGCGAGGACGATGAGAAATTTCATGGGATGATCCGCACCGTCGCCCAAGGCCGCGGAGACGCAACGGCGGGCGTGGCGCTCAGAACTCGATGACGTTCTTGATGCCTTGGGCGTGGCCGACGAGCAGTTCGCGGTAGCCGTCGATGGTGTGGCGACCAGTGATGAGCGCGGCGAGTTGCTTCGGCCAGCGCCGCTTGAATTCACCGAGATCGCGGATGGCATCGATAAAAGCCTGCGGGCTGGCGTTCACGGTGCCGACGATCGCCTGATTTTTCAGCACGATGTTGCGCATGAGGTTGTCGGCGAAGACGGGGATCGGCGCTTTCATCGCGGGGATGCCGGTGAAGATGTAGATGCCATTGATGCCGAGGACGCGCATGAGGTCGAAGGAGATGTGGCCTTCGCCGACGGCCTCGTAGATCAGGTCGATATTGCCGATCTGCTGGCCGAGATCGTCCACGCCCATGGTGACGGAGGAGATGTAGGTCGCGCCGATGGCGTCGGCGATGTCGGCTTTGAAGTTCGGCTTCGGGGAGCGGGAATAAACGTAAACTCGGAAGCCTTCGATGAGCAGCTTCATGGCACCGAGCAGGCCGATGGGGCCGGCGCCGAGGACGACGGCCACGCGTCCGAAGCCACGGCCTTTGCCGTCGCGATTGTCATGCTCCCAGTTCAGGCGTTTCTGCACCTGCCAGGCTTGGGTGAGCCCTTTCTCGGCGATGGTGAGAGGCTCGGCCATCACGGCCACATCTCGCAGATCGGCGGGGACGGGGGTGAGGAATTGCTCCTCCTCGACGAACATCTCGGTCATGAACCCGTGGATCTGATTGATCCCGCGTTCGGTGAAGGTCCAGGTGCGGCAAAAATCCTGGCGGCCTTCGCGGCACGGGATGCAAGTGGGGTCGGCACAGGGCCGGCGCACGCTCGGGACGACGAGATCGCCCACTTTGAAACTCTGCACTGCGGAGCCCACCTCGACGACTTCGCCGAGGCACTCGTGGCCGAGGAGCAGGTAATCATTCGCCGCTGGCGGCTGGCCATAGGCAAACGTGCAGATCTCGCGATCGGTGCCGCAGATGCCGACTTCGATGGTGCGGATCTTCAGCTCGTGCGGAGCGGTGATCGCGGGTTCGGGGTGATCGATCAAGCGGAGTGCCCGCTCGCTGGGGACGACGCCTACGCCTTTCATGGATTTGGTGCTCATCGGTCTTGGTGAAGGAGGGAAGTCCGCAGGGTGCCAAGCCTGAGGATGAAAAAGGGCTGGCAGCATACTGAGCAGGCCCTCGGGGAAAACTAAAATTTCCAGCGCCGCCCGCCGCGTACTTTTTCTCGCCAGAAATCCCCGGATTGTCCGATGCTTCCCGCTTGCGTGCATAAAAACATTTTCGGACACACTCCCGCAGGTGAGGCGATCGAACTTCATTCGCTGACGAACCGCCATGGGTTGATCGCCCGCTTCACGGCTTGGGGTGCGGGGCTCGTGGAGATGCACGTCCCGGATCGGAATGGGGCACTTGCCGACGTCACGCTGGGCTTTGATGCGCTCGATGGATACCTGACGCGGCATCCGTATTTCGGGGTGACGACGGGACGTTTTGCGAATCGCATCGCGGGCGGAAAATTCACGCTCGATGGCCAGGGCTACTCGCTGGCGACGAACGATGGGCCGAATCATTTGCACGGCGGGGTGAAGGGGTTCGATCAGCGGAACTGGACGGCGGAACTCTTGAGCGCGCAGGCTGTGCGCTTTACTTACGTGAGTCCGGACGGGGAGGAAGGCTACCCGGGGACGCTGCGGGTGGCGGTGGTCTATACGCTCACGGAGGATGACGAACTGCGCATCGACTACGAAGCGACGACCGATCAAGCGACCATTTTGAACCTGACCAACCACGCCTACTGGAATCTCGCGGGAGCGGGGGCGGGGGACATCCTCGGGCATGAAGTGCTGCTCAGGGCGAAGGACTTTGTGGCGGTGGATGAGACGAGTATTCCCACAGGAGCGATTGAGGCAGCGCGGGGAGCGATGGATTTTTCGGTGGCGAAACGGATCGCGCAGGACCTCGCCGCGATGACGGGCGAGCCAGGCGGATACGATCACTGCTACGTGCTCGATCCGGGGCCGCCGGGGACGCTGGCGCTGGCGGCGGAGGTTTACGAGCCGACGAGCGGTCGGGTGATGACGATCTCGACAACGGAGCCGGCGATTCAATTTTACACGGGCAACTACCTCGATGGCTCGGTGGTCGGCAAAGGAGGTGCGGCATATCGCAAGCACTCCGGCTTCTGCCTCGAGACGCAGCATTTCCCGGATGCACCGAATCAGCCGGCTTTTCCCAGCACGGTGCTGCGCCCGGGGCAGACGTATCGCACGAGCACCGTGCAGCGCTTCTCCGTGCGATGAATCCAGCGGCGCGCCCGAGAGCGTACCGTCCAGCGATGCAATCCAGTGTTACTTTTCGCCGATGAACGACGACGCCTCGGCCTTCGGACTCGAGATTTGCACTTACTTTGTTCGGGGCCGCAATGCGCTCCTGGCGCGGGCGGATTTCGGCGAGCTCTATGTGGACTACTACCTCCATCAGGGGCAGCACGGCTATCAGCACGCGCCTGCGCACGATGGGATGTTGAAGGAGGCGCTGGCCGCGCTGACGCTGCATTGCGCGTCGCGGCCGCGGACGGAGTCGGCGGCGTGGACGATCCACTTCCAGGACCCGCTGCTAAACTTGTTTGTCACGGGCGATAGTCGGCTCGGGACGGTGGTCGGCCAGCTCTTCACGGATGGAGTGAAGGATAGTGGAAAAAATATTTTCCTCGCCGATGTGGTCCAGGCGGGCGAGCAGCCGCGGCGGAGCGTCGTGGATTTTGACGGCACTGGAATCTTCCGCGCCGTCGAGCACTACTATCTGCAGAGCGAGCAGCGGCTCGCCCGGTTTTTCCAGCATGGCCCGGAGGACTTTGTGCTCGTCTCCGCCCAGCCACAGTGTGACCTGCGGTGGCTCGAGGGGCTCGATGACGAGATGATTCGCGTGCTCGATGCGACGGAGCAACTCAGCCTGCTGGAGCGCCGCGTCTATCGCTGGGAGTGCGGCTGCACGCAGGATCGGATGTTTGCCGTGCTCGCCTCGGTGATGCGCACGGATCCGGAGGGGCTTTTCGGCGAAGATGCTTCGGTGCGGATGGGGTGCCCGCGCTGCGGGGCCCGGCACACGATCACCCGGGAAGCACTTGAAGCCTACATTGCGAGCACCGCGGATCAGGTCGGGTGAGGCGCCGTCCTTTCCTGAAAAGAAAAGACCCGGCGTTGCGCTAGCATCGCAACGCCGGGCTGTTTCCTTGGTCCCGCCACCTCCGCTTAGCCCCCCAGCTGCAAGAGGTGGCGATTCCTCCCTAGCAGGGTGATAGATTGGCACCGAACGGCAGTGGGGCGCAATCGGGTAAAACCCTGAAAATATCCGCCGGGCATTCCCGACGGAAAAGGCCGCCAGCGAGGCGGTTTTAGAGCGCGGCGTCGTCGCCGCTTCCGCTCTCCCCGGCCTTGGGGATTTCCGGCACGGGGAAGGTGGCGATCTTCGCGCGGATGATGTCCGCCCGCAGCGTGTCGCGCTCGTCGGCGGCGAGTTTTTGCTGCGTGCCTTTCTGCAAATGCGCGGGCTGGGTCTCCGTGAAAAGTTCGTCGATCGGATGCCGGCAGTCTTCCGGGAAAAAGCGGAGGTCGATGCCGAGCTTGATGTGGCTCACCAGATTCAGCGCCTCTTTGCTGCTCATGGAATGCGCGTGCCGCAGGATGCCGTAGCTGCGGCCGATGTGGTCGAAAAGGGTCGTCGATTTCTTCTGGAGCAGCGTCGTGCGGGCATTCTGTTCATGCTCGATGATCTGCAGGATGACTTTGTTCAGCCGTTCGATGATCTCGTCCTCCTCCTCGCCGAGGGTGGTCTGGTTCGAGACTTGGAAAAGATTCCCGAGGGCCTCGGTGCCTTCGCCATAAAGCCCGCGCACGGCGAGGCCGATTTTGTTCACGGCCTGGATGATTTGGTTGATCTGCTCGCTCATCACGAGCGCGGGCAAATGGACCATGGCCGAAGCGCGCATCCCAGTGCCGACATTCGTCGGACAGGCAGTCAGATAGCCGAGCTGCGGGTGAAAGGCGAACTCCAGCTTCTGCTCCAGTTCGCTGTCCACCTTGTCGATCATCTTGAAGACGAGCTTCAACTGGAGGCCGCTGCGGATGGCCTGCATCCGGAGATGATCCTCTTCATTGATCATGATCGACAGCGTCTGCTTGCGGTTCATGACCACGGCGCTGCCGACGCCTTTTGCGGCGTGCTCGCGAGAAATGAGGTGACGCTCGACGAGCACCTGCTTCTCCAGCGCCGTGAGATCCTGCGAATAGACGGAGTGCGCTTCGTTCATCTCCGGCAGCGCTTCCACGGCCGTCTTCACGGTATCGAGGATCTGCAGCCGCTCGGTCTTCTTGGCCCAGCCGGGGAAGGCGTGATTGCGGATATTCCGCGCGAGCCGCACGCGGCTGGAGACGACGATCTGATGATGCGGCCCTTCGCTGCGCAGCCACTCGCCGGAGTTCGTGAGGATGTTGTGAATGGCCATCGTCAGGATTCGACTTCGAGATGCTTGATCTGGTCGCGGATCCTGGCCGCACCTTCGTAATTCTCCTCGGACACCGCTCTCCGCAGATCCCGCTGGAGCGTCTTCATCTCCTGCTCACGCTCGATATTCCGTCGCAAGCGCGAAGGCACTTTTCCGACATGCGACGTACCCTTGTGCATGCCTTTGAGCAGTCCCTGAAGGCCGTCCGCGAAAGTCTCGTAACAACTCGCGCAGCCGAGCCGACCGGTCTTCTTGAAATCCTGCTGGCTGAACCCGCAGACCGTACATTTCTGGGCCGATGTCCCGCCTTCCATCGCCTGCGCCGCGCCGAGGCCGAGCAGCAAATCCGCCAGCGCGAATCCCGTCGGGTCGGTCACTCCCTTTTCCTTCGAGCACGACTCGCAAAGATTCACCTTCTGCATCTTCCCATCGACGATTTGCGTCAGGAAGACGGTGGCTTGGTTGTGCTTGCAGACATCGCAGATCATGGCGGCGAAGAAAGGATGAAGGATGAAGGATGAAGAAGAAATCCAGAATACGTTACCGATCGCGATTCTTCATCCTTCATCCCTCCTCCTTCAATACACAGGCGTTCCGGTGGTCTGGGTCATTTCGCGGAAGCGGGCGATGATCCGCTGGGTGATCGCCCCCGGTTTGCCGTCGCCGATCACGCGCTGGTCGAGCTTCACCGCGGCGATTACTTCCGCAGCGGTGCCGGTGAGGAAGCATTCGTCGGCGATGAAGACGTCGTGCCGGGAAAGGTCGCGCTCCCGGATCGGGATCCCGAGTTCCTGGGCGATATCGAAGACGGTGCCACGCGTGATGCCATCGAGCGCCCCAGCCGTGAGCGGCGGGGTGGAGACCACGCCATCGCGGACGATGAAAAGATTGTCGCCCGTGCATTCCGCGACGAGCCCGACATCGTTCAGCATGAGACCTTCCTCGGCGCCCGCCTGGATCGCCTCCACCTTCGCCATGACGTTGTTCAGATAATTGAGCGACTTCACCTGCGGGCTGAGGATGTCGTGGGAAGGCCGGCGGGTCGCGACCGTCGCCATGGTGAGGCCGTTTTTGTAGGCGTCTTCCGAGTAGAGCGTGATGGAGTCCGCGATGATGAAGACGGACGGCTTGGGGCATTTGTAGGGACTGAGGCCCATCGGCCCGACACCGCGGGTGATGACCAGCCGGATGTAGCCGTCGCGCAAGCCGTTTGCGCGGATCGTCTCGCAGGTCGCCGCGATCATTTCTTCCGGCGTGAGCGGCACCTTCAAAAGGATCGCCTTTGAGCAGTCGTAGAGGCGGCGGATGTGCTGTTCGAGCCGGAAGACCCGGCCATTGTAAAAGCGAATGCCCTCGAAGACGCCGTCGCCATAAAGCACGCCGTGGTCGAAGACGGAAATCTTCGCCTGACTTTGCGGGACGATCCGGCCGTCGAGATAGATGAGGAGTTCCTTCATGCGTGCGGAAAAGAAGGGCGAATGTGGAGGCGGAGACCAGCCAAAGCAAGTGCGCGAATCCGCGCGCCGAGATGATCATTCGGGGAGCAAAAGACTTTCGCCGTGCGACCGGGGACGAGCAATTCGTCGCCAGCGGGGCGCTTTCTTGCATGGACATCTTCTGCCTCGGTGTGCGACTTTTCCGCTCCTCCGCAGCCATCCCCTAGTCATCTCTTATCCGCATGGAAGAACCAGCCTCCCGATCCAGCAGTCGCAGAAGAGGAAGTCGTCGCCGCTCGAAGGGAAAAATCTTCATCGCCATCGCCGCGATCGTCGTCCTCGCGCTGCTCTATTTAGGCGGCACGAGTGCCTTCAAAAGCTGGCGTCAAGGACGGAACGTGAAGCGTGCCCAAGAGTTCCTCGCGAAGAAGGACTACACCCAGGCAACGATGAGTGCGACCTGGGCGCTGCAACTGAATCCCGCGGATGTCGAGGCGACGCGCGTCCTCGCTGACGCAGCCAGAGAGCAGGGGCAGAAGCAGGAACTCGTTTGGCGGGGCAAATTGGTCGATCTTCAGCCGCACGTCCTCGAGCACCGACTGTCGTGGGCGAAGGCCGCGTTGCGCTTTGGCGAAATCCAGACCGCGGAGCAAGCCCTCGCTGGAGCCAGCGACGTGCAGAAAAAAGGTCCGAATTATCACGAAGTTGCAGCGCAATTGGCGGCGTCGCTGCGGCAGGGGAAGCAGGCCGAAGCCAGCGTCCGCGAGAGCTTGCGTCTGGATCCGACGAGCGAGATGCGGCAACTCGAACTGGCCGCACTCGAGCTCGGTGGGACTTCGGATGAAGCACGGACCAGGGCGCGGGCCGAGATCGAGCGCCTGGCCGGGAGCGCCAAGGTCAGCCGCCCTGCGCTCCACGTGCTCATCCGCGATGCGATGCTCCGCGGTGACGCGAATGGAGCGCTCGCATTTGCGGAAAAGCTGAATTCTCCAAAGGAATTTCTTTTCCAGGATCGCATGCAATACCTGCGCCTTTTGAAGCAATTGAACCGGCGCGAGTTCTGGTGGCTCTTGGCGCAAATGAAAGTGGAAGTGGTCGATCGAAAAGAGATTCCCGCATTGATGACATATCTTAACAAGATCGGCTACCCGCAGATTACACTCGAGTGGAGTAAGCAGCTCACGGAGGAACAGCGGACGCGAGAACTTTTGCCGGTGGCCCTCGCCGAAGCTTCACTCCTGATTAAGGATTGGGGCGGTCTCAAGAAGCACGTGAAATTCCCGGGCTGGGGCAGTCTCGAATTTCAGCGTCTCGCGCTCCTTTCGCGCGTCCTCCGCGAAGAGGGGGATATGCCGGGCTCCACTGCCCAGTGGAAAGCCGCGGTCATGGCTGCGAGCGGTCATCCGGATGACGTGAATACTCTGGCGCGCCTCGCCACGGCTTGGAAATGGAATGACGAAGCGAATGGCATCCTCTGGGAAATCGCTCGCGGACCCAGCGATCAAATGCCCGCGCTGCAGTCCCTGAGCCGCACCTACCAACTCGGTGGCAATACCCGCGAACTCCTGAATGTCGCCAATCGCATGCTCGAAATCGACGAGGCGAACCTCACGGCGAAGAACAACGTTGCCTATCTTTCGCTGATCCTGGAAGTGGACCGGGAACGCGCGCACGCCCTCGCGAAGGACGTTTACAGCAGCGCTCCGACGAATGCCGTATTCGTCTCCACCTATGCTCTGGCGATGCATCTGCTCGGCAGGACCAGCGAGGGATTGAAGCTCATGCAGACGCTGCAGCCGCGAGATCTGGAGGCGCCGTCGATTGCCTTTTGCTACGCCCTCCTCCTCTCCTCATTGCAAAATCGCGAAGAGGCGCTCAAGTATCTCGCCATAGCGGAGACCAGTTCGATCCTCTTTCCGCAGGAGCGGGCCTTGCTGGCCAAAGCGCGCGAGTGGCTCGCCAGGCCTTAGTCCGCGTTCATCGCAGGACCTTCCCGGCGGGCGGCGCTGGGAGCGAGTTCGCCGGAGCGAATCGCAAGTGACGCTTGCAAAGCCCGGTAAAACGGCGATCCTCCGCGTCCTCCGACCGGCGCGATGCTGGACCGGAGCGCTTCTCGAAAGCTATCAATGAGGTGGAGCCAAACCCATCCGCTCCACTTTCGCTCCGCTCCCCGCGGAGCCGCAGCGTATCTCTCATGGCAGGCAGCGACGTCATCGAAACCGAAGGTAAAATCACATCAGTCCTCGCCGGAACCATGTTCCGCGTCGAACTCGCCAATCAGCATCTGGTGCTGGCCCACATCTCCGGCCGGATGCGCAAGCGTTTCATCCGCCTCACCACTGGTGATCGGGTGAAATTGGAGATGTCCCCTTACGACCTGAACAAGGCGCGGATCGTCTATCGGCTCGGCTGAGTCGGTTGCTTTTTGCGGAGGCTTGGGAGCGCGTGTCTTCGTTCCCAGTTGGGAATCTGCACGCCCGTTCGGATTGAGGTAAGGTGTGCGAGGACCACAAAAAAAGCTCAGCTCCGAATGCGGAGGCTGAGCTTTTTTGCGATGACGTCCGGCGACCTCGCCGGGTGGTCTCAGAGCGAGGCGAGCTTGGCCTTGATGGCTTCGAAGTCTGGCAAGTCTTTCGGCGTTGCAGTCTGCTCAGCGTATTGAATGACGCCCGCTTTATCGATCACGAACGCGGCCCGTGCGGAGCTATCGCCGATCCCGGCCAGTCCTTTGAAGAGCACGCCGTAGGCGTTCGTAGCTTCCTTGTTCAAATCGCTGACCAGCTTCAGTCCGATGTTCTCCTTCGCCGCCCAGGCTTCCTGAGCGAAGGGGCTGTCGATGCTCACCGCGACGACCTCGACACCCATGTCCGAGTAGGCGTCCAAGCCTTGCGAGACGCTGCAGAGTTCCGTAGTGCAGACGCCCGTGAAGGCGAGCGGGAAGAAAAGCACGAGCGTCGTCTTGCCCGCTGCGGGCAGCGTCACGTCCACGAGACCGTCGGCTTTTTTGGACTTGAGGGTGAAAGAGGGCGCTTTGGTTCCAACGGAAAGAGGCATGGGATTTTGAGGTTTGGGATTTTTGGTTTCGGATTGAGGATCGCGTTCATAGTGTCCGCCCGCGCTGGCCGCAAACTTCAAATCCACTTTCTCAAATGATCTGGGCTCTCACCATTTTCCTCATGCTCCTCGGACTCGTCGGCACCGTAGTGCCGCTGCTCCCCGGGACGACGATCATCGTCGGTGCGGCCATCCTGCATCACGTGATGCTGGGGGAAGCGCAGAGTGTGAGTTGGTGGACCATCGGCGGGCTCGCGGTCCTCATGGTCGTGAGCCACGTGCTCGATCTGGTGAGCGGATCGATCGGTGCAAAGTGGTTCGGGGCCACGCGCTGGGGGGCGGTGGGCGGGATCATCGGTGCGATCGTCGGGCTCTTCTTTTTTCCGCTCGGCCTCTTCCTCGGGCCAATGATCGGCGTGCTCGTCGGCGAAATCCTCGGCGGCAAGAAACTTCTCCCGGCGGGGAAATCATCCTGGGGTACGCTGCTCGGCACCACCGCGGGCTTCGTGGCAAAATTCACCATCGCCTTGGTCATGATCGGCTGGTTCCTCGCTGCGGCGCTCCTGTAGCATCCGGCGCGCGCTTGCCAAGACTCCCTTCCTCGGCTGTTCTCGGCGGACTTTTCCTATGTCCCAATCCCTCTTTGATCTCACAAACGAAGTCGCCGTCGTCATCGGTGCCACGGGCGTCCTCGGCGGAGCGTTGGCCGATGGCCTGGCGCAGGCGGGCGCGAAGGTGGCCGTCCTCGGTCGCAGTGCAGAACGCGGCGAGGCTCGGGTGAAAGCGATTCGTGACGCTGGCGGCGAGGCGGCGTTCTTTTCCGCGGATGCGATGGACCGTGCGTCGGTGAGTGCGGCCCACAAAGCCATCGCCGAAAAACTCGGCGCGCCCGCGATCCTCGTGAATGCCGCCGGTGGCAACGATCCGAAAGTGACGGTCACTCCCGAACGCCCGATCGAAGCCATCGCCCTGGACGATTGGCGCGCGAATTTCGATCTCAATCTCGTCGGCGGAGTCCTGCTGCCCTGTCAGGAATTCGGTCCCGGGATGTGCGCCCGCGGCCGTGGCTCGATCATCAATTTCGCGAGCGTCTCCGCGCACCTCCCGCTCTCTCGCGTCGTCGCCTACAGCGCGAGCAAGGCCGCGGTACTGAGCCTCTCGCAATTCCTCTCCCGCGAGTGGGCCACCAAAGGCGTCCGGGTGAATACGCTCACGCCGGGATTTTTCCCCGCCGAGCAAAACCGCAAACTCCTCTTCCACGACGACGGCACCCCGACCGCGCGCACCCAGGCCATCTGGGGCCACACCCCGATGAACCGCTTCGGCACGAGCGAAGAACTCGTCGGTGCGTGCATCTTCCTGGCCTCGGAAAAGGCCTCCAGCTTCGTCACCGGCACGGACATCCGCGTCGATGGCGGCTATCTCTCCCAGACGATCTGATCACTGCACGCCGGCCGCGTGCAAGCGCTTGAGGAGTTCGCCGTAACTCCGCGCCTCCCGGATCGCGGTATTGAGGCTGTCGAGACCGGCATCGTTTGATGGATGCGGAAAGTTCACCGAGCAGGAGCTGCCATTGCTTGCGAAGGTGATTTCGTCCCACTGGATGGTCTCGATCTCCCGATTGAACTTCGCCACGGCCCGGCCGCGGAAGAAGGCGCGGGTCGTCTCGGGCGGCTGGAAGATCGCCTTGCGGACATCGTCCTCGCTGATGAACCGCCGCATCTGACCTTCCCGCACGAGTTCGTAGTAGAGGCCGTTTTCGAGCGAGACGTTGTGGTATTCGAGGTCCACGGATTGCAGCCACGGGTCACTCCATTCGAGCTTCTCCGCTTCCTGCAAAGTCGTGAGCAAAAACTTCTTTGCCACCCAATCGACCCGATCCCGACAGAGCCAGTAGTCCCGGGTCAGATCGTCGATCACGCTCTCCCATTCGTTGAGCACCCAGACAGTATCTTCGTCTGATTTGTCGCAATGCTTCTGCGCGGAGGTCAGGTAGCGGCGTTGGATATCGAGGGCGGAGATTTTTCGTCCGTCGCGCAGTTCGATGATCCACGCGTAGCTCTGGTCGCGGCTGATGGCCTTCGTCGCCTCCACTGGATTTGCCAGCTCAAGGTGCGGCGCCTTGCCCATCTCGATGAGGTCGAGCACCAGCGAGGTGGTCCCGATCTTCAGAGCCGTGGCCCACTGGCTCATATTAGCGTCGCCCACGATGACGTGGAACCGCCGGTAACAACCCGCGTCCGCATGCGGCTCGTCGCGCGTGTTTACGATCGGGCGGCGATTCATCGTGTCGATCGAGCAGAGCACCGAGAAAAAGTCCGAGCGTTGCGCGATCTGGTAGATGCCGGGTTGGCCGGCGGCATCTTCGCCCTCGATCCCCATCTTGCCCGCGCCGGCAAAGATCTGGCGCGTGACGAGGAAGGGCACCACGTCCCGCACCACGCGATCCCACGCCACGTCGCGGTCCATGAGAAAATTGTCGTGGCAGCCGTAGCTATGCCCCACGAAGTCCGTGTTGTTCTTGTAGAGGCGGGCCTCGCAACCGGGAGGCAGATGCGTGTTCCGGCGGCGCGCACACTCCGCCAGGATGCGCTCGCCCGCCTTATCCTGAGCCACGATCTCGCGGAGCGTGCCGCATTCCGGCGTCGAGTATTCCGGGTGCGCGTGATCGTTGTAAAAGCGCGCACCATTCGAGAGGACGAGGTCGCTCTTGATCTCGGCAAAGGTCAACGCGCGATTTTTATCGAGCTCGAAATAGGCGGCCTCGTCTGTGTCCTGAAGAAGCTCGTCCGCCCGAAACCCGCGGGCGTCATTGTGCGGATCTTCCAGATTGTAATCCCACTTCATCGAAGCTCCGTGCTCCGTGTAGCTCCGCACGATCTCGATGGACTCTCGCACCACGTCGAGGTCCGAGATTCCATCAACAGTGATTCCGTATTCTGTTTCGATGCCGAAGACGCGTTTCATGGAGTGTGGTGCGCGCAATCTTCGGCATGTGCCGGTGTCTGGCAAGCCACCTTGGATGCATGAATGAAATTCAGTGCCGACCGACCGGGCGTGAATGATCGTTCCACGGTCGATCGAGCTCCCGGAAAAAACACAAAAACCCGATCCTCGTCAGAGGATCGGGTCTTTGAAAACGATGAAGGGGAGCTTACGGTGTCGGGACGCAGGCACCGAGCGTCGTGCCGATGACGGACTGGTACCTTGCAAGCAAGTATTGAGGGACTAGTATCGTCCGATTGCGGAAGCAAATCGTGACCAAGTCGCTCGGGTCAGTAGCAGCTTGCACGGGGGCGAGAAGGAAAAGCGAAGACGCCCCAGCGACTACCGCCAACATCAAGGAGAGAGATTTTTTTGCGTTCTTCATACGGCGCGGAGTATTTGGTGAACGGGATCGGGCGGCAAGAAAAATTTTGTGAAAATTCTACGATTCTTCGGCAGTTGGAGCGGGTTCGACCAGAGATCGGTGCGCGGGCGAGGCGCGAATTAGCACTCGATCTGCATCCCGGCGACGATCCCCCGACTGCCCAGAGGAGCAATGACTTTCCGGGAAGAACGACCAATCCGGGGCTCGGAATCGGCGAGATGAACGCGTTTCGCCAAGAGGTTTGCCTCGATCCCGCCGATTGAGAAGCCGTCCCCGGGACACTCGTTCACCACCCGCTGCCGCTCCCTTCCGGGTCCGCCGAGTGCTCGCGCAGGTCGCGTCCATAGGGCGAAAGAGACTCCGTGAGAGGTTGGCGTGGGCGATCCTCGTCCGCGTGGCGCTCCTTTCGGCGGTTCATTGTTTCCAGTGAACCCTCATTCTCGAAACGTCTTTCGGGTGCGAGCGTTTCGATGCTGTTTTGTGGGTGGCGCCGTGCGCGCTACGCGATCAAATCCTTGATCACCGTCCCGCCGAATTGGCTGAGCTGTTTGAAGCGGCCGGCGTGGTAGAAGGTGAGCTTGTTGTCGGCGAGGCCCATCAGGCGCAGCAGCGTGACGTGGAAATCGCGGACATGGGCCACATCGACGACGGCCTTCATGCCCAGTTCGTCCGTTTCTCCGATGGTGTGGCCCGCTTTGCAGCCGCCGCCGGCGAGCCAGATGGTCATGGCGTTCGGATTGTGATCGCGGCCGTAGGCGGTGCCGCCGCGGACGCCGTTGTCGGGGGTGCGCCCGAATTCGCCGCACCACACGATGAGCGTCGAGTCGAGCAGGCCGCGCTGTTTCAGGTCCGCGATGAGCGCGGCGATGGGCTGGTCCACGCCGCGCACGAGATTGCCGTGGGCGTGATCGATGAAGTCGTGGCTGTCCCACGTGCCGTTGTAGAGCTGCACAAAGCGCACACCCTTCTCGATGAGCTTCCGCGCGAGCAGGCACTTGCGGCCAAAGGCATCCGTGGCGTCCTGGCCAATGCCGTAGAGTTCCTTGGTCTTCGCGTCCTCTTTTGAAAGATCGAGCGTCTCCGGCACCTGCATCTGCATGCGAAAGGCGAGTTCGTAGTTGTCCATGCGCGCGGCGAGTTCGTCGTGGCCGGGGTGCTGCGCGGCGTGCACCTGGTTGAGCTTGGCGATGAGGTCGAGATTCTTGCGCTGCCGGTCGGTGCTGACGCCTGCCGGCGGCGTGAGATCGAGAATGGGTGAGCCTTTCGCGCGCAGCGGCGTGCCCTGGAAGCTCGCAGGCAGGTAGCCATTGCTCCAGTTCGCCGCACCGCCCTGCGGGTAGCTGATCTCCGGCAGCACGATGAACCCGGGCAGATCCTGATTCACCGAGCCGAGTCCGTAGTTCACCCACGAGCTAATCCCCGGATCGCCGCCAAAGCGGTTGCCGCAATTCTTCTGATACATCGCCGTCGGATGATTCACGCT
This sequence comes from Chthoniobacteraceae bacterium, assembly GCA_031409655.1. GTDB lineage: Bacteria > Verrucomicrobiota > Verrucomicrobiia > Chthoniobacterales > Chthoniobacteraceae > JANNXQ01. Next base: position 3,488 of record JANNXQ010000070.1, on the reverse strand, counting down.
GTCCACCGTGCAGCCGCGGAAGAAGCAAATTTCGTCCGCGACCTTCGCGAGATGCTCCCATTTTTACGCCATGTCCGCGCCGCTCTGCCTGCACTTCCGAACCTTAAACGGACGTCGGACATAGTAGCGTGTGCCGCTTTCCATGGCGGACTTCTGCTTTCCCTCGCGCACGAATTCCTGGAGGTGCATTTCGTCGAGCTTTGGCTTCGGGTCGAAGGTGTCGATGTGCGACGGCCCGCCTTCCATCATCAGGAAGATCACGTTCTTCGCCTTCGCGGGAAAGTGACCGGTCTTCGGCGCGAGCGGATTCTTTTTCTCCTCCGCCGCGAGCAGCGAAGTGAAGGCGAGGCTGCCCACGCTCGCACCGAGACTATAGAGAAAGGCGCGGCGCGTCGGCGCAGGGGAAGAAGGGAGCTTTCATGGCAATATCTTGGATCACGGCGGAACGATGACAATCGTCTCTCTGACGCGTTCTTAGTCGGGTCAACCTGCGGCCTGGCGCGCCGCATCGGTCGCTGCCATCACCTCAGATTTAACCCGGTCCGGCGGTCGCGGCAATGTGCGGCGTCTCGCCCTTCAGCAAGGCCGCGATCGCGTCAGCGAGGTAGCGATAGGTGAGCGTGCGCGTGGCATCGAGCAGGAAGACCTCCGTCGTCGTGCGGGCCTGCAGCGCGGCGGTGAGCGTCTTGTCTTTGTCGTGAATGTTAGGACCGGTGAATGCGAGTCCGGCAATCTGCGCCTTGATGTCGTCCATCTTCTCGCTGGCGAACGGATTCACCAGCAGCAGCGCAATGCCCTGCGCGGAGAGCTCCTTCTCCAGCTTCGCCAGACTCGGCAGGTAACGCTTGCTCACCGGACACGTCGCGCTGGTTATCGGAATGACGACGCCCTTGTGCGCCTTGAGTTCGCTCAGCCGATGCGCCTTGCCCGCGAGGTCCGTGAACGCCGCATCCGGCAACATCCGTCCGATGCCCACATCGCCCGGCTTCAAAATCTCCGGCCCGCTCGTGACCTTCTTCAGATCGTCTGGCGTGAGTGCAGGTGCGTCGGAAGGCATCCCGCGCCCGCCACCAGCCGCGCCACCACGGGCGATGATTTTCCTCACCATCGCGAGCTCCTCCGCGTCGATGACGCCATCCGCATTTTGATCCAGTCGGTCAAACCACTTCGCTCCCGCCGCTTCCTCCTTCGTGACTTTGCCATCACCGTTCTTATCCACGGCCTTCACGATCGCATCGATCTGGCTGACGCTCGGAGCCTGCGCCGTTGCAGGCGTCGGCGTTGCCGGAGGCGTTTCGCCCGGTTTCACCGGCACGGGTGGAGCGTCCGGCTTCGGCTTCATGCCGCCGGCGACCTGATCGTATTCCTCCAGCGTAATCGCGCCGTCCTTGTTCACGTCGAAGCGCGCAAACGTGTCGGCGTTTGGCAATTCGTCCTTCGTGACTTTGCCGTCGCCGTTCTTGTCGAAGCGTTGAAAAACACCGCCGCCTGGCACCTGGCCGAGCGCGGAGTAAATCGCCGCGAGGGCGAGCGTGGTGAGGAGGGTTGGAGCGGCTTTCATGTGTCGGAAGTTCACGCGAGGATCCCCTTCACCACATTCCCCTTCACTTCCGTGAGCCGCATGTCGCGGCCAGCGTAGCGGTAGGTGAGCTTCGTGTGCTCCAGGCCGAGGAGGTGGAGGATGGTGGCGTGCCAGTCGTGGATGTGGACGGGGTCCACGACGCTCTCGTAGCCGAACTCGTCGGTCTCACCGTGGCTGTGGCCGGCTTTGACGCCGCCTCCGGCGAACCAGGTGGTGTAGCCGGTGTGGTTGTGGTCGCGGCCATCGGCGATCTGAGCGTAGGGCGTGCGGCCGAATTCACCGCCCCAGATGACAAGCGTGTCGCGGAGCAGGTCGCGCGAGGCGAGGTCGGCGAGCAGACCGGCGATGGGGCAATCGACGGCGGCGGCGTTCTTGCCGTGGTCTTCCTTGAGATTGCGATGCTGGTCCCAGCCGCCGTGGCAGACTTCGACAAAACGCACGCCGGCCTCGACGAGCCGTCGCGCCATGAGGCACTGGCGGCCAAAGTTTTCGGTCGTCTTGTCACCGATGCCGTAGAGTTTTCTCGCCGCGTCGGATTCGGCAGCGAGGTCCATCACGTAGGGCAGCGCGTCCTGCATGCGGAAGGCGAGTTCGTGCGATTCGATGAGGCCCTCGACGGCGGTGCTCTCGGGTTCGCGCTCCAGCGCGGTGCGATTGAGCTGCTGCACAAAGTCGAGATGCGCACGCTACTCGGTGCGCGCACGCTGCGGGTTGGCGAGGTTGCTGATGCGCGCCTTTTCCACCGGCACGCGCGTCGAGCCGATGCTGGTGCCCTGATAAATCGCGGGCAGGAATGAGCTGCCGTAATTCGCCGGACCGCCGAGTCCGGGCGGCGGGCTGATGGTCACAAAGCCGGGCAGGTTTTCGTTCGCGGTGCCGAGGCCGTAGGTGATCCACGCACCCATCGACGGACGCGGCGCGGTGGGGATGCCGGTGTGCATTTGCAGGAAGGCCGGCGGATGATTCGGCACGTCGGTCTTCATCCTGTTGATGAGGCAGAGCTTGTCCGCCTGCTGCGCGAGATTCGGGAACAGCTCGGAAATCCACAGCCCGCTTTGTCCGCGCTGCTTGAACTCCCACACCGGCGCCATCAGTTTGCCCGCAGCCACCTTGCCTTTGCCGATGGCCTGCCCGTCGCGCTTGGTCAGCTCGGGCTTGTAGTCAAAGCTGTCCACATGCGACGCCCCGCCGTCCATGCAGAGAAAGAGCACGCGCTTCGCCTTTGCGGGGAAATGCGGTTGCTTCGGGGCCAGCGGTGCCGCGGCCTCCGCAAGCGCGCGCTGCGTGGCGAGTGCGCTGAAGGCGAGATAGCCAAAGCCGGCGCTGGTGCGTTGCAGCCAGGTTCGGCGGGAGAAATGGGAATGTGGATTCATTGGATGGAGAAATGGAGTGGTGGAGTTTGGGATTGGTGGAGCATTGGTGTTTCAGAGGTGCCTGCCTTTGAAGTGCCGGCTTGCGATCGGCCCTGCAAAACGTAGGCTCCGGACATGATACTCGTCCTCGAAATTCCCGATGCATGGAACCGGTTGCTCGGTCTCGACACGGGCGATGCCGCGGGGCGTGCTCGTGAGATGCTGATCATGGAAGGCTATCGCGAAGGCCGACTCTCGCGTGTTCAGGCGGCGGAGATGCTGGGGTTGGGATTTCACGAGGCAGAAGCGTTCTTCAAGCGGCATGGCGCGGAGCAGCAGGCGACGTGGGAGGAATTGGAAGTTAGTTCCGGGAAGCTTCGTTCCCTGTTGCAGCCGTGAGCGCGATTGGCGTGGTGGTGGCGGATTGGAAGTAACTGCGGATGAGGGCGGGCTGTTTGTGGCAGGAGTGCAGTTGCGCGAGCGTCTGCGCTTGGAGTTGCTTTGAGTCGCGCGGCGCGGGCAGTTGCGCGAGCTTGCTCTTGAGCGCCCGGTTG
>JANNXQ010000069.1:0-40135 GCA_031409655.1 Chthoniobacteraceae bacterium | reverse complement strand
ATGATCGAGGTGAGGCGCTCGAAGCCCATGCCGGTATCGACGTGCTGCGCGGGGAGTGGCGTGAAGCTGCCGTCGGGGTTGGCGTTGAACTGGATGAAGACGTTGTTCCAGATCTCGATGCACTCGGCGGTGCCTTTGTTGACCAGCGCGCCGCGGGTGTCGCCGGCGGGCGTGAGGTCGATGTGAATCTCGCTGCACGGACCGCACGGGCCGGTCTCGCCCATCATCCAGAAGTTGTCCTTTTTGTTGCCGTTGACGATGTGCACCGCGGGATCGAGCCCGACGCTGCGGAACTTCTCCGCCCACAGGTCGTAGGCCTCCTGATCGCGTTCGCTCGGGTCGCCCGGGTCGGGCTGGTAGATCGTGGCGTAAACGCGGTTCGGCGGGAATTTGAACCGCTCGACGATGAGCTCCCACGACCACGCGATGGCTTCCGCCTTGAAGTAATCGCCGAAGCTCCAGTTCCCGAGCATCTCGAAGAACGTGTGGTGATAAGTATCGAGCCCGACGTCATCGAGGTCGTTGTGCTTGCCGCCGGCGCGGATGCACTTCTGCGTGTCCGCCGCGCGCGTGTCGCTGCCGGGGATAGCGCCGCCCCACTTGCTTACGTCCGCCTTTTTCTCCCCGAGGAAGATGGGCACGAACTGGTTCATGCCGGCATTGGTGAAGAGCAGGTTCGGGCTGTCCGGCATCAGCGACGACGAAGGCACAATGGTGTGCTGCTTCTCGCGGAAGAAATCGAGGAACTGCTGGCGGATTTGGGCGGCGGTCTGCATGGCGGGTAAAAAAGAGCGCCGAACTTAACGCGCGGACGAGAAAGGTAAAGGTCCGCGGGTCGCCGCGTTGGTCGCGGGCGCTACTCGCGCATCTGCCGATAGCGCAGCGGTGAGTAGCCGGCGGCGAGCATTTCGACGGCGTTGCGTTCGCTCATGCGCACGCGGCTGAAGGGTTCGGCTTCGTAGCAGAGGAAGCGCGTGCGCGTGCTGTCGCTCCAGCGGACGAAGAGGACGACATGGCCGCCGGGTTGATTGAGCACGTCGCCGGGGCGCAGGTCGGTGTGCGAACCGAGGCGTTTGCAAAGCGCGGGAAGGGAGCTGGTGGATTGCTTTTCGCCGAGGCCCCAGCAGCGCGAGATAAAGCCGGAGCAATCCAGTCCGACGGCCGCGCTGCTCACGGCCGCGCCGCCCTTGCGCCGTTTCTCGGCGCTGTAGAGATCGCCTGCAGCTTTCCCCGCGCGTACACCTTTCTCAAAGCTCGCGAGCGTATCGAAGCCGCCCCACTTGTACGCCACCCCGACGTAGGGTTTGCCGGGTTGCCAAAGTTCCGAGTTCCCAGTGCTGCGGTCCGGCGTGTGAACCACGATGCCAGCGGCGTCGGGACCGTGCAGGATGTTCGCCTTCGCTGGCGTCCAGCGATGATTCGCGAAGGCCGCGGCGGTTTCCATCACTTCGGTGCGCGTCGGTGTTTTTGCGGATGCGGAGATCGGCAAGACGAGCGAGAGGCTGCAGAGGAGGAGTGCGGAGACTCGGTGGAAGATCATGGCGCGGGATTTTTTGAAAACGCTTGGACCAGACAAGCGCGACGACGTTGCGAACGGAACGCAGAAAGTTTTTGCCGCAACTCCGTTATCCGATGAAAACAAAACGCCGCGGAGGATCGCTCCTCCGCGGCGGTATATGATGCCACCCAACGGAAATCTTTACGAGCGCGGCCGCCGACGGAAGCCCGCGAGGCCAGCCGCTCCGGCGGCAAGCAGCAGCGCACTCGAAGGCTCAGGGACGACTTGCACGCGATAAGCAAGGACTACGGTGTCGTTTTCCAAACCCGAGTTGTAGTTCTGGAGATTGCCGCTGGCGTCCATGTATTTGCCGGTCTGCGTGAGGAAATCGTTGTCGTTGCCGACGAAAAGGAAAAAGTCGTTCGGCGCGCTCGGATCATTTGCGGACACGAGGCCGAGACCTTCCCACTTCTCGGAGATCGAATTGATGTCGCCAGGCGCGGTGTTGAGATTCAGGCCAAATTGTTCGAGCTCGGTGACGCTCAGGTCGAGCTTGCCGAGCATGTTCAGCGCTTCGGTCCACGCGATCGGCGTGACGCTCGCGTTTAGCACACCGCCGGGCGCGACGGCGTTTCCTTCCGCATCGAAGGTGCCGTCGATGTTCGTGGCGTTCGAGAGATCGGCGAGGAGGACCGATTTGAAAACGGGCGAGCCCGTGGCGCCGCGGCCATTGCCATCGCGCGAGAGAATTAGGAGCTGGTGATCGTTCAGCGCGATGATCGAACTCTGCGCGCCGGTGCGATTCACGGCAGGCGTGCCGCCATTGTCATCGATGCGCGGAAGCTGAATGACGTATTGCGCCACCGGATCGCTCGGCGTGTCGGTGGTGGAAATGTCGTACACCATCAGCCGCGTATTTGAGCGGCCTTGATTGCCCGTTCCGGAATCCTGAATGGTCGCGCTCTGCGCCAGACCGAAGAGCTTGTTGCCAAAAACCGCGACACCCTCCATGCCCTGATTGTCGCGGCGACCATTGACCGGCGTGCCATTAAAATTCGTCGTGCCGACTGGCGAGTGTGGGATGATCGCCGCCGGAAGCTGGAGCTGGCCATCGATCTGTTTCGCGCTGTTGAAATGGTAGATGAAGCCGCCGTATTCGTCGCCGACCCAGCCCGAGCCGGCCTTGCCGGGACGATTGTCGAAGGCCAGCGCTTCGGCATCGAGCGTGAGACGATTGGTGACCGTGCCATCGCTCTGTGTCGTCGCGCCGCTCGTCACCGGCACCGTCGTTCCAAAGAGGTTGCCATTGCCTGTCGCAAGCATTCCCGTGGTGTAGACGGGCGCGGTCAGCGAGTTGTTGTCGTGGTCATAGGTGAAGCGCGTCGAGCCAGTGAACGTGAGCGCGATCTGATTTTGTGCCGTGGTGGTCGCGGAGGACGTGTAGGGCGTGAAGGTGAAGTCGAACGTGTTGATCCGCGCCGCGTAGTTCGAGAAGATCGTGCCGGAATTATAGCCGCGATCCGGCAGGAAATTGAAGGTGCCGCTGAAGGTGCCGTTGCCGTTGTTCGTGAAACCGGTGATCTGCATGTCGGAGATCGAGCCGAGCGATTCGCCGGTGGCGGCATCAAGCGCACTCGCCGGGACGCGGCCCACGCCTTGCAACCCGAGGTTGATGAACTGCGTGCCGCCAAGCGAGATGCCCGTCGTATTCCAAGTGCCAGTGTGCGGCACAAAGATGTCGCGGTCGGCGGAGGTGTAGGCGCCGGGATGCGTATCCTGCGCGTGAAGCAGAGCGGGTGCGGCGATGAGACTGGCGAGCACCGTGCGACGGAGAGTTTGATTGGAGCACTTCATGGCTTCCACTTGTGGGCGAGCGCGGCGGCGGTTCGATGGCGTTTCAGTTACAAATTTGCTTCGTTTGTTAAACATTGCCGACGCGATTCGAGTGGCATCGCCGCTCCTGCAATCCACCAGTTGCCAGCCATCGACGACCGGTACACGTTGCTTCACGCCGATGATTTCCCCCCGACATCTCCTCGTGCTTCTTGCCCTCGCGTCGTCTGCCCATGCCATCGATCAAAATGGAAACGGACAAAGTGATGTTTGGGAGATGGTGTTCGGTGTAAGCGGATTGGCGGCGGCGGGCGATGCGGACAAGGACGGCTGGACGAATGCGCAGGAGAGCGCGGCGGGGACGAATCCGCTCGATGCCAACTCGCATCCGAGCCTGCTGCTGCAACCGGCGGCGGGCGGGACGTTTGTCGCGTCTTGGCCGGGGCTCGCGGGGAAAAAGTATGCGCCGAAGCAGCGCGGGGATCTCGCGACGGGCTCATGGACGCCTGCGTCGGCGGATCTCATCGGCAGCGGCGGCACGCTGCAACTTGCGATCAATCCGGCTGGAGCACCGCGCGCGTTTTTCCGCATCGACGTCGGCGATCGCGATCTGGACGGCGATGGCGTCGCGGATTGGGAAGAATACGCGATCGGCTTTGATTCGACGCGGTCGCATTCCGATCGCGAGGATAGTGAGGATGTGGACCGCGTGACCGCGGCGTTGACGGCGGCGAACACGATCACCGTTTCCACTTACGACGACACCTGCTCCGAGCGCTGGCCTGATCCGGCGCTCTTCGTCGTGCGCCGCTCCGGCGGGCTGAAACCGCTCACGGTGAATGTCACCTTTGGCGGCACGGCGACGCGTAACTTTGACTACACCGTCGCGCAGACCGGCAACACGGTGAGCTTCGGGCCCGGCGTGCGGGAAGTCTTTGTGGAAGTGTCGCCGATCGCGGATGCGAACGATGGCGAATGGACGGAGACCGTGGTGCTCACAGCGACGGCGGGCACTGGCTACACCGTCGGCGCGGAGAACTCGGCCACGGTTTCCATTTTAAATGAAACGGCGACGAGCCTGCCGACCGCAAAAGCCGCGGCGCGGTTTTTGATCCAGGGGGCGTTTGGACCGGATCAGGACGCGAGCGCCGATGCGGATCAGATTCCCGAGAACGTCGAGGAGGTGATGGCACTCGGTTATGCGGGGTGGATCGACGATCAATTCACGCGGTCCGTCGGCACGTTGCGGCCCTTTGTGCAGTGGGCTCAGGCCCAGCCGCCGGGCGCGGAGATCTACGGGAATCTCCGGCAGTACTCCTGGTGGGGCCGCGCGATGGGCCTGCCCAAGCTGCGGCCTGACTCCGGGGCGACGCAGCTTCCCGATCCGCTGCGGCAGCGCGTGGGCTGGGCGCTGAGCCAGATCTTCGTGATCTCGGATCGCATGGAGGACATCGCCGCCAGCTCCGAGGGCATGGCGCACTACTACGACACGCTGCTCACGCACGCGCTCGGCAACTATCGCGACCTGCTGCTCCAGGTCTCGCTGCATCCGTGCATGGGGATGTACCTGAGCCATCTCGCGAACCGCAAAGCCGATCCGATCGCGCACACCTTCCCCGACGAAAATTACGCGCGCGAAGTGATGCAACTCTTCTCGATCGGGCTGTGGATGCTGAACTCCGATGGCACGCGCCAGCTCGATCTCCAGGGCCAGCCGATCCCGACTTACACGAATGCAAACATCACCGAGTTTGCGCGCGTCTTCACGGGGCTCGCCTTCGGCGGAACGAACGCGATGTTTGCCACCTATCCGCGCGACTTCACCACGCCGATGAAGGCGTGGGATGAAGAGCACGACTGCGATCCGAAGACGCTGCTGCTCGGCGCGACGACGCCACTGCGCACGCCCAGCCCCGGCAATACCGGCACTGCCACGATGGCCGACGTGAATGCGGCGATCGACAATCTCTTCCATCACCCGAACGTCGGTCCGTTCGTGGCGCGGCTGCTCATCCAGCGTCTCGTGACCTCGAATCCTGTGCCCGCCTACATCGGACGGGTCTCCTTAGCTTTCGCCAACAACGGCTCCGGCGTGCGCGGCGACATGAAGGCGGTCGTGAAAGCGATCCTGCTCGATCCCGAGGCGCGCGATCCGGCGAAACTCAGCGACCCGACGCATGGCAAGTTGCGCGAGCCTTTCCTCAAGTGCGTGAATCTCGCACGGGCGTTCAATGCCGCGAGCCAGGACGGCTGGTACGCGCTCGACACCTTCGACCTCGATCACGTCCAGCAGCCGCTCAACAGCCCGAGCGTCTTTAATTGGTATCTCCCGACTTACTCGCCACCGGGCATGCTGCAACAGGCCGGGCTCGTCGCGCCCGAGTTTCAGATCATCAACGCGACCTCCGCCATGAAGGCGCCGAACTATTTCAAGGGGGCGATCTTCGGCGGGCTGCATCGCTGGGGCTATGCATCGATCAATCGCGGCGTCTTCCTGAACCTCACGCAGGAGATGCTGATGAATGTGCCCGCCGGCGCGGTGAACGACCCGTATCCGAATGTCGATCCACTCGATCCCGACGCGCTCCTGCGCCGACTCGATCTCGTGCTCACCGGCGGCACGCTGCGTCCGCGCAATTTCCAAATCATCCGCGAGACGATGCTGCGCCTCGGCCGCAACAGCACCTGGGACTGGCCGAAGGAACGGATGACCGCCGCGATCTATCTCATCGTCACCAGCCCCGAGTTCGCCGTGCTGCGATGAATGCTTCGCCGCTACGCAAACATGCGCCGAAAAAGCGCCGCGAGGCCGGGCTTGTCGAGTTCCCGATTGGCGATGGCGATCATCGCATCATAGAGGGCGTCGCTCGTCGGCAGCGTCGTATCGATGCCGGCCATCTGAAGGCAGAAAAGCGCCGCTGCGATGCCCGTGCGTTTGTTGCCGTCCACGAAGGCCTGCGCCTGCGCGATGTGAAAGGCGTATGCCGCTGCGACACCGAAAATGTCCGCACCGCCGTAGTAGAAGTCATTCCGCGGCTGGCCGATCGCGCTCTCGAGTCCAGCCGGATCACGGACGCCATCGCTGCCGCCATGCTCACGCAGAGATCGCGCGTGCAGCGTCATCACCATCTCCACAGACAGAAAGACCGGATCTGGCACTGTCGAGAGCGACTACTGCGCGAGACGATGGAGCAGCTCGCGGTGTTTGTTGAAGACAGCGTCCATAGCTGCGGCCACATCGGGATCGGAAGGATGCACCTCTCGCACCGCAGGCTGAGCTTCAGCGCCCTCGATTTCAGCGAGGGTGCGCGCAATTTCCTTTCGCTCTTCAGCGCTCATGCGCCGGATTTCGTCTTTAATTTCAGCGACCGACATGGCCCGAACTTACCGCACGCGCCGCTTCCTTCCAGCCTGCATTTCTCCCCATGAAAACCCGACGCCAATTCCTCGGTCAGGCCAGTTGCGCTGCGGTCTCCAGCATTCCGCTGCTCAATACTTTGCTCAATCTCCGCATGGCTGGTTCGGTCGCGGCGGCTACGGCGCCCGGCGCGAGTGAGTATCGGGCGCTGGTGTGCATTTTCCAAAGCGGGGGCAATGACAGCTTCAATATGCTCACGCCCTACAGCGGGCCGTCGGCGACGGCGGCGGATTCCTTTGCGGAATACACCGCGAGCCGCTCGGATCTCGCGCTGAAGAAGACGGCGAACGAACTCATCCAGATCACACCCGACAACACGCTGGGTCGCACCTTTGGCGTCCACTCCGGAATGCCGCAGCTCGCGTCACTTTTCTCCCAAGGGAAGGCGGCCTTCGTCGCGAATGTCGGCACGCTCATCGAGCCGGTGATGAATCGCACGCAGGTCGAGCAGGCGAGCAAGCGCCTGCCGCTTGGGCTGTATTCGCACTCGGATCAGATCGAGCAATGGCAGACGAGTGTGCCGCACAGCCGCTCGGGCGTCGGCTGGGCGGGGAAAGTGATGGACCTCATCCGCGACGTGAATCCCGGGCAGGTCGTGCCGATGAATATTTCCACCGACGGCAGCAACGTCTGGCAGACCGGCCTCACCGGCGCGGAATACGCGCTCGATCCATCGTCGCTCGACGCGCCCGGCGGAGGGGCCGTGGCGCTGCGGGACTACGAGCAGGATTGGGTGCAATATCAGACGCTGCGCAATGCCACGAGCGCCGCGGTCGATAGTCAGCTCGCGCAGCAGTACACGAATCTCTTCGAGCAAACCTGGCAGCAGAAGCGCCGCTCCGCGCTCGACGCCTACGCCGTGTACTCCGCCGCGACCGGCGGCACCTTGCCGGGCAATATCACCTTCCCGGACACGCCGGTGGGCCGGCAATTGCAGCTCGTCGCCCGCGGGATCATGGGGCGTGCGGCGGTCGGCGCGGTGCGGCAGACTTACTTCGTGAACCGAGGCGGCTGGGATCACCACAGCGAGACGCTCATCCAGCAGGGCGCGATGCTCCCGGAGATCGATGCCGCGCTCGGTGCCTTCTGGCAGCAGCTCGTCGCGCTCGGCATCGAGAATAACGTGACGATTTTCTCCGCCTCAGATTTCGGTCGCACCCTCACAAGCAACAGCCGCGGCTCCGATCACGCCTGGGGCGGAAATCAGTATGTCGTCGGCGGACAAGTCGTGGGACGGAAAATCTACGGCCAGTATCCTGGACTCGCGCTGAATCCGGAGTCGGGCGCCGAAGTGAACCCGCTCGACACGGGCCGCGGCCGCTTGATCCCGACGACGAGCTGCGACGAGTTCTTCGCCGAGATGGCCATCTGGCTCGGCGTGCCGAAGACGAGTCTGCCGCTGATCCTGCCGAATATCGGCAACTTCTTCGCCACAAGCGGCAGCGGCTCGCCGCTAGGGTTTCTGCTCTGATTCAGCGGCGGGACGCCGCTGCTACGTAGCTGCGGCGTCCCGCCGCAGTCCGCTCATCTTACCCGCCGACTTCCGCCTTCGCTTCGGCGGCGAGGGCGGTGGAGAGGTAGCGCTCACCGGTCGAGCAGGCGATCGTCACGATCGTCTTGCCTTTGTTCTCCGGGCGCTTCGCGACTTCGATCGCAGCCCAGACGTTCGCGCCGGAGCTGATGCCGGCGAGGATGCCTTCCTCTTTCGCGAGGCGGCGGGCCATGGCAAAGGAGTCGTCGTTCGTCACCTTGATGCACTCGACGATCTGTGGATTTCCGGCGCTGTCCTTGAGGTGGAGATTATTCGGCACGAAGCCCGCGCCGGTGCCCTGGATCTTGTGCGGGCCGGGTTTCACGGGCTCGCCTTTCAATGTCTGGTTGATGACCGGTGAATCCGCCGGCTCCACGGCGATGGCCTGGAAGCTTGCCTTGCGTGGCTTGATCACTTCCGTGACGCCGGTGATCGTCCCGCCGGTGCCGACGGCGGAGACGAAGATGTCCACCTTGCCATCCGTGTCTTCCCAGATTTCCTCCGCCGTCGTCTTCTTGTGAATCTCCGGGTTGGCGGGGTTGTTGAACTGCTGCGGCATCCACGCGCCGGGCGTGTTTTGCACGATCTCTTCGGCACGCGCGATGGCACCCTTCATTCCTTCAGGTCCAGGCGTGAGCACGAGCTTTGCGCCGAGCATGGCGAGCAGCGTGCGGCGTTCGAGCGACATCGTCTCGGGCATGGTGAGGATGAGCTTGTAGCCTTTCGCCGCGGCGACAAAGGCGAGCGCAATGCCGGTGTTCCCGCTCGTCGGCTCCACAATCACGGTGTCCTTTTTCAAGATGCCGCTTTTCTCCGCGTCCTCGATCATGGCCATGCCGATGCGGTCCTTCACGCTACCGAGCGGATTGAAGAACTCGCACTTGATCGCGATGGTCGTGCTCGGATCGATCCCGAGACTCGCCGGGATGCGGTTGAGTTTCACGAGCGGAGTGCGCCCGACGGTTTCGACGATGTTGTTGTAGATCTTGCCCATGACGTGTGGTGGTTTGGAGTTGGAAGGAAAAGGGAGCGCCTTTCTACATGCGGGCCGCGCGCAGCGGCAAGGGGCGAGTTGGGAAGGATGAAGGATGAAAACGCGCGCGGGGCGTTTGCGATTTCTCGCTCCACGCCAGGTTCAATACGTCTCCACCGGCGAGCGCTTGCCGTCTTCGGCGCTGCGCTGCGCGGCGCGGTCGGCGCCGAGCGTGGCGACGCGCAGATCCCAGACCTCGGCGTCGCGGCGGCGGAACTCGGCTTCGTCCCACGCATCGGGTTTCACCAGCCGCGACTTGAAGCTGGCGACGCTCGCCAGGGCGCGGTCGAGATCGGCACGCGGGACATTTTCGAGGAAGCCGTGTGCGCGCTCCACCATCTCGACGCGGTGGCAGATCATCGCGATGTCGTTGCCGGCGGTGATGGCGAGTTCGATGACGCGCGAGAGGCCGCTCTCGTCCTTGCCGTAAGGCTCGAGGATCGCGCCCATGTCGAGGTCGTCGGTCATCACGAGGCCGCGGAAGCCGTGCTCGCCGCGGAGCAGATCGGTGATCACGCGCCGCGAGAGCGACGAGGGCACGCCGCTGTCGTCGAGCGCGGGATAGAAGGCGTGGCCGATCATCATGGAGTCGATCTTGTCGGCAAAGTGGCGGAAGACGGCGAGCTCGTGCGTTTCGAGTTCGGCGCGGGAAAGGCCGATGACCGGGAGTTCGTGGTGCGCGTCGATCGGTGCGCGCGAGTAGCCGGGGAAATGTTTGCCGCAGCTCAGCACGCCTTCGCCGCGGAGGCCGTCATTGAAGGCGCCGGCGTTGCGGATGACTTGCCCGACGTCGTTGCCGTAGCAGCGGCCTTTGAGCGAGTTGTCGGCCTCGTCGTCGAAGGAAATATCGAGCACCGGACAGAGGTCCAAATTGAACCCGAACATGCGCAGCAGCCGGCCAGTGATGTGCCCGTGCCGCTCGATGAGCGCGACGTCACCGCAGTCGCGGAGCTGGTTCGCGTTCGGCGGTTCATTGCCGATGAGCTTGAGGCGCGAGACGCGTCCGCCTTCCTGATCGATGGTCACGATCGGCTCGATCGCGCAGGTCTCGCGGAGGTCGTCGATGAGCTTCCGGAGCTGCGTGGGCGACTCGATATTTCTGCCGAAAAGGATGAACGCGCCGGGCTGGATGCGCCGGAAAATCGCGGCGGTCTGCGCGTCGAGTACGGGACCGGGGACGCCGGTCATGAGGAGTTGGCCGAGGGTGTGGGACATGGGTGCGAAAGGTGTCAGCCGAGATACGGATTGCGCGGAAGGTCGCGCACTTCGTAGCCGGCGGCGACGAGCGCCGCGCGGAGATCGGCGGGGAGTTCGTTTTTGAAAATCATCGCGACGAGCAGCTTCGGGCGCGCCTGATTCAAGCCGCGCTGACACTGCCGATCCATCTCGGCGATTTGGTCGCGGACCTTGCGGAAAAGTTCCGAGTCCTCCGTGGCCTTCGCGTCCTCGACGCCGGGCTCATACACATCATTGATCCCGAGAAAGGCGACGTGGCGCAGATTCAGCCCCACGGCCACACGCTCGATTTCCCGCCGCGAAATGCAGAAGCCGAAGTTTCCCACCTCTTCGTACCAGTTCACGCCGCAATCGATGATGTTCGTCGAGCGATCGCCGAAACGCCCGCCAAACCCCAGGCGGATCAGCGCCTCTTTCACCATCATCTTCACGATGTACTTCCAGCCCATGAGCGTCGGTGATTCATCTGGCTCGATCAGCACCACGCCCCGCCGCGCCACGCGCAACATCTCGTAAAGCGCCAGCATCGGGCGGGGAAAGTGATGATACGCCTCCTTGCAGAGCGCAAAATCGAACGAGCCATCGGCGAAGGAAAGGTGCTCGGCGTTCTCCTTGCGGTAGTCGCGGATGAAGCCCTCCTCTTTCGCCCGCTTCAGCATCGTGTCCGAAATGTCCGTGGCCACGGCTTCCGCACCATGCTCGCCGAGGTAGTGCGCATCGGTGCCATAGCGACCGTCACCGAGCGTCACCCAGTGCGCACCGCGACAGACGGTGAGCAGCGGGTCCAGGCAGCGATACATCCGCGCGTGCCGCCAGCCATCGACGGTGTCCGCCTTCGTCCAGGTCTTCGCCAGCCGGTCTTGATGATCGGAATCATAGACCTGCTCGTGCGCGCGGTGGCTGAGCTGGTGGAAGTCGGAGGCGGGCGTGGGATCCATGCGGCGGGGACGCGGGGCGCGGTGGTCTTTGGAGCAGCGCGGCGCGAATTGCAAGGCCGACGCCCGGGAGCGGATAGCGTTTGATTTCCACCCACCGGACGTGCAAGCTCGCCGCCCCTCCAGAAAGGGGAAAAAACCCAGGGATCAGAATTCGAGAAAGCATGGCCGCGCCCACCGACAAACCCACCCCACCGGAAACGAAACCTCAGCCGCGGACCTTGCTCCGCTGGGTGCTCATCGCCGCCGCCATCGTCGTCCTCGGGGTGGTCGCGTCCATCGGCTGGCGGGTCTTCCAGCAGGTGCGCAAGGAGCGGATCGTCGCGCGGGCGCGCACGTTCATGGACAAGAAGGACTGGGGCCAGGCGATGATCGCGGTGCAGTGGGCGCTGCAGGTCAATCCGCGCGACGTCACCGTGAATCGGATGATGGCCGAGCTGGCCGAGACGGTGGGCTCGCCGCAGGCGCTTTTCTGGCATCGCACGGTCGCCGAGCTGGAGCCCGCAGCCTTTGAAAACCACCTCAAGTGGGCGGAATCGAGCCTGCGCTTCAAGAGCTTGTCCATGGCGGAAGAAGCGCTCACCAACGTGGACGCGGCCGGGAAAAAGACGGCCGCCTACCACGAACTCGCCGCGCGGGTCGCGCAGGCGCGCAACCTACCCGCCGAAGCCGAGAAGCATTTTGCCGAAGCCGTGACGATCGAGCCGGGCAATGCGAAGTATCAATTTGGCCTCTCCTCGGCGCGTCTCGAGTCGCCGGAGGAAGCGGTGCGCAACGACGCCCGGACCGCGATCGAGGCCTTGAAAGATCAGCCCGCGTTTCGCCGCCAGGCGCACCGCACCCTCATCACCGACGCCTTCCGAAACAAGGAATGGAAGAAAGGCTTCCTGCTCGCCGCGGATCTCCAGGCCATCGCCGATGCCCCCTTTGAAGACCGCATGCTCCTCCTCGATCTGCTGCGGAAGTTTGAGCGGCCGGAACTTCACTCCTTCCTCATGGACGTGCAGGAGCAGGCCTCCACCAGTCCGGAGAACATCGCCACCGTGCTCAATTGGCTGAACCGAAACACCATGGCGCTGATCGCCGTGGACTGGAGCAAGCGACTGCCGGAGGCGATGCGCTTTCGCAATCCCGTGCCGGCTGGGATCGCGGAATCCTACATCAATCTGAAGGACTGGGAGCATCTCAAACCGCTCGTGGCGGAGGGGAACTGGGAGTACTTCGACTTCATGCGCCTCGCGCTCCACGCCCGCGTGCTCCGGGAGCAAGGCGACATCCTCGCGTCGCGCAACCAATGGAACGCGGCCGTGAAGTCCGCGAGCGGGAGGCCCGAAGCCCTCGAGCGCCTCTCGGAGTTTGCCGCCAAGTCCAACTGGAAGAGCGAAGTGGTCGATGTTTACTGGCAGGTCGCCCGCAGCAAAAGCGGCCAGACGTGGGCTCTCGCCGGTCTCCAGCGCGAGTATGCGGAAGATGGGAACGCCCGCGGCCTCCTGAACGTCGCGACGCGGATGCTGGAGTTGAATCCTAAAGACTTCGTCGCGCAGAACAACGTGGCTGCCCTTTCCCTCCTTCTGAACACCAACATGGATCGCGCCCAAACCCTGGCGCGCGAGGCTTACGTGAAGCACCCGGAAAATACCGGCGTCGCCGCGACCTACGCCTACGCCCTGCACCTCCTCGGTCGCACCGAGGAGGGCGTGAAGATCATGCGCGGTCTCGACCAAAAGCTCCTGACCATCCCTGCCTACGCGGGCTATTTCGGCATCCTGCTCGTCGATAGCAGCACCCCCGCCGAGGCCGCGCAGTATCTGGAGATCGCCCAGAAAGGACGGCTCCTGCGCGAGGAATCCGAATTGGTCACCAAGGCCAGTGCCCGACTCGTGCGCCAGTCCGGAGCAGCTCCGAAAGACGCCGGAAAATGACCGTCTCCACCCGAGGGCGGGGAGGATCGCCGGTCGCCCATTCCTCCGACTCTCGCGCGTGAAGTCGGCCCTCATCGTCGGCGGCGGCATCGTCGGCCTCGCCACCGCCCTGAAGCTGCTCGAGCGCCATCCGCAGGCCCAGCTCACGGTGCTGGAGAAAGAGCCGCAAGTCGCGCGGCACCAGAGCACCCACAACTCCGGCGTGCTCCACTGCGGCCTCTACTACAAGCCCGGCTCGCTGAAGGCCCGGCTCGCCGTCTCGGGCATTCGCGAGATGATCGCCTTCTGCCGCGCGCACGACATTCCTCATGAAATCTGTGGCAAACTCGTGGTCGCCACCAGCGAGGAGGAACTGCCGCGGCTCGATGAGCTGCTCCGCCGCGGCGTCGCCAATGGGCTCACTGGCATGCGGCGCATCGAGCGGGAGGAGATTCGGCGCATCGAACCGCACGCCGCCGGCCTCGCTGCCGCGCAGGTCCCGGAGGAGGGCATCGTCGATTACCGCGCCGTCTGCGAGGCCATGGCGCGGCAGATCCAGGAAAGGGGCGGCGTCATCCGCACCAGCACCCCCGTGCGCGGCCTCCAGCGCCACGGCGCGGAGTGGATCGCGGAGACCCCTGGCGACGCCGCGCGCGGCGAGTGGCTCGTGAATACCGCAGGCCTGCACAGCGACCGCGTCTGCCAGCTCGCTGGAGAAAAGCGCGAGGTCCGCATCGTCCCTTTCCGCGGTGAATATCATCAGCTCAGTGCGGAGGCGCAGTCCCTCGTGAAGCACCTCATCTATCCGGTGCCCGATCCCGCGTTCCCGTTCCTCGGCGTCCATTTCACCCGGATGATCGGCGGCGGCGTCGAGGCCGGGCCGAATGCCGTGCTCGCCTTTGCCCGCGAAGGCTACCGCGTCACCGATGTCAATGTGCGCGACCTCGCCGATGCCCTCACCTTCCCCGGCCTCTGGCGTTTCCTCCGCCGCTACCCCGGCATGGCCGTCTCCGAGCTGGCACAATCTTTCTCCCGCGAGCGCTTCTGCCACGCCCTCCAGCGCCTCGTGCCCGAGGTCCGCACCGAGCATCTCACCCCTGGCGGCGCGGGCGTCCGCGCCCAAGCGATGACCCCGCAAGGCGAGCTCGTCCAGGACTTCCACATCGTCACCCGCGACCACGCCCTGCACATCCTGAACGCCCCCAGTCCCGCCGCCACTGCCTCCCTCGCCATTGGCGGCCACATCGCGGCGCTTATTTGAGAGGCGGATTGCATCAAAGCTGATACAATAAAAATATTGTGACCTGGGATTGCGCGCCAGATCACAGGTTCCGGGGTTTTCCATCTGCCCCCGAATCGCCGAATCTTCCCGCGCATTTTTATCCGCCGCACCACTCCCCCGAATCCAGCCTCGCCATGAACTCACGCACCGCATTTTCCCTCGCCGTCTCTGCCTGCCTCGGTCTCGCTGCGCCGCAAAGTCGCGGCGCCTTCCCGACCACCGCCCTGAAGGCCGTTTCGCTCAAGCAAATCCACTCCCCGACCACCATCACCTCTGCACTGGACGGTTCGGGCCGCCTCTTCGTCTGCGATCAGCCCGGGCGGATCCTCATCATCCAAAATGGGATGGTCCTCCCGACCCCCTTCCTCGATATCTCCGCCACGGCAGTGAATGTCGCGGATCGGAAAGTGATCGCCCTCACCACCGGCTACAGCGAGCGCGGGCTGCTCGGCCTCACCTTCCATCCCGGCTACACCACGCCATCATCCCCCGGCTACCGGAAGTTTTACCTCAACTACGTCAAGCCCTACGTCGCCGGCGTCGATCCCACCCCCAATACCCCCGGCACCCCGGCGGACTCCGTCTCGGTGATCGCGGAGTTTCAGGTTTCCGCAGGCAATCCGAACGTTGCCATCCCGACTTCCGAGCGCCGCCTCCTCCTCTACACCCAACCGCAGAGCAATCACAACGGCGGCCAGGTCGAGTTCGGGCCGGAGATTGGCCCCGGTGGCGCACGCTACCTCTACATCGGCGTCGGCGACGGCGGCAGTCAGGATGATAACAACCTCGGCCACACCGGCGGAAATAACGTCGCCCCCCGGCCAACCAACGCCCTCGGCAACAGCCAGGATAAGACAAGGCTGTTCGGCAAGATCCTGCGCGTCGATCCCTTTGGCACCAATGGCCCCGGCGGCCAATACGGGATCCCCGCCACTAACCCCTTCGTCGGCGGCGGCGGTGGCGTGCGGGAGGAGATCTATAGCTACGGCCTGCGCAACCCCTGGAAGTTTTCCTTCGATTGGCGGACCGGCGGCACCAACCGGCTCTTCTGCGGCGACGTCGGCGGCGGGCGCACCGAAGAGATCAATATCATCGTCGCCGGCGGCAACTACGGCTGGCGCTACAAGGAAGGCGTCGAATTCCCCACGTTCTCCTCCGGCGCCCTGGTCAACCCACTCATCCTCCCGCCCGCCGAAGTCGCCGCGATGCTCGACCCCATCGCCCGCTATGCGCATCCTGGCGCGACCGTGGAAGCCCCTCCCCTGCCCCAGCTCGGTTACTCAATCACCGGTGGGTTCGTCTATCGTGGCCCCGCGATTCCCGCGCTTCAGGGAAAGTATATCTTCGGCGACTACGGCCAGATCGGCTTGACCGATGGCCGCCTCATGGGCCTCGAAGAAACGGCGCCCCTGAGCGGCGTCTTCACCCTTACCCAATCCCTCCCCATCCTCGGCAAAGCAGTCGCCGCCAATGGTGGCCTCACCGGCGAACGCATCCTCTGCCTTGGCGAAGATGAGAGCGGTGAAATCTACGTGGGCTTGAAGACTAACAACGGCGTGCTCGCCCTCGGCCCCGATGGCCTGCCTGCCGGCGGCATCTACCAGATCGTGCCCCTGCAAACCACGAACACCTCCCTCCCCGCCACCAAGGACAACACCATCTTCTCCGAAAACCTGCCCGGCCCTCTCCCCCTCCTCACTGGCTACCCCAGCGACGCCCTCGGCTTCCTCTACGCCGGCATGACGGGCACAAACTACGGCCCTTACCTCAGGCGCGCCTTGATCGCCTTTGACATCTCCTCACTCCCGGCGACGGCCATCGTCCAGTCCGCCCAAGTCTCACTGTTTTTGACCAAGGCCGGCCCCGAAGCCGTCGGCTCCACCCTCTCCCTCCATCGGCTGAATCAGACCTGGGGCGAAGGCACCTCCAAGAATGCCAATAACCAGGGCTTTGGCGCGCAGGTCACCACCGACGACGCCACCTGGGTGGAGCGCTTCCACGACACCTCAGCCTGGAGCACCGCCGGGGGTAGTTTCGTGAATACCGCGTCGGCCTTCGCTGCCGCACCCAGCGCCGGGTTAGTGACCTGGCCCGCCACTGCTCAGCTCCGCACCGATGTGCAAGGCTGGGTCACTACTCCCTCCAGTAACGCCGGCTGGATCCTCCGCGGTAGCGAAGACACCGAAAAGACCGCCTGCCAGTTCCATAGCAAAGACTCCTTAGGCGCGCCGCCCACCTTGGAAATTTCTTACGCAGCCGCCCCGCAACTCACCCGTCGCGAAAGCTGGCTCCAGAGTTACTTCCCCGTCGGGCAATTTGTGGACGACCTCGCCGACCTCGACGGCGACTCCAGCGTCAACCTTCTCGAATACGCCTACGGCTGGTCACCCACCGCGCGCAACGACGCCAGCACCGGCCTGAACGTCATCGCCGCGGAATCCGGCGGCGACATCGTGGTTACTTACACCTTCCGCCGCGACCCCCGCGCCGCGGACCTGGATTACTTCCTCGAAGTCAGTGGCGACCTCGCCAGTTGGGAGACCATCGCCGAAAGCCTCGCCGGCGCCGAACCCACCGGCACCGGCGAACCCTTTGACACCTCCATCATCGACGAAGCGAACATCCTCGCCGTCCAAGTGGACCAGGCCTACTCCAGCCCCGCCAACCGCTTCGTCCGCCTCCGCGTCGTGCGGCATCCCTGACGGGACGGGCCGTTAAAATTCCACGGCGAAGGCGCGCCGCCGCTGCCTCCGGGCTGGTTTAACAAGGGTTGCTTGCCGGCTCCACGGCAAAGCAACCTTCCGGGTTAGGCGTTGCGGTCATTGGTTAAAGCGTATCGCGTTAAGTTCTTCTTCGGGCGGGATGAGTGAGGCCCGCCGCTCCATCGGGGAAACACGCTCAACGATGTGATACCAGACCTCATCTGCGTCGCACTCGGGGTCGAGGCACAGTAACTCAAGGACGCCAACAAACTCGAAATGCACGGGGCAGCCATTGGAGTTCTTGTAGCTGTGGCGGGCTGCTCTGCCTCGCTTCTTGGCTTCACGGAGGGCAGCGCGTGCGTGTGACGCCGTGAACGTGATGATGCGCTCCTCGCAAAGCCTGCGCTTGGCGGCGTCGCCGTCCACAACGACGCGGAACTGGTATAGAAGTCGTGCCGAGTAACGTCGTGCCGCATCGGAATCATTGTTCTTCTTTGGCATTATTCACAGGATGCGCGGAGCAGCGCCGAACTTGTTAATCTACGACTGCGACTTTCGAGGCAGGGACATTGTGGAGCTTGCGCCAGTCATTTATTGAAGGGGGGGGCGGCTGGGCGCATGGGGCTAGGGGTTAGTGGGCCCGGGGGCGGGGGTCAATGAAGTTCGCCCGACCCGTGGGAAAGGGCGGAGCGCCCTCAGGTGGCGGGTGCGGGCGGGGATGCGGGGGGTGGCCGGGGGTAAGTTCCGGGGCGCTGCTGGGTCTAAAAGGGGGGCGGGGTGAGGGGTTTGCTGGGGTGCCCCGGACGGGTGGGGGTGATCCCATTTCTGCGGGGAGGCATCTCGGGCGGGAGGGGATGGACCCCGGAAGGTTTGGGGCACTATCTCAAAACGTGCGGGAGCTATCCCGGGACTTATGGGGAAGCATCTCGCGGCTGGCGGGGCGCATCTCGCGGGCGGCGGGATGATCTGTGAGGGGGGCGGAGGGACGGATTGAGGATTGAAGATTGAAAATTGGGGGACTCAGCGGCGTCTTTCCCTGCTGGAAAAGGCCACGGGGCTTCACCCGGTCTCGCAGATCGGGGGCCGGGGGATGGAGGTGATGGCGCGGTCGTGGGAGGGGGTTGCGGGTTTTCGGAAAAGGGGGAGGTTTGTGGCAGATCTGCGAGAGAACGCGGCAAAAAAGGTGGTGGCTTTGCGGCAGACGGTGGAGCTTCTGCGGCGTAAGTGGGTCGTTTTTAAGTTAGGAGGCTGTGGAAAAACCTCCCGGCGCTCGGTGGATGGTGCGCTCCGTCGCGCCATGACAAACGCTCGCCAAAGGCCCATCTTCGCAGGGTGGCGCGGCGCGCGGATGTGCTCATGGCGCGGCGGAGCGCGCCATCCACCGAGGCCGGGTATTTCCAAAGCCTTGTTACTCGAGGGTGATCCAGCCGCGGGCGCGGTAGGCTTGCCAGCCGACCCACTCGTGCATCCAGGTGGCGGTGCGGGCAAAGCCGACGTAGCCGGGGATGCGGAGGCGGAGGGAGGGGCCGGGGAGGCCATTGTAGGCGATGAAGTTGCAGGGCACGGGGATAACATCGATGCCGGTGCTGCGGAAGGTGGCCTCGGCGCGGGCGAGGTGATTGGCGGAGGTAACGAGGAGGACGCGCTGCCAGCCGCGGGCGGTGGCGAGTTTGCGGACTTCGAGGGCTTCGGCGGCGGTATTGGCGCAACGGCCGAGGGGGAGGATTTCGGCGTTGGTCAGTTGGCGCTCGGTGAGGGCCTGGGCGACGACTTCGCTTTCGATGAAATGTTTCCCGCCAATATAAACGCCGGAGCCGCCGATGCAGAGGACGGGGGCTTTGCCGAGGCGCAGGAGTTCGAGGGCCATGATGATGCGATCGCCGGCGGGGGTAAGGTGGAGATGGGCAACTTCGCGCGGGGAGGGTTCGAAGCCGCCCCCGAGGACGACGACGGCGTCGGCGGCAGGCAGGGTGGCATATTTCACGTCCGTATAGGGCCGCTCGAGGGTGCGGATGAGGGCGAGGGAAAAGTCGCTACCGCCGACTAACTGGATGAAGAGGACAAGGGCGGCGGTGGCGACGGCGAAGCGGCGCTGGCCGTGGCGCCAGAGGAGGATGGTGAGAAGGGTGAGGGCGATCCAGAGGAGGCCGAGGGGTTCGCAGGCGGTGAGGAGGCCGCGGGCAAACTTGGAGGTGTAGTAACGGATCACGCGGGGGCTCGAATGGGCCTCAGAGGAGAACGCCGACGATGGCGGTCATGAGGTAACAGGCGAGGAGGCCGGCGAACATGGAGCGCAGGCCGAGGCGGGCGAGATCGTGGCGGCGCTCCGGGGCGAGGGCGCTGATGCCGCCGATCTGGATGGCGATGCTGGCGAAGTTGGCAAACCCGCAGAGGGCGTAGCTGGCGAGAGTGATGGAGCGGGGATCGAGTGCCCCGGGGTTCGCTTTGACGTGGTTGGAGAGATTGATGTAACCGATGAATTCATTGAGGACGATCCTTTCACCAAGGATCTGGCCGACGTAACCGCAGTCCCGCGCCGGCACGCCCATGAGCCAGGCAAAGGGGGCATTGACCCAGCCGAGGATGGTCTGGAGGGTGCAGGGCTGGGCGATGCCGACGGCGCTCTGGAGCCAGGTGAAGACGGCATTGAAAAGGGCGACGACGGCGACGAAGGCGATGAGCATGCCCATGACATTGATGGCGAGCATGACGCCTTCGCTGGCGCCCCGGCAGAGGGCGTCGATGGAATTCGCGTCGGTGCTCTGGACGGCGAAGTGGTGGCGGGTGCCAGTCTCACTGGCTTCGGTCTCGGGAAACATGACCTTGGCAATGAGCAGGCCGGCGGGCGCGCCGAGCACGGAGGCGGTGATGATGTGCCCGGCGCTCATGGAAGGCAGACCGGCATAGACGACCATGACGCCGGTGGCGATGGTGGAGAAGCCGGTGGTCATGAGGGCCATGATCTCGCTCTGGGTCATCTTCGCGAGGTAGGGGCGGATGAGCAGGGCGGCTTCGGTCTGGCCGAGGAAGATATTACTCGCGCCGGCGAGACTTTCACTCCCGCTCGTACCCATGAGCCGCTGCATGACCCAGGCCATGCCGGCGACCACGCGCTGGAGCACGCCCCAGTGGTAGAGGAGCGCGGAGAGCGAGGAGATGAGGATGATGGTGGCGGAGATGGAGATGGCGAAAACGAAGGCGCCGGTGGGGCCAAAGACATTCGTGAGCGCGGGCCCGTCGGCGAGCGGACCGAAGACCATTTTCGCGCCTTCGTTGGAGAAGACATTGAGTTGATCGACGACGGATTGGGCGCCGGCAAAGATGCCAGCGCCGATGGAGGTCTTCAGGATGAAGACGGCGAAGAAGAACTGGAGCGCGACGCCCCAGAGGACGGTACGCCAGGGAAAGCGGCGGCGATTATTGGAAAAGCCCCAGGCGCAGGCGATGAGGAGGATGACGCCGAGGAGGCTGATGAGTTGGGGGGGCATGAGGGGGACGGTAGGCAAGCCGTGTGCGGAGAGCCAAGCCTCGAAGCTGGGGCGGGGAAATAACGCGTTGCCGCTTCGGGCTCGGCGCTCTATCCTGCACGTTCGAAAAAAATTTAACCGTCCCAATCCCATGTCCACCATCGCCGCCACCGGAACCTCGCAACTCGACCAACTGAAGAAGCTCACGAAGGTGGTCGCGGACACTGGTGACTTTGAGTCGATGCGCGACTTTAAGCCGCAGGACGCGACGACGAATCCTTCGCTCATCCTCGCCGCCGCGACGAAGCCGCAGTACGCCCACATTCTCGACACCGTGATCGCGGAGCGGAAGAGCAGCGGGCTCAGCGGCGCGCGCCAACTCGACGATATCATCGACCATGTGCTCGTCGCCTTTGGCCTGGAGATTCTGAAGATCGTCCCCGGTCGCGTGTCCACGGAGACGGATGCGCGGCTCTCTTTCGATACCGCGGGCTCGATCGCGAAGGGCCGCGAACTCATCGGGCTCTACGAAGCGCGGGGCATCAGCCGGGATCGGATCCTGATCAAGATCGCGTCCACGTGGGAGGGTATCAAAGCGGCCGAGGTGCTCGAAAAGGAAGGCATCCACTGCAACCTGACGCTGCTCTTTTCGCTCGCGCAGGCAGTGGCTTGCGCGGAGTCGAAGGTGCAACTGATCTCGCCGTTCGTGGGCCGCATTCTGGATTGGTTCAAAGCTTCCACGAAGAAGGACTACGCTCCGGCGGAAGATCCCGGCGTGGTCTCGGTGACGGAGATTTTCAACTACTACAAGAAGTTCGGCCACAAGACGGAGGTCATGGGTGCGAGCTTTCGGAACAAGGGTGAGATCACGGAACTCGCCGGGTGCGACTTGCTCACGATCAGCCCCGCGCTGCTCGCGGAACTCGCGGCTTCCAATGAACCGCTCACCCGCAAGCTCGACGCGCAGGCCGCGGCCGCGCTGCAGATCGAGAAGCTGCAACTCGACGAGAAGACCTTCCGTTTCCTCCTGAACGAAGACGCCATGGCCACGGAAAAGACGGCGGAAGGCATCCGGAAGTTCGCGGCGGATATCGTGAAGCTCGAGCAGGTGATCGCCGGGAATCTGTAACTTCTCGCTCGCGAAAGCGCCCGCCCAGATCATTCCGCAAGACGGGCAAATCGCGTGGCTTGCGCCCGAGCGCGCAAAATGCGATAGCAGGCGGCTACTTGGTGACCCCGAGCAATCCGCTCGGTTGCACCACCCCCCCGCAAGAATGAAAACTACGCTCCTCGCTGCCTGCCTGCTTCTTCCGTTCGTCGCATCCGCGCCGGCGACCATGGTCATCCGGGAATTCGCGGCGCTCCGCCACGAACGCTTCTACGCGGGCATGGACAAAGCCTTCGTCGGCGATCCCTACGACTTCTCAGGCGTCGGAAGGGGTGCGACCGGCCAATGGGCGACGATGATTTCGGACTGTTTCTTCATCTCGGCGAACCACGCGCATCCGGGCATCGGGACAAATGTGACCTTCTGGGAGACGAACAGCGTCTCCGATCCGACCCACACGTATTCGGTATTGGGTGGGCAGCAAATTCTCGGCACGGATTTGTGGGTCGGATTTTTCGCCTCGGCGGTGGACCCGAACCTCATGCGTTATCCCATCCTCGATCTCCCGAATGCGAGTGACTACATCGGCCTCACTGCTTTCAACTACGGCGTCGATCACCGCGTGGGTCTCAACGTCGTCGAAGACGTGCAATTCATCGGTCCGGCATTTCCCAACCAGGTGAGTTTCTTTTACGACTACGATGACAACGACACGCCGTCGGTGGGCGGCGACGAGACTTTTCTCCAAGGCGGCGACTCCGGCGCCCCGAGTTTCACCATCGCCGCGGGACTGCTGGCGCTAACGGGTATTCACGCAGGAATTGCGTCCCCAATCTTTGTGGACGGCGCGGTGCCGGCCTACATCACCGAGATCAACGATGTCCTCGACGACAAAGGTCAGACGCTGACTCTGATTCCAGAACCGACCAGCGCGGCGCTGCTGCTGCTCGGTGCGACCGCGATGTTTGGCGTTCGGCGCCGGACGCGGGTGAAGGCGTAAGTGCGATCCCACATTCTGCGGAGGGCGCCGGACTCCGGCTCTTCATCGCAACTTAAGGTGAGCCGCTGAATGCTCGGACTTGCCCCGCCTTCTTTCGCCATGAATTCACTCCGCTCCACCCTGCTGTTTGCCGCGGTCTGCATCACCGCACTCGCCACTCCGAGGGCGCTTCCTGCGGAGAACATCCTCCTGATCATCGCGGACGATCTCGGGGCGGACAGCTTCCCGCTGACCGGCTCGGCAGGGGCGTCGCTCCCGCCGATGCCGAATCTCACAGCGCTGAAAAACAGCGGCGTACTTTTCCGCAACGCGCACTCGCAGCCGACGTGCTCACCGACGCGGGCCGCGATGCTCACCGGGCGGCATCCTTTCCGCACGGGGATCGGGGCGCAACTCACCGGGGCAACGAGCCCGCAGCTCCAGGCGTCAGAGTTCACGTTGCCGGAGGCTTTCGCGGCGAATGCGGGACTGGGTTACTCGCTGGCGATGTTTGGCAAGTGGCACCTCAACGCAGGCGCGGGCACTAATGACACCCCGCGGACCGTCGGGGGCTGGCCACACTTTGCCGGCACGATCATCGGGGCGCTCCCGGATTTCTCTGCGTGGACGAAGGTGATCAATGGCGTCGCCACCGCCACGACCAACTATGCGACGACGGACACGGCGAATGACGTGATCACCTTTATCACGTCGCGCCCGGCGGGCACGCCGTGGTTTGCCTGCGCAGCCTTCAATGCGCCGCACGCGCCGCTGCATGTGCCACCCGCCGCCTTGCACACCTATGGCACGCCTACGACGAATCGAGCCCAATATGAAGCGATGTGCCAGGCGCTCGACACGGAAGTGGGGAGGGTCCTCGCGAATGTGAACCTCGCGACGACCACCGTCATTTTCGTCGGCGACAATGGCACTCCGCAAAACGTCATCCAGACACCCTACAACGCCGCGCACTCAAAGGAGACGCTCTACGATGGCGGCACGCGTGTCCCGCTGATCATCGCCGGGCCGGCCGTGGTGAGCCCGAATCGCGAAAGCACCGCGCCGGTGAATTGCGCGGACCTCTACTCCACCATCCTCGAACTCGCGGGCATCGACGTCGCCAGCACCCAGCCAGCAGCAAACCCGATCGACGCGAAGAGCCTGCTGCCGATCCTAAAAAACACGACCGACATCGAGCGGTTCGGGTTCAGTCAGATGTTCAGCGCGGCCCTCGCGACGAGCGTCTCGGGCCGGGTGATTTCGAATGCGGCGGGTTACTCGCTCATCCAGTTTGATGATGGCCACGAGGAGTTCTTCTACTCGCCCACGGATGTCAATCAGGGGACGAACCTGCTCGGCACGACGATCAGCCGCGCGGCGCAAGCGGCCTACGCGGCGCTGAAGTTGAAGTTCGCGAACTTTACGGTGGGCGGAGTGCCGAATACGCCGCTGATTACATCGTGGTTCACGGCGAATAGCGCGGAATACGCGCGCATCTATCCGACCCTCGCGGCCCAGAACACTGGCGCGAGCGTGACCACCTGGAGCCGCGGCATGGGAGTGCAGAGCACGCCGACTTACGCAGATGTCCATCAGGTCGATTACTCAAACGACTGGGTCTATATCCACACCACCGGGCTGGCGAGCTACGTGATGGGTCCGTGGTATCAGAATGCGGCGAAGACGAACCTCTTCCCGAACTACCCCTCGAACACGGCCACGAAGTTCCGCTTTCCGCGCGTGCCGACGATCCCGACGACCAAGGTGCTGACCGGTCTCGGCGCCACGGGCCGCATGGTCAATGGCGTGGCCATCTTCGACAGCCGCGATACCTTTTCCTACTCGAATACCAACGCGGCAGATGCGACTCCCGGCGGCTCTTTCAGCGGCGACGGCATCTGGAATCGCGACGGCTATCACAATGAAGGCGTCACCTTTGATCCGGCGCTCGCGCATCAAGCCGGCAATAACCACCACTACCACGCCCAACCCCTCGGCCTGCGTCACCAACTCGGTGATCATGTGGACTACAACGAGGCGACGAACACCTACTCCGAGAGCGCTACGCCAGTGACGAAGCACTCCCCCATCGTCGGCTGGGCGTCGGACGGCCTGCCTGTGTATGGGCCGTATGGGTACGGCGATCCGAACGACGCGAATAGTGGCGCGCGGCGCATGGTCTCCGGCTTTGTCCTGCGCAATGGAGCGAATGGCACGACTAACATCACGGTGCGGCAGGTGCTGCCGCAGTGGGCGCAGCGCGTCCAGAGCCGAACGACTCTCGCGGTGAATCAATACGGCCCTGCAGTGAATTCGACTTACCTGCTCGGACACTATCTTGAGGACTTCGACTACCGCGGCGATCTCGGTTTCATCGTCGGCACCGACTTCGATCTCAATGAACAGAACGTCCGCTTCTGCGTCACGCCCGAGTTCCCCGCAGGCACCTGGGCTTACTTCACCACAATCAATGTCGATAACACCCCCGCCTTTCCTTACACCACGGGTCGGCAATTCTATGGCAACCCCACCGGCGGTGGTGTGAATGCCATCAATGAACCGGTCGCGACCAGTTTTGTGGGCGGCCCACTGACGGCGGACGCCGCACGGACCACGACTTGGGTGCCGGTGGCGGGCGATGTGACCTTCGTCTGGAGCGGGGTCGAGGGTGGAAGTTACCGGGTGGATACGTCGAGCGATCTGACTTCCTGGAATTCCACTTACCCCAGTGTCCCGATGACCGGGGACGATCAGATCGGGATCGAGGAATCCGGCGCGACCAATAGCTCCACGCGGCGCTTCTACCGCGTCGAACGCACTGGCCTGGCCACTTATGACAAGACCGGGTTTGCCGGCACTTACTTCACCACCGCCACGCCCGTAGGAGGCGGGGCGAATACCGTCACGCCCAACTCCGGCAATCGCGGCACTACCGTGAGCGTCGTCATCGAACTCCCGCTGCCGCTGCCACCGGCCAATGTGGCCATCACCAGCATCACCTTTGGCAGCGGCACGGGCATCACGACGTCCAATATCGTGCGCTTCAACCAGACCCTCACCACGGCGACCTTCACCATCGCCGCCGGAGCCAGCACCGATGGCCGCAATGTGATTGTCACCTATAACAACGGCGCCCAAGTCCGCACGATCACCGGCGGCTTCACCGTTCTGTAGGCTCAGACCGCGGTGCCGCTCCACTTCAGCTTCTGGCGGAGGACCTCGAAGAAAGAAACGCCGGGCAACATCGCCAGCGGGAGTTGGTAGGGAGCTTTCGTGAGGCGAATGTGGTCACCCTCGGCGAGGCGCGCGGAGTTCTGGCCATCGAGGGTGAGGAAGACATCGCTGCGCGAACGCGAGGGGGCGATCTCGATGCACGCGTCGTCGCTGACCAGCACAGGACGCATGGTGAGGACGTGCGGGCAGATCGGGGTGACGACGAAAACCCCGCTATCCGGCGTGAGCACGGGACCGCCGGCACTGAGCGAATAGGCGGTCGAGCCCGTCGGCGTGGCCACGATCAGGCCGTCGGCGTGATATTCACTGAGCGTCTCGCCGTCCACGCGCACATCGAGACGGATCAGTTGCGACTGTTCGCCGCGGCTGATCACGGCATCATTCAGCGCGGCGTGCGACTCGACGACGGCGCCATCGCGGATGATCTCCGCGCGGAGCAGCGTGCGTTCACTCAACTGATAAGTACCCCCGACGATCGCTTCGACCGCCTGCGGCCAGGCCGCGGAGTTCATACAGGTGAGGAAGCCGAGGGTGCCGAGATTGATGCCGAAGATGGGTCGGCTGCGGTCCTTTAGTTCATGGAGGACTTGCAGGATCGTGCCGTCGCCGCCGAGGACCACGAGCAGGTCGCACTTCGCCGCGAGTTCCTCCGGGGTGTTGGTGGAAATTTCGCCGAGCAACCCCGCCGTGTGCGCTTCGCAGACCACGGGAAGGTGATGCGCCGCAAACGCGGCGACCAGTTCGCGCACCAGCTCCGGCGCACCGGGTTTGCCGTCATTGGCGATCAGACCGATGCAACGCGCAGGCATGCGAGAAATTCCTTGTTCCCTTCGCCGCCGAGGATCGGCGATTCGATGAGGCCCGCCCATTCCAGCCGGGACTCCGTCGCGACGAACGCGCGAATTTTCTCCACCGCCTGGGTGTGCAGGGCCGCATCGCGAACCACGCCGCCCCGACTCACGTCCTCTTTGCGAAGCTCAAACTGCGGCTTGATCAGCGGGACGATCACGCCGCCATCACTCAGCAAGGCCGCCGCAGGTGGCAAGATCAAAGTCAGCGAGATGAAGGACACGTCGATGACGCAGAGGGAGATGGGGTCGGGAATGTCCGCGCGGGTGAGGTGCCGCGCGTTGAGCTTCTCGCGGACGACCACGCGCGGATCGGAGCGGATTTTCCAATCGAGTTGCGAATGCCCGACATCAATCGCCCAGACCTTCGCGGCGCCGTGCTGGAGCAGGCAATCGGTGAAGCCGCCGGTGCTCGCGCCGATGTCCAGACCGGTGGCGCCGGTCGGGTCGATGGCGAAGGCCGCAAGCGCCGCCTCCAACTTCAATCCGCCGCGCCCGACGTAGCGCTCCGCCTGCCGCACCGTGATTGCGGCGTCGTCCGCGATCTTCGTCCCGGCCTTGTCGATCACGCGGTCGCCCACCTGCACTTCACCAGCCATGATCGCGCGCTGCGCCTTCTCCCGGCTCTCGCAGAGGCCACGGGCGACGAGCAGTTGATCGAGTCGGAGCTTCATCGCGTGGGAGGGAGAAGATGCACAGCTCGTCGGGGAAAGGAAACCCTGCGCATCCCCCAGGTCCGCTTTCGCACCTCCACGGCGGGTTTCTCGCGAGGCGTTGGCGGCATTTCTTCGTTGCCGGACGCCGCGATGTGTGGGACGACTCGCGCCCGTTTTTTACGCCACGCATGAGCCGATTCCGCCTCGCATTCCTCCTTTTCACGATCGTCGCCGTCACCGGGTGCGCCACCCAGACCGGGACCAAGCCCGTCCACTCGACGGGCAAACGCATGACCGTGCGCACCACCGCCTACACCCACACCGAGCCGGGCGGCATCAAGAACGCCATCGGCAGCCGCCTCAAATATGGCGGCGGGGAATACAGCGCGGCGAGCGATTGGTCGTGGCTCCCGCTCGGCACGCGTTTTCGGATGGTGGAAAATGGACGACTTTACGTGATCGAAGATTACGGCTCGGCGCTGGTCGGTCGCCAGACGATCGACCTCTACATGCCCAGGATGCGGGACGTGAACCGGTGGGGCGTGCGCCACAAGGAGATCGAAATCGTGGAGTGGGGCTCGAAGGCGATGAGCCTCAAGCTGCTCGCCCCGCGCAGCCGCAATCGCCACGTCGCCGTGATGGTCGCCAACTTGCGCCGCGACGGCGTCGTGCCGCCGAGCTAGCCCGGCCCTTCCCTTTTTTAAGAACACCGAACCCTCAAATCCATGCACATCCTCGTCACTGGCGGAGCCGGCTACATCGGTAGCATCTGCGTCGAGCAACTCCTCAACGCCGAACACCAAGTCACCGTTTTTGACAATCTGACCGAAGGGCACCGCAAGGCGATCGATCCACGCGCGACCTTCATCGCGGGTGATCTCCAGCAGCGCTGCGAGATCGAGGATGCCATGGAAAAGACGAAGCCCGACGCCGTGATGCACTTCGCCGCCAATGCGCTCGTCGGCGAGTCGATGACGAATCCCTCGAAGTATTTCCGCAACAACGTGGGCGCGGGCGTGAATCTGCTCGACGCGATGATCGCCACCGGCGTGAAACGCTTCGTCTTCAGCTCGACCTGCGCGACTTTCGGCACGCCGGATCGCATCCCGATCGACGAAACGCTCCCGCAGCGACCGATCAATCCCTACGGCGAGTCGAAGCTGATGTTTGAGAAGGTGCTGCGCTGGTATGACGAAATCCACGGGCTGAAATATGTCGCCCTGCGCTACTTCAATGCGGCGGGCGCGAGCGAGCAGTTCGGCGAAGATCACCGCATCGAGACGCACCTCATCCCGAACATTCTGAAAGTCGCGCTCGGGCAGAAGGAGAACGTCTCCATCTTCGGCACCGACTACGAGACCCCGGACGGCACCTGCATCCGCGACTACATCCACATCATCGACCTCGCCCAGGCGCACATGCTCGCGCTGAATACCCCGGCAAGCGCCCTCTTCAATCTCGGCACTGGCGGCGGCACCAGCGTCCGCGAAGTGATCTCCGCCTGCGAAAAAGTGACGGGCAAAAAGATCACCGTGCTGGAACAGCCCCGCCGCGCCGGCGACCCCGCCCGGCTGATCGCCGGGAGCGACAAAATCCAGCGCGAGCTCGGCTGGAAGCCGCGCTATCAGGAGATCGAGAAGATCATCGCGAGTGCCTGGGCATGGCACGTGAAGAATCCGACCGGTTACGGAGACTGAAAAAGAGCCTCGGTTCCGGAGCGTGTTGAAGGCGGCGCGAGGACGCGCCGCTTTACTCGCGCTTCCGACACTCTTTAAATGTCGCTCAAGGGAGCGTCATCCGCCGTAGCCAGCGACGCGATTTTTCCAGCCCGGCAACCAGCGCTCTTCATGGCGCTCGGCGGGAGCGTTGCGCACCCGGCGCGTCAGGACGTTGGCGGCGGACTCGCCGAATTCCTTCGCCGCCCCTGGACCTCTGCCTTGCATCCCCGCGAGAACCTGGAGCAGCCCCCAGCCTTCACCTTTGTAGCGCTCCGAGTCCTTGGTGCCTTCCCCTTTGAAGTTCACGTAGTCGATCAGCGCATAAGTCCCGGCGCCCGTCGCGGCAAGGCGCTCGAATTGTCGCCGCACATTTTCCCGCTGCGCGGAGGGTGCGGCACCGACCATCTTCGGCAGGGCGCTCTGCATGCGCGCCGCGAGGTAGCGGCTCTGGAGGCGGATCGTCGAAGCGAGCAAGTCGCGCAGTTCATTCATCCGTGGGCTGCGGAAGTCCGCTTGAAAATCCGCGCGCGAATTCCACGGGCAATCGCCCGCCAGCCAGCCCGGCGTGTTGACGCCATTCTCGCCGAGGGAGCGGACCAACCCCGGGAAACTTTCCTCGAAAGGCCCGCGCGCACCCTTTGAGTACCAGATGAAATGCCCGATCCCGAGCGACGCAAAATTCTCGCCCGAGTTCCACGACGTAAGTCCGTCGCGCGTGCCTCCACATTCATTCTGCCAGACGCGGCGGCCGATGGAGTCGAGTTCGCCATCGGAGAGCGCGAACGCAGCGGGTGTCGTAACGAAAACGAAGAGACAGCAGAGGAGGCGAAGCATTCTCGATGCAACTCCGCATCACCCTCGCGTGGCAAGCCCGCACGCCGCTGCACTTTGGCTTTGAATGCAGCGCGTCGGAACGCGCACGCTCACCTCATGCCCGCTCTCGCACCGCTCGATCCCGCTGAACTTCCCGCCCTCGCCCGCGCCGTGATCGAACGCGCAAAGTTTCCCATGCTCGCCACGATCGATGGCGATCAGCCGCGCGTCCGTCCGGTGTCTCCGGTGCGCGTCGATGGATTCACCATCTTCGTCGCGAATCTGCGTAGCTACGGGAAGACCCACGAGATCGCCGCGAATCCGCATGTCGAACTCTGCTACCTCGACGAAGCGCACGATCAGGTGCGCATCACCGGCCGCGCCGAAGTGCTCACTGACGCCGCCTTGCTCGCGGAAATCTGGGCGGGCAATCCCCTGCTCCGCCGCTATCTCGGCACGCCGGAAAATCCCGAACTCATCATCTACCGCATCGTCCCGGATCGGGTGCGCTTCATGCGCGAGTGGGCGCTCGAATACCACGACGTGCCGCTCGCGGGCTGACGCGGCTAGTACTTTGGCACGCTGGTGTCGACCTGATCGGCCCACGCCGCGATGCCGCCTTCGACGTTCGCGAGTTTCCCGAAGCCAGCTTCCTGCAAGAGCATCAGCGCCCGCGCGGACCTCGCGCCGGACTTGCACTGGAGGACGATTTCATCCGCGCTATCGAGTTCACTGAGCCGCGCCGGGAGCTGCCCGAGCGGGATGAGCTTCGCGCCGGGGATGTGGCAGATGTCCCACTCGTAAGGCTCCCGCACGTCGATGAGGCGGAAGTTGTCGCCGCGATCGAGCTTCGCCTTCAGCTCCTTCACGGTGATGTGCGGGACGTGCGCTTCCTCCTCCTCGGCAGCCTTCGCCTGCGGGATGCCGCAGAACTGATCATAGTCGATGAGTTCGGTGATCGTCGGATGGTCGCTGCACACCGGACACTTCGGATCGCGCCGCAGCCGAAACTCGCGGAACTTCATCTTCAGCGCGTCGAAGGCGATCATCCGCCCGATGAGCGGCTCACCGATGCCGACGATGAGCTTCACAGCCTCGATGGCCTGCATCACCCCGATGATGCCGGGCAGCACGCCAAGCACGCCCCCTTCCGCACAACTCGGGACCATGCCTGGCGGCGGCGGTTCGGGAAACATGCAGCGGTAGCACGGCCCGCCAAGGCACGGCGCGAAGACGGTGCATTGCCCATCGAAGCGAAAGATCGAGCCGTAGATGTTCGGCTTCTTCAGGAAGACGGCGACATCGTTCGAGCAGTAGCGCGTGGGGAAATTGTCCGTGCCGTCGATGATGATGTCGTAAGGCTCGGCGATCTGGCGCGCATTGGCGGCGTTGAAATAGGTGTCGTGCAGATCGACCTGCACATTCGGATTGATCTCGCGGATGCGGTCGCGCGCGGAGTTCAATTTTTTCCGGCCCACATCCTTCGTCCCGTGGAGGATCTGGCGCTGGAGATTGGAAAAATCGACGGTGTCGCCATCCACGAGTCCCATCCGTCCGATACCTGCCGCGGCGAGATAGAGCGCGATCGGCGAGCCGAGTCCGCCGGTGCCGATGCAAAGCACGCTCGCCGCTTTTAGCCGCTTCTGCCCCTCGAGGGTGACCTCGGGCATGATCAGATGCCGCGAATAGCGGGCGATCTCGTCGTTGCTGAATTCAATGCGCTCGGTGCGCGCGGGGTCGATGATGCTGGCTGGCATAAGGGCGGGGACGGTAGCAGGCCGCCGGGGATTGGGAAGCGTCCGTGCGTGTCATAGCAAAGGGTGCGGAAATTCCAGCAGCGCCTCCTTGTGCGTTCGACTCCGAACCCCGTACGCTGCGGCAATGCTGAACGCCATCTGGCTCGCCATGCTCCTCGTCGCCGTGCTCGTCGCGGGCTTCACCGGCCGGTTCCCGGAGATGATGGATGGGGCGTTTTCCGGCGCGGAAAAGGCGGTGATGAAAGTGGCGCTGCCGCTACTCGGCGTGTGGGCCATCTGGCTCGGGATCATGCGGCTGGCGGAGCGCTCGGGCCTGGTGCTCGCGCTCGCCGCGGCGCTGCGCCCGGTGATGCACCGGCTTTTCCCCGAGGTGCCTTCGGAGCATCCGGCGATCGGCGCCATGGTCATGAATATGGCGGCGAACATGCTCGGCCTCGGCAACGCCGCGACGCCGCTGGGCCTGCGCGCCATGCGGCTGCTTGAGTCGCTCAACCCGCACCCTGGCGTGGCCACGAACGCGATGGTCACCTTCCTCGCACTCAATACCGCGTCGATCCAGATCCTGCCGCTCATGGCCATCACCATCCTCGCCACGGCGGGGGCGAAGGGCGCGACGGCGATCGTGGTCACCGCGTTTCTCTCCACGTTGTGCGCGGCGAGCGCGGGGGTCTTTGTGGCGAAGACGCTGCAAAACTGGCCCGCGTTTCGCATCGCGCCCACTCCGCTCGCCGCCGCGTCGGATGCCGCGCCGAGCGCTGATGCCCCGCTGGAGATCGAGAAGCCGGAGGTGCTGGCCCTCACGCCGGGCCGGCGCGCGGCGCTGTGGGCTTTTTTTGCGATGTTCGTCCTGCTCTTCGTGCTGCTGCTTTTCCCGGAAAATGCCGAGCGCTGGTTCCAGACATTGAACGCGGGATGGCACGCCCCTTTGCCCCCGGCGGATCATGCGGGCAAGCCGCTCTGGATGCGCGCGTTGATGTCGGCCTCGCTGCTCGCCGTGCCGTTTCTGCTCTCGTTTTTTCCCCTCTACGCAGCGCTCCGCGGCGTGCCGGTGTACGAGCAATTCGTCGAAGGTGCCCACGAATCCTGGGAGACGGCGAAACGCACCGTGCCGTATCTCGTGGCCATGCTCGTCGCCATCGGCATGCTCCAGGGCGCAGGCGTCATCGACCTGCTGACCACGAGTCTCGCGCGCCCGCTGAGCTTAGTCGGCTTCCCATCCGAACTCGTTCCCCTGGTCCTCATCCGCCCGCTCTCCGGCAGCGCCGCGAAGAGCGTCTTCATCGAACTCGTCCAGCGGCTGGGCGATCCGGATGGCTTCATCAGCCGCCTCGCCGGCACCATCTACGGCAGCACCGAGACGACCTTCTACGTGCTCGCGGTGTACTTCGGCAGCGTCTCCATCCGCCGGACCCGTCACGCCGTCGCCGCCGGACTCACCGCGGATGCCGTCGCCGTGATCGCAGCGACGGCCATCTGCACGCTGATGTTCCGCTAGCCTGGGAGCGCCGCCGTCCCCGTGCGGCTGCCCAATCCAATCGCGCGCAGCGCGCCATCTTCGATTCGGCGCTGCGCGCTGGCGTGGTTGCCGCACGGGACGGCGGCGCTCCCAGGATCAGCGCGCGCGTCCGACTTCGTCCAGCGGGACGAGTTCCGTCTTCGTGAGCAGCGCCTGCCCTTCCTCC
This sequence comes from Chthoniobacteraceae bacterium, assembly GCA_031409655.1. GTDB lineage: Bacteria > Verrucomicrobiota > Verrucomicrobiia > Chthoniobacterales > Chthoniobacteraceae > JANNXQ01. The sequence continues at coordinate 6,504 of JANNXQ010000069.1, read as the reverse complement.
CCGAGCATGTACTCGAGCACCTTCCGGCGCCCCGCGAGGGGCTTTCCCCCGAAGACCAGCAAGACCGGACGCGCGAGCGGATAGCGGAGCGAGGCGATGTTCGGCGCCGTCGGCTCGACCAGCGCACCGGATTCCTCCTTGATCGCGAGGGCGAAGACGCTCTTCCCATCCGCCCACCGCGGCGGGGCAAACGCGCATGATCCGGCGTTAAATTCCACGGTGTTCCGCGCGTCTTCGCCGCCGACGACGGTTTCAAAATTCTCGCCGAGCGGCGCTTTGCGCTGATCGCCGTAAGCCCATTGCGCGAAAAATTCCCAGAGCCCGCGCCCGCGCTCACTGTTAAAGAATTTGATCTTCTTATCCTCACCTCCGAGTTCCTTCCAACTCGTGATGCTCCCTTCGTAGATCCCGATCAGTTGATTCTTCGTCACCGAGCGCACCCCGCCGTCCCAGACATCGCGCGGCACGATGAAGGCGATCGCCTGCGAGCCGATCCGCTCCTCGACGAATTGCCGATCGGGGAACTGCGCGCGTTCGGTGCTGCTGATCGGTCGGAGGGTCATCGCGATATCCGCCGTTTCGTACCCGAGCGAAATGACCGCATTCCCACTGCCGCTCTCCGTCGTGACTTTGATGTCGATCCCCTGCTCCTTGAGCTTCGGACCAGCAAAGGTAATGGCCATCGCGACGACCGGCGAGCCACTAACCCGGACTTCCTGCCCGACTCCGGAGCGCGGGACGAGGCAAAGCAGGGCGAAGAGGGCAGAAGTCGCGCGGATCATTTGGCTTCGTTGAGCGCCCAGTCGTACTCCTGAAAGGTCACTTTCTTGAAACCGGCCTTTCCCCCGCGGTACTTTGCGACGAAGGCGTTTACGCCTGTCTCGCCCCCGAAATCCTCCTTATACCAGTCGAAGATCTTCGAGAGCCGGGCGCTGTCTCCGCTGACCTTTACGCCGCGCTCTTCATTCACGTAGCCCCGCGTCTGCTCGTCGAGTTGGGCTTCGAGCTTTGCCGCCGTGTAGGGCTCCGCGCGCAACGGCGGGCAACTGTAGCTCGCGCAGTTCAGCGCGAAGTGAATCCGCGGCTCATTGAAGCGCGGACGGATGAGATCCTTCTCAAGCGCGTTGAAACTCGTCTTCTCCCCGGCAACGACGATGCGTTTACCGGTAAAGAAGGTGAAGAGCGGATCCTTTACCGACTTGGTGGGATACTTGATCAGCGCTTCGCGGAGGATCCAGGCGTTGTAGGCGTTGAGGTGAAAGGCGAGTTGTTCCTTGCTCTTCGCGGACGAAGCCGGCGCCGCGGCGATGGCATCGACCACGCCCTGAATCGCCTGAACATCCGCGGTGTTTCCTTTCCAGGCGGCGTATTTCACCCCCGCAGGAGTGACATATTTCCCGAGTAAACGAGCGTACTCGGACTGCCAATCAGCAGCGGAGCAGTGACCGGCGAAAAGAACGCCGGCGAAGAGTGCGAGAAGCGAAGTTTTCATAGTGATGAGGAGTGGATGGGGCGGAAGATATTCCCAACCGCCGCCGTCGTCGAGCCCCAGCCAGGTTGACTCGCGATATTCACGAAAGAGGGAACAACCCGAGTGCCGCCGGGAAAAGAAAAACCCGCGCTGCGCGAAGATTGGGGCGCGCAGCGCGGGTCTCGAGGAGGAAAGCTTTTTGCTTCCGAAAAGGGTCTTAGCGCTTGCTGTACTGGTAGCGCTTGCGGGCGCCGGGTTGGCCGGACTTTTTGCGTTCCTTCATCCGCGGGTCGCGGGTCAGGAGGCCGTCGGCCTTGAGCGCAGGGCGGAGTTCAGGATTGTGCTCAATGAGCGCGCGCGCGACGGCGAGGCGCACCGCCCCGGCCTGTCCATTCGAGCCACCACCGTGGGCGTTCACCGAGACGTCGAATTGGTTCATCAGCTTGGCGACTTCAAGCGGGCGAAGCACGGCGTTCTGCTGCGTCGAGGTTTTGAAATACTCGTCGAAGGTCTTGCCGTTCACGTCGATTTTGCCGGTGCCGGCGGTCATGCGGATACGGGCGACGGCTTCCTTGCGGCGACCGGTGGCGATGAATTCCTGGGACATAAAGACGAGTGAAAGTGCGACTACTTGATTTCGGTGACGGCCTTCGGATTCTGCGCCTCGTGCGGATGCGCGGAGCCCTTATACACCTTGAGTTTAGTAAAAACGGACCGACCCAGGCGGTTGTGAGGAATCATCCCCTTCACCGCACGCTCGACGAGCAACTCGGGACGGCGCGCCCGGCGCTGCTTGACGTTCTCGCTCTTGTGCCCGCCGACGTAGCCGGAAAAGCTCATGTAGCTCTTCTGCTCTTCCTTCTTGCCCGTCACGCGGACCTTTTCAGCATTGATCACGATCACGAAATCACCCGTATCGACGTGCGCGGTGTAGATCGGCTTTTCTTTGCCGCGGAGCAGATTCGCAGCCTTCGCGGCGACGCGTCCCAGCACTTGATTATTGGCATCAATGACCCACCACTGGCGTTTCACTTCGTTGGCTTTGGCTGAGAATGTCGGCATGTTTTGCTCCTTGGAAAAGGGCGGGCAAACTAGGGGGCGGGTCTGGGGGTGTCAACGGTTTTGTTCCCCGCATTTTCAAGCTGAAAGTCACGGGCGACGAGGTCCTCGCCCGCGATTTCCAGCTCCTGCCGCGGCGGGGTAAAAGTGGCCCCCGCGTGTTCCGCGATGAGGGCGCGCCGGCCAGGGACGAGCGAGGGGATTTCGTAGCCTCCGGCCGCATCCGTGACCGCCCAGTGCCATGAGCCGCACCGCACGCGCACCCCTGGCACGCCACGGCCGCTGCGCTCGACGACCCGGCCACGGAGGACGCGCGTCCCGGGTCGTTTTTCGAGCACCTCCGCGAGCCACGTCCGCAGCTCGCGGCGGATCGGCGTGTCGGCGTCGAGCAGGCGGTCACTGTGCGCGAGATCCGGCACTTCACGCTCGGTCACTGGGAAGCCAAAGTCCCGCAGCATCCGCGCGCCTTTCGGGCTTTCGCTCTTGCCCGAGTCTTCACTCCCGTAGGTGACAAAGGTCGAGCGCCCGCGCGTCCGGGCGAGCCGCCCCTCGGCGCCCTTGGCGGTGAAGCGTCCGCCATCGATGTGACTATGCGGATAAAACGCCAGCCAGACATCCGCCATCGCCTCGTCGCGCAGCCCGAGATAGCCGCAGGCGATCGCCCCGCGCGAGAATCCGCAGAGCACCACCGCATTCGGATCACCGCCGAAGCGCTCGCAAATGCGCCGCAAATTCGTGAGGCAATACTGCGCCGTGGCGTCTTCGTCGCCCCACCATTTCGTGACATTCACACCCCGCACCGGATCGACGTACGGAAGCACGACCCAGATGAAATCCCGCCCACTACTCAAGCCGTAACCCAGCCGACAATCGTGAACATCGCCGGAGAGCTCCTCCCACTGATTCGGGGCATACTCGACGATGACTGGCCAGCGTTTCCCAGGCTGCCAATTCTCCGGCAGATAGACCGCGTGATAGACACCCGTTCCGCGATATTCCTCCGCCACCTGCCGCACGAATCGCCCCGGCGCTGGCTCGCCATCGGTCATGGGCGGCAGCAGTGCCTCCGCACGCGAAACGCAGGCAAACGCGACGACGAAAAGCGCCAGGATCGCGGTGCATTTTCCACCGCGTCCCGATGAGAGAGGCGCGCTTTGAGGGGAAAGTGTCGTCATGTTTGCTCTGGCTTCGCGGACGCGGAGCCGCTGGAGGGTCTTTCATTTGGCACCCGGAACGCAAGCGACCGCCGCGGGTGGCAGGATTTTTGCGCTACGACCTCTTGAATGTTGCGCGCTTCGCGACATCCGCTTAAATCTCCCGGCTGCTCACGCCGCCGCCTTATGGATACTGCCGTAGATACCAAAGATTTCTCCACCGCCGCCATCAACAAAAACCTCTCCACCGAGGACAAACATCGCTTTTTGCGCGAGATGTTGCGCATCCGGCAGTTCGAGACGGTGGCGAATAAATGGTACCAAATGCAGCGCATGGGCGGCTTCCTGCATCTCTATATCGGGCAGGAAAGTGTGGCGGTCGGAACGATTTCGCTTCTCGGCGCGAATGATCACGTGATCACCGCCTACCGGGACCATGGCCACGCCCTCGCCGTCGGCATGGGCATGAATGAATGCATGGCGGAACTTTACGGCAAGGCCACCGGTTGCTCGAAGGGCAAGGGCGGCTCGATGCACTTCTTTGCCCCCGATAAGAACTACTGGGGCGGCCATGGCATCGTCGCCGGGCAGACGCCGCTCGGGCTCGGACTCGCCTATGCGCTGAAGTACAAGGGTCTCACCGGCGCGGCACTCTCCTATCTCGGCGACGGCGCGGTGAACCAAGGCTGCTTCCACGAGTCGCTGAACCTCGCGTCGCTCTGGAACCTGCCCGTCATCTACGTCATTGAAAACAACGGCTACTCCATGGGCACCAGCCTCGAGCGGTCGAGCGCCTTTCGCACCTGCCTGGCCGAACGCGCCGAGGGCTACGCCATCGATTGGGATCGCTGCAATGGCGAGGACCTCTACGAAGTCCGCGCCAAGACCCAGATCGCCCTCGAGCGCGCGCACCGGCAGTCTCGCCCAACCGTCCTGGAGATCGATACCTACCGCTACTACGGCCACTCCGTCGCCGACGCGAAGCACAAGGGCGGCTACCGGAACGAAGAGGAAATCGAGCGTTACAAACAGAACCACGACCCCATCGCCCTCTGGAAAGCCCGGCTCGTGAGTGAAGGGATCCTTACTGAGGAGCAGTTCGAGGAGATGGACCACGGCGCCCGCGCCGAGGCGGATGCGGCAGCAAAATTCGCCGAAGAGAGCCCGCTCCCGAGCGAGGCCAGCATCACCGAGGACGTGTACTTTGAAGTGGATCGCAACACCGAAGCCGGCCGCACTGGTCGGCATTTTTTCAACTACTGAACGTGGATTTCAAACTTCAGATCGCAGATTTCAGATTGGCCGGGCGGCGCCGAAACCTTGAAATCCAATCTGAAATCTGAAATCAAAAATCTGAAATCCCCATGCCCAAGCTCACCTACCGCGTCGCCCTCCGTCAGGCCTTTGCCGAGGAGATCGAACGTGACGAAAACGTCGTCCTCATGGGCGAGGAAGTCGCCGAATACGATGGTGCCTACAAGGTCACCGAAGGTCTCTGGAAGAAGTATGGCGACAAGCGGGTCGTCGATACGCCGATCAGCGAGGCGGGGTTCGTTGGCATGGGCATCGGTGCGTCCATGCTCGGCATCCGCCCGGTGATGGAGCTGATGTTCTGGAGCTTTGCCTACGTCGCGTGGGACCAGATCATCAATAACGCGGGCTGCGTCCGCTACATGAGCGGCGGGCTCATTAATTGCCCCATCGTCATCCGCGGCCCCGCGAATGGCGGCACCAATGTCGGCGCCACGCACTCGCACACGCCGGAGAATTTCCTCGCAAACACTCCCGGCCTGAAAGTCGTCTGCCCCGCCACCGCCTATGATGCGAAGGGCCTGATGAAAACGGCCATCCGCGACAATGACCCCGTGATGTTCCTCGAGAACACGCTGCTCTATGGCGAGGAATGGGAAGTGCCCGAAGGCGAGTACACGATCCCGCTCGGCGTCGCGGATGTGAAACGCGAAGGAACCGACGTCTCGCTCATCGCCCACGGTCGCTCCGTCATCCACGCACTTGCCGCAGCGGAGACACTTCAAGCTGAGCACGGCATCAATTGCGAAGTCCTCGATCTCCGTTCGATCCGCCCGCTTGATGTCGATGCCATCCTCAAGTCCGTGAAGAAAACCAACCGCGTAGTTCTCGTCGATGAGTCCAAACCCTTCGGTGGTGTTTCTGCAATGGTCGCCATGCTCATCCAAGAACATGCGTTCGACTACTTGGATGCTCCTATCAAACGAGTTTGCTCGATCGATGCTCCAGCAATTTATTCACCACACATTGAGCATGAACAACTTCCAAACCCCAGAAGGATTGTGGAAAAAGTTCTAACACTCGGTTGATCCCAGCCAATACCGCTCTCATTTGGAAGAATCCCTTCGACCTTGAACCAATCCTTACAACGACGCGGTCTTTTTGATTGCCAAGCCCGCGGTCCTTTCTAGCATTGCGGAAATGTTCTTAAGACTATCTACACTCTTTGCTGGCGCCGTGCTAATCTTCAGCCTGACTTCTTGCTGCTGCATGTAATTTTTACGAATTTCCCTCATACACAAACAACTACCACCTATCATGAAAAACCTAGTTCTTCTCGCTTCTCTCGTTGCCGTATCACTCGGCTTCTCCTCATGCTGCTCAATGTTCGGCGGTGGTGCAGGAGGGTTTCCATCTACCGCCGGAGCCGGTACCCGCACGGAAACACGCCAAGTCAGAACCTGCGGTTACGACATCGTCACCAAACAGGTGGTCACGCCAGGAGATGCAAGTGGCAAAGGTGGAATGGTGGAAACCGTCGAAGAAAGAGTGCCACGCTACAAGACCGTC
>JANNXQ010000068.1:0-1522 GCA_031409655.1 Chthoniobacteraceae bacterium | reverse complement strand
GATGGTGGCATTCAAATTCAAACTCACGTCATTCCCCAGGGTGCAGCTTTCGGTGTTGGACAAGTTCCCGCCATTGAACACGAGCCGTCCGGTGCCCAGAGCCGAGTTGTCGTTTGCCACAAGCGTGCCTTCGCTGACGTTCGTGTCGCCGCTGAAGGTGGTGGCGCCGCTAAAGGTGTTGGCACTGCCCAAATTGAAGGTGCCGGTGCCGGAGGTGTCAGGGCCGGCCAGGACCAGATTTTTGCCGACTCCCCCTGCGATCACCGCGTTCACCGTTAAGTTTCTACCGGTGGTGGAGCTGGCGGCCGCGAGGAAGGTGTTGGCTCCGGTAATGTTCAACGTGAGCGTGAAGGAGCCGCCATTGATGGTAGCGACGGTTCCACCCGCTTTCTGAGTAATCCCCCCAAGGATAATGTTCGCGCCAAGCGTGATGGTTTGCGTCCCGCCGTTGATTTCAGCCTCGTTGCTGCCATTCACCCAGGCCACATGGGCCAGACCACTGCCTTGATCCCAGTTCTTGAGGGTGGTGTTCCAGGTGCCATGGTCGCCGTCGCTGTCACCATTCCCGTTGCCCGCGATGTCCACGCTCCCACCGTCCCAATACCTCGGAGCGGCTTGCGCAGACGGGGCGGCAAGGACAAGCAGCGCCAACAGCACGGCGAGGGCGGAAATTCGCTGGCCGGCAGCGGACGCTGACCGGAGGGGGCGGATGGCTGGGAAGGCGCGGTCGGAATATGGTCGGCCCTTTTGCACTTTGGGGGGAATAGGAAGTCCGGAGGATAGCACAAAAAAGGCGGTGCATTCATCTCTCAATTTTAGCTTTCGCTGAGGGTACGCAGTTCGACCGTGCTGGCGGCGGTCTCGACTTCTTCAACGAGCGTACTGGGTTCTGTCGTGGCTTTGCCTTTCGTCTTGGAAAGCCCCGTCCGCAAAATCGAAGACCCTCCATTGTGAAGCGGTATCGGGCGACGCGAATTAACTGAGGTCGCTGGGACTATTTGCGTTGCGGAAAAAGGCGCGCTCGGCAGCGCTCAGCGGCTTCGGGGCGAGCAGGCTCTCGGCGACGCCCCGGCGGATGAAGTGCTGCATGGAGTGATCACTTTCCGCGAGGCAACGCTCGGCGATCGCGAGGACGCCGCGCGGATAAATCGCGGCAAGCGGTTCGAAGTGACCGTCGAGGAAAGGCACGACGCCATTGGCCGGGAGGAGGCTTTTGAGAAACGCAGAGGTCATTGCCGGCAGATCGATGGCGAGGAGCAGCAGGCGCTCGTATTTCATCTGCCGGAGGATGGTGGCGAGACCGCCGAGTGGGCCGAGGCCGGGCACGTCGTCCACGATGATCGGGATGCCGGCGGCGGCGTAGGGTCCGTCGCGGCGGCCGGAGATCAGGAGTTCGTCCGGGTCCAGAGCTTGCAAGGTCGCGAGCTGACGCTGCCAGAGCGGGACGCCGTCGATGAGCAGGCCCGCTTTGTCGCAGCCCATGCGGGTCGAGCGTCCGCCGGCGAGCAGCACAGCGGTGAAT
>JANNXQ010000067.1:0-48868 GCA_031409655.1 Chthoniobacteraceae bacterium | reverse complement strand
AAACTTCCCTTCACTCGGAGACAAAGATAAGGGCACTGGCGTCGTATTTTTTTCTAACTTTTCACTTGGCGTAGTAACCGCCCGTGATGCGTGGGCCTATAATATGTCCTCGGCTACGATGGGGACCAATATCCGCCGCTTGATTGAGACATACAATGAGGAGCGCCTAGCATACGAGAAGGCGTGCGAGGGCAAGCCAAAGGATAAGCAACCAAAGATTGAGAGCGTCCTCTCTGCCAATCCGAAAGGGATTAGCTGGTCGCACAATCTGAAAGAGGACGCCAAGCGCGGTTCACAGATCCTCTTTGAAACTGGCTCGGTGAGGCGAGCAGTTTATCGTCCGTTCGTAAAGCAATGGCTCTATTTTAATCGGCGCTTGAACGAGAGGGTGTATCAAATGCCGAAACTATTCCCCACTTCGGGGAGTCAGAATTGCACGATCATGGTCAAGCAGCGATGGTCCGGCGAAGGGCAGGTTGCGTTAATGGTTGATACCCTTAGTGACCTGCAAACAGACGGCGGCTGGCAGTGCTTTCCCCTCTACCTCTACGAAAAGGACGACGAGAAGGCCGAGCAAACGGAGGAGGAGAAGAAGAAGCCGAAGCAGTTCGACCTGATCAGCAAGCAGCAGGAGGGCGAGTTGGTGGACGGCTACCGGCGGAGGAGCGCCATCACGGATGCGATCCTCGCGGATTTCCGCAAGGCGTATGAGGCGACGGTCACGAAGGAGGACATCTTTTACTACGTGTATGGTGTGCTGCATTCGCCGGAGTATCGGGCGCGCTTTGCCAGCGACCTGAAGAAGATGCTGCCGCGCATCCCCTTCACGCGGGAGACGGCGGACTTCCGGCGGTTCAGCCAGGCAGGCCTGGACCTGGCCCCCTGGCACCTCGGCTACGAGAGCGTGGGGCCGTGGCCCGTGGCGGAGCACACCGCCGCGCTGGCGCTGGACCCGGCGAAGGTTTTCCTCGTGCAGAAGATGACCTTTGGCCGCAAGGACAAGCAGGTGGACAAGACGGCCATCATCTACAACAGCCATCTCACCCTCACCGGCATCCCGCTAGAAGCCTACGACTACGTGGTGAACGGCAAGCCCGCCATCGAGTGGATCATGGAGCGCTACCAAGTTAGCCCGCGCCGGGCGGCTAACTCGCGGAAGTCAGGCGTCGCGCGCTGCCGAGGATGGAGGCATCCAGCAGCGATTCCGCAGTCGTGAGCGCCTGCGCGCCGGAGCGTTTGCCGAGGAAGGCCTGCGGAAGAGCCCATGAGACTTTTCCGTCACCGTCCCTGGCGCCTCCTCTGGATGAGAGGGCCAACTTTGAGGTGGTGGAAACTCGTGCGCGCACTTGGAAACGAGCTACGTGCTTGCGACTCGCAGAGGGCCGTCCCTATCGTGCTCTGCCATGTCCACAGAATCCCCCGGTGCGTTCAGTTTCAAAAATCCCTTTCCGGCGCACCGGATCGCGAATGTGAAACTGACCGGACCGGAATCCGAGAAAGACACGCGGCACCTGGAAGTTTCCCTCTCTGGCTCCGAAATCAGCTACCTCGCTGGCGATGCCCTCGGCGTGCTGCCGAAGAATTGCCCGGCGCTCGTTGAAGAAGTCATCGGGGCGCTGGGCGCAAAAGGCGACGAGCCCGTGCCCGGACGCGACGGACAAGCGAAAGCACTGCGCGACGCGCTCTTCGCGGACTATGCGATCACGTTTTCCGATCGGAAGTTCATCGAAGCCGCAGCGGCGCGCGGCGCGGCGGAATTGCAGGCGCTGCTCGCTCCCGAACAGGCGGACGGACTGCGCGCGTATCTTCAGGGAAAGAATGTGGCGCATGACTACGCGGATGTGCTGCGCGAGTTTCCGCAAGTGCAGTTCACGCCCGAGGAATTCGTGAAGCTGCTCGGCAAACTGAAGCCGCGGCTTTACTCCATCGCCTCCAGTCTCAAGGCGCATCCGGACGAAGTGCATCTCACCGTGGCGACTGTCACCTACACGATCCGCGGGCGGCAGCGCAAAGGCGTCGCGTCCACCTTCATCGCGAATCGCTGGGATACGGACGTCACCGCAGGCGTGTGGGTGCAGAATCAGCAGAAGCACTTCGGGCTGCCCGCGAGCAGCGATACGCCGATCATCATGGTCGGCCCCGGCACTGGCGTGGCGCCCTTCCGCGCGTATCTCGAGGAACGCCAGGCGCTCGGAGCGCAGGGCCGCAACTGGCTCTTCTTCGGCGAGCAAAGGCGGGCGAGTGACTTCCTTTACGAAGCGCAGTTTTCGCGCTGGGTGCAGGACGGATTCCTCCGGCTCGAGACCGCCTTCTCGCGCGATCAGGCGGAGAAAGTGTACGTCCAGCATCGGCTCGCCGAGCACGCCGGGGAGGTGTGGCGCTGGCTGGAGGAAGGCGCGGAGTTTTTTGTCTGCGGCGACAAGGAACGCATGGCGGGCGACGTGCACGCGGAACTTTTGCGCATCGTGGAAACGCAGGGCGGCAAGACGCCGGAGGAGGCCGGTGAATACCTCGAAGAACTCAAGAAAACGAAACGCTACAAGCGCGACGTGTACTGAGAGACGGGCAACGACTCCCTGGCATGGCTCCTCGCATCTGCCCGATTTGCAGTGAAGACGTCCCGCTCAATGCGAAGGCCTGCCCGGCTTGCGGAGCCTGTGAGAAGTCGGGCTGGAGCGGTCGCGACAGTGCGGACGGACTCGACCTCCCCGGGGAAGAGGAGGAGTTCGATTACGACAAGTTCCTCGCGGACGAATTTGGCAAAGGTCCGCGCGCGGCCGGGACTCCACGTCTTTGGTGGGTCGTGGCCATCATCGTCCTCTTCGCCTTCGTCGCGCTGAGCCTGCACACGTTCTTTTTCACCCAGTAGCCGGGGCTCGCGGCGGTGGCACACAAGCTGCCCTTGCCTGCGGGCATGATGACGCAACCGCCTCCTCCGATCGCCAGCACGCCCTCCGGCATCCAGCCCCGCACGAGTCTCCAGCCATCTCCGGCCAGAGCGCGCGATCTCGCTCAAGGGCAAACGGCGCGCTCCCAACCCCAAGTCTTCGCCTTGGACGACATCATTCGCACGATGGTCGGCACGGCCGATGGCGTTTCCGATCTCCTTTTCGTCGTCGGCAAACCGCCGCAGGTCGAAATCTTCGGCAAGCTCACCGGCGTTGAGATTCCAGGGCTTTCTCCGGTGCTGCAGCCCGCGCACGTCGAAGCCATCGCCGGCAAGCTGATGGCGAGTAACGAACGGCTCGCCGTCGATTTCAAGAACACCGGCTCCTGCGACACCAGTTACTCCGTGGCGGACCTCGCGCGCTTCCGCGTGAATATCTTCCGCCAGAATGGCAATCACGCCATCGTCATGCGCAAGCTGAGCACCAAGATCCCTTCGCTCGAGGCGCTCGGCCTGCCGCCGATCTTCCGCGAGATGATCAAAGAGAAGACCGGCCTCATCTTCGTGACCGGCGCCACCGGCAGCGGCAAGACGACGACGCTCGCCGCGATGCTCAATGAGCTGAATCAAACGAGCGAGATGCACGTGGTGACGCTCGAAGACCCCATCGAATTTTTGCACCCGCACGCCAAGGCGACCTTCAGCCAACGCGAGTTTGGGAAGGACTTCTCGGACTTCGCCGTGGGGCTGCGCGCGGCTTTGCGGCAGGCGCCGAAGGTCATCCTCGTCGGCGAAATCCGCGACCGCGATACCATGGAGATCGCGCTCACCGCAGCGGAGACTGGGCACGTCGTCTTTTCCACCCTGCACACGATCAGCGCGTCGCAGTCGGTCAATCGCGTGATCGGCATGTTTTCGCATCACGAGGAAGAGCAGATCCGCCAGCGGCTCGCCGACACCCTCCGTTACGTGGTCAGCCAGCGCCTCGCGCCGAAGGTGGGCGGCGGGCGCGTGATGGTCTCCGAGATCATGGGTAATAGCATGCGCTCCCGGGAGACGATGCTCCTCGGTGAAAGCGAGCTGCGCAGTTATCACGAAATCATCGAGGCCAGCCAGCAGGTGGGCTGGCACAGTTTTGAGCAGGATCTCGTGGGGCTCTTTAAGGCCGGCAAGATCACGGAGGAAACGGCCGTGATCTACAGCGTGAATAAGACCGCGATCCGGCGCGCGCTGGACATCGCCAAGAAAGAACTCGGGACAACCGATGAAGACCCAACCTGCTTCCGCTTAAACCACGAGGCCTCCCGCGACAAGCACGCCCCAGCGCAGCACCTCCCACCGGCGCTCCCGCAGAAGCTGAATCTGAAGTCGTGAGGAAACCCTAGCGCCGACGCGGGGCGGGTTGCTCACGAACGGTGCCGCCGGGCACCCACACGCCGGAAATCAGAATCGAGCGGCGCAACGTCGGAAGCCCGCGCTCATTACTGCGCAGCAGGGTATCGACGAGATCCAGCGCGGCCGCACCGACGAGTTCGGACCGCTGATCGATCCCGGCGGTGTCGTTTTCACCGGGGTCGATACCGAGATGCGCAAAGCCAACCTCCTTCGGCACCCGCACCGCCAGGTCCTGGAGCAGCGCGAGACATTCTCCGGAGGTGCTGAGGACCGCCGCGGGCCGATGCGCGCGAAACCAATCCACAAACTGCGGTCCGAGCGGCCCGTCGGAGATCAGCAGGGGGACCCGATCTTCGGGCGGGAGGCCGGACTGCTGCGCGAGCATCGCCGCCGACCAGCGTTGCTCGACGCGGAGATCCTCCTCCCGCGGCACCACCAGCCCGATGCGGTGGTAACCAAGGCGGGTGAGTTCGCGCAGGGCCAACTGGATCGAGCCGTATTGATCATTGCTGGCGCGATGGAGCGCCGTGTCGCGCAGCGAGTAGCCGATGGTGGCGCACGAAAGCTTTGGCCAATCGAGATGCAGATCGCCGATCTCGACCGGCAAAGGCGCGACGAGCAGCCCGTGAATGTCGCGATTAAAAAGGATTTCGCTGATCCGCTGCTCGCTCATGCCTGGCGGACGCAGCCACCACTCCTCGAGCACGTAGCCGAGCACTTCCGCGCGCCGACGAGCCCCTTCAAAGAAGCGCACAAAATGCGCTGACTTCCGCCACTCGTCATTGGTCGGAAAGGCCGTCGCATAGGCGATGGTCGTTGGCTGCGCGGCGGGCCGCGTTTGCCGGAGGTGCGTCATCAGCGCGGAGATCAGCGGATTGGGCCGGTAGCCGAGTTCCTCCGCGACTTCGCGGATGCGCGCGGTCGTTTTGGCCGAGACCTTCTTGCTCCCACGGAGCGCCAGCGAGACCGCCATACGCGACACCCCGGCCTGGTCGGCGATTTGTTGCATTGTGGTGCGCGGGTTCGATTCCATGCGGTTCGCGGGGAGGGCAGGAAACTTCCTTTACTCCACGCAACAGACAAGAGCGGAAAGTATGCACCTCGCCACAAGCGCGCTTCCGGCCTTGCATTTCCCGGCATCCTCGGGAGCTTCCGACGCATGAAGCCCCTCCGCCTATTCCTTTTCGTCGCGCTCTTTTGCCTCGGCGGTTGCGCCACCTTGAGCGAAGCCGACCGGTCCGCCCTCCAGCGCGGCGGCGTGTCACCGCAACTCCAGCAGCGCATGGCCGTCTTTGATCCGCTCGAGCTCAGCGACATCATGGAGCTGTCGCAGAAGAAGATTTCGGCGGAATTCCTCCTGCGCTATCTCCGCTCGACGGCGCACGTTTACACTCTCGATTCCCAGGATGTGGTGCTGCTCCGTCAGGCCGGCGTGCAAAGTAAAATCATCGACTACCTCATGGCGACCCCCTCGCTCTACGCGATGCGCTACTCCGATCCCGGCTACCGCTACGAGCCCTACTACTACTACAACCGGCCCATCGTCATCGTCCGCGGCAAGCACCGCTAGTCTTCCGCTGCCGCGCCGCTGCGTTCGGGGAGAAAATCGCAGAGGCCGCGCTTTTTCGATCCCGCGACAAAATCCCAAAACGCCTGCGCCTCCGGCCCCCAGGTCTTCTGCGCCGCTTCCGCGAGAGCCTGGGAGACATTGAGTCCGCTCCGGTAGAGCAGGGCAAAGGCCGCCTTGATCTCCGCGCGCTGCGGCGGGGTGAAACCGGCACGGCGCAGGCCCACGACATTGAGCCCGGCCACGCCATTGATGCGACCGGCGATGGCGTAGGGCGGGATGTCTTTGCCAAAGCCGCTAAGGCCCTGACACATTGCCAGCCGGCCCACGCGCACATGCTGGTGAAAGACGCAGCCGCCCCCGACGAAGACGCGATCTTCGACGATCACATGACCGGCCAGGAGTGCGTTGTTCGCGAGGACGACGCCATTTCCAAGGTGGACATTGTGCGCGAGATGCGCGCCCGCCATGAGGAAGCAGTCGTCACCGACGATCGTCGCACTGCCTTCCGCGGTGCCGCGGTGGATGGTGCAGTATTCACGGATCTTGTTGCCGTCGCCGATCACGACCTCGCTGGCCGTCGCGGGATCGAAGGCAAAATCCTGCGGATCGCCGCCAACGATGGCGCCGTAGCCGATCAGATTCCCCGACCCCATCCGCACCCGAGCGCCGATGATCGCGTGCGCCTGGATCGTGCAGCCATCGCCAATCTTCGCGGCCCCCTCGATGACGGCGTACGGACCGATGGTGACATTCGCGCCGAGTTGGGCGCCGGGGTGGATGATGGCGGAGGGTGCGATCGACATGGCTGGAAATCGTGAACTGCCCCGCGCGCCCTCACCATTCACAAATCACACCAAGCCGACCTCACGGAAGCTGAACCAAGGCTGCCGTCCGCCATCGCCGGAGCCGATGATGATGTGGTCAAGCAGGGTGATCTGCATGAGCCGGGCGATCTCGACGAGGCGCACGGTGAGCCGGCGATCCGCGTCGCTGGGCGTCGGATCGCCGGAGGGATGATTGTGAACGACGACGATGGCGTAGGCCGCGTGAATGATCGCCGGGCGGAAAATTTCGCGCGGGTGGGCGGTCGTTTCGTTCAGCGTTCCGAGCGAGACTTCCTCCACGCGGATGAGCTGCAATTTCGTATCGAGCAGGACGATCCGGAGCGACTCCTGGTGGAGGGCGCGGAGCTCTGGACCGAGCAAGGTGTGGATGCGCTCCGGCGTGTCCAGCGGCTGTTTGTCGAGTTGCTCGCGGGCGAGCCGCGCACCGAGTCCGAACGCCGCCGCGAGTTGCACGGCCTTCGCAGGCCCCACGCCTTTGATCTCGGAAAGTTCTTTTACGGTGCAGCGCGCGAGACCCCCGAGGGAGCCGAAACGCTGCAGGAGCTGGCGCGCGACATCGACCGCATTCGCCCCCGGAAGCCCGGTGCGCAGGAGGATGGCGATGAGTTCGCTGTCGGTGAGCGCTCCCGCTCCGTGGGCGGCAAGCTTCTCGCGCGGGCGATCTTGTTCGGGCAGTTCCTGAATTTTCAGTGTAGCCATTTTCGATTGATTACACCCATCCAGCGCAGGCGAGGCGAGCGTAATGCTCAGGGCTCGACAGCCTCTGGATCGCCTCCGACACTCCGCCCGAAAATGCGGAAAATCCTCCTCTTCACGGCCGGTTACGGCGAAGGCCACAACGCCGCAGCGCGCGGCCTCCAGGCGGCCTTCGAGCATCTCGCTCCGGAGACCGTCGATGCTCAGTATCACGATCTCTTCGCGACCACCTTCGGCGCGATGCACACGCGGGCGCAGAAAAATTACCTCCTGCTCATCAACCGCGCCCCGCGAATCTGGGCGGCCATCTACACGGCACTCGATCGCACTCCCCTGCTCGCGCTCACGCTGCCTTTCCTCGGACCACTCCGCCGGGCGCTCCAGGAACTCATCGCCCGCGAGCAACCGATCGCGATTCTCTCCGTGTATCCGGTCTATGCCCACGTACTCGCGCGACTCTACCCGGCGGGAAAAGCGCGACCCTTCAAGCTGCACACCGTCATCACCGACTCCATCACCGTGAATCGCGTCTGGTTCAACGCGCCGAGTGATTCGCTGATCGTTCCGAACGAGGACACCGCGCGCGTGCTCGCGGCCGCAGGCGTGCCCGACGGTCTGGTTCGCACGCTCGGCTTTCCCGTCCAGCCGCGCTTCGCCTTGGAGAAAATCGAGCGCCCCGCTCCCGGCCCGGGCGTCGTGCCGCGAGTGCTCTATATGGTGAATGCACGACCGGATCTCGCGCCCTCCGTCGTCCGGCGACTGCTCGAGATCGAGCCGCTTCACCTCACTGTGACGACCGGTCGCAACACCGCCCTCAGCATGGAACTCGAGAGCATCGCCCGCTCAATGAATCGCCCGCTCGAACTCCACGGGTGGACGTCGGAGATGCCGACATTTCTCCGCACGCATCATCTGCTCATCGGCAAAGCTGGCGGCGCGACCGTCCAGGAGACGATCGCGGCGCGCACGCCAATGCTCCTCACCGGGATCGTGCCCGGCCAGGAGGAGGGAAATGCGCGCCTGCTGTTCGACAACGACTGTGGCCGACTCGCCAAAACGCCCGAAGCCCTCGCCAGCACGATCCGCGAAGCCTTCGCCGACGACGCCGCACTTTGGAGGCGTTGGGAGGCGAATATCAGCCGCCTTTCGCGTCCGGATGCGGCCCTGCGCATCGCGCGCTTTGTACTTGGGGAAAAGATTGGAGATTGAAGGTTGAAAAACTCCCTGCACGTCAGATAGCACCGGGCTCGGAACGATTTTCAATTTCCAATCCTCAATTCCCCTTCCCTGATGATCCGCGCCTTCCTCTTCGACATCGGCAATGTCCTCCTTCGTTTCGATTTTCACATCGCCCTGCGTAAGCTCGCGACCCAGTCCGATGCGGGCGATCCCACGGAATTGCTCACTCGGCTGGACCCAGTGAAATTCATGCTCGAGGACGGACAGATTGATCGCGCGAGCTTTCTCCGCGCGGCGATCGACGTGCTGCGATTTCGCGGAACGGAGGCGGAGTTCGTCGCCGCGTTTGAAGACATCTTCGACGAGAACCTGCCGATGACCGCGCTGGTCAAGAAGCTGCACGGACGCTGCCCGCTCTACCTGCTCAGCAACACCAACGACATTCACGTCGATTTCTTCCTGCGCCGCTATCCGGTCTTCGAAAATTTCTGCGGTGGCGTGTACTCCCACAAGGTCCGCGCCTCAAAGCCGAACCCCGAGATCTTTCACATCGCCTGCCGCCAACTCGGGATCGAACCGCAGACGACGTTCTTCATCGACGACCTCCTGCCAAATATCGAGACAGCCCGCAGCCTGGGCTTCCGCACCCATCACTATCATCACGAGCGGCACGACGAATTGCTCGCCGCGGTGGAGGCGACCGGCGTGTGACTCAGGCGAGTCGCCGCGCTTAGGCCGGCTGCTCGGTGAGGCCCGGTGGAAAGCCAGGAGACGTATCGCTCTCAGAGGCCCGCAACGGCGGCGGCTCCGAGGACGGGCGCTTGGCGGTGATGCTCGGCGGCGGATTGAGCATGCGACCGTGATCGATGAAGTCGCGGATCATCTTCCCATCGAGCGTCTCAAACTCGAGCAGCGCCTTGGCGATGGCTTCGAGCTTCTCCCGGTTTTCGGTCAGGAGTTTCGTCGCACGGACGTAAGCGTCGTCGCAGAACTTGCGGACTTCGGTGTCGATCTGTTGCGCCGTGGCTTCGCTGTAGTCGCGGGAGCGGTTCAGGTCGCGGCCGAGGAAGACGTAGTCCTGATGCTCGCCGTATTCCACCATGCCGAGCTTCTCGCTCATGCCCCATTCGCAAACCATCTTGCGGGAGATATTCGTCGCCTGCTGGATGTCGCCACCGGCACCATTCGTCACGTCGCCAAAGACGATCTCTTCCGCGACCCGTCCGCCCATGATGACGACGAGACGATCGAGCAGTTCCTTCTTCCGATTCGTGTATTTGTCGCCCTCGGGCAGATACATCGTGAGGCCGAGCGCCGGTCCCCGGGGGATGATCGTGACCTTGTGCAGCGGGTCCATGTTGTCCACGAGTTCGCAGAGCAGCGCGTGGCCAGCCTCGTGGTAAGCGGTGAGTTCTTTCTCCTTATCGCTCATCGCGAGCGAACGCCGCTCCTTGCCCCAGCGCACCTTGTCGCGGGCTTCTTCGAGTTCGGCGCGGCCGATCGCCTTCAGGCCTTTGCGGGCAGCGATTAGCGCAGCTTCGTTGATCACGTTCGCAAGTTCCGCGCCGCTGTAGCCGGGAGTGCCGCGCGCGATCACGGACATTTCGACATCTTCGCCGATCTTCACCTTCTTGGAGTGAACGCGAAGGATTTCCTCGCGGCCCTTCACATCGGGAAGCGCGACCGTGATCTGCCGGTCAAAACGCCCCGGACGGAGCAGCGCCGGGTCGAGCACATCAGGCCGGTTCGTCGCGGCGATGATGATCACGCCTTCCTGCGTATCAAAGCCGTCCATCTCGACGAGAAGCGCATTGAGCGTCTGCTCCCGTTCGTCGTGACCGCCGCCGAGTCCATGCCCGCGATGCCGGCCCACGGCGTCGATTTCGTCGATGAAGATGATGCAGGGCGCGGCCTTTTTGCCCTGCTCGAACATGTCGCGAACGCGGCTCGCGCCGACCCCGACGAACATCTCCACAAAGTCCGAACCGCTGATCGAAAAGAACGGCACATCCGCTTCCCCAGCGATCGCCCGGGCGAGCAAGGTTTTGCCAGTTCCCGGAGGCCCGACCATGAGCACGCCCTTCGGGATGCGTCCCCCAAGTTTCTGAAACTTCTTCGGATCGCGCAGAAATTCGACGATCTCCTGGACCTCGTCTTTCGCTTCCTCGACGCCGGCCACGTCTTTGAAAGTCACTTTGTTTTTTTCCCGAGCGAGCATTTTCGCCTTCGATTTCCCGAAATTCATCGCGCCCTTGCCCGCCATGCGGATCTGTTGGCGGAAGAAAAAGTAGAGGATCAGGAGGAAGAGCAGGATCGGCAGCATGCTGAGGAGCGCCGAAGCCCACAGGTTACTGTCCGTTTTGAGCGTCACCGGGATTTTGAATTGATCGAGAGTCTCCTTAAGCTTCGGATCGAACTGCAAATTCACGAGTGTCTTGAATGATTCGACGGCATCACCCTTTTTGAACGTCTCCGGATTGGCGCCGGCCTTGAGTGGTAAAGCCCCCACTTTCACGTAGCCGCGGATAAAGTCCGTCGGGCTGCCTGGCTCGGAGACCAGTTCCAGCGGTCCTTTATCCGTGGCGATCTGCTCCGCCTTGAGCAGTTCTAAAAGCTCCGGGTAGGAGACATCGCGCGTCTTTGCCATGGGGCCGTCTTTGCCCATGAAAAGCGCCCCGCCGATGAGGGCGATGGCGATGGCAAAAAGCACGAAACCGCGCCAGTTAAAGTTTGGATCGCCGGTGCCGTTACCGTTCGGCGTGCGATTTCCGCGGGGTGATCTGGGTTCGGGCTGGGCCATGGAGTTGTTTTAGAGCAGAAGAAAAAGTCAGGGACCGTAACACCCTTCATTGCGGACGCAAACGATGAACCCAACTTCGAGGAAGGTAGAGGGCTTGGGCAAAGCGTCAACTTCACGACCACGAAAATATCCCTTCCGCTGTGGCCAGCCCGGCGAAATTCAGCGCCCATCGAATCCGCACGGTCCGGCGGCGCTCCCAGGTCGCTCCATCTTTGCATTCCCCGCATGGTTCCTCTATGAACCGCCGCGATGTTCGTCCTTCGTTTCGTAGCCCGCTGCATCGGGTGGCTCCTCCTTGTGCTCGGCATGGCAGCTTCGTCTGCCTGGATCATGGCTGCGCTTTTTCTCGATGGCCCGTTCGGCCGACTCAATGTCCTCCTCGCCGCCGTGATCTGCCTGGGTCTCCTCGCGATCCTCTTTTTTGTGCGCCCGCTCAGTCTGAATGCGGTCAGCTTCTTCACCCTTTGCGCGCTCGTGCTCGGCTGGTGGTTCACCATCCCGGCGAGCAATGACCGCAACTGGCAGGCCGACATGGCCGAGACCCCGTGGGCGGAAAGCGATGGCGAAGTCGTCACGCTGCACAATCTCCGCAACTGCGACTACCGCACCGAGACCGATTACACGCCGCGCTGGGAGACGCGTCAGGTGCAGCTTTCGCAACTCACCGGGCTGGACGTCTTCGTCACTTACTGGGGTTCGCCGCACATCGCGCATCCCATCGTGAGCTTTCGTTTTCAAAATGGTCCGCCGGTCTGCTTCTCGATTGAGACGCGGAAGGAAGTGGGCGAAAAATATTCACCCCTCGCCGGTTTCTTCCGGCAATACGAACTCATCTACGTGATGGCTGACGAGCGCGATGTCATCCGCCTCCGCACGAACTTCCGAGAGACCGAAGACGTCTTCCTTTACCACTCCAAGACCCCGCCCGAAGTCGCCCGCGCTCTCTTCCTCGACTACGTGCGCACGGCCAATCAACTCAATAAAGATCCGCAGTGGTACAACGCGCTGACCGCCAATTGCACCACCGGGGTGCGCCTGCTGACCGAGGCCGTCGAGGGCGCGCGCCCGTGGGATTGGCGCCTGTTCGTCAATGGCCACATGGACGCACAAGCCTACGAACTCGGCATGCTCGATACCACCCTCCCCTTCCCTGAATTGAAGCGCCTCAGCAGAGTCAATGAGCGCGGGAAAGCCGTGGGCCAGGCGGCGGACTTCTCGGCGAAGATTCGCGAAGGTCTTCCTGGCTTCGCCGCCCCGAAGCCGTAAGGCCGCGCCCTACTCGCGCGCGATCGTCCACACCCGCCGATTCTCCACCTGCTGCACCACCACTTGATCCGCGCTCATGTCGATCACCACATAAAGCGTCCCCGGCTTGCTCGGCCACTCAAAGGTCTCGCCCTGCTTGACCTGCATCGAAGTCTCGCCGTCCGCCGACGTGATCACTGCGTAAGTGGCCGCCGTGCGCGCGGGCAAACCTTTCACGAGCAGCACGCGCTCCTTGGTCGCCGGATCTTCCAGCGTGACCTGCGAGATATCGATGGGATTGCCGCTCTTGTCGAAGTCGCGGCGCTTCTGCACGCGCCCCACTTTCATCCCCTGCACACTGTCGCCCGTCTTGACCGTCTGCGGCTTCGCGTCGCCGCCTTCGATCTGCTTGAGAAAGGCTTTGTCGCCCTCCACTGAGTCGAGCATCACCGGCAGTTTCACCTCATTGTAGGTCTTCAGCCGCATCTCGGCGTGAATGCCCGGACGGGACTTCGGGTCGAGCGGATTGCTGCCACCGACGAACTCGTCGCGATTCGGGATGCCGTCGCCATCCGGATCCGCATCGAGCATCGCGGGATCACTCGCATTGAGCGCGTACTTCTGGCACCAGTCCTCGAAGGCCTTTGCCTCGGCCGCGAATTCATTCATCGGCGGGGTCGTGGCGGCGGGAGCTCCGGGAGCTGGCGCGGCGGGCTCGGGCACGGAGATCTGGGGTACCGCTTCGGCGCTCGCCGCCGCATCCGCCACGAGCGCCGGCTCCACACGTTCCTCTGGCGGCAACGCCTGCTCGCCCGCTTCCACCACGTCCGCCTCCTCCTTCTTGGAGCAGCCATAGCAGAGCCCGGCGACCAAAGTGACGACCGCGGAAAGACGAAGTACAGAATTCATAAGGCGGGACTGTAGGTTTGTGTGCGCAATCTTCAATCCCGCCATCTTCGTCCGGAAAAACCCGGGTCTCGATCCAGCGCCAGAGCCCCCGCGCCGTCCGCCTTTCTCCGGCAGGAAGATTCCTCCAACAAACCGCCCGGCAATCCGGTTGTTTGCTTGCACCGTCCGGCAACCACCCGCCAACTTCCGCCCCGTGAACGAATCCCCCCGCGCTCTTCTCACCCTCCTCTTCACCTGCGCACTCGCGCCTTTCGCTTTGGCGGAGGTCACCGTCATGGAAAAAGCGGATCACGTCCGCGTGACAATCGATGGCCAGCTTTTCACGGAGTACCATTTCACCGGAGCCCGCCGCCCCTATCTCTATCCCATCGTCGGACCGACCGGCGCGGGGATGACGCGCAACTGGCCGATGCTCGAAGGCGTCCCAGGCGAGGAGACGGATCATATTCATCACCGGGGCCTCTGGTTTGGGCACCGGCATGTGAATGGCGCGGGCTTCTGGGAAGATACCGCGAAGCCGGGCACGCCGCTCGGGCAGATCGTGCATGATGGCTTTCTCGAACTGAAAGGCGGCGAAGTCGGCGTCATCCGCGCGAAGAATAAGTGGGTGCTCGACGAGGGCGGCGAAGTGCTCTGCACCGACGAGCGGACGATCCGCGTGCAAAAGGCCGGCCCGGGCCAGGCGCTCGATTTCGACATCACGATCAAGGCTGGAGCGAAGGATGTAATCTTCGGCGACGACAAGGATGGTGCGATGGCGATCCGGGTGTCCGAGACCATGCGCGTGGAGAAGCCCAAGGTGAAAGGCGCGAAAAAGGCGGCACCCGGCGAAGGACACATCGTGACCAGCGAGGGAAAACGCGACGCCGAAGCCTGGGGCACCCGCGCAAAGTGGTGCGACTACTTCGGCCCGCTCGATGGCAAGACGGCCGGCGTCGCGATCTTCGATCACCCCACCAATCCGCGCCACCCCACGTGGTGGCATGTGCGCGTCTATGGTCTGTTTGCGGCCAATCCTTTTGGTCAGGCGCAGTTTGAAAAGCTGCCGAACAAGGCCGCTGGCGAATTCAAGATCCCCGCGGGCCAGAGCGTCACCTTCCGGTATCGCTTCTACTTCCACGAAGGCGATGCCGAGCAGGCGAAAGTGAACGAGCGGTATGCCGAATACGTGGCCGGAAAGTAACCCCGACTTACTCGAAATCTCACGCAATCACCAAAGCTCCCGCCAAGCAATCACCCTCCCAAACCTTCAATCCTCCTACCCATGAAACAAACCCGCCGTAACTTCCTCAAAAGTTCCCTCGCCACCGCTGCGACTCTTTCCCTGCCCGCCCGCGTCCGCGCCCAAGCCGAGGGCGCAAACTCCGATATCCGCGTGGCCATCATCGGCTTCAACAGCCGCGGCGGTGCCCACATCCAGGGTTACCTGAAAGCCAAAGGCGTCCGCATCGTCGCACTCTGCGACGTGGATACCAAGGTCCTCGAAAAAGGAGTCGCCCAGCTTAAGGCCAAGAATCAGGACGTGGAGACTTATCAGGACATCCGGAAGCTGCTCGAGAGCAAGGATGTGGACGCCATCTCCATCGCCACGCCGAATCACTGGCACTCGCTCGCCGCGATCTGGGGCTGCCAGGCGGGCAAGGATGTGTATGTCGAGAAGCCCGTCTCGCACAATGTCTGGGAAGGACGCCAACTGGTGAAGGCTGCGGAAAAGTATGACCGCATCGTGCAGATGGGTGTGCAGAGCCGCTCGAGTTCCGGGATGGCGGGCGCTTTGAAGTGGGTCAAAGGCGGAAGCCTCGGGAAGCTCCAATACGTCCGCGCCCTCTGTTACAAGCCACGCCCGAGCATCGGAAAAGTAACCGAAGCGCAGCCCGTGCCCGACAATATCGACTACGATCTCTGGTGTGGCCCCGCGCCGAAAGTGCCGGTCATGCGCACCAAGTTTCACTACGACTGGCACTGGATCTGGGCCACCGGCAATGGCGACCTGGGTAACCAAGGAATCCACCAGATGGATATGGCCCGCCGCTTCCTTGGCGATCCGGCGCTTTCACCGAAGGTTTATTCCGTCGGCGGACGGCTGGGTTACATCGACGACGGCGAGACGCCAAACTCCATGTACATCATGCATGACTACGCCAAGGCGCCGCTCATCTTTGAAGTCCGCGGCCTGCCAGATATGACCGGCTCCAAGGCCATGGATAAGTATCGCAACGTCAGCGTCGGCATCATCGCTCAATACGAGAACGGCCACATCGAAGTCCCGAACAACGACATCGCGATCGCCTACGACCGCGATGGCGAGGAACTGCAAAAATTCAAGGAACCAAGCGAAGGAGCCGGGATCGGCAGCGATCACCATTTCGACAATTTCATCGCCGCCGTCCGCAGCCGGAAGAGCGCTGACTTAAACGGCAAAATCCTCGACGGTCATCTCTCCAGCGCCCTCTGCCACACCGGCAACATCTCCTACGTCCTCGGCAAGAAAGCCTCGCCGGATGAACTCCGCGAAAAGGCCAAAGGCAACAAGGACGCCATGGATTCCCTGGAGCGCCTCATCGGCCATCTCGGGGCGAATGAAGTGCCGCTCGATGTGGACAAGCTGACCCTCGGCGAATTCCTGACGATGAATCCGGACACCGAGAGATTCGTCGGCAACGCCGCCGCCGACAAACTGCTCACCCGCGAATACCGCGCTCCCTACGTGGTGCCCGAGAAAGTGTAGGGCTTCGAGCAACCCACCCGGTCGGACGGGCGCGTGACAAACTTTCGGGCGCTCCGTATATCCCGCCGATGTTCGTCCGCCTTCGCTCGTTTCTCCGTACTCACCCGACCCTGTGCGAGGCGCTTTGGTGGGCGTTGCCCGCGCTGCTCCTCGGGGCGGTGCTGCGGCTGCTCTTTCTCAGCTACCTGCCTTACGCGTATTGGGGCAGCGACTCGCGCTCTTATTTTAACTTCGCTTACACCCTGCTCGAGAAGGGTTATATCAGCCTCGATGACAAGCGGCGTTTCATCTACCCGCTGCTCATGGCCCCGATTGCCGCGCTGCCCGGCGCGCCGCTGCGCTGGGTCGCCTGGCTGCAACACGGCCTCGGGCTCGCGACGCTCGTGCCGCTGGCCTACATCGTCCGCAAAAGCTTTGCCGGTTGGCGCTGGTGGGTGGTGCCGATCACGGTGCTCTACACCGGCATGCCGGTGCTGCTCTGGTATGAGCACGAGTTGCTCGGCGAGACCGTCTTCTTCGGCGCGCTGCTTTGCGCGTTCGCGGGCTGGGTCGCTTGGATCGGAACAGCGAACGTCGAACGCGCACGGCGTCTCTTCTGGTGTTTCTTCGTGCCTTTCGCGGTCTTTATTTTGACCAAGCCCTCGGGACGTTTTGTGTGGCCCGGCGTCTGCGCCGGGATCGTCCTTACGGGCGCCTGGCGCGGGCTGCAACGCCGCCACTACGTCGCGCTCGTCGCGCTGATTTTCGGCACGCTCGCCGTTGGCTCCGGACAGCAGGGAGCGTGGCTCCTTTACACCGCCACCTTTCCCCTCACCCGCACCGAGACCGCGCTGCACGCGGATTACAAAGCGGAGATCCGCGAGAAGGTGGAGACCTTGCGCGGCGATCTGCACAGCTACCCGGACGAGGAGTCGTGGGCCTTTGAGTTCCTGGAAAAGCCGAGCGTGAAACCTGGGCACCCGCTCTGGGAAAAACTCGAGCGCAACGACACCCTCCGCGCCCGCATCTACCTGGATCTCGCGCTCGAGGGCATCAAGGGCAGTCCCGCCGGCTTCCTGCAACTCGGCTGGCAACGGCTGCTCGCCTCGGCGAATCCTTCCGAGTTCAAAGAGAAGCGCTTCGAGCCCAGCTACTATGTCGGGCGGCTTGAGCGGTTTTACGATGAAGCCGGTCGCAAGCCGGCGAATGCCACGCGCTTCGCCTTTCACCTCGGCGCGGGGCCGCTCGCGCCCTATGCGGATTTCGTGCGGCAGCTTTCACCCGCGCCGGACTCCTGGCGGACTCGCGCGGTGAGTGCGTGGGTCGGCGCCTACATGCGCGGCGCCGATCTCTTCACGACGCCCGCGATGCGCACTGGCTCGAATGCCCGCAGCGTGCGCGACGCGCGCCCGACCCTCGCCGGCGGCTGGCTCGTCGCGGGCTTGGTCCTTTCGCTGCTCCCGGTTTTCTTCCGGCGCGTCGGCGTGTGGACGCTCATCACCGCGAGCTATCTCGCGGGCGTCTTCCTTTTCTCGCAGGTCAATCCGCGCTACTTCGCGCCCGCGTGGCCGGTGCTCATCGTGCTCCTCGCGGTGCCGGCGGATGCGGCATTTCGCGCGGTGCGCGGAAAAACCCGGCCTACTTCTTCGCCAGCGCGGCGGTGATTTCGGCGGCGACTTTCTCCGCGAGCATCTTCGATCCGGCGGGCGAAAAGTGGACGTTCGTGGGCAGTTGATGGCCTTCGCCGAGCCGGGGCAGCGCGTAGGCGTAGAGATCATTCGTCGCGACGCCGGCGGCCTTCATAACGCGGGCCGCGGCTTCGTTGAACTTCAACACATCCTCGGGACTGCGCCCATTCGTGCCGGGCACCACCGGTGTGGTCGAGCACCAGATGAGCTTCGCGCCGGTGGCTTTGAGCTGGGTGACGAGGGCGGCGACATTCTTCTCGTAGTCGGCGAGGGAGACCTGATGCACCGCGCCTAGCGTGCTCGCCGGGACGATCTTCTCTTTGTCATCGCCCGCGATGAACTTGAGGTCGTGCAGGCCCCAGTTGAAGTGGATCACGTCCCACTTTTTGTCGCCGAGCCAGGTTTTGAGATTGGCGAGGCCTTTCGGTGTCGGGCCGCCATTGGTCGGGATGCGATGCACGTTCGCTTTTCCCGCGAGGAGCTTCTGCACCTCGACGGTGTAGCCGATCGAGATGGAGTCGCCGATGAGCAGCACCCGCGGCAGGCCAGCGACATCCTCGACTTTGGAAAACGCGGGAGGCGTCGCGCGCTTCGGGCGTGGCGCCGCCAGTTTGGGATCGGCGGCGGCGGCGGCGATGGTCAGAAAAGCAAGCGTGAGGAGGGAAGTGAGGGCAAGGGATTTCATGGGCTTCGGTAGCGCGACAACCCGAGGGCTGCTTGGAGCTTGGAGCTTTTGTTGCCAGCCGCTACATCTCGCCGCCATGTCGAAGACCTTCGCCTGGTGCGTCTGGCTGCTCACCGTAGCCTTCTTCGCCTGCTTTTTTCTCTGGCCCATCGGCGCCACGCTCACGGGAGCATTTCTCGATGCGGATGGAAATTTCACCTTCGAGTTTGTCGCCGAGGTCTTCCGCAATCGCATCTACCTCGAAGGTCTGCGCAATGCCTTCCTCCTTGCCGTGGCCAGCACCGCGCTGACTCTCGCCATCGCGCTGCCGCTCGCCTTCATCACGGATCGCTTTGAATTTCCCGGCAAGAATCTGCTCTCCGGCCTGCTCCTCGTGCCGATGATTCTCCCGCCCTTTGTCGGGGCGATCGGCGTCCGGCAGATGCTCGGGCAAAATGGCGGATTCAATGCGCTCCTCACGCATCTCGGTCTCTGCGAGCCAGGCGGCGGTTTCGATTGGCTGGGCGAAGGCCGCCTCTGGGGCGTGATCGCGCTCAATGCGCTCCACCTTTACCCGATCCTCTTCCTCAACCTCACTGCCGCGCTCGCCAATCTCGACCCGGCAATGGAGGAAGCCGCGGAGAATCTCGGCTGCACTGGCTTGCGAAAATTTTGGCGCATCACCCTTCCGCTGATTATGCCGGGGCTCTTTGCCGGCGGGACCATCGTCTTCATCTTCTCCTTCACGGAACTCGGTGTGCCGCTGATCTTCGATGTCACCCGCGTCACCTCCGTGCAGATTTTCTACGGCATCAAGGAGATTGCCGGGAACCCCTTCCCCTTCGCCCTCGTGGTCGTGATGCTCGTCTGCACGGTGCTCATGTATGCGGTGAGCAAGCTGGCCTTTGGAAAAACGGACGGTGCAGGGATGTCAAAGGCGACGACGGGCAGCGGCGCGCGGGCGATCAGTCCGCTCGCGGGCTGGTGCTGCGCGCTCGGTTTCGCGGGCATCACCTTTTTGGCGCTGCTCCCGCACCTTGGGGTGATCTTTGTCTCCTTCGCGCGCGATTGGTATCAGACCGTGCTGCCCGGCGAGTGGACGCTCGATCGTTACCAGACCGCGCTCGGCCACTACCTCACCGTGCCGTCGATCTCAAACAGCCTGAAGTACGCGAGCTGCGCGACCCTCATCGATCTCGTGCTCGGAGTCGCCATCGCCTACGTCGTCGTACGGACCACCCTGCCCGGCCGCGCCGTGCTCGACGCCCTTGCGATGCTCCCGCTCGCGGTGCCCGGCCTCGTGCTCGCCTTCGGCTACATCTCGATGACCCAAGACGGCCGCGCCTTCGTCTTCCTCAATCCGTCCCGCGATCCCACCCTTCTGCTCATCATCGCCTACTCCGTGCGCCGCCTGCCCTACGTCGTGCGCTCCGCCGTCGCTGGCCTGCAGCAGACCAGCGTGACCCTCGAGGAAGCCGCGCAAAATCTTGGCTGCCCGCCGCTGCGCACGCTGCGCCGCATCACCTTCCCCCTCATCGCCGCCAATGTCCTCGCCGGCGGCCTGCTCGCCTTTTCCTTCGCCATGCTCGAAGTCTCCGACTCGCTCATCCTCGCGCAAAAACAGCAGCACTTCCCCATCACCAAAGCGATTTACGAACTCTTCCAACTGATGGGCGAAGGCCGCTTCGTCGCCGCCGCCCTGGGCGTGTGGGCCATGACTTTCCTCGGCATCACCATCATCGTCACCAGCCGAATCCTCGGGAAAAAGATGGGCGCACTCTTTCGGGTGTGACCTTGGATACCTCAGAGGTGAGGACCACAGATTTCACAGATCACACAGATGGAGAAGAAAAGCGGCTCTTCCCCCTTTTTTTCTTCATCTGTGTAATCTGTGAAATCTGTGGTCCAAGCATCCGCGCCATCCAAGTCTAGCGCAGGGCGTGGATGGTGTGATGGATCTCCTGGTCCAGTTCGGCGCCGGCGGCGGTGGTGATGGAGTATTTGATCTTCATCTGCATGCACGGAGCCATGTCGGGGAGCGTGAGCGTGACGGTTTTGCGATCAGGGGAAAGGGTGACGGCATCGACGGAAACCGGATCGCGGCCTCGTTTGCCGTCGCTTACTTTGTAGTCCGGTGAGCCATAGGCGGCGGTCCATTGATAGTTCCAGCGCTCGACGCTGTAGTTCTGCGCGTCGGCAGCGCTCTTTTCGTCGAGCGGTGCAGTGAAAGTAAGACGCACACCGGTCTTCAGCGCGTTGAGTTCGACGGGTATGGTCGCGGTGCGTCCGGTGTAGCGGACGCGGGCGAAGCAGCCGAACTTTGCGGCGCTGCTCTGCCACACGTTCAGTCCGCTGACGTAGAGCTGGCCATCCTTCGGGCTAAAGCGAGCGCGCATGATGCCGCTGGCAAAGGTCAGCGGAAAACGCACGAGGCCGCCCTGCTGCACGCCATCGACTTCCTCGCGGAGCACGGAGAAGAGCGTGCATTTCCCGTAACTGAGCTGGAGCATGCGCCCGCCGAGCGGCCCCCACTTGTCCCCTTCGGGCACCCAGACTTCGCCGCCGGAGGAGTTATCGATGGCCATGGGAATCCAGCACAGGGGCTGATCCATGGTCGTCGGGATGGGCATGGTGGCGGCACCGAAGAACTCCGTCTTGTGCTCGATCCGCGCCGCCTCCGTGCTTGGATTGGCGGTGAACTCGGTGCCGTCGGCTTTCTTAAAAGTGAGGTCGCGGTGCGCGGCCGTGACCATGCCGTAGAAGCCGCCGGGCTGCATCCAGTTCAGCCGGTTCGCGGGCATCCAGTGGCCTTGATTGTCACTGGAGGTCAGTTCGTCTTTCGGCCCCATGCCGAGGCCGTTCGGCGCGCGCAGGCCAGTGGCGATGACTTCGAGTTTCGCTCCATCTTTGCTCACTTTGAGCATGCACCCTTGATGCGGGCTCGTGACTTTCGGCGGCCAGGGCGAGCCCTTCGCGTAGTAGAAATTTCCCGCGCGATCCGTCTGCAGATCGAGGGCGAACTCGTGGTAATTGTCCGTGACCACGCTGTCGCCATTGAAGCTCTCGTAGTCGTCCGCCTCGCCGTCCCCATTCAGGTCGCGCAAACGAGTGATCCGATCGCGACCGAGGATGTAGATCACCCCATCGACGACGCGACAGCCGAGTGGCTGGAAGAGGCCGGTGGCAAAGCGCCGCCACTGCACTTGCTCGAGCTTTTCGTCGAGTCCGCTGACCACCCACACATCGCCGCTGATACTCGCGACTACCGCGTCGCCATTGGGCAGGAAATCGTGCGCCCCGATCCGCAACCACGAGCCGAATCGGTTGTCCTCCGGCAGGGTGATTTCATCGACCACGTAAGGCTGTTCCGCCGTGCCAGGCTTCCCCTGCGTGAGGAGCGGCGCACCCCATTGCGCGGGGCCGCCTTTGCCGAGTGCGGCGAGGTCGGGCAGCGGGCCGGGATCCCGCGTCAACGCAGCATCCGCGGGCTGCGTGACTTTCGGACCGCTCCAGATGGCGACTTGAAAAGTGAGCGGCTGCGCGAGCGGTGGGAGCTTCAGCGCGACGCGGCCCGAGGACGTGCTGACGAACTTCGTGAACGGCGGCGTGCCGTGATGCATGATCGCCGTCGCAAATTCGTCGGCTTCGACGACGGCGAGATTTTCTCCGCTGGCGACGACGCTGCCGGCGGGCACGTCGCAGAGGAGCAGGGAGAGAGCGCTCGTGGTCGGGGCGATGGAGATGGTGCGAGTAAAGACGCGCGCGCCACCGCGGATGTCGCTGCCTGGCAGCTCGAGCACTTCCGTCTTGCCGACGGCATACCGCAGCACGACGCGCCCGCCATTCACGGTGAGTCCGCGATACCGCGCGGTTTCCGACGGCAGATTCCCCTGATGCGCCGCGCGCGGATCTTCGCCGATGGCCCCCGCCGCCCAGC
This sequence comes from Chthoniobacteraceae bacterium, assembly GCA_031409655.1. Classification (GTDB taxonomy): domain Bacteria; phylum Verrucomicrobiota; class Verrucomicrobiia; order Chthoniobacterales; family Chthoniobacteraceae; genus JANNXQ01. The sequence continues at coordinate 26,346 of JANNXQ010000067.1, read as the reverse complement.
CCGGCGCGTAGCCCGTGACCCAACGCACTTCGCCATCCGGGGTGACCTGACCTTCGAGTCCTCCACGTTTGCGCGGGAACCTCAGCAGCCCGCCCGTCCAGGCGGCGCTCATTCGCAGCAACTCGGGATCGAAAAGCAGCGTCGCCGGATCTTCCTTGGTGCCGACTTTGATCGCGATGCCCTTGGCCGTGACCTGACCGTCCACGGTGACGCACGCGGTGTGGAAAGGCCCGAGGTCCATCTTGTCCCACGGCAGATCCGCGGGTGGCGGCTCGGCGGCAAAGGAGGTGAACGTGAGGAGGAGGGCAGCGGCGAGGCGGACTTTCATGATTGGAACCGCGGATGAAAGCCGGATTGCACGAGGGCTGAAAGCCCAGAGTCAGACCCGCTGACGTTTCTTAATTCTGCGGAGGAAGCCGCGGTGGCGCGGGCATCTCGCCCTTCTTCATCGCGTCGAACTTTTTCCAGAATTCCTCGACGGGCATCCCCGGGGCCTTGTTGCCGATCGTCTTCAGACTCGGCATCCCGCGCAAACTTTCGAGGCCGCGAACCTGCCGGGGAATGATGAGGATCTCGAGCTTCGTGCAGCGCACGAGAGGCGAGAGGTCTTTCACGTTGCGGCAATCCTCGAGGCCGAGTTCGCGCAGCGGCATTCCGGCGAGAGGGGTGAGGTCGCTGACGTTGGTCTTACTCAGGTTGAGGCGTTCCAGCGGCATGCCCGCAAGCGGCGCGATGTCGCTGATGCCCTTGCAATCGACGAGGTAGAGATTTTTGAAGGGCAGTCCCGCGAGCGGGCTCAGGTCGCTGACGCCACTGTTGCTCCAGTTCAAGGAGCTATTCGGACTTGCGGCGAGGGAGTGAAGTTCATCGGGCGAGAGCTTGCTCAGATCTGGATTCATCCGCCCGTCCAGCCCTCTCTTCCCCCAGGCGCGGAATTGGCCGAAAAACGGTGGTCCTCGGCGCGATCCCGCATCCATCGGAGGCCCCTCTTTGCCCAGCATCGGCGGCGGGCGGTTGCCGCCCAGCCTCTCCGCGAGCGTGTCATGTTCGGCACCGCGCTTCTGCGACTTGAGGGAGGCCATCAGCAGGTCGATTTGCTTCTTCCCGGGGTCCGAGTCCGGCCCGAGATCCGCGAGGAGTTGTTTGGTGAGCGCGAGGTTCTCTTTTGCCACCGCGAGATTCGGGTTGCGCTCGAGGGCATCTTCGTAGGCCTCGATGGCCTCATCCCAGCGCAACTGCGTTTGCAGGATATTGCCGCGGAGCAGGTGATAGTCCGCGTTATTCGGGAGCTGCCGGATGGCGAAGTCGATCTTGTCCAAGGCCTCGTCGAGATCGCGCCGTCCGACGTGCATCTTCGCGTCTTCAAAGAAGGTCGGCGCCGTACCCGTCAGCTCCGCCATCGCCACCTTGAGCTGCTGCTCGCTGATGCGGACGGCACGCTCACTGTCGATGGCGCGATTCTTTTCCTTAGTCACCGAAAGCACGAACCAAACGCCGCTGGCGAGGAGCAGCGCGGCGAAGATGGAAAAGAGAATCATCTCCCGACGATGGCGGCCGGCGAAAAGCAGGCCGTGCTTGAGCACCGACGCGCGCTCCGCTTTGGGCGCGAAGCCGCCCTGAAAGGCGGTGATGTCAGCCTGCATCTCTTCGACGCTCTGGTAGCGCGCTGCCGGATCGAGAGCGAGGGCCTTCATCGCGACGGCGGAGAGCCCGTCGGGGATGCGTTTGCCGGGGCAATGGAGGAAGACGATCGGATCCGCGACGGGCGCGGAGATGCCCGACCCGCGATCGCTCTTCGCCACGGCATTGTAGCTCGATGGCGTCCGGATCTGGTTCCCGAGAATTTTCTCCACGACCTCGTGAACGGACTCGCCTTCCACCGGCGGGCGAAGGGTGAGAATGGTGTAAAGGATCGCCCCGAGCACGTAGAGATCGGTGCGCGGATCGATGTTGTCGAGTTCGCCCCGCGCCTGCTCTGGCGAGATGTAGGGCGGCGTGCCGACGATCAAGCCGTTGAGCGTCTCGAAGCCGCGCAGATCGACAAACTTCGACGCCGCCGCCTGGGCGTGGGCGGTGGATTCCACGGCGGTCTCGCGGCGTCCGGCGGTGATGTTCTTTGCCAGACCCCAGTCCATGACGAGCACCTCACCGAAGGAGCCGATCATGATATTCTCCGGCTTCAGATCGCGATGCACCACCCCCTTCGCATGGGCGAAGGCCACGCCGTCGCAGACCTTTTGGAAGATGGTGAGCAGGGTTCCGAGTGGATATTTCTCCACGATCCGTTCGGTGCCGTGGCGGATGCCGCGCAGCACGTCGTCGAGGGTGATACCCTTGACGAATTTCATGGTGTAGAAAGTCTCGCCCTGCTCATCGATCCCGAGCTCATAGACGGGGACGATATTCGGATGCTCGAGCTGCCCGGTGAGCTGCGCCTCGTCGATGAAACGGAGCACATTCTCCCGCGAAAACTGAGTGCTCGTCTTCATCACCTTCATGGCCACGGTGCGCCGGATGCGGAGATCGCGCGCCTGGAGGATCACACCCATGCCGCCGCGATTCACGGTGGTGATGACTTTGTAATGCTTCCCCTCGAGTTGCCCGCGGACCGCGCCGAGGCCGAGATCCTTGTCCCAAAGCGCCGCGGCGAGCTGCTTGGCGGCGGATTCCTTCAGCCGGATGAAGAGCCGGGCACCGCCAATCTGCACTTCCTGGTCGAGCCGCACGCGGGTCGGGAGCTGCACTGGCTGGCCATCGATGAAGACGCCACTGGTGCTGGCAAGATCCTCGATGACGAGTTCGTAGGCATTGAAAGTGAGCCGCGCGTGATGGCGGGAGACGGCGTCGGCATCGACGACGATGGGACAGCTCGCGTCCCGCCCGATGATGTACTCGCCATGCTCGATGGCGTATTTCTGGACGAGTTCACCGGCCACATAGATCCAGACCTCGGCGAGGATCTGCTCCGGGATCGCCGAGTCATCCGGGATGGTCGGGTTAGACTCGGACATGGCGGGAGAGCAAGCGTTCACGGAGTGGGCAAGTCAAGCAGGAGTCAGACCGATACGGAGCGTCGGGGACGAAGGTTTCACCCTGGGTGAAACCCGGCTCGCGGCAAGGCGTTGCGGCCCGCGAGGCGAAGACTGATCGCTCCGCCCGGATGCGGAGGGCTCCGGCGACGCGGATCAGAGCGGGGGCGGCACGGCCGGCGGCGCCGTCATATTCAGCGGATCGGCGGCGGGCACGGGCAATCCCGGATCGCCCAACGGCGGCGGCGCCAACTCGCCAGGCGGGGTACCGGGGGGCAACCCGCCAGCCGGACCCGCCCCGGGAATCGTCGCGCCGTCCACGGGCGGCAGTTTGTCTGCATCCGAATTCTTTTCCGGCTCCGGGGGCGCCTTGTAGTAGCTCTTGGCTGGCGAGTACATCCGGCTGTAGGGCGTGGCACAGCCAGCGAGCGGAGCGGCCAGCGCGGGGAGGAGAAACAAAGCGAGGATCGGGCGGGACATGCGCACGGTGTAAGGGATTCGCGGAGGAGGCGTCAACGCCCGCTTGCGGGCTGGCGGGAATTTTCGCCGGGACGCACCATCGCAAACGTTCCCTGGTCGTAGCTGGAGTCGTAGCTCGCGGAAAAAAGTCGCGGAGTGACGCGGCCCGCATACCGATAGTTGCCGCCAAACATCGCCGCCATCTGGTGCTCGCCTTTCAAGCCAAGTTCTCCGCGGCGGGGCTCGACCTGAAAGATGGTGGTGTAGCTGGAAGCAAAGATCATCCAGTTCGCTTTGAAGCGGGCTTCGTAGCGGCGTTCGTCGAGCTTCGTCAGGAGGCAGCGCAGCCGCCCGCCTGCCGGGCCGGTGCGCGTCTGGTGCTTGGCGCTCGTCCAGCGCCCATCCCAGCGGCCGGTGAAAACATCGGTCTGCGCCAAGTTCCGCAGTTCTGGCCGACGCTCGGCATTTTTCCAATCCCGCTCAAAAGACGCGCAACCCGAGAAGGCCAGCACGCTGAGCGCGGCAACTACCGGGAAGAGACGCCGAAACGAAAGGGCGATCATGGTTTTTTCAGGGAATCGAGGAAGGCCCGCATGTCACCTTCGGCTCCGCGGAAGGTCAGCAGGTAGCAGTTTGCGCCTTGGCGCTGGAGAGCGGCGGCCCAACCTTCGTGATCGAAAACGCGCCACGGTTCCTTTTCCCCGATGGTGACGCCAAACTTTCCGGCATCGAAGACGTGGATGATGAGATGCTGCCGATCCACGGCGAGTTGGGCGACATTGCGACCATCGAGTTGGAAGACGCGCGAGCCCACGGCGGGCAGACCGGCCAGCTCCGCGGGCAGCGCGTAGCCCTCGAAACCGCGCATGTAAAACCAATCGCCGAGGGCCTCCACCGGAGCGGTCACTGGCTCCAGCTCCACCCCAGACATCCTCCCCGTGCCCTGCACCATCCGCTCGACCACCTCGCGACCGGGGAACTCCGTGAGACTCTGCAGGTAGAGAAACACCCCGATGCCGACGAGCACCAGGCCACCGACGATCGCCGGCAGGATCGCGTGGTGCTTGAGACTGCCGGGTTTCGGGCCGTCCTTGGCACAGAGTTCCGCGAGCTTTTTCCGCAGATCCTCCGGCGGCTGGATGCAGTGAATGATCTCCCCGATGTGCTCGTCAAAGCGGGTCTGCTCCTCCAGGCGCAGCCGCAGGGTGTCGTGCCCGACCACGTAGTCGAGGGCCTTCACCAGACAGGCCTCGGTGGGCCGTCCGGCACGGTGGCATTGCATGAGCAGTTCGGCGTCGTCGGGCTTCATGGCTGGGGCGTCGCCTCCTCGCGCATGGCTTTCAGCGAATCGCGCAGGAGCATCCGCGCGCGCCCGAGAGTCGCCGCCAGTTCCTCCAGACTCAGCTTGAGAATCTTCGCGATCTCCTCGATCCCGAAAAGGTCGAGATGCAGGAGCGCCAGCGCGGTGCGCTCCGGCTCCGGCAGGGCGTGGAAGCGCTGGGCGAGCAGGAAGGCTTCGATCTGGAGCACCTCGGGACTTTCGCTGCTCTCCCCTGCCCCGCGCACGAGTCCGGGGGCCGGAGCGGCGTCCGCATTTTCTTCCAGACTCCGCTGGCGGATCCGCGAGACGAGCCACGCCCGGCGGCTGGTCTCATTCCGGAGCTGCTCACATTGCCCCTGCGCGTCCGCGAGCACCTCGGCCATCACCCGCTCCGCTGCCTTCGCGCTCCCCGCGAGCAAAACCGCAAAGCGGTAGAACTCGGCGAGGGTGGTGCTGGGGAGGACGGTGGATTGCAAGACAGAGGGAATATCCGAGTCGGCCCTGCAGTCTCAAGCGTTATGGCGGGACGGTGACGATCAATTGACGGGACCACTGCTCGGCAGGCGATAGGGCCTGCCTGACCGATAGAGGGCGAGTTCCTCTTGCAGGATGGCGGTCTGCTCGGGGATTTTCGTGGTCCCGAGGGCGCGCTGGACGGTATCTTCGGCCACGGAAAATGCCCCCGTCTCGGCGTAGGCGGCAGCGAGAGCGCGCAAGGTAAAGAGGTCGCGGCCCGCGTGACCCTGCTCGGCCCGCTTGGCCAGTTCCAAGGCCTGCTCGCCATCGCGCACCGTGGCGTCTGGGCTCGCCGCGAGCACCCAGGCGCAATTCGCCAACGCCGAGAGATGGCCAGGGTTCAGGTCGAGCGCGCGTCGAAACGCTGCCGCCGCCTCGCGAAAACGACTGGAGCGGAGATAGGCCTGGCCGAGATTATTGTGCGCTTCCGGCAACTGCGGATCGAGCCGCGTGGCCTGCTGGCAATGGGTGATCGCGTCCTGCGCTCTCCCGATCTGGAGCAAAGCCAGACCGAGGTTTCCGTGCGCCGCAGCGAGCTTCGGATCGCAGGCGACCGCCGTTTGGAAATGCGCGACCGCGTCTGCGGCGCGACCGTGCTTGAGCAGGAGATTTCCCAAAGCGAAATGGGCCACGGCACTGGTGGGATCGATTTCGACCGCCGCCTGGTAACTCGCCAGCGCGTCATCGGGACGCCCCTTCTTTGCATACGCCGATCCCAGGGCCAGGTGCGTGGTTGCGCGGCGAGGGTCGATGCTCACGGATTCACGCAACGCGAAGATCGCATCGTCGCTGCGCCCCAGCCGGAGCAGCGCATTCGCGAGATTGGCCTGCACTTCCGGCATCCGCACACCGAGGGCGATGGCCTTATCAAAGGAGGCAACCGCCTCGGGATCGCGCCCGAGCTGAAAAAGGGCAACGCCGATGTTGCTGTAGGCGATGGGGTGCCGCGGCTTCCGCTCGATCGATTGCCGATAGTAGCCCAGAGCCTCCTCCGCGCGACCTTGCTCCATCTTGAGCAATCCGAGGCTGTAGTAAGGCATCCAGTTCCCGGGATTCCTGGAGATCGTGGAGCGCCAGAGTGTCTCCGCATCGCGATACTGCGCCGCTTCCCGCCAGCTCAGGCCCGCCAGCAAGGGGAGAACACAGGCCGCGAAGGCCGGCCCGATCCAAGCCCGGCGCAGCCGCTCGGCAGCGAGCACCAGAGCACTCGCGCCCAAGGCAAAAACGCTGAGGCTGGAGACGTACACCCAGTGATCCGCCACCGATGCGAAGCGCATGCCGTACACGTTCATAAAACCAAGGACGGGAAAAATGGTGCCCGCGAAAAAGAACACGGCCGCGAAGACCCCGCGCTCGAGCCGCTGCCGAAAGCGCCAGAGCGCCCCCGCGAACGCCACCACCCCGATGGGAAAAAGCCACTGCGTGATCGACCCCGTGTCCAACTCCCAGCGCGGATACATGAAGCAGAGATCCGCCGGCCAGAGCAGCCGCGCGAGATACATCGAGACCGCCCGTCCCGCGAGCAACAGACGCTGGCCGAAGGTCGCCTGCCAGTCCTCTCCCTCGGCCCCGACGTGAACAATCTCCACCCAGGTGACAATCGTCCCCACGACGAAGGAGAGTGCGAAGAACGGCAAAAGCGGAATGATGTCGCGCCGCGAAATCCGGCCCCGCTTCCACCAGCAGATGATGAGGATCGTCGGAGGAAAAACGTAAGCCGTGACCTTCGCCAAAAGCGCGCCGAGGAAGAGCCCCAAGGCAGCGAAGTAAGATCCCCGCGGCCCCGGCTCCGCATCAGCCCGCCAATCTCCCGCAAAGCGCGCATACGACGCCAGCGCCCCGAGAAAGAGCGCGAGCGAGAGCACATTCTTCCGCTCCGCGACCCAGGCCACGGATTCGACCATCACGGGATGGACCGCAAAAATCCCGGCGGCCAGCCAGGCTCCCGGAACTTCCAAGCGACGCAGCACCTTCCAAAAGAGCAGCGCCGCGATCGCGTGGAGGAGCACATTCTGAAGGTGGTAAGGCAGCGTCCAGCCGCCCCAGAGGTGGTGGTCCGCCCAGAAAGTGGTCCCCGTGAGCGGATAGAACTGCTGCAGCGCTGTTGGATTCGTCCAAATCTGGCGGAGGGCGGTTCCTGATTCGAAGAGTGGCTGGAGCCGCGTGGTCCAGGCATCATCGTCCCACAAAAAGCTCCCGTGGAGACAGGGGTAGTAGGCCCCGCAGGTCGCGACGACGATCGCGAAACCCCAGAGCCAGCGCCGCCAGCGGACGCCCCGCTCCTCCACTGGACGTGCGGCGGCGCGTTCCGCCGTCATGGCTCCACACCGGCCACCGCGAAGCCGGCGCGGTCGCATTTCGAACATGGGTCAGAGACAGCCATGGCTGTTTCCATTCGCGAAGGAACTGCGCGGGGCAAGCCCATTCTTCCCGGCACCCGACCGCGTTGACTTGGCAAATCTGCGTCCCTATCTTCCCGCCCTCACGCCGCGCCTTTTGAAACGCATCCTCTTTGTCTGCACCGGAAACATCTGCCGCAGCCCGATGGCTGAAGGTCTCTTTCGTGACGCCGTCAAGGGGCGCAAGGACTACGAAGTAGCCTCGGCGGGTGTCTCGACGGGATACGGGCAGGCGCCGAGTCCGCATTCCGTGACCGCGCTGAAGCCACTCGGCATCGACATCGGCTGGCAGCGCAGTCAGCCGCTCACGGACGATCTCGTCGGTTGGGCCACGCACATCTTTGCGATGACCCAGGGGCATCTCGACACGATCCTGATGTTCTTCCCGGAGGCGGCGGAGAAGGTCTTTCTCGTCCGCCAATTCGACGAGAGCGCCCGGGATGAGAATCCAGACGTACCAGATCCGATCGGCATGGGTCTCGACGCCTATCTCGACACGCGGGATGCCCTCCAGCGCGCGACGCCCAGCCTTTTCAACTTCCTCGAAAAATCCCCATCCATGTCCACCGCGCAGTCTTCACCCACCACCCAGCCCAGCACCTTCAGCCGCCCCCTCCGCATTGCCCTCGGGGCCGATCACGGCGGCGTCGAACTCAAGAGCGCGATCCACGATTACCTTTCTAAAAAGGGGCACATCGTCACCGACTTCGGGACGAACTCGGCGGAGTCGGTCGATTACTCGGATTTCTCCGAACCGGTGTGCCACGAGGTCATCAGCACGGCGGCGGACTTCGGCATCCTCGCGTGTAAGAGTGGGATCGGGATGAGCATCGCAGCGAATCGGCATCCGCAAATCCGCGCGGCCCTCGTGGCCAGCGCCGAAGACGCCCGCACGACCCGGCAGCACAACAATTCCAACGTGCTCTGCCTTGCGGCGAATCACGTCGAGAGCATCCAGGTCGCGAAGATCGTCGAGGCATTTCTCGGGACGGGTTTTGAAGGTGGACGCCATGCGCGGCGCATCGAGAAGCTGGAGCAAATCGGCATGGCGAACATGCAGACGCTGTCGCTTGCCGAGGCGGACCCGGAAATCTTCGCTGCCGTGCAGGCCGAAGCGCGGCGGCAATTTGAGAACATCGAGCTCATCGCCAGCGAGAATTTCACCAGCCGCGCCGTGATGGAAGCGCAGGGCTCCTGCCTCACCAATAAGTACGCGGAAGGCTATCCGGGTCGGCGTTGGTACGGGGGTTGCGAGCACGTGGATGTGGTCGAGCAACTGGCCATCGATCGCGTGAAGCTGCTCTTTCCTGGAGCCGAGCATGTGAACGTGCAGCCGCACTCCGGTTCGCAGGCGAATACCGCGGTCTATTTCGCCATGCTGAATCTGGGCGACAAAATCCTGACGATGAACCTCGCCCACGGCGGCCATCTCACGCACGGCCACAAAGCGAATTTTTCCGGGCGCTTCTATGAAGTCACCCACTACGGCGTGAGCGAAAAGGACGAGCGCATCGACTACGACGCCCTCGCCGCCGTCGCTCTGGAGGTGAAGCCGCGGATGATCACCGCCGGGGCCAGCGCCTACTCGCGGATCATCGACTTCGCGCGGATGCGCCAGATTGCCGATAGCGTGGGCGCTTATCTCTTCGTGGACATGGCGCACATCGCCGGCCTTGTCGCGGGCGGTCTGCATCCGAATCCTTGCGCGCTGGCGGACTTCACCACCACGACGACCCACAAGAGCCTGCGCGGACCGCGCGGAGGCATCATCATCTGCAAGGAGCAATACGCGAAAGCCATCGATGGCCAGGTTTTCCCCGGCATCCAGGGCGGCCCGCTCGAACACGTCATCGCGGCGAAAGCGGTGTGCTTCCTCGAAGCCCTCCAGCCTTCCTTCAAAGCGTACGCCGCGCAGGTCGTGAGCAACGCCAAAGCCCTCGCCGCCCGGCTCCAGCATCACGGCTACCGCCTCGCCAGCGGCGGCACGGACAATCACCTGATGCTCGTGGACCTCCGTCCGAAAGGCCTCAACGGCAAGATCGCCAGCGAGGTGCTCGATCACGCCGGCATCACCGTGAATAAGAACGGCATCCCTTTCGACACCGAGAAAATCTCGCTCGGCGGCGGCATCCGCGTCGGCACGCCTGCCGTGACCAGCCGCGGCATGAAAGAGGACGACATGATGGAAATCGCCGACCTCATGCACGAAGCGCTGACCAAGCGTGAAGACCCCGCAGCCCTCGCGGCCATCCGCGAAAAGGTGCGCAATCTCACGCGCCGCTTCCCGCTCCCGGGCTAGGCCGCAGGAGCCGTCACTCGGGAAGTCCGAGCGCTCCCAATGCCTCGCGCGGCCCCTGGACGAGCGTCGGCTTTGCCGCCGGATCGAGCCAGTGCGCGAGCACCCGCAGGTCCGGATAGCGCAATACCGTGCAGCCAGCCGTGCCGGTGCGGCGCCCTTCCCAGACATGGAGGAAAATGCAGGAGCCGGCGCCTCGGACATTCCGCGGATTGAAACCGATCGTCAGCCCGAGCTGGTAGCCGCCGGTCTTCCACATTTGCTCCGCCCTCCTCCAGTCGGGTTTCACAATCGCACCGCGTTCGACGATTTGATTGTAGGCAGCGGACCCTGGGTCATCCACCGCCTCCGTCCCGACTGCGAGGCGTCGATACGGCAGACGAATCCCGCCCGCTTCATCTTCCGGGAGCGTCCCAAACGCCCCCGTAATCCGAAACACTCCTGCCGGGGCGCAACGGTCCCCTTCACGCTTTCGCCCCCCTCCTTCGCGCGGCGCCCGCTGCAAGCCCAGCCCCCACGCCATCCCACGCTCCCCCACCAGCGCCGGCAGCGCGGAACCCACGGGACTCCACGGCGCCTTAGCTCCGACGCGCACGAACCGCCGCACGGTCGCGCGCGGAGCCTCCCAGCCGTCTGAGGAGACCACGACGAGCTGGCGGGAAGCTGTGGGAATCGCAAGCATGAGATCATCGGCGCAGGCCATCACCGGAAAAGTGAGCAAAGCAAAAAGCGACCGGAGGAGCATGTGCGTCCGGTCCTGCTACGGCTTATCTCCCGCCACTCCAAGCCCCGAAAAACGGCCGTATCCCGATGCGCAGCCCAACCTTCCAAAAGAATGCTTGCGCCCCATTTCCTCACTGCTAGAGATTCCCGCCTCGTTGAAAGCTCGGGTGGTGAAATGGCAGACACGTACGTTTGAGGGGCGTATGCCGAAAGGCGTGCGGGTTCAAGTCCCGCCCCGAGCACTTTTCCTCCGCAGATCGCGAATCACCGGCGCCGGTCATCCTCAAAAAGGAAGAGACCGGCGCTGTGTCCCCTATCTGACACAACGCCGGCTGTTATTCCCCCACCCGCGGGCAACCACTCCCGCGGAGGGTTCCAGTTTTAGCGCGATTCGTGCCACGTCCGCTTCCGGCCACGTCTCGTATGAAGAAAAAAGTGTCGGCGTTGACCGCTATAGGCGCAAATCCAAGGACAGGGAGCGTCTAGCTTTTGGGAGGCTCAGAGTCAGATAATCACCCGGGAGCCAACGCCGACATCGGAATTTCTAGCAAAGGTCCCGCGCCGTGCAAAGGGAGTTTCGTGAATTTCTCACCCCTTCCGCCGCTCCTCGAACACGCTGGCGCCAGCAGACCCGCGCTTTTCCGCTGGTCGGTTCAGGCATTCCATGGCATCCATCCTCCCGCTCGGGGCAGTGTCGCCAAAGCGCTCGTAGCTCAGCTGGATAGAGCAGCGGTCTTCTAAACGGAAAACGGCGGTTTTGCCTGTTTTTCACAGTTTACCGAATCGGCTGCGGATCAGCCTCCACAAAGGGTTTGCGGTCGATTGCGTTTGTCTTCGTTTTTCACCGCTTTCCACCGAAAAGGGGCGCGACCGTAGAAGACGACCGTGAAAAGTTAGGCTAGGGGACGAGGAAAAATAGTCTCTGAGCAGGACCGTAGAAGACCGTGAAAAGTTCCCAAAGGTCACGTCCGGCGCGCCAACCACGACCACGCCGGACGCTATCCCAAAAAAATGTCCGCCGCGTGGCGAGGCGACAAGCCGGGGAGGGTTTCGCACAGCAACCGCGTGGGGACACCCATTGCATCGCACAAGGCGGGCCATCCGCTTGCCTGAAACTGGCATCAGGACACGCAGCGCCCGTAGCGGTCAATTCTGCGCTTGCACGGTGGCACGGCGTGCGCTCAATCTCGAATCGTTGCTGCTTACACGGCAACCGTCATTCTGAAATCCCGGCCATCACCGGGGCGACGCACATAATGCAGATTCAAAGTCCGTTTCCGATAGCTGTTCCGGGTGATGCCGTGCGGCGAAAAGGTGTAAGCCTTCGGGAGCGGACTTTTTGCATACCGATGAAAACACAGAAAACCGCAGTGAAGAAATCCACCAAGCCCGCCGCCCGTCGTATCCTCATCGACTTGGGAGAGAAAAAGCCCTTGGAAGTGCCGCACGATTTAGCTCCCCTTGTGCTAGAGGGAGCGAAGACGGCGCGGGTGTCCGTCCAGAGCTTCTTGCGCGTGCTGTTCCTGCTCCAACTGTCGCCCACCGTGACAGCGGCACGGAAGCTCGCGGCATGAACGCCGACCAACTCACGCAGTTGTTGAAAAGACTGCCTCCCTCCCTGGTATCGGAAGCGACGGACATAGCGATTGCCCGTCTAAAGCTCACGCCCGAAAAATTGGCTCTGATCCTGATGCGCGCATGGAACCCCGATGAAATACCCGGGGAAACCGAAGAGGCGAGGCTGCGCGGAGTGAGCCCCATAACGCTCCGAAAAATGAAGAACGCAAAGGAGATTTCCCGCGTCATCGCCTAGTCCCCACCACTCGACACAAAAGAGCCCGACCAGTTTGCGCTGGTCGGGCTTTTTGCTTCCCCATTGCCACCTCACGAAAGTCTAAACCTTCACTTTCAAATTCTCGATCAGGGTATCCATCCGCTGAACAATCTGCGTCTCACCCGGAGTGATGGCCGCCACTTTCGGAGCGTTTGGAGCCGCAATGTCTGGCGGTAAATTGCGCGGCGAAAGCTGCCGACCGTTCAACCTGTTGGTAAGGTCTCGGCTTTCATCGTTCTTTTTGATGGCCCGCCCGGTGCGTGCGCGGAGAGCCGCTTGCGACTTTGCGCTGCGCCGATCATCCAGGGGGACGAGCTTCGCATCAATGCGCTGCTGAAATGCCTTTTCCTCCTCCTCCTTTTCCTGCCGCACAAGCGCGGCTTTCTCGATCTTAAGTTTCGCCTCCGTCTTCTCCGCACCGGCCTGCAACACGGGGTCCGTGTTGAACTGTGCGGCTCGCGCGGCGGCGATCCGTTCCTCGATCTCAAGGATTTTCTCCCCGGTCGAGATTCGGCTGGTGGCGTCCGCTCGCTGTAGCTCAACGATCTCGTTGTGGATCCCGGCCACTTTTTCTTGAGCGGCTTCGGCAGCGCGAGCCTCCGCATCCTTTTTGGCTTGTTCGCGCTGATTGCCATTTTCGGCGAACGCCTTCTTGAAGTTACCGAAGAAGCCACCCGTTCCACCGCCTGCGATGTTATCCACGTTCGCGGCAGCGCTGGCCTGTTCTGCGCTCAAGACAACCTGAGCGAAAAAGCCCTTGATACGGGCACCCACACCTAGCCAGCCGTCCTCGATCTTGGAGAGCGCCTCGAGCTGCGCATCGGTCAAACCCGCCGATTCCTGATTGAGTGCCCTCAAGGTCTCCTCGGAATGTTTAAGTGCAGGGTTCAGTTCCTTGCCGAGTCCGACGACTTCTTTGAATCCTTGAACGAGTTTTTGCACGCCGATAAGCGCGAGCGTTCCCTTGAGGAAGTTAAGCGACTTCGCGAATCCGCCGACATCGCGCTCGGCTTCTTTGAGTCCGCGTTTCAGCGGGCCGGTATCGAGCCCGAGCCGGGCGACGATGGATGCTGCGAGGTTTGCCATAAAGTTGTTTTAGTTAGGTCCGAAAACGACGCGCGCCGGGAACCATGAGAAAACCCCGACGCGCGCCGCCATCGAACCAAAGTCTTAGTCCAAGCTCGCGGCCTTCATCGCGTCCGGCCAAAGCTGCTGTGGAATCTTCGCGGACTTCGCGTATTCACGCGCCTCGGTGATCAGCTCGACGTGTGACTTCTGATACGTCTCGATGGCAGAGCGAATCTCGCGAATCGCTGTTTCGTTCATTCCAATAGTGCGGCCGGCGACAACGACGCGTTCGCGGATTGACCGTTCGCCGCAGTGTGGGAGTGACGCGAGAATGCTTTTCCGGCACTGCTCGTTCTCCCGTTCGCAATGGCTGACTGCACTTTCCGCGAGGAGGAAAGTGCGGATAGAGCCCTCGACGTTCTCAACATAGCCAGCCCAAGTTTCTCCTTTACTCCGAAGCGCTTCGTTGTGTGCGGCGAGTGCGTCGGTAGCTTGGGCGACTTGCTCCGCGAGCTTAGCGCGGCGTGCAGCTTCTGAGGAGCTAATGAGGGAATTTTCCGGCGTGGTGAGTGCGTCGTTTGTGGGTGCGTATGCAGATAACATGGGGCTTTGGTTGGTGGGTGAATTACTCGCGGTGAACGTGCGGGAACTTCTCGCGATAGTTCGCGGCGGAAATCGCAGCGCGATGCTCGTTGAAAAACTTCACGCGACCCACTGGGTCCGCGATTGCGGCGAGAGCGGCGAACCATTGCGAAGGAGTTTTGTTTAGCGTTGGGGAGAGGCGTTTGCCTGCGGGTAATCCGCCGCAGACCCTGCAAAGGCCGGTTGCAGTGGAGCGTGATCCACAGAGTCCGCACCTTGCGCCGTGGCTGGCGTTCTGCGGGCCGAACAATCCGCGCCCGGTATAAGTAACCTTCTTGGCAGCCTTGCGGCGCTCTGCGGTAAGTGCGCGGGTTTCGAAAAGGACAGCTTCGAGCGCGGCGAGGTCGATCGGTTGAGGGGTGGATGATTTCATAAAGTTAGCGGTGACGTGCAGCCTTGCGGGCGTCGAGGGCAACGCGGAGTTCATTGAGACGGGAAGTGCGGAAGAGCGAGAAACCTCCCGCTCGGAAATCGGGCTGAATATCTCCACGGGCCAGCGCACGGGAAACGGCCATTGAAGGTTTGCCGCAACGAATGGCGAGCATGCTGCCGGTAAGCAGCGCATCGCTGGCAGGATCGGTTGGAGGTTCAGCGTTCATCACGAACGAAAATGAAGGACACAGCATTGATTGTCAACCGCCTTTACTATCAATCTCCCGAAGTTTCGGCCCGCTGCTGCTCCGGAGTTTCGAGCCTAGTGAGTGGGCGGGCTTCTTCGCGGCTGATTTGTGCAACTTCTTGCACATTCCTTGTGACCTCCGCAGTTCCCATTAGGTCGTAAGCATTACGGCGGCTCATCCCCCACTTGGTCTTGCAGTAGTCCGAGAAGTCCTTGTAACCAAGCGAGGAGAAGCGATGCTTATAGGAGTCCCTGACCTCCGCCAGCGCCTCGCGCTGCGTCGATCTGCTGCTGCTTTTTGTGGATCCACGCCACACCGCCACGGATCGCGCGGGGACGGCTGCGCTGCTCCAGGAACGTGTAATAAACGTCGGCGGCATCATGCTCCCATACATCTGGCCGGCGCTTTTTTAAGTCGCGCAGACAACGCTCGGTGATGCCGTATATTGCCGCGAGGGCGGCAAAGGTTAGCTCAATCGGTTTTGACATACGTTTTGGTGGTGGATGGGCGAAAAAGCGGGGCTGATGGGAAAGTTGATTTTTCTTGGCTACCACTCCAGAGGGGTGGTCTCTGTCTACCTCTGGACGGGTGGTGTGCGGCTAACAGGTTTCCTAGTCGGGGTGGGGGGGGTAGGCCATCGCTCCAACGCCCCGCCAGTGCTCGACGATGACCGCCACGGGCTCGCAGTCATCGGCACGGTGTATAAGAGGAAGACGGTTTGCCCGGGCTCGCGGTGACGCAGGCCGGGGATGATGTGGCTGATCTGGATCATGGCTTGGCCTTCCTCGGTGCGGTGGACTTGAGGTATGCAGTCCGCATGGCCTCGGCTGCTTCGGGTGGGACGAGAGCCACGGTTAGCAGCCATCGGCCTGCTGTTGATGCGTTCGAGCCGTCGAAGTCTTCACGACGCACTTGGCCGATAAGCCGGCCGTGAGGTAGCAGGCGGGCTGCTTCCATGATGGGGTGAAGGTTTGCCACTTGGTCTGCGGTCAGTGGAACTACGGCCTTCATGGGCGGTTTGTGTCCCGGCTGTCCCGGGTGTCCCGGGGTCCGCTCTTATCTTTCGCGGGTGCGCGTGTGTGCGTGCGTGTGAGGGAACATAAGGAAACAGGGCGGGACGGGCGGGACAGATGGGACGGATTCTTACTCATCGGCCAGTTTTACCCCGACGATTGCTCTCTGGCGCTCTCCTCCCGCGACGCGGTTACGAACGGCGCGCACTTGCGGGTAGCGTTCGTACAGGCGTTTTAGGAAGCTTGTCTGCATAATGATCGGCATCCCGTGCTCTTCCAGATACTCAGCGTATGCGCCTTCAAGGTGGCCTTTGTCCTCTCGGTAGTGAGCACCGAGGACACACCGAGAGGTGACGAATCCGGCCAGTGGATCATTGCTGATACTGAACCTACTCAGCGCCGCTCGCGAGGTTTCTCCACCTTGCGGAATGGCACCCTCGTCCAGTGCGGCCATCAATCCCTCTATCATCCATTCCAGGATGCCGTCGCGCTCGCTGGCGATCTGCTCTTTCAATCTGGTATTCGGTGCGGCGGGCTTCTGGTCGAAGCGAATAAAGCGCATCCGCCTTAGTTCACCATCGGTGCCGCTTTTGAAGCGCGGAAGGTCGTTGCTGAGGAAGATCAACTTCGCCGTTGTCTGCATAACAAACGGTGAGCCGTAGATCGGTCGGGCCTGAATGGCCTCACCAGACGCAAGCGCCTTGAAAGCGCCACCGTCCTCCACCTCTAAAGAATCCAGCTCGGTACCTAGATTGACCGCTGCGAAACGCAGGCTCGGGACGTGGTAGCCTTTGGGGTCGCAGAGCTGCTTCATCGTCAGCCTGGCAACTAAGGGTTCACCCAAAGCTCCGGCTACACCCTCCGCGACCGTACTCTTTCCCGTGCCTGCCAGCCCATAACAGACGAGAGCGGATTCAAAGCGCGCGTCAGGAAGGAGCAACGATCCGGCGAACATCTGGAACAGACGACGGTCTTCGGAGTCCGGCATGGCCTCGCTGAGTGTCGCGGCGAATGATGGCGTCTCTCTGCCGAGGTGAGGTCCGTACGACGCCTTGGTCTTGAGTGTGAAGCTGTGGTCTGGACTGTGCGGCAATAGTTCGCAGCGCTCCGCAGTGACTTTGGCAATCCCATTGGCGACATTGATAAGAATGGCCTCGCCGTCTTTGGCGTAGAAGCCTCGGAGGCTGTCTTTGCTCACCTGCACACGACCCTCGGCGTGATCCAGAATGGCCCGCTCCCGGCGTTCTGTGCGTTTAAGTGGGGGTTGCACCTCCTGCGCGATCGGACGGAACTCGTGGCGGCTTGTTTCAGCCCAGCATCCATCTCGATACGCGTACCAAGTTGTGCCGATGCACCGCAGCTTCGGCGCACGGGAAAGGAACAGGTTCACCGCGCTCCATTCACTAATCTCCGGTTGATCTGCGCCTTCGCCGAAGCGGATGTCCGCCAACTCACGAAGTTTCACGAGATACTCGTCGAGCATTGAAGGCGCGGGTGCATCATCGGCGCATTGCGTAATGTAACCGGGATTGCCGATTTCCTTGAGCGTGCCGAGTCTCGTCATCTCTGAGCCGATGGTGCGGAACTCGATTGTTCCGCCCGTCGCGTAAATGGAGAGCATCGCGTCAAACATGGCGCGCGTGGATGGATGGAAGAAGTGGGAAGGGTCCGCGCTCGTGGCGAGAGCCTGCATTCGCTCCGGTTCGCGGATGACGCATCCAAGCGCCGCCCGCTCCATTGCTTCGTCGTAAGTGGGTCGCCCGGTTGTCATCGGGTGGCAAGCTCCTGTTCGACGGCGCGGCGAAATTCCCTCGGCAAGTCTTCAATCTTACTGAGCACCCATCGCAGATAATCGCCCGGCACTTTTGAAATCGGGCGTCCGTTGTATTTTCCAAACCAGATGTGGAAATCCTCGTGAGGGGCGGCGGTCCCTAGCAATGCGTCGGCGGTTACTCCCTGAGAGCGGAGATGCCGAAACAACATGGCGCCGGAAGTGGAGACCTCGCCTTCACTCGCGGCGCGGTCCAATCCGAGCCGGACAAACTTTTCAGCCTTGGCGTCGAGTAGTGCAATCATTCGCCCTTGCCCTCCCGCGTGACGTTGCTATCGTCGCCTTGCTCGTCCAGAGCTTGCGCCGGTGCCGAAAAGCCCGGCGCTCTTTTTTTGTCGGGGTCCATTAGATAGCCTCCGCTGTATCCAGCAGCCTCCGCACTTCGCTGGTGGGGATGAGGGTGCGGCCCAGTGTCTTAATCGTTCGGACGCGGCCCTCGTATATCTGACGGTAGCCCCACGTGGTTTGCTTGCCGAATAGCCCGGCGAACTCGTTCGGCGTGACTGCCGCGCGTTCCAGCAGCGGCAGGGTGATCTTAGGCGAACGCGCGATGCGCTTCGCTTTTGTCTGCGGTGGTTTTGTTTCGTTTACCATGCGCCGACATTGAGGGGGCGCATTGGGAGGATCTAAGACAACGTACCGCCCGCTATGTCTCCTTTTTCGGTCTGCCCTTTTTCTGATACAGATCAGCGTATCCGAGTGCAGCGAAGATGCGGTCCCACTTCTTCTGATAGATCACTCCGCCGCTTTTCTTTTCCGTTTCCGCGCGCAGTTCCGGCTTGGTCGGAAGGCGTCCTAGCCTGCGCCTCATCTGCACGAAGGCGACGATCGCGGAAGCAATGGCATTGCCTCGGGTGCCGTTACTCTTCGGCCTACCGAGACACTCGGCGATCTCGCGGAATAACTCCGGCCTGCCTTGCAAGATTGCGGCCTCAATCTCGCTGGCCAGATTCAGGCGGCAGCCCTCCAAGTCTTGAATCGCGGCCTTTTGCTCGCGCTGTGTTTCGCGCTCAAGAACCTTCCCGTCTTTGGAAATCGTCACGCTTGCGAGCATAGCGCATCCGAGAAGGTCGGACACAAGGCGATCACCGTTGTTTTCCTCCCGGCCAGTAGTGGCGACGCTAAGGTTGTGCTTCCACGCGCCTTTGTCGTCCTTGAATGCCGCTGCCGCCGTGGGTCTGCGCTTGCGCTTCTTCTTCGTGCTCATACGGCCTCCCGCATCTCGATCACGTTTCCCGGCTCGCTAGTGCCGAAGCTAATCTTGCGCGCTGCCTCCAGTGCGTGCCCGTCGCGAAGGTGCCCGTACACCTTCATCGCGAGCGCACCGCCGTCCACATGGCCAAGGAAGCGGGCGACGGTCGGAATATCGACGCCGCTCTCGATGGCGATCGTCGCGAACAGATGCCGCAGATCGTGATGTGTGATGCGCTCGACGCCGACTTTCTGCGCGGCGCGGTCCATGGACTTTTGCGCCTCGTTCACGAGCAGCACGGGATCGGCTGGCGCTTCGTCTGGACGTTCCGACCGCATCCGCGAGAGCAGCGTTTTTGCTTCGGCGATCATCGGCACGAAGCGCGGATGCTTTCCGCCTTTGACCACGCGCAGATGGATGCGCTCGCGCTGGAAGTCCACATCGCTCCAAACGACCGCAGCGGCCTCGCTCAGCCGCGCCCCGGTGAATGCCAAAAACTCCACCATGTCCGCGCAGTCAGCGGAGAAGCGCCCGCCAGCGGTGCGGATCGCGGCGACCATATCGAGAAACTGCCCACGCTCAGGAAGGACTAGCTTCTTCTGCGGCACCGTCTCCCTTGAAAGCCTCTCGGTAGGATCGTCGGCCAGTGCTCCGGCCTCCTGCGCGATCAGGATTAGCGCCCGCAGTGTTTCCAGAATGCCGTTGTACCGGGTCGCGGAGAATTTCGCCGCCAGCTTCTTTGCCCATGCCTCCGCGTCCCGCGCGCTCATCTTTCGCACATCCATGTCGCGCAGGTCCGGCCACGACTTCCAAAGCGCGGCCAGAGTCTCCAGCCGATACTTGACCGCACGCGGGCGGATGCGCCGGGCCTTGCGCCCCGGTCTGGCCAGTCCGTAGCCTTCGGCCAGGCGTTGATCGAAGATCACGGCAGCGTCGGCGAAGGTCATCCGTCCGCGCTCATGGGCGCGCTGGGAGCGAGAGATTTTCTCCGCCGCACCAGCCAGTTTGCGGACCTTCGTCTTCGCGACTTCGAGTACGTCGGTGCCGAGTGTCTTCCATCGCTCCTTGCCTCCGATGAAGAGCCGCGCATAATAACGGCCACTCCGATGCCGCACCAAATTCTGAACGTTTGTTCGAGTCCATGTCTTCCCGCTGTTTTCTACGGTTTTGTTTTTGTTCATGGCGTGACCGTAGAAACAGACCGTAGAATGGCAAGCGGTTTTACTGGTCTTTGCCCCATTTTTACTCTGCAAAGCGCTCGTAGCTCAGCTGGATAGAGCAGCGGTCTTCTAAACCGCAGGTCGTGGGTTCGAGTCCCGCCGGGCGCGCTCCCCGAAAAATCTCCGACTTTCCTGAAAAAACGCCACGGCGGCCCCTCGTAACCCCCAGCAGATCGTCCAAAAAATCACTCCCGCTCCGATAAAGATGTCCGCCCTTTCGATTTCTCAACACTGCCTTGAGGCTCCGCTTGCCTCCGGGTAGCCATCCGACGGCCGTTCTTTTCGTCACTCCGACTGTGCGCACCGCTCCACTCCACTCTGCCCACCTGCTACGCGCGTGGCTGCTCGTCGCCAGCGGTCTCTTGAGCACTGCGCAAGCCGTGACGATGGAGTACGTCGCTATCGGAAATCCCGGGAACGCGGCTGAACCCAATAACATCTACAACCTGCCGAATCTTGGCTCCGTCCTCTATGCCTTCCGGATGGGGAAATACGAGGTGACGAATGCGCAATACGTCGAGTTCCTCAATGCCAAAGCAGCGTCCGATCCCTCCAGCCTCTACAGTGACGCGATGCACGATGACACAGTTCACGGCGGGATCGGTCGTGCGGGAGCGGACGGCAGCTACACTTACGCTGCGAAGACCGGATTCGAAAACAAGCCTGTGGTTTACGTGAGTTTCATCGATTCGATGCGTTTTGCGAACTGGCTGCACAACGGTCAGGGCTCCGGCGACACCGAAGACGGCGCCTACACCTTGATTCCCACTCCCGGCTACCCCCAGTATCCGGCAAACTCCGCGAGCGTCACCCGTAATCCTGGCGCCGCCGTCTTCATCCCAAATGAAAACGAGTGGTACAAATCAGCCTTCTTCCAGACCGGCAACTCTTACTGGAGTTTCCCGACCCGCGCCTCTGCCGCGCCGATTGCGGAGGGTCCGCCCGGCAGCGCCAACTCCGCCAATTACGGCAACGATCCCGTGACTGGAGTCCTCACCAACGTCGGAGCCTACAATCAGGCCTATTCTCCGAGTGGCACTTTCGATCAGAGCGGCAATGTGCAGGAATGGATGGAGGCGAGTAGCAACGGGTTTCGCTATTTGCGCGGTGGGCACTTTGGGAGCAACACCGAAGGCCTGTCCGTCATTGGCCGGAGCTATTTTGAGCCCCACGTAGCCACAAATTACACCGGGTTTCGCGTTGCCTCCGCGGTGCCGCCCCCCGAGATTCCCACACCCCCGCGCGGCTTGGGCCGCATCATGCCTCTGGGCGACTCCCTGACCCAATCGCAAAACATTCTCCTCGGCTATCGTTATCATCTTTGGGTGAAGCTGCTCGACCAAGCGACGGATTTCGACTTCGTCGGAACCTTGCTCGACAACGGCTCCGGCGGCTATCCCCCGTGGCCGAATCATCAGGGCAAACCCTTTGACCAAAATCACGAAGGCCACTCTGGGCTGCGCACCGAAGACATCCGCGACAACGTCCTCACCTGGACGGCGGGTTATGTGCCAGACATCGTCTTACTGATCGCCGGAACGAACGACGCGCTGCAGGGACGGGATCCGGTACTGGCTATCGCTTACTTAAAGGAAACCATCGGGCGGCTCCGCACCCGGAATCCGATCGTCTCGGTCTTCCTCGCAAAGATCCCGCCCGTCTCCGCGACGACCTACCTTCCCGGCGGGGGCGGCATCCCGGTCAATGTTGGCATCAACGCCCTCAACGCCCTCATTCCCAGCGTGGCCGCAGATCTCAACACGCCGACCGCGCGAGTGATCATCGTGGATCTGCACACTGGGTTTGACTTTACCGCCGAGGGACTCCCCGACGGCTACCACCCCAACGAAATCGGCGAGCAGAAGATCGCGTCCCGGTTCTTCGAGGCCTTGCAGATTCTCGCGTTCACCTCCACTCCCGGCCTCGACAACGACGGCCACCTGACGATGAGCTTCCTGCGGGTCCAAGCTCCCTTTAAGCTCGCCTATCATGTCGAAGTCTCGAGCGATCTGAGTCAGTGGTTCTCGGGGGCGACGGAAACAGAGTTAGCCGGTCCACCCGTCAACTATCTTAATGGCACCGAAGGTGTGGTCGTCCGCGACAAGAAGTCGAGCCCCACTGAAGGGCGCCGCTTTATTCGCCTGCGTCTTAGTTACTAGCTCCCAGTCGGCCCTGGCCTCACCAGAGGAATAAGGACGCGACGCCGGCAGCGGTTGTAAGCGCCATCGCCGTGAGCATCCGCCACCGCAGCGCACTCGAGCCAAGACTCGCCGCGAGGATTCCCTTCAAGGCGGAGTTGGCGATCGCCGCAACGATGATGCCGCGCGCGGCGTCTGACGCAGACAAGGTTTGCTCGGTAACGCTGCGTGCCAGGGTGAGCGCGATGGCGTCCATGTCGGTAAGTCCGGAGATCGCAGCGATCGGCAGGATCGCTGTCGTGAACTTTGTCTCCACTGCCGCTTTCACCAGAAACTTGATGAACGCATAAAGCAGCGCGAACCGGATTGCCGTGGAAAGACCGAGCGGGTTCTCGACTTCGGGAGCCGTCGTCGGCGCAGTAAGTTTGCGCGTCTGCCACCATCCCCACAGGGCGAGGAGCACCCCTGGAGCGATGAGGAGTGCCAGTGGCAGTGCCACTTTCGACAGAAGCTCGGTGCTGATGGCCCCGATCATCACCGCTACGCGAACGATCATGACGTCGCACGCGAGCAGCACCGCGAGCGTGCATGGGACGGAAAGGTCCGGCGTCTCCTTACTCTTCCGGCTGAAAGCGAGCGTCGTCGCCGTGCTGGACGCGAGCCCTCCGACAAGACCCGTCATCGTGAATCCCGCCTGCGTGCCAAACACGCGAATCAGCACATAACCCCCAAAGCCAACACCCGCCATCACCACGACCATCAGCCACGTGTCGTAAGGATTCAGCGCGGCAAAGGGGCCGTAGCCTTTGTTTGGAACGATCGGCAGGACGACGCCGGTGATCGCCACGAACTGAAGTACATGAAACATGTCCCTGGCCGTGAACTTGCGCGTCCAGCCCCGGATAGGTCGCTTGGAACCCAGCAGCACCATCGTGCCCGCCCCGAGCATCACCGCGATGGTGCGCTCGTCGATATACACGAGCGCGCCGAGGAAGAACGTCACCATCATCACGGCAAAAGTGGTATAACCTTCTGCATGCTCCGTCGGCGACAGAACCCGCGCGGCTGTGATGTAAATGCAGAGACCGGCGAGCGCCACGGAGAACACGGCCGTCCCAAAATGCCCCGCGAGCAGGGCCGTCGCGCAGCCGAGCAGCGCCCAGAGCGTAAAAGTCCGCACGCCCGCATACTCTGCCTCCTCCGAATGCTCCTGCTGCCAGGCCCACTGCCGAACGAGTCCGATCAATGCGCCCAATCCGGCGCTCAACATAAACGAACCGGCAACGTGCTGAAGCGGCGAGCCGGGAGGAGAAAGTTCCGCAATCACGGCCTTAGATAATCACACTCCGGCGCCATGCGCACTCGCGCACGGCCACTCACTGAGATCGAGGTCCCTCACCGCTGGCGATCAACGCGACTGGCTCGCCCGACGGCACGGGCGCGCCCGCCACGATCCAAGCGCGCAGCTTCGCCACTTCCGCCGCAGAGATCGCGTGTCCGGTGGGCGGCATGGCGCCGGGCTGGGCATCGGTGAGGGTGACGACTTGAAAGAACCGACTCCGCTCCGGCTTCCCCGGCACAATCCAATTCGCCGGACCGATCAGACCGGCCAGCGAGCGGGTGTCGGCTAGTGCGGGCATGTGCGCCAGCCGGTTCGGACCATGGCAGTGGACGCAATTTGACTCAAAGACCGGACGCACGCTGGCAAAGGATGCGGGGGCGTTCCGTTGACTAGGCTCGGCACATCCGGGAGTGAAAAGCACGCCCAGCGAAAGCAGACCGACTGAGAAGCGTTGCCAGGGCGGGAAGGATGGTTGATTCATTTCGTATAAGTGGAACGGACACAGACTAATGGAAAGAAGGACTATCCATTTGGCTCACGCCAAAAACGCTGCATTTCCAGGAAGGTAAAGGAGGCGGACCAACCAAGCAGCACCCAGCCGGTGAGCGCCTCGGTCGCGGCCACAAAGCGGATCGGCCCGCGAGGTATCATATCGCCGTAGCCGACCGTGGTGTAAGTGATGAAAGAGAAGTAGACATAGTCGAGCCAGGTACTCGGCTCGGCAGCGACGGTGTGGACGATCATTCCGAAATCCGAGACGCCGTCCAATTGACCGAACCCGATTGCATAGATCCAGATTTCAAAGACGTGCGTCGTCAGCAATCCGAGGATGAGCACCAGGACCCTTGTGCGATGCAGGGAACGCAGCCGGGCCAGCCAGTCGGAAAGCTTGCGCAGCACTTCGTAGTGGACCAGCACCGACACCGTCACGAGGAGGAGCGAGACGACGGCGATGACGTATTGCCCGCGCGGCATCGAAAGGAAGCCGGGCACGGAAAACCCGGCGGCAAGGGTGGGAACGCAGGCAACGCTAATCACAATGAGTGATGATCGATAACGATGGGGGCCGCACGTAGCAAGAGCCCGACGAATCCTTCGCAAATTCCGGTGCGTTCCCGCCAAGCGACGTGTGGGCGAGCCTCGTCCACCCTCGCTATGCTCCACGCCTATGATTCAATCCGTCACCGGCGACATCCTCCTCACCGATGCTCACTCCCTGGCCCACGGCATCGCGCCCAATGATCACTTTACTTCCGGCCTCGCGCTCCACCTGCGGGAGGATTGGCCAGCGCTTTACAAGGATTTCCGCCACTACCTGCACACGGCGCACCCGAAACCCGGCGGCCTGTGGGTCTGGGCCGGCGCGAATGGCAAACGCATCATCAACCTTTTCACCCAGGAACCAGCTCCGAGCGAACACGCCCACCCCGGCAAGGCTTCCTATCACAATGTCACCCTCTGCCTGCGCGAGTTGCACAAGCTCGTTGGAACCGAAAGCATCCCGAGCCTCGCCATCACCCGTTTGGCGACCGGAGTGGGTGGCCTCGAATGGGACCAGGTCCTCCCCTTGATCGAGCAGCACCTCGGGACGGTTAAGATTCCCGTGTACGTTTACACCACTTATCAAAAAGGCGTGAAAGCCGAAGAGCAGCCTGCCGCGCCAAGGTGATGCTTCGGGCGGCAGCGGCGATCGTGGCCACATCGCGCCCGATTTCGCCCGCCTACATCGGTGCGAATTGCACCTGCACGAAGCGATACTCCGCGCCCTCCTTCTGCACATTGATGGAAACTTTCACCTTCTCATTCTTCTCGCACTTCGCTGCATAGACGAGCAATAGCGTGTCGCCGTCCGTCACTGATTCCCCCTTGATAAGCTGGCGTGAGACATATTTGCCAAACTGCGCCTTCGCCCCCTGCACATAGAGCATGTCGAAGACCCGCGGCGTCGCGATGGATTCCACCGACTTCGCAAAGTTCGCATAAAACGCCTTGGCGTCGCCCGCATTGTAGCCAGCAAGCGCCGCATCCACCTTGGCTTCCAGAGCCTTCAGATCCGCCGCAAGCGACGAGGCCGCAGCGGTGAGCGCGATGACGAGAGTGAGGAGGAGATGTTTCATGAGATGGGTCAGTGCGTTAGTGGCGAAAGTTACTTGGTCGCTGCGCGCACGACGATGGCGCTCACGTCTTCGATCAGCACCAGCGCCTCAAAGTATTCCTGCCCCGTGAGCGCGGAAAGATGCACCGCCTTCTCACCCACCTTCTCCAGTTTGCCGGACGCCTTCTCGCCGGATTTCAGGTGCAGTTCCACCCGCTGCCCCACCTGCCGCTCCAGCGCGCTTTTCACCGTATCACCCGCCTGAAAGCCGAGCCCAGGATCAGCGAAGACGGATGACACAGCAGCGATGGCGAGGAGGAGGCAGAGACGGAGTGTTTTCATGGGGGAATGGGGTCGCGGAGGGTAAGCGGGCGGGACGTTCCGGGGAAAGCGCATTCCTCGCTTCAACTGCGGAGGGTGTGATCAAAAGTGGTGCGGCGAAGTCTGTCGTCCCGGAGAGACCGGGGAGACTAGCCGGTGGCGTCAGCCACCGGAACCGCCCCGGACGGGCTGTCATTCCGAGCGGAGCGGAGCGGAGTCGAGGAACCTCATCCTTCTGCGGGCAGCGGCGGCGCGGAGCACGAGCGCGCGTCCAGCTCCGCGCCGCC
>JANNXQ010000066.1:0-70761 GCA_031409655.1 Chthoniobacteraceae bacterium | reverse complement strand
CGCACCTTTTACTCCGAGGGGTGGATATCCGGTCGATCCAGGAGCTGCTGGGCCATGCGGATGTGCGGACGACCGAGATCTATACGAAGCTGGCGCGGGCGATGCGGGGGGAGATTACCAGTCCGTTGGATGATTTGTGAGCGGGGGCGGAATTGAGGGGATGGAGGGAGGGGGGATTGAGGATTGAAAATTGAAAATTGGCGTAAGGTGCCGAGAGCGGACAGAGGGCGTGGGCGAGGACTTGAAGGGAGGCGTTTGTTGGAGCGTGTCATGCTCTTCCGTGCGCACCGCCGTTGGCGTTGGGAACCGCAGAGTGCAGGACACGCTCTTTGGCCAGCAGGTGCAGAAGACGCTCCTGGAAGGAAACAATGCTGGTCAGTGCCGGAGCGTTTGCGTCTAATGACGGAGCTTTGCTGGCTCTTGACCGAGGATTTCGGATGAGTCCCGGAGCATTCCTGGCGAGGAGCAGAATTTCTCCGGTGAGTACCGGCGCATTTCTGCGGAGTAACGGAGCATTTCTGCCAAGTGAAGGAGCATTTCTGGTGAGTGCCGGAATTTTTCTGGCAAGTAACGGAACGTTTCTGGTGAGAGACGGAACGTTTCTGGTGAGAGACGGAACGTTTCTGGTGAGAGACGGAACGTTTCTGGTGAGAGATGGAGCGTTTCTGGTGAGAGATGGAACGTTTCTGGTGAGAGATGGAACGTTTCTGGTCAGTAACGGAGCATTTCTTTTCGCAAAAAGGACGGCAAGGGCTCTTGTTTTTGCGAAGCACCCAGGGGGAACGAAGGGCTGATTACTCTGGTGCGAAGATTGTTACAGAGGTGGGCGGGGGCGTGGGACGGGAGTTGGCACGGGGCTAGCTATCTCATTTCTGCGACGCTTGGACGCAAGTTTCCGGACTTCGCCCGCTCTCCGGGTGATACGATCTCGTGAAATAGAACGGACTTGTCTTCGTCCTCGTCCTCCTACTCCTACTCGTACTCGAAACGCGCCGAGAAGGAGTAGGAGTAGGAGTAGGAGGACGAGGAGGAGGAGAACAGTCCGATTGTTTTCGGGATATGGGATGAGGAAGGCTCAGCGGCGCTTCTCGATCTCGCTCTGGAGGAGGGCGCCAGGGCAATTTGTGGGCGCGACTTCGCGGTGAGTGGAGAGTGCGGTCCGGGGTAAGTGATGCTTCGCCCGCGCCGAGGCGAGGAGGCGATCCAGGGCCCGCAGGGCGGCGGGGGTGGGCGGCGTATCGGGCGGGGAGCTGAAGTCTGCGAGGGCGCGGGTGACGGCGGCGTCGATATCGGCCGGGGTGTAAGGTGGGGGCTTTCCCTGCGCGCTGGCGGCGGCATTGGCCTGGGTCTTTTCGGCGCGGATGTCGGTGCGGAGTTCCGTGCGCTTTTCCTCGAGGGTGCGAAAGTCGCCGAGCAGGGAGATGCAGACGTGGCCGTCGCGGCCAGTGGGTGAGCGGGAATAGGTGGTGCCGCTGTCGGTCTGGAATTCCTCGGCGCGTCCCTCGATGATGAGGCCGCCGGGGGAGATGAAGTAGTGGTAGGCGGTCTCGCCCCACTTTCGCGGCTCGCGGCGATGGAGGTGGTAGATGCCGCGCACGGTGGCGAGGGCGCCCTCGCGGGTGCTGGCGGCTGCGGGGTCGCCCTGGGTGTGATGGATAGTGAGGTAGCGGATGCCCTGGCTGTGGCGGAGGTGGCCGGCGGTCTCGTCGCCGGCGGGCTGTGGGAGCCATTCGTGCCGGGCCACCCAGCCGTGCGGCTTGGCAGGCTCGGCGGCGAGCGGCGGGAGGTCCGCAGCGAGGCTCCCGACGATGGGAAAGAGGGCGCTGACGGCGAGGAGGGAAAGCGACGCGGCGCGGGAGAAAGGCATGGAGTGAGTGGACATAGGTGTATCCAGAGACCCGCGGCTCGCTGGCAAAACCCTCGCGCAGAGTCGCGGTCGCGGTCGCGGCGCACGCCCGCGACGACGGACGGTGACTCGCGAGCCGCTAGCCGGCGCGCAGCGTTTTCTCGAAGAACTCGATCGTCCGGCTCCACGCGAGCTTCGCGGCGGCTTCGTCGTAGCGGGGCGTGGTGTCGTTGTGAAAGCCGTGGTTTGCGCCGGGATAGGTGTGGGCGGTGTAGCGCACGTTTGCTTGCTGGAGCGCGGCTTCGTAGGCGGGCCAACCGGCGTTCACGCGCTGATCCAGTTCAGCGTTGTGGATGAGCAGGGAGCCTTTGATTTTCGGCACGTCCTCGGCAGCGGGCTGGCGTCCGTAAAAGGGCACGGCCGCAACGATGATCTCGGGGAGGCGCACCGCGAGCGTATTCGCCATGCCGCCACCGAAACAGAAACCGACCACTCCGACCCTGCCCGTGCAGGCGGGATGTTTCTGCAACCACTCCGCCGCGGCGATGAAGTCTTCGGTCATCTGCGCGGGGTCGCGTTTCGCCTGCATCTCGCGGCCTTTGTCGTCATCGCCCGGATAGCCGCCGAGCGGAAAAAGGGCATCGGGTCCGAAGGCCACAAAGCCCGCGACGGCGAGGCGTCGCGTGACGTCCTCGATGTAGGGATTGAGCCCGCGATTTTCGTGGATGACCACGACGCCCGGCAGCTTCCCCGTCGCGCCCGCCGGCTTCGCCAGATAACCGCGCATTTTCCCCGCACCCTTCGGCGAAGGATACTCCGCGGATTCCGTGGCGATGCGTTGGTCATCCTTCGGCACCTGTTGCGCGAAGGCGTAGTTCGGGGTGAGCGCCTCGAGCAGCGCACCGACGGTGATGCCGCCGACGGCGAAGCGCGAGGCGCGCTCGAAGAATCCGCGCCGATCCACGCGGCCGTGCGCGTAGTCGTCGTAGAGGTTGAGGAGTTCCTGATCGAAGTCGGCGGAGGTCGGGCGTTTCATGTTGGGAGCTTAGGGAGGTGGGGGGCTTGGAGGAAATGAACAACTTTCGGGAGTGGCGACGCGGGCGCGTGGATGGGCGAGCAGGATCTTGATCGGCTTGGCCAGAACGATGCCGTTGGCAGGGTGCGGCGTTTTCCAAACATCATGTCCCACTTCATCAGGCTGTGAGGCTTTCGTCGCTCGCGAGACGAGCGCGCTGATGAATCCTCGCCGCCGCTCTGCCGGTGTGTTAAGCCAGCCGCCATGCGCGCGTCTCTCCGACCCACTTCCCGATGATCGACGTCGTCGTCTTCGATACCAAGCCTTACGACCGCGAGCATCTCCAGCTCGCCTCCGCGGGGCGGCCGATCCAGTGGCGCTTCCTGGACTGGCGGCTCTCGGCGGAGACGGCGGCCTCCGCGCTCGGGGCCAGGGCGGTGTGTGTCTTTGTCAATGATCGCGAGGACCGGGCGTGTCTCGCCGCGCTGGCCGCGCAAGGCGTGCAGCACGTCGCGCTGCGTTGCGCGGGCTTTAATAACATCGACCTCGCGGCGGCGAAGGAACTCGGCATCGCGGTGACCCACGTGCCGGCGTATTCGCCCCATGCCGTCGCCGAGCACGCCGTGGCTTTACTGCTCGCGCTCAATCGCAAGATTCCCCGCGCCAACAGCCGCGTGCATGACTTGAATTTTTCGCTCTCGGGATTGGTCGGCTTTGATCTGCACGGGAAGACCGCGGGGATCATCGGCACGGGAAAAATCGGACGGCTCACCGCGCAGATTCTCCGCGGCTTCGGCATGAGGGTCCTGGCTAGCGATCCTTTCCCGGCGCACGCCTGGGCGCGGGAGAATGGCGTGGAGTATGTGGACACCACGACCCTGGCGCGGGAGAGCACGGTGGTCTCACTGCACACCCCGCTGACCCCGGAGACAAAGCACATCATCCGGCGCGAAACGCTGGCCCTGATGAAGCCTGGCGCGATCCTGATCAATGTGAGCCGGGGCGCTTTGATCGATACGACGGCGGTGATCGAAGCGCTCAAGTCCGGGCAACTCGGCGGCATGGCGCTGGATGTCTATGAAGAGGAGGAGGGGATCTTCTTTGAGGATCTCTCGGGCCAGGTCCTGCACGATGATGAACTCGCGCGGTTACTCACTTTTCCCAATGTCCTCATCACCGCTCATCAGGCGTTCCTGACCCAGGAAGCATTGTCTGAGATCGCGCGGGTGACGGTGGCAAATCTCGTCGCGGCGGATTCCGGTCAGCCATTTCTGCCCGGCACGGTGCTGGGGTGAAGCCGGGCCGGCACCGGTCATTCCGAGCCCGGCGGTCGCGGCGCACTGGGTGCGGCGGCACGGCCCTTTAATCCCGCAGCCGTAAGGTCCGATGAACGGAAGCCGCGATTGATCTCGAGGCCGACCAAGCGCCAGTGGTGCGCGTGCAGATCGAAAGGGATGCGGATGCGTTCGTCGAAATCCGTGGGCCAGAGGATGCCGGCGATCGTGCGGAAATCGCGGAAGGTCACATCGACTTCTGCGCCGCGGGTGCTATCGAGGCCGTTCAGAGTCATGCGCACGCGGCGGAGTTGCTTGCTGGCGCGGTCGATGGAGAGGATCACGCGATCTTCCGCCGCCTCCCCGAACCCCGGTCGCAGGATGGCGAGCACCTCGTCGCACACTGCCTTGTCCACGGTGCCTTCGCCATTGGTGGCGAGCGTGACGCCGGGCCGGTCAAAGTAAAATGGCCCGAGCAGAAACAAGGTGTAGGCATCGGCGACGAGGGCCGCGGCGCGCTGGGTTTCGGGGTCGTCGGAGAGCGCGCCATTGTAACTCACCGAGACCTTGCCCGGCGCGCGCACGACGAGCTTTTTCCCCGCCGGCCCGATGTGCTCCTGAGCCATGATCCGCGGGCCGACGAGCAGACGCTCCTCGGAGCCGCGGCGAAAGTCGGTGTCCGCGAGCACGGGCTGAAAGCGCGGCCCGATCGAAGCCCAGCGGCCGTCGTAGCGCACGCTGACGTCGCGCACTTTCGCAAATGCCTGCTGTCCGTGCGCGCGCTGCGCCGCGGCGACCAGCGCCGTGGCAGCGGGATCGGATTTCGCGATCGCACGCGTGGAAATCTGCGGTGTCGCGCAGGCCGTCAGGAGCCCCGCCAAAGCCACGAGCAAGCCTTGGGCAGTTAGCTTACTCATCCTGCTTGTTGATCCGGATCATGACTTCATTCCGCCGCATGAAGATGGGTGTCCACGGCGGATCGTAGTAGGCAAACATGGCTTCGCCTTTTCCCGGAATCTTCTGCGCTTCAAGCCAGCCCATGAGTTTCCCGAGCGCGGCCTTTTCATTCTCCACCGAGCGCCCGCCGCTGAAACGCAGGACCGCAAATCTTGCCGCGTTTACCTTACCCAGAGTCACGTTGTCGCCCGCGGGTTTCGGCACGCCTTTCTCCACAGTCTTCTTGGGCATGATGAAGCTCATCGTTTTCTTGTCCTTCGCGGTATCGATCAGGACCGGCGAGGTCATCGCGATTTTTTCCGCGCCTTCATTCGTGCCGGTGATGAAGCGGAAGAGCTGACCAAACCCACCGTTCATTCCGTCGTCGTTCATCGGGGTGGTGGCAATGATGAGCGCGGGGTAGTCGCGGATCTCAAATTTCTCGTCCGTGCGGATGACTGTGTAGTCGGGAGTCTCCACCGCCGCGCGCGAATTACTAACGAACCAGAAGGCCGCAAAGACCAGTGGCAGAACGATGACGAGGAAGAGGGGAACTTTGGAACGTTTCATGGGGTGGGGGTGAAGTCTGTGGGAAGACCGGCGTGTTCCCAAGTGGCGCGCTCACGCTCTGCCTCGACGTGTTTCTTGCGAGCCTTTTCGTTCGCGTATTTTCCGAGGATCAGGCGCAGGGGAGGGGAGTCGGATTCCGCGGCAGCGACGATGGCTGCGGCTGCTCTCGCTGGATCGCCGGGTTGCTTGCCGTCCATCGTTTCGAGGAAGCGGAGAAATTTTCCACTGCTGCGATCGTAGTCAGCGATGTGGCTCTCCGCCCGCTCCAGCGAGCGACCGATGAAGTCCGTCCGAAATGGTCCTGGTTGCACGATCGTCACTTTGATGCCGAGCGGCTTCAGTTCGGCGGCGAGCGATTCGGAGACGCCTTCGAGCGCCCACTTCGTCGCGCCGTAAATGGAAAAGCCGGCGTAGTTGGAAATCACCGCGGCGGCGGAAATGTTCATGAGATGCCCGCTACCCTGCGCGCGCAGGATCGGCAGCGCGGCGCGGATGACCTCCAGCGCACCGAAGAAGTTCGTGTCGAAATTGCGCGTGATCTGTTCCGTGCCCAGTTCTTCAAATGCGCCGACGACGCCGTAACCCGCATTGTTCACCACGACATCGAGCCGACCAAAAGCCTCCGCCGCCTCGGCCATCGCGCTTTTCACCTGCGTGGAATCCGTGACATCGAGAGCCAGGGCGCGACACGTGTCTGGATGGCGCGCGACGAGTTCATCGAGAGCAGCAGCATGACGCGCGGTCGCGATGACCCGGTGCCCGCGCGTCAGGGCGGTGGTGGCGAGCGCCAGTCCGAAGCCGCTGGAGCAGCCCGTGATCAACCAAACGCGCGGTGAGTTCGTAGTTTCAGCCATGGGAACGAGGGTCTATTACGTTTCCAAAGCGGGCTGCGGACGCTCAGGAGAACCCGGCGAGCAGGCATCCACCCCGGATAGTCCATGCGGCCGTGCGCCACCAGTTCGTGGTCACCAGGCGACGATGCACGGCTGCGTCAAAGCCCGTGGCGAGGCGATTGTGCAGCGGGATCTGGGTGCGCCAGGTGGAGAGCCAATTGAAGGCCAGCGGTGCGAGACTCGCCAACAGCCACGGCTCGCGCGCGCCGCGGACGACGAGGAGCACGGCCGTGAGAAGTTCGGTGGCCATGAGCGGCGCGACGATCCAGGTGATCCGCCGCGTGTGGCGCGCGTGGTAGCTGCGAAAGGCGTCCGCGCCGACTTGCGCGAAGAGTGGGTAGTGGACGATCTGCACCGTCCAGATGAGACCGACGAGCGCCCAGGTCGCGGCGGCGTGAGCAGTGAGGAGGGCCGTCATGCCGCGGTATTGCGGACCCACGCGTGTTTCAAGACGAGCGCGAAAGGCACCCACCAGATAAGATCATTGGTCACGCAATTCAGCGCGAAGCCCCACGGCAGCGCGCCGGTCCACAGCGCCTCCACCATCCCGAGCGGACCAAACACTTTCCCCAAAAAACCGACGAGCACGATGGGCCAATGCCGCGCGGGATCGAACGCAGCAATCGCATAGCCGAGGCCGTAAACGCCGACGATCATGCCGATGCACTGCCAGAACTGCGGGTAGTTCGGCAGCGGCATGTCGAGCCAGCGAAAGATCGCATTTGGAAAGAGCACGGCGAACGCGCCCCAGAGCACATTGTAAGCGCCCGCAGCGAGGAGAACATTGCGCATCCAGCGCGGTGCAGAAGGGGTCGGGGTCATGGTGGCGATGAGCTGGTAACGGATGATGGCCCCGCCGCGGACGCGCAAAAGCCGGATTCACTGGTCAACTGGCAACCAACTTCCCCCAAAGGCGACCGCTCGCCGATGCGCGACGTAGAGCAAGCCGATGACACCCGCGCAAACGCAACTCGCCCGCCGCCGCTTGGCGCTCGGCATTACGAATGTCGGCACTTGGGTGCTGGCCGCGTGCGCCGGGCTTTACTGGCTGGTGACTTGCCGCGCAGACGCGCCCGGCACACCGCTGCTTCTCGCGATTGGCGCCGGGGTGATTGCGACGCAGGCGGTCTTTGATTTCATCGGCGGCGTGACGCTGATGCCCGGGCCGCGCCCGTCCGTGATGACTTTCCTGCGCGGCTGGTCGCGCGGCGCGCTCGGTCACACGCTCGTGCTGGCCGGCGTGGGAATCGTGAGTGCGATCAGTCTCCGGCTCACCGGCGGATTCAGCGCCGGCATCGTGCTCGCCACGACGGCGCTGGCGCTCGGACGGCTGCATCTCCTGCGCGTCATCGGCGGCGTCGCGACCACGTCACACGCGCACGATGGGGAAAATGTTCTCACCGCAGCCGTCAACGACCCGGCCTTCACCGGCGGGATCGTCGGGCTCGGACGTCGCGCGAAAAGTCTGCTGCCCGCGAGTTGGATGGATATTTTGCCAAAGTCAGAACTCGCTGCGGAATGCAGCCGTCGCCGATGGCAGATCGCCCACGCCTTGCCGGCCCGTGCCTTCGTGCTGATCCTGTGCTGGAATCTGTTCGGCACTTTCACCGGCACGCAAGCCTTCCATCTTGCCGACCGCACGCCTGCCGTGGCGCTGCTCGGCCACGCGTGCTGGATGACCCTCTGGGCATTCGCCGGCCTGCTCGTGCTGCCCGCCTTGAGCCGCAAAGCCGTGTTCGCCGCCGACCGTGCCGCCGCCGATTCCGGGCTCGACCCTCGCGCCTGGATCACGCGCTTCCCCGATCTGGTCGGCGAGGACGGCAGCCCCAATGCCGCCGTGCAGACCATCTTCTACCCCGTCCCGTCCGCCGAAATGCGCCTGCGCCAGCTCGGTCATCCGTTCCCTGGCTTCGTCCCCGGCAATCTCGCCCGCAGCAATCTCTACTACTCGTGGGCCACCTTCACGCTGCTCGGCCGCGCCGTGCATTGCAACGCCGGCCGCCCCGCCCTCTGGGTCTTCCCGCCCTCCGCGTGATGCGCGCCCGCGTTTAGCCTTCACCCTCCGCGGGAGCGAACGGCGATTCGCAGACGGTGGTGGCGGTTGATCGCACCGCGACCGGCACCTGTGCCTGCATCAAAACCACGCCAGATGCGCCCAAGGTTCTGGCGTGCTGTTTCCCCCAGTGCTCTTCATCGTGCCGATTCCATGGCCCGCATTAAAAAAGAAAACGGCAGCAGTTCTTCCACCGCCACCATCGGCTTCGAGGCCAAGCTCTGGCTC
The DNA here is from genome assembly GCA_031409655.1 of Chthoniobacteraceae bacterium. GTDB lineage: Bacteria > Verrucomicrobiota > Verrucomicrobiia > Chthoniobacterales > Chthoniobacteraceae > JANNXQ01. The sequence continues at coordinate 61,946 of JANNXQ010000066.1, read as the reverse complement.
ACCGCCGACAGCCGGAGCGAAGCGGAGACAGCCGAAGGCAACCGGAGCAACAACATGGACGCGGCGGAATACAGCCGAGCGGAGCGAGACAGATCGCCGAAGGCGACCCGAAGGGTGGGTGCGGCGGCGCCTATCAACCACGTCGTCCTCGTCCTCATCTTCCTCAAGTATATCTCCGACACCGTCGAGGAGCACCGCGCCAAGCTCCTCGCCGGCCAGGGCGAATACGCCGGGGCCAATGCCGAAGACCCCGACGAGCCGAGCGGAGCGAACCGAGTGGAACGAGATAGCCTGCACGAAGTGCAGCCTGCAAGGGCGGGCGCGGAAGCGCACGGCAAACAGCCTGCTGCAGGCAGCCCGAAGGGGCAGCGCGGAGGCGCTGAGCAATACAAAGCCGAGAACGTCTTCTGGGTGCCCGCCGAGGCTCGCTGGTCCCGCGGAAAGGCAGAAGTGAGAATGCAGAAGGAGGAGGAAAATCAGAATTATGAGGGAAGAAAACGACCTCAAGGACCGCACCAAGCAGTTTGCGCTGCGAATCATTCGCCTGTTCGGAAGCCTGCCGAAATCGACGGAGGCTCAGGTGCTGGGCAAACAACTGCTCCGCTCGGGAACATCGGTCGGGGCGAATTATCGGGAGGCCCATCGCGGGCGGAGCAAAGCCGAGTTCATCGCGAAGTGCGGCGACTCGCTACGGGAGCTCGAAGAATCCGCGTATTGGCTGGAACTCCTCGTCGATGGAGAAATCGTGCCAGCGGCAAAGCTGCAACCCCTTCGTGCCGAGTGCGACGAACTGACCGCCATCTTCGTCACGATCATCAAGAAAGCGCGCAACACAGCCTGACCGCCTTTCTTCCTTTATCATTCATCCTTCAAACTTCCCCCGCCTGGGTGCAGCACTTCATCCCCCACCACGCAGCGGCCGCGCCAGCCTCGCCCGTCGCTGAGCTTGGGCTCGTCGAAACCGAAAGGAATTCACCAGTATGAAATCCGACAGAGCGAAATTGCGCATAGCAGGAGTCTTGTTTCTTTCAGCATTTCTCGCCTACGGGATTGGAACGGGCATGGTAACTGGAATCATCGAAGCAACGAATCCGACCGTTGAACTTGCCCTCAAGAGGGCACAATTCATCGCAGGTGCTGCGCTGATGCTCGTGAACTCGGCAATTGTCGCCAGCATCGGCCTGTTACTTTTGCCGATGCTCGTTCGTTTCAATCGAGCGGTAGCATGGTCATATCTGGCTGCACGCGCAATCGAGGCAATTGCACTCGCTGTCGGAGTTAAGAGCCTGCTATTGCTTGTTACCGCAGAGAGTCCAGTGACTCAGACAGCGATTATGACCGCTAGCCGAGGCAACTTTTTCGCCTACCAGACCGGCATGGCTGTGCTCGGCTTCGGCAGCCTCTTATTCTGCGCCCTGCTCTACCGATGTCGCATCGTGCCGCGCTTTCTTGCGGCGTGGGGTTTTGTCGGCTACGCAGTCTTTTTCGCGGGTGCGGTGCTCGAAATTGCAGGTCTGCCGTATGGCATCATACTGTCGATTCCGGGAGGGCTTTTTGAAATTACTTTCGGTGTCTGGCTGATCACGAAAGGTTTCGACAACAAACACGCGGCAGCCTGGTCTAACACTGCATTCGAGCGGGACGCGCCAAAAGCGGCGCACCCCTCAATTTGAACGTTAGGCCAAGAATAATAACGCATTCTCAACCATGACGACACCAGCCACAATTAGCCAATCTAGGCCACTACCTCGTCATGTGGCCGTCATTGGAGCGGCAGGTGGTCTTGGACAAAGTATTCTCAGCGTCTGCCGCTCAGAGGGGATCACTTTCACCGCCATCGTCCGTTCACGGCCTGAACGCATCACCAACGTGCCGGGCGGCTCTCGTGTTGTCGTTGTCGAGACTCTCACCGATGTGGCTACGCTTACAGAGGCATTTTCCGGCACGGATACGGTGCTCACAGCCCTCGGGGTGACGGCGACAACGTCTGATCCAGGCGCACTACTTTCTGCGAACATGCCCTCAGTGGAGAAGTCCATGACCGCCGCATACGTTGACCGCATCGTCATCATCAACACATTGCTTACCTCATTACCAGGAGAGCCGGCGAACCGGCTTATGCGCTTCTTCTCGTGGATGCCAGGCAACATGGGTCGTGGAGCTACCGAACAGCAAGCCGTCGTCGATGCCCTCGGCGAGGGCGTTTTTGCGTCGCTTCGCTGGACGCTCGTTCGAGCCGCAGTCAACTCCCGAGGTAGCACCGAGCGTCCCGTCGCTTCCGCCGACTGGCCGGGCTCACTAAACTCCTGGTTGCCTGTATCGTATGCGGACATGAGTCGGTGGATGCTGGAGGAGTCCGCAGCCAATAATTTTGTCGGGGGAGCGCCACTTGTTTCAAGGAGGCGCAAATGAATCTACCATACCCCCTCACTCCCCGCTCCCAGAATTGAACCACTACGTTTTCTGCCCCATCACGGCACCCTGATACTTCGACAAAAGTTCTGCGTCTTCGATCGACCCGTGATGATGAACTTGTTTCCAGAGTTTATCCACTTTCTCAAAGATCCGGCTGGTTCGAATGGCGAGCGTAATCTCCTCTCCGTTCAAGCGAAAATATCCTCGCTCCCGCCCGACGGCGTAATACTGAGGCGCACACTCACCGCGCCTGCTTCCATGTCGCGACCACCGATGACAAGCATCCTGTGGACGCGCAATTGTTCCCGTTGGAAATCTTCACCCCGTTCGCGATAACGCTTCAGCCTTTGGCCACTCGTTCAGGTGACGATGAATCGGCGAATTGGTCCGCGCACGCGTCCCGAACGCACCCGCGAAGCCAGCGATGTGCCGGATCGGCGTCCAATCGCGGGTGCCAGAGCATTGAAACCGTGAACTCCGGCACTGAGACCGGAAGTGGGAAGCTATGCATTCCGGCGCGCAGGTTTCCGGTGTGTCGTTCGGGAACGCTGGCGATCAGATCGGAAGCCCGAGCCAGGCCCAGCGCGGTCGAGAAGCCGCCGACGACCACGACGATTTCCCGTTGAAGACCCAATGGCTCCAGAACTTCATCGAACGGCCCCTTTTCAAGAGCTTGGCGCGAAACGCTGATATGTTTGCCGCCAGCGTAGCGGACGGAGGTCATCTTGCCTTTGCTCAACGGATGACCTGCTCGCACGACGCCAACGTAATGATCTTGGAACAATGCCTGCACACGCAGTTCGGGAGCCGTCGTCTTTTCCACCACACCGGTTTCCAAATGGACGATCCCGCTGCGTAGAGCCGCGCTGTCTTTGTCGGGCTTTTGCATAAAGCACAGCCGCACGCCCGGAGCTTCCTCCCGGATGCGAGCAATGAGAGTCGGTCCGAAGTTCTCCACAAAGCCTTCGCTGGTCCGCAGCGTGAACATTCGGTCGAGTTGTTTGAGGTCGAGCTTCTCGACGGGGCGGAGAACGGCTTCAGCGTCCTGCACGAGCAGAGCGACTCGTTCGCGCAGTTCGAGCGCATGCGGAGTGGGAACGAGGTCGCGCCCGGCCCGGACCAGTAGAGGATCACCCGTCGTCTCGCGTAGTCGCGCCAACGCACGGCTCATCGCCGACGGACTAAGCCGCAAGCGTCGGGCCGCACGCGCCACGCTGCCTTCCGCGAGGAGCACATCCAGGGTGACAAGCAGGTTCAGGTCGGGTTTTTCCATGCGCCGATCGTAGCACAATCCAAAAGAGATGTGGCGTCTGGTGCATGAACACAGTGCAAACGGCGCGCCTTCCGCCGCGTGCGTGCTCGGCCTAACCTCCGGACGAACAATTGAATCAGGTGCATCCGCGCCGAACAAAAAGAAATACTATGACTAATAACTCGTTGGAAAAGTTTGTTGATGGAGTCGGGTCGATTTGGGGACCACTGACTTCCGAAGTGGTCGCTGGTTGTCGCCAGCATTTGGAGGAACTCGTCAAAGCGCCAGACTCGGAAGAGTGGTTGGCGGCGCTGCACCGCCAAGCTCCGCTCTACGAGGAGCTGTTCCGGCATCCGACCCAAGGGTTCATGCTGTTGGCGCACACGGAACCTGCGGGGCTTTATCGACCGCCGCATGACCACGGCAGGGCGTGGGTCATCTATGCGATTCAGCAAGGCGAAGTCGAGATGGGAACGTATGCCCGAATCGAGGACCAGAGTGGCGGCGTGAAACTGGTGAAAAGGAATTCCACCATCGTGCGTGCTGGACAGGTGCAGGTGTATCTGCCGGGAGATATTCACGACACCCGTTGCCTTTCTGGACCCGCACTGCTCTTCCGTTTCACAGAGCGGGATTTGAAGAAAGAGGACAAAGAGGACCACCGAGTGACGAGGTATGTTGAACAGAATGGCGTCTGGACGCTGAAGACTGCTTGACCATGCCACTTAGCCAATCCAGTGGACGCCTTTTGGCACCCGGCCCCATCGCTTTCGATGCCCCATCCTCCAAGACCCACCGGGCGGAATCACCGGAACAAAGCGATGTCTCAGTGCCGGACGTGCGCAATCTAGGGAGCAAGACCGCAATCGCCTCCGTGCTGGCGGCCATGGTGCTCGTGGTGCTGGACGCAGCCATAGCAAACGTCGCTCTGCCGACAATCGCGCGCTCCCTCCATGTGACGCCAGCCATGTCGGTCTGGGTAATTACCGCCTACCAGACTGCGCTGCTGATGGCCCTGCTGCCCTGCGCCGCACTCGGAGAAAGCCTGGGTTATCGCAGAGTCTTTACGGCGGGTGTTGGGCTGTTCACGGGGGCGTCCGTGTTGTGCGCGTTGTCACCATCGCTGTCTTGGCTTGTCGCGGCCCGCTTCCTCCAAGGTCTTGGGGGTGCTGCCGTCATGGCTCTCGGCGTCGCACTGCTGCGTGTCGTCGTTTCAAAGCAACGACTCGGCGCTGCAATCGGCTGGAACGCCCTTGCCGTAGCGTTGGCGGCTGCCGCCGGCCCGTCGCTCGGTGCTGCGATCCTTTCAGCCACGGACTGGCCGTGGCTCTTCGCCATCAACCTGCCCTTGGGTGTGTTGGTGCTATTCGCCACCCGCGCGCTGCCCGAGGTCGGCGGGACAGCACGTCGGTTGGATTTGGTCAGTGTGGCATTGAACGCCGGAGCCTTTGCTTCGTTGGTGGTTGGTGCGGAAATGCTACCAGCTAGGCCGATGCTAGGTGTGTTTCTTCTCGCCGCAGCAGCTCTTGAACTGGTTGCGCTGATTCAGCGGGAGATGCCGAAAAAGGTGCCGCTGATCCCGCTAGACCTGCTGCGTGATGATTCATTCCGCTACTCGGTGATCGCCTCGGTGTGTTGCTTCGCTGGGCAGACCGCAGGCATGGTTGCGTTACCCTATTACCTCCAGCACGGGCTTGGGCAGGACACTTGGATGACAGGACTATACATGACGGCTTGGCCGTTGGCGGTGGCAATCACGGCTCCATTCGCGGGCCGTCTCGCGGACCGCGTGTCGCCAGCCTGGCTTTGCGCCTTTGGGGGTTTGTTTCTCGCGATTGGGCTTGGGGCCGTCGCTCTGTGGCCGCTGAAGGGCAACCCGCTGCCGCTCGTGCCGTTCACCATGCTATGCGGCATCGGTTTCGCCTTCTTCAATGTGGCCAACAACCGCAACATGTTCCTCTCCGCACCGAGCGCGCGGAGTGGCGCGGCGGGAGGTATGCAGGGCACCGCCCGGCTGTTTGGGCAAACCGCCGGTGCGGTTGTCGTGAGCTTGCTTTTCACTCTGACATCCGCCAGTGCAGCGCCTCGGATCGGTCTTGGGATCGGAGCCGTGTTGACGTTGGCGGCAGGTCTCGTGAGCATGCTGCGAGTCAGGCCAAGGCGCTCGTCACCTACACCGAGAGCGGCGGCCAGGGGAATTCGACCTTCGACACCGCGCAAGCCATCGCCGTGATGCTGGAGAAACACGGCATCGCCTGCGACCTGATGCGCGGTTTCAACTGGGACAAGTGGACCACCGGCAAACCCACCGAACGCCTCGCGCTCATCCCCGCCGGACAGGAACACATCCTCGAACAGGAAGACGGCAAGAAGCGCTGGGTGCAAGTGGTGACGGAGCTTTCCCGCGCCTTTGCCCTCTGCGCCGCGAGCGATGAAGCCACCGCGATCCGCGACGACGTGAGTTTGTTGCCTCACCCGCTGCCTCTCGGCGGGTTCGCCCTGCGGGCTGCCTGCGGCAGTCTGTCTCGCCTCCCGCCAGTCGGCTCGGCTCCAAGCCCTGCAAGCCGCGCTGAACAAGCAGAGCAGCACTAACCGGAAGACGCCCGAGCAGATCGACGCCGCCATCCGCCAGCTCGTCAGCAAGGCCATCACCACCGAAGGCCAGGTGATCGACGTCTTCACCGCCGCCGGTTTGCCCAAGCCGGACATTTGACTCCTTCGCCCCCGGCTCAATCGGGCTGCGCCCAGCGCTTCGCGCTGTCTGTCTCGGTCGCTCCGCACGCTCCCTCGGCTGCATCTTGAGCGACCAATTCCTCGCCGAAGTGCGCGGCCTCAAACACAAGAACGTCGCCGCCGAGCTGCTGGAGAAGCTGCTCAAGGACGAACTCAAAGTCCGCTCCAAACGCAACCTCGTGCAGAGCCAGGTGTTGGCTCCGGCATTCCCATGCCTGCGGGCTTCGCCCATCGCTTCGCGCTGTCTGTCTCGCACGCTCCAGCGGCTCGGCTCAGCGAGAAACTCAAGAAGACCCTCAACGCCTACCACAATCGAGCCATCTCGACGATGCAGGTCATCGAAGAGCTGATCAAACTCGCCAAGGACCGGGGCAAATGTCGAATGACGAATTCGGAATGTCGAATGGCCGGAACTCCGTAATTCGCACTTCTGCATTCGCACTTCGCCAGGCCATCGACTGGACACACCGCGAAAGCGCCCGAGCGAAAATCAAAGTGATGGTGAAGCGCATCCTGAAGAAACACGGCTACCCGCCGGACTTGCAGGAGGAGGCGGTGAAGACCGTGCTCGCGCAGGCGGAGCTGATGTGCGCGGAGTGGGTGTGAGCGGATGTCCGGGCGCCAACTTGCTCATCGCTGTTTGATGACAGGTGGGGACGCCTGTCTCGCATTGTCCCGCCGGATGCGCGCAGGCGGTGTCCTATGCCGGTTCCGCTGGCCGGCAAGGGACAGGACGCGGGTGGCTGCGGCTTCGGCGAGAGCCTTCTGGTCCTTGTCGAACGTAGGAGTGCTCCTGCTTCCACTGTCACCGGCAGTGGCAATCTGGAAGAGTCCCATGGAATGGGCGGCACTGCGAGGCGCGCGAATTTCCGCTCCAATCCCTGCCAGAGTCGCGATGCGAGGCGACGCATGCATGAGTTGGCTATTTCCCTCCAGGCCTTGGTGGCCGCTTCGATCTTCTTCGTGTGGGTCGCCTGCTATGGAAACATCTTCGCGGAGTTCGAGCAGCATGGTCTGCCTGATTTGCTGCGCGATCTCGTCGGCACTTTCGCCCATTCGGAGATTCGCTTGCGGGTCTGGAGACGGCACGGCAACTTGCTCGTGAGTCAAATCCGGCTCAATCATCCACCGTGGAAACTGTCCGCATCGCTTTGCAACTCATCGTGGCCCTCGGCATCCTGAATGTCTGGATCCTGCGTGCGGGCCGGAAAACCCCTTATCGCGGAGGCGACGCATGCACCATTCGCGAGGAGTTTGGCACTTACGGGCTGCCATCGTGGATCATGTATCTGGTCGGCGTGCTGAAAGTCGGACTGGCCCTGACCCTGCTGGTGGCCATCTGGATTCCCGGCCTGGCCCGGCCGGCGGCGATCGTCATGGGAGTGCTCATGCTGGGCGCGTTCGTCATGCATTTGAAAGTGCAGGACCCAATTCAGAAAGCGTTGCCGTCCATCGCCGTGCTCGCGATGTGCGCGGCCATCGCCTTGCTTTAGCTATCGGCTTGGCCAAAACCCGGCCCAACTCAGGTAGGCATTGAGCACGAGGTAGAAAAGTGCCGGGGTCGTTTGCAGCAGGCTATCTTTCACTCGGATTCGGACCCCGACCGCGATCAGCATCATCGCGGCCAACCCGAGCGCCGCCGCGCGTCCCATCCATGGCTGGCTCAGCCCAGCCAGCAGCCCGATGGCCGCGCCGATTTGCAGCGCACCGACCAACGGGCGCTGTGAACCCATGCCATAGCGAATGAACTCGCGTTCCGTGGAACGGGAAAGGAAGCAAGCCGACCCGTATCCGAGAAACGAAATGGCGGAGAAGAGGATGAGGACGGCGTTCAACTCCGCTGATCATAGCACCATCATGCCTCGGGATCGCTCGGTGCTTTTGCAGACGCAGCACGGGTTTCCTCCACGGGCTCAAACATTGGGGGACGGGGAGAAAATCCCGTCGGACAGCTAGTTTGAGACGTGTCGTTTTCCATCGCGCGCACGCCAAATCGACTGACCGCCAATCACCTTCCTGCATGACCGTTCGTCACGTTTGCCACGCCGCTTTCCTCGCCGGACATTTTTTCCTCATGAACGAGCACGCTTCAGCCGAACCTCTCGATCCTTATCGCGGGAAAAGTCGCCTCATCATCGCATCCGTTCCGCCAGGAGAAGCCCGCGTTCAGCTTACCGCTGCACTCGCCGCGAATCGTGCGGAAATCGACGAGCGGGATTTGCAGGTAATCGATGTTTCACCCGGGTCGGCCCGCATTCCCGGCACCGTCCGGCTCGATCCGCAGCAGACGACCGCGCTGCGGGAGAAACTCAAGCTCAGCGAGCGGGAGACGAAGGCCGTTTTCATTTTGATCGGAAAGGACGGTGGCGAAAAATCGCGCCAGCGCGAAACGCTCAAGCTCACGAAATGGTTCACCCTCATCGATGCCATGCCCATGCGCCGCGACGAGGTCGGTCGCCGGGAAAACAGCCGGCAACGATGACGCCGAAGAAACGGGTGCTCATCGTCGGCGGCGGATTGGCCGGCCTCGCCTGTGCCGTCCGGCTGCGAGAAGCCGGATCGCAGCCGTTGATCGTCGAAGCCAGCGACGACGTGGGCGGGCGCGTGCGGACCGACGTGGTCGATGGCTTCCGGCTGGATCGCGGCTTTCAAGTCTATCTCGACGCGTATCCGGAAGCCGGAAAATTTCTGGACCTGCCGCGCCTCGATCTGCGCCCGTTCCGGCCGGGCGCCCTCGTTTATCTCGATGGCCGTCTGCACCGGGTGATGGATGTTTTCCGCGACCCGCGCCATTTGCTCGCCAGCGCGCTCGCGCCCGTCGGTTCGCTGGCCGACAAGCTGCGGGTGGCCGTGCTGAAGTGGCGGATCAGCCGCTCGACCCTCGAAGACATTGCCGCCCGCGAAGACCTCACGACCGAGGCTTATCTCCGCCGCGCGGGCTTCTCGCGCCGGATGATCGACGTATTTTTCCGCTCCTTTTACGGCGGCATTTTTCTGGAAAGAGACCTCCGCACTTCGAGCCGGATGTTTGAGTTCACTTTCCAAATGTTCTCGCGGGGGAGCGCGACCCTGCCCGCGAAGGGAATGCAGGAAATCCCGCGTCAGCTCGCCCGCCGCTTGCCGGCTGACGCAATCCGTCGTGGCGCGCGGGTGACGGAAGTTGCGCATCGAAAGATCACGCTGGCGTCTGGCGAATCCCTCGGCGGCGATGCCGTAGTCGTCGCCGCCGATGCCACGACCGCCGCGCGGTTGATCCCCGGCCTCGCGACCAAAGAGCCCGACTGGCGCGCCGTCACCGGACTCTATTTCGCTGCGAGAAAATCACCGCTGTGCGAAGCCATCATCGCCCTCAACGGCACTGGCCGCGGCCTGATCAATAACGTCTGCGTGCTCTCCGATGTCGCGCCCGGCTACGCGCCGCCGGGCCAGGCGCTCATCTCCATCTCCGTCCTCGGCCCGCCCGCGATCCCGGATTTTGAAACGCAGATCCGCGCGGAACTCGAACCCTGGTTCGGACCGGAAGTGCGCGCCTGGCGGCACCTCCGCACCGACCGGATCGCGCGCGCCCTGCCCGAGCAGCCACCCATCACCGGACCGCTCGGACCGTGTTTTCGGGAAATCGACGGAATCTTCTGCTGCGGAGATCACCTCACCAGCGCATCCATCGAGGGCGCGATCCTCTCCGGCCTCCGCACCGCGGACGCTCTCCTCCGCTAGCCAGCGCGTTGCAGTGTGACGCTCACGGAGTCCAGCCGGACAATATCAGCGGGATCGATGAAACGCTGCGTCGTCCATCCCCATGACCATTGAGGCGTCGGTCAGCGCCGACTACATCGCGCTCGCCGCCTTTCATCGTTGCGAGATGTTCGTGGCGAGGACGATCGTGAAGAATAGGCAGCTCTTTGCGGATTCACAGGTCGTAACAAACGCGATGCGTTTTCCGTCACACCCGCCCTCGATGCCGAGCCACCTGCGGTCGTCTGCACGTCTGCAGATCGCTGGCGTTTCTGTTATCCTTTCCGTGGCTTTTGCCGCCGCTTGCTCATCCTGGCCTGGCTCCGATGGGCGGACTGCCGTGGCCCTGAACGCGCTCAACCTCGCCTTGTTTGTCTGCTATGCGGTCGCGCAATCCGACCGACGTTTTGTGATGGTGATCCTCTCGGCGGGAGTCTTTGGGCTGATGGAACTCGTAGCCGACTACCTTTGCGTCCGGCACACCGGCACGCTGGACTATTCCGTCGCAGGCTCGGCGATGATTCTGGAGTCTCCGTGGTGGATGCCGCTCTCCTGGGCCGTGGTCGCCATTCAGGCGGGAATCGTTGGCGATGCAGTCATCGCACGTTTCGGAAAGCTGCGCGGAACCCTCGCCACCGCCTTGTTCGGTGCGCTGCTTATTCCCTTCTACGAGGAAATGGCGTGGGGTGCGAACTGGTGGCGCTACCGCGATTGCCTGATGCTGAGCCACACTCCGGTTTACATCATCGTCGCCGAACTGATCATCGCCGGAAGTCTGGCCTTGTGGTGCCGGGCGGTCCTTCGGACGGACTCGCCCGCAGTGGCGCTCGGGCTGGGTGCCGCGACCGGCGTGGCCACTATCGTCGGCGGGGTGATTGGTTGGGGCTCGATCGAGTTTTTGCTCCGCGGATTTCCTTTCAAATGATTGTTCGCGATCCACGCGATCAGACCTTCGGCAGGCGTGAGGCCGCCAGGAGGGGGGACGCACTTATAAGAGTAAGCGACTGCGCACCTCAGGGGTGGGAATCATGCAGGCCAGCTTTTCGCCGAACCAGCGGTAACGGTTCTTTGCCAACCAGATCGTAAACCCAGTCGCGGATGGGACGTGGAGCGACCAGAAAGATTTTCAGCAGCGGCCACAGGCCGTTGAGCCGGGCGGCAATGTGCAGCACCGCGGTGCTTTTGATGTAGGCTACCCCATCGGCCATCAGCACGATACTGTCCAGTGGCGGACCAACTCCAAATCTATCGACGAATTCCCTCCCCGCGGGAGTTTGGATGGCGACAAACCGAAACTGCTTTCTGCGGTCCCGCGTCAAAACGAACTGCACGCACCGGCTGCATAGATTACAGCGGCCATCGAAGATCATGATCGGACTTTCATTCACCATACACCGGAGTAATAGAGCCCCCTCCTATGAGTCGAAATCGCGGGGACACAATTACTCGAGACTAGATTCTTCAGGTGGTCGGGGCGGAGAGCACCACGCCCTCCGCCCACCCACGACTAATTACTTAGGCAACACGACGCTGTCGATGACGTGGACGACGCCATTGCTGGCATCCACATCGGTCTTGACGACATTCGCACCGTTTACGGTTACGGAGCCGTCCGCGACGATGATGTCCAGGTCCTGCCCGTTAACCGTCTTGGCCTTCATCGTTTTCACATCCGCCGCCATGACTTTCCCGGCCACGACGTGGTAGGTGAGAATCGCGACGAGCTTCTCCTTGTTTTCAGGCTTGAGGAGGTCCTCGACTGTTCCGGCCGGCAGCTTGGCAAATGCTTCGTCAGTCGGCGCAAAAACCGTGAACGGGCCTGCGCTTTGTAGCGTCGGAATGAGCCCGCCGGCGGTCAGAGCGGCGCAGAGGGTTTTGAAGATGCCAGCGCCGAGGGCGACGGCCACGATATCAGTTGATGTGCTCATGATTAGGTAGTTTCCTTTTTTCTGTTTTGTTGTTTTTGGTTATGTGCGGAGGGAACGACCTTTAAGTCGTCCCCCGCCGCATTCTAATTATCACTTGGGCCACGCTAAACTGTTCGCGAACTCGATGACGCCGCTGCTGGAATTCACGTTGGTCTTGAGATGTCTCGCGTGGTTAAGTGTTACGTTTCCATCGTCGCCCTTGATGCTTAATTCTTTGCCTGATCGGACTTGGCCATTATTGTCTTAACGGTCGCCCCCATGACCTTGCGAGGCACCACGCGGTAACGAATAAGCAATACCGCGATTTTCCGAACGGCGGATTTCCGGGGGCGAAAGTCGGTTTCGTCGAAGAGGCCGGACGGGTGGGCCGGACTTCTCATTTATCGGTTTGAATTACCTTGGATTTCGGCACCAAAGTCGGAGGGATTGCCGCTCGTCTCGGAATCACGACCGGCCTTCTGATTTCAACACGCGAAACGCCCACCGGATTGGGACAACGGGCGATTAACGATCCGCGCACCGCCTGAGCGATGGAATCTCCCGGATCCACGGCAAAGTCGTCGGCTGCTATTTCCGCCCAGAACGGAATGTCCCGCCTGCCTCCGGCACCGGGGTAGGGAAGCAGATCGTCCTGATAACCCCCCGTGGCGGTGGAACTCAAGGCGGGTTGCTGCCAGAATCTGTCCGGCTCGGGGTTGGAACTTCGAGGTATCGAGCGCTGACTCGGCCGTGAAGGCAGCTGCGACGCGGCCGACGGACTTTTCTTCCGCTGCGGAGACGTTGGAGATGAGAAGGGTGGATACCGTGGCGATCGCCGCGGCTCCCTTGACCCAGCCTGAGAGTCGCACTCGCTCCACCAGGGCCATGTGCGGAACAGTCAGTGCGGCCAAGCCGACGAAGACTAACTGAATGACTCGCGCGTCGAGCGGCGTGCCACCGAGGAAATGCCAGGCGGCTGCGGATGCGACCAGCACGCCGAGCATGGGCAGAAGCGCGGCTCCGAGGATGAGGCCGAGCGAGGATCGGCCCGAGTAGTCGATCGTCCGGATGATGTGCCGGGCGCTGTGCATTCCGCAGAAGAAGACGACGAAGGAGAAGAGCGGCGAAGCGAGGACTGCGAGGAGGCCGACCGATCCCAATTCCAAAGCCGTCAGCCAATCCGTTTGCGCCCGATGCGTGGCGGCGAGAAACAGCCCGATCAGCCACGGCCACGAGAGGAGACGCAGCCATGGGACCAAGAGGGCCGCCGCATCTTCTCCCGCGAGCAGCGAAAAGAGCCGCGTGATCTCGACCGAGTGGAGTGCGGCGGGAAGAATGACCACCGCGCCTCCGTAGAGCACGCGCGCTGGCCACGGCGTTCCGCGGGCGGGATCCCCGGAAAAGTGCGCCGCGGAAATAACCAGAAACCCGAGGAGAAACAGCGTGGATTGCAGGCGCCACAGCCCCACGACGAGCGTCGCCAGCAGGAGGTAGATGACTCCAAAGCGCAGCCAATCCCGGAGCGTGCGGATCCCGTAGAGCTGGCGGGCGAAGATGGTATCGAGCGCGCCATGGGGCACGCCGAGGACGACGATGAGGGCCGCGACGACGAGCAATTCGATCCGTGAGCCAGGCGGCCCGATGGCCGTGGCCGCGAGAGCGAGCAGCAGTGCCCCGAGGCTGAAAACCAGTCCCTGGATGCGCAGGGCATTCATCCGCTGCGGCCTCCTGCGGGTGCTAGGGGGCGAGCCGCGAACCCGCCGGGGATTTCCCGCAGGAAGGGCCACGCCGGGAGCGCGAGGGCGATCGCGAGGCAGTCCGAAAACGTCGCGCAGTCGCTCATGAAGCGCACGATTCTCCCGGGATTTCTCATGGCAAAAAGTGCGAGAAAAAGATCGGGCGCGATCTCGGGCCGGGCGCGAAGGACGCGGAGAAAAAGACTATCCATGGCCCGCATCCGCCAGGGATCGGGAGGATGCGCGACGGGTGGCTGCCCGGATGCGAGCGCCTCGGCACAGGCGTCCGCCCAGCGTTGAATCCGCTGAAAGGCGAAACCGGACGCGGGTCTCGCACCGCCCGCAGCCACTCCTGCGCGGACATAGGAAACGTCGGGACTGGGAGCAGGAGCCGCCTGACCCATGGGAAGAATGCCGTGCTCGGACCGGAGCACGGAGAAACCCGCACCATCGACCTGCCGCGCGATGCCGGCATCGAGTTCCGCAGCGAGATCGTGCGGGCCGAGCGGGTCCGGCGCGAAGACGGTGGCCTCGACGAGGGCGCGATGCGGCGAGACAGGGAGCACGTAGAGAAAAGAGGTCCGGCCATTTTTGGTCGGCAAAAACTCCATCAGGGTGGCGGAGTCCGGATCGAAGCGGGCCGCGTCGCATTCGATCTCCTGACCGGAAAAGGACTGCCATAAAGATGCCGCGCCGCGTTCCGGGCGCCGGCCGGGGCGGGTATCGACAATCATCTTTGCGCAGCGCTGGCCCGCGGTGGTCTCGATCCGCCAAAGGTCGCCGTCTTTCCGTGGCTCGGACGTGATGGTTTCGCCCATCGCGAGTTCGACGCGAGGTGCTTCCGCGATCGCTTCGATCGCTGCGGTGTAGAAGGTCTCCGCCGGAATCATCTGATACGGCGTCGCGCGGCAATCCGCCGTGACGCGGCGATCCGCAGTCGCGAGCGAAACCGTCGTCCAACGATGCCGCGCGAGGTGACTCAGCCGCGGCGAGCCAGCGCCCCAGAAGCACCAGGTCCTGTCGTTGGTATAGCGCGGCCGGCTTTCGATGACGACCGTGCGCGGGCCACGCTCGCCGAGACTGGCGAGCCGCATCGCCAGACTCAGGCCGGCACAGCCGCCGCCGAGGATGATGATGTCGGTGTTCGTTAGCATGGGTTCACTCCGATGCAGGGCAATCCTCGCAAGGCGACATGCAGACTGGCGTCGTGCGACGATGGCTGCCGCCAAAAGGATCTCCTTAAGGGTGCAGTCAAGAGCGCGTGAGCGGTGAGCGCCGCCTTTTCACGATCGCTCACCACCATGCGACCGAGCCAGTAAGTGCAATCGCGCGCGCGCAGCCTCCACCCAATCTCGCGATAGACGCGCGCTGCGACGAGAATGCCGCAGCGAGCCCGCAGCGGGAGATAGGAAAGGCCAGCTTCACCGCTGACATAGTAATGATCCGCTTTCTCCAGCAGTGAAGCCACGCACTCGCGGAGACGGGGATGAAGACCTTCGGCGGGCGGCATCAGTTTCTCCGGACCCACGTCGCCAATCATGGACGCAGGAAGATAGCGACGGCCGAGAGCGGCATCCTCCGCGATGTCCCGGCAAATATTCGTAAGCTGCATGGCGATGCCGAGATCGATGGCATGGGAATAAGCCGCCGGGCGATGCACATCCAGCACCCCGCACATCATCACGCCGACGGTCCCAGCCACTCGATAGGCGTAGCGGAGGAGAGCCGCCTCATCGGTAATCCGCACGGGATCAAGATCCGAGACGAGTCCCTCGATTAGCTCCAGCGCGAGGCCCGGCGCGATCCGGCACTCCGTCATGAGGCGGAGCCCATCGCTGAGCACTGGGTCGCCGGATTCGCCCGAGGCGATTGCCCGGCTGGCTGCGGCGAGATTCGCACGCGCGCTTTCGATCGATGCAGCTTCATCCGCGAGATCGTCGAGGTAGCGACAGAAGCCGTAAAGCCGCGTCGCTCTCGCCGCATGGGTCTTTCCGAGAAGATGCCGCGCCCAATGAAAGCTGCGCCCTTTCGCCGCCAGCCTGGCATCGGCTTCGACCCACGCGGCGCGAGCAGGAGTTTCCGTCGCCGCTTTCATCAGTGGGCCGCCGCCGGAACCAGCGCGTCGATAACTTTGGCCGAGCAGAGCACTCCAGGCATCCCAGCTCCGGGATGGGTGCCCGCGCCGACGAGAAAGAGGTTCTTGATTCCTTCGGCCCGATTGTGAAAGCGGAACCAAGCCGACTGCCGAAACAATGGTGCCACGGAAAAACCCGCACCATGCACGCTGAGATAAGCATCCCGGAAATCCTCGGGCGTCTTGTAAAAATCCGCGGTGATGGTCGAGGCGAGGCCCGGCAGAATCGTGCGCCCCAGCGCCGCCACGATGCGATCCCGAAGGCGCGGTCCTTCCGTTCTCCAGTCGATCTTCCCCTGCAGATTCGGCACCGGACAAAGCACGTAGAAGCTGTCGCAACCGGCGGGCGCAAAGCTCGGGTCGGTGGCCGTCGGGCGATGCAGGTAGAGCGAAAAATCCTCCGCGAGGATCTTGTGGTGGAAGATATCGTTGAGCAGTTCGCGATAGCGCGCACCCATCCAAATCGTGTGGTGCGCGACCTCGGGATAAGTCCGCGTCGTCCCGAAATAGAGCACGAACAGACCCATCGAATAGTGCGCCGCCGCGAGCTTCATCCGAGTCGAGGTGGCTTGCTCCGAGGGCTCGATCATGTGGCGGTAAAGATGGGCGGCATCGGCATTCGACACGACCACATCCGCAGTGAGCACCTGGCCGTCCGCCAGCGTCACCCCTTTCGCGACTCCGCGTTCGATGTTCACCGCATCAATCGTCGTGTTGAGTCTAAGTTCAATGCCTTGCCGCTCCATCAGCGCACCCAAGGCGCGGGTAATCGCCGCCGTGCCGCCCATCGCAAAGTGAACCCCGTGGGCGCGCTCCAGAAAGTGGATCAGCCCGTAAATGCTGGTGGTGTCGAACGGATTGCCACCCACCAGCAGGGGCTGAATCGAGAAGGCTTGGCGGAGCTTTGGACTGATCAGATGGCGTGACACCATTCCCCAAACGGTCTCGTAATTGCGCAGCCCGATCAGTCGAGGAATCTGGCGCACCATCGTCATGAAGCGGTCGAACGGAAGCGCGGACAACTCTGTGAAGCCGACGTCGAAGATGCGCTTCGAGTGGGCCAGCAGCGCATGGTAACCATCGCAATCCCGCGGCTCAATGCGGGCGATCTCCGCCAGCGTTTCCTCCAGCGTGCCGCCGTAGTCGAAGTGGTCACCGTCAGCGAAGTGAAAGCGATACCACGGCTTCAAAGGGACCAGTTTGACATGGTCGGAAAACCGCTCGCCGAAGAGCGCAAACAATTCTTCGAACAAGAACGGCGCGGTGATGACGGTCGGGCCGGCATCGTGGCGGAAGCCTTCGCGCTCGAAGATCTGCGCGCGACCGCCCAAATGAGCGCAGCGATCGATGAGCGAGACGCGATATCCTTTGGCGCGCAGTCTGAGCGCGGCCGCGATTCCTCCGAATCCGGCACCAATGACGAGGGCGCGCATCGGAGTAGTTTGCAGGAACCTAGAGCCGCCGGCAGAGCGCCAGCGTGAGTTCCCGCAGATATGCACCGGACCCTTTCGGGAGACGATCTGCGGATTCCACCGCGGTGCGAAGATGCCGCAGACCGATCTTTCGCGCTACCGCGTTCGCGTTCGCTCCGTAGCCAGCGGCTTTCAAAACTAAGAGGGCATTCACCGCGCGCGGTCCGGCGTCGCCGCCCGCGTCACTTTCGACATCCTCCATGTCGTCCATGATCTGATAGCTGATGCCAAAGGCCTCCGCCGCACGCCGCGCTTCGCCCATCCATGCCTTCTTCCCAGCGGCTGCAAAGGCCATCTCGAGCGGCAGGCTCAGGAGTGCGCCAGATTTCCCGATGACGATTTCCTCATACACCGCCATGTCCTCGATTTGTTGTCCCCTTGCGGAGAGTTCGGCGCATTGCCCGCGGATCACCATGGCAGTGCGCGCATGCACCAGCGCGATCAGTTCCGGCAGGAGCCAGGAATTGTGGACCGTGGCGAGCGCTCCGTAAGCGGCTGAGAGCAGCAAATCTCCAGTGCAGATCGCCACCTCGTCTCCATAGGCAGCCCAGACTGTCTGGGTGCCGCGCCGGAGTTCCCCGCGGTCCTGAAGATCGTCATGCACGAGTGACGCATTGTGCAAAAGCTCTGCAGTTGCTGCGAGCGCGACGGAATCGCCTGAGGGCAGGCCAAGTGCCGCGCCAGCGTGAAGCGCCAGACGAGCCCGAACCCGGTGACCACCTGAGGCAAGGTGGCTGGTGGCGGCAGTCACCGTAGCCGGGGCAACCCCAACGTCCTCACCTTCTTCCCCCCTAACCAAGCGCAGCATCAGCTCTTCCGCCTCACCAAGCAAAGCCTCCGAGGCCTCGGGTGGTGCGCCACAGGCGAATGGGGTGAATGTATTCATGGGATAAGGAAGGATTAACTTCGCCGATGACCTCGAAATGCTCTGGTAGGCGGGAGAGACCTCGCGGCAACTCACAGCCAACTTGGCCCGGGCGTTGAAGCTTCGTTCGCTTCAACGTCCCGAAGAGCGCACGCATTAGCGAATCGTCGTGGCCGCGGCCTTGTCTGTCTCGCTCACGGCAGCGGTCCAGATGATGACGCCGAAGGCAATCTTGTTCACCACGTCTGCAAGGTTGTAGGTGATGTTGAGAAGCTTCATACTGTCCGCGGGACTCGCACCGGTGAGGTAGCCCAGGAAGTAACCGATTGGGTAGATCGACCAGCCCACCACCACGATCCACCGCATTAGGCTGAAAGCCTTCTGCACGGAAGGAGGAGCGGAAGCCGCATTGATCTTCCCTGCTTCGCCGAGAAAGATCTCCCAGAGAATGAAGGCCCAGCCGGCCATGCCGATAATGAAAGCCGGCCAAACGCTCATGTAGCCAGCCTCTCCAAGGTATCCACCGACGAGCATCACGAACGTCCCAATCATCAGACGCCAAAACACCCCGCCCGGGACTTTGGTAATGGCTGAGAGAATAAGGTAAAACTCCACCATGAGCAGCGGCACAGTGATCAGCCAATCAATGTAACGGAAAACAGTGGGGGTCTGACCGGTGCTGACCCAGACGTCGCGCATGTAGAAATAGTGGGACGCCGCCACGAGGGTGACCAGACCGGAAACTGTGAGAGAAGTCTTCCACTTCGCAGAAACCCGTTGGATTTCCAGGAAGAAGAAAGCCGTCGCGGCGACCAATGCCATCGAGATCATCCAGAAGGATACACCGACGAAGTCATCCGCTTTCAGGTCGCCTCCTGTAGCGGCAAATACATTAGTGGGCGCCAACAGCGCGATCAATGCTAACGTAGAAGTTTTGGACACTAGGGAGGATAGAGTTAGGTTCATAAATGAGGATTTAGGTGTGTGATCTGTTACGACCTAGGAAATGAATTCAGATGCCTCTTTCCCGATGGCTGCCGCCTCCAGAGGGCGGCCTAGGTCTCACCGAGGCAGTGAGAGGATGAGCTCAGCCGCAGCCCAACCCGAAAGCGCAGCCCCCTCGACCCGCGGCCCGGCAAAGGCATCCCCGGCAAGCACGAGCGGCGGCGACTCACTGAGCAGCGCGCACCGTTGCGCATCAACCCGCAACGGTTTGGTGTAGCGCCAGCCCTGGACTTGAAACGTTTTGACTCCCACACCCAGCCATAGTGCGGCGGCGTCGAGCAGGGCGCGGCCACTCTCCTGCCGGTCATGATCCCAGTGTTCGAGACTAAAGGCGTGGGTTGCGTGAATGGTGACAGCCGGCTCCGCGGAGATGCCCTTTTGTTGGTTGTCCGCGATCCACCCGATCGGTCCGGCGGCGGGTGCGAGACCGCCCGGCGGCGGCAGGCGCGAAGGACCCTCGATCACGGCCATGACTGCAAGGCAGCGCTCGTATTCGATGCTGGCGAGGCGCGAGCGGGTCTCGGGCGAAAGTGTTACCCCGCCGACGTCGAGGAGGGCCAGCGATTGCGGCACCGGCGGCGTCAAAACCACCGCCGCCGCGGAGAATACTTCCCGCGTGTTGGTTTCCGCGCGCCAACGATCCGCTTCGCGTCGCAGCATCACGATCTGTTTTTCCAAGCTCACCTCGAGACCGCGGGCGAGGTGTTTCGTCATGGCAGTCATCGTGGGATTGCCGCGCCAGCGCGGGTGCCCGTCCGCGTGTTCCGCGAATCCGCGGCACCATTCCTCGACCACCCCAGCCTGCCGCCCCTGCTCGAGCACGGCGGCAAATCGGGAATCGCGTGCCGTGATGAATTGCGCGCCATGATCGAAGGTCGCCGCCCCGATCCGCCGACTCGCCATGCGCCCGCCCACGGCCCGGCCTTTATCGAGCACGAGCACGCTGCGGCCAGACTGTTGCAACTCCGCCGCCGCGATCAACCCGGCCATGCCCGCGCCGATGACCAATACATCCACGTTTTGAATTGAGGGCGGCATTCAGTCTTTCATGTTTCATTCTATTCGCGTCGGGCGTAACGGAGGGCGCACCAGGATGATCGCCGCACCAGCAATTCCGCACTTTCCCGACGCGACTCAGCGGCTCGCCGCGCGGCTGCGGCCGGCGGGAAGCCCCGTGATGTATCAGCATTGGCGCGACCTCCTTTTCCTGCACTGGGAGTATCCCGCGACGGCGATTCAGGCGACGCTGCCGGAGGGGCTGTTCGTGGATACCTTTGGCGGCAAGGCGTATCTCGGCGTCGTGCCGTTCTTCATGCGCAATATCCGTCCGCGATTTCTGCCCGCAGTCCTGGGCATTTCGGATTTCATGGAGATGAATCTGCGCACCTATGTGCATGACCGCGCGGGTGTGCCGGGCGTGTGGTTCTACTCGCTCGATGCAAATCAATGGCTCGCGGTGAAGATCGCGCAGCGGCTTTTTCATCTGCCCTATGAGCACGCGAAGATGACATCGAGCCGCACGCCGGAAGGCCTCATCCATTACGAATCGGTGCGCACCGGCGCGCAGGCAAATGGCGCGAGTTGCGTGTTTGATTACGCCCCCGGCGCGGAGTTGCCGCAGCCTGCGCCCGGTTCGCTGGAGTTCTTTCTCGTCGAACGCTACCGGCTCTATTCCAGCGCGCCTGATGGTCTCCGGTGCGGCGCGGTTTTCCATGAGCCGTATCCGCTGTGCCGCGCAGAGGTGACGGCGTGGGATGAAAATCTGCTGCCGCTCGACGGCATCGCGCCTACGGGCCGTCCGCCCGATCACGTCATCATGTCGCGTGGGGTGGACGTGACCATTTTCCCGCTGGAGCGGGTGTGATACGTTTCACACGGTCGAAGTGCATGAATGCGTTGAGAGCGCCGTAGGTGCTCCATCCTTAAGCCCAGGGTTGCGAGGCACGAGCTACCCTGGGTGCCCCGGCAAAAAGCGGTATAAACCCTGAAAGGGTTTCACCCTTCGGCGCGAGCGACCCGATGGATTCAACCCCTTCAGGGTTATGTCCCATTTTCAATCCAGAACCCAGGGTAGCGCGCGGCGCGCAACCCTGGGCTGGACGATCGAACGCCGTTGGCGTTCCCAGAGCATTCAGGCGATAAGACTGTGTAAATCGTATGAAAGGCATCCGGTGCCGTGAGAGCAGCTGCTTACGGCGTTCCCCGAGTCTGGCTGGCAAATTCCCGGATTGCCTTGGCCACGGTCGCGGGCTCTTCCTCGGGCGCGGAGTGCCCGCTCTCCTCCAGGACCAGGAGCCGCGCGTCGGGGAGCGCGGCGACCAGCCGCTGCGCGCTTTCCAAAGGCACGATCCGATCATGCCGACCGGCCATGACGAGGACGGGGAGCTTCACGCCGGTCAGATTCAAGTCGGGGCTGGCTCCGCTGGCCATGCCTGCGGTAAAAGCAAAGTAAGTCTCCTTCAAGCCCTCGATCAAAAGCCGCGTGCGATAAGCCTCCGCGACCTCCGTGGTGAGCACTTCCTCGCGGTGATACGCCCGCTGCTGCATCGCGCGGAAACGCTTCGGCGACGAAAGTAAGAGCCGGCTCGCGGGGTAACCCAGCCATCGCGTGACCGAGGATCGCACCCATGCGGGTGACTCGCCGAATTCCGACACGGCGCTGATGAGCACGAGTCGCTCGACCAACCCGGGATCGGACTGCGCCAGCAGCAGGGCCAGGGTGCCTCCGTAGGATTGGCCTAACACAGTCGCCGGACCCATCCGCTTCGCCTGCATGACATGCCGGATGAGTTCCAACTGCGCGTCGATGCCGAATTCATCCGTCGTCTGCGGGCGCTCCGTGTAGCCGAATCCGTAGTAATCCATGGCCACGACCCGGAAGTGTCGCGCTAGCAACGGCACGAGTTTGTGGAAGGAGTAAGTCGAAGCCGCAAACCCCTGCAGCAAGAGCAGCGGCGGGCCGGAACCGTGTTCCTCCACATGGACCTTGCGACCGCGGAAGGTCAGGAAGTTTTCCTGCGGCACCTTGGCGATGGCATCTTGGTAAGGCGTGAGGGACGCGCAGCCGGGGAGCATCGCGAAGATAGAAGCGAGCGTCATGGGCAGCAGCGGAAAGTGGCGCCTCCTGCGATTCACGAGCCCTTGAGTCCGATGCCGCGCGCCATGAGGGTCGCCAGCAGCGGCATGACCAAAAGTAGGAGCAGTTCGAGGCGCACGCTCCAGACCACCGCGCGCGGCATACTCACGGTCTCGGTCGGCTCGCCCTTTTTGTTCCGGGCAAAAAAAATCGTCGGATAGATGGAGACGATCCCGATCAATCCGAACAGGCCGAGCTTGG
Source organism: Chthoniobacteraceae bacterium (assembly GCA_031409655.1). Classification (GTDB taxonomy): domain Bacteria; phylum Verrucomicrobiota; class Verrucomicrobiia; order Chthoniobacterales; family Chthoniobacteraceae; genus JANNXQ01. Next base: position 39,355 of record JANNXQ010000066.1, on the reverse strand, counting down.
TGTGAAACACCGGGTTGCTGGAATAGAAGACCGCGGGTTTGCCCACGACGTGCCATTGCAGGAGTCCCGTTCCCAGCACCCCAAGCACGGCCAGCGCATAGACCAGATCGAGGACGGCGAGCCGCTGCACCTCGCGGCGCGGCAGGCTCGGGCGCAGCAGGAGATGCTGGCCGAAGATCGCGACCGTCAGCGCGAGGATGGACACGAAGTGGAGATAGCGGACGAGGATTTCGGGGTGCATGGGTGCATGACTCATACGCTGCAAAACCGTGGATCGGCGCGCAAAAGCTCGGCGCGAAACTTCCCGCGTGGGTCGCGCGCCACGGCTCCAAGCGCAGCGCGGCCGCAGTCATCAACACGTTCACCCGGTTCCTTTTGACACGCGCTCTCCGACAAGCGGGCTGGAAGTATCCAGCCCCGAAAATCGCGGGGTAGCGCGGCGCCAGCTCGCCAGCCTCATGCGCTGGAGGTCGTCGGTTCGAGTCCGGCTCCCGCAATCACTTTCCAATGCCGGTAGTTCGGGAGTCTCGATTCAGCGCGTGTCTCTGCGAAGCTGCTGCTCCAGCTCTGCGATCCGCGCTTTGAGCGGGGCAAGGTGCGTTTCGACCTCCGCCTCGGTGAAGCGCGGGGTGATGTATTGCGGACAGTTCCAATCGAAGCTCACTACGTCGATGAGGAAGAGGCGCTCGATCTTGCTGCGCAACTCGGGCGTGGGGCTGAGTTGATCGGCGAGGTTGGAATTTTCACGAGCGTCGAGGACGCGGGCGTGGCCGAGGATCTTCAGTCGCTCGCGGTTCGGATAATCCATGAGGAAGAGCGACACGCGATCGTCGCCGACGAGGTTGCCGGTGCTGAGCATCTGGCGGTTGCCTTTGAAATCGGCGAAGCCGAGCCCGTTTGGGCCGAGCATTTTCAAGAAGCCCGTTGGACCGCCGCGGTGCTGGAGATAAGGCCAGCCAACGCTGTTCGTCGTGGCCATGTAGAAGCTGTCGCGGCTCGCGATGAAAGCGGCTTCTTCGTCGGTGAAGGCGTCGCGCTCGGGAGCGTCGGCGACCACCTGGTGCCGCCCGAAGTAATGCTCCTGCGCCGCCTGCACGGCGGGCGTGAGCACGAGTTGCATGAATCTGGCAGCCATAGGTCGGATGATGTCAGGCCGGGCGTTCCCAGCGGAATTTGCGTTCCGTCTCGGCGATGGGCTGGTCGTTGATGCTGGCGTAACGCTTCGCCATGGTGCCGTCGGCGTCGAACTCCCAGTTCTCATTCCCGTGGGCGCGCCACCATTGGCCGGCGTCGTCGTGCCACTCGTATTCGAAGCGCACGGCGATACGATTTCCGGTGAAGGCCCATAGCGTTTTGCGCAGGCGATAGTCGTGTTCCTTCGCCCATTTGCGGCGGAGAAAAGCGACGACTTCCTCGCGTCCGTGCAAGAACTCGGCGCGATTGCGCCACTCGGTGTCGGCCGTGTAGGCGAGCGAGACGCGCTCGGGGTCGCGCGAATTCCAGGCGTCCTCGGCGACCTGCACTTTCTGGCGCGCGGTTTCTCCGGTGAAAGGCGGGAGTGGTGGGCGTGGGGTGCTCATGGTCGTGGAAAAATTACGCTGCGCCTCCGTAGCTCACGTGGTCGTCGGCGTCGAGATAGTCCATGATGGTCTGGAGGTCGGTGCGCGCGGGGTTGATGCGCTTCGCCTGCGCGGCGAACCACTCGAGGTCTTCGGCCTCGCCGACAGGCATCGTTTCGAGCCATGCGGACCACGCGCGGATTTCGTGCGGCGCGCGTTTCGGCGACGCGTTCGCATTCACCCAAACGAGCAGCGCCCAATCGCCCTCATCGGTTTTCACCTGCTCGAGCAGCGCATCCTGCGCGATGCCGGTGAAGGCGAAAAAGTGCTGGTCCATTGGGTTGCCGTATTTGTAATCGCCGGCCTTGCCGATGAGCGAAGCGCGGGCCTTGTCGAGCACGCGGGCGAGCATGGCGTAGCCGCCAAGGCGGACGCGCGGGCTTCGGGGCGGACGTTGAGTGAGGTCGAGTGTGTTCATGATGTTTGGTTGGTTTTGTTTTGGTGTTGAGCGTTACGATTGCGACATGCCGCCGTCGGCGACGGGTTCCTGGCCGGTGATGAACGCCGCATCGTCGGACGCGAGAAAGGCGACTGTTTTTGCAATCTCCTCCGACGTGCCGAAGCGCTGCAACGGGATGCCGCTTAGCAAGCCGGCGGCGACTTGATTCTGCGTCTCCTGGTCCATGCCCATCTTGCCAAAAATCGGCGTCATGATGGGGCCGGGGCTGATGACATTCACGCGGATGCGGCGACCCGCGAGTTCGATGGCGAGCGTCTTCGCGAGACTGTTCAGCGCTGCCTTTCCCGCCGCATAAATGCTCGCTCCCGGCAGGCCGAAGTGAACCGCGACGGTCGAGGTCAGAACAATGGACGCACCGTCATGCATCAGCGGCAGCGCGCGGAGAATGGTGAAGTAGGCGCCCTTGAAATTGGTGTCCGTGATTTCATCGAAGAGCGCCTCGGTGCTGTCGCCCACGGGAGCGAATCGCCCGATGCCGGCATTCACGAAAAAAATGTCCACGCGGCCCGCCTTTTCGCGCACCTCGGCAAAGGCGCGGTCGAGGTCGGCCACGCGGGCGACATCGGCCGTCACGCCGACCGTGTCGCCACCAAGTTCCGCCGCCGCTTTCGCGACCGCGTCCGGCTTGCGTCCGATGATGACAACGCGTGCGCCTAGTCGTTTGAATTCCTGCGCGGTAGCAAAGCCGATGCCGCTGTTGCCGCCGGTGATGAGGGCGATTTTGTTGTCGAGTTTCATATGTGTGACTTCCGTTGTCCGGTTTGTAGGTTTGTCCGATGGGCGAGCGAATTGCGTCCGGCGAAAATGGGTTTCAGGCGCAGCCGCATCCAGCGGTCGTGCAGGCCTCGGCGGCGACGGGTGCAAGTTCGCCGGGCTTCACCTCGGGGAAGTCGATGACGGTCCGGGCGACGTTGTTCGTGTAATTGGTAAGGATGTTCAGCACGACGTTCTGCACGACCTCGACGATTTCGGCGTCGTTCAGACCGGCGCTGCGGGCTGCCTGTAGGTCGGCGTTGGCGACGTCACCGCGCTGGAGAGTCACACTGCGGGCGAACTTGAGCGCAGCGTTGGACTTGCTGTCCGTGGCCGACGAGCGGCGTGCGGCAAGGACTTCCTCCTGGCTGAGGCCCGCCTTGCCGCCGAGCAGCGTGTGGGCGCTGAGGCAGTAGCCGCAGCCGTTGATTTCGCCGACTGCGAGGGCGATCTGCTCGCGCAATTTCGCCGGCAGCAGACCGCTGGCGAGGGTGGCGCTAAATCCGAGGTAACCCTCGATTGCGGCAGGCGAATTCCCGAGGACGCGCATCAGATTCGGCACGAAGCCGAGGCTTTTCTGCACGGTGTTGAAGAGTTGACCGGTCTTGCCGGTGGCGGTGGTGGGTTCGGTTTGATGGATGCGGTTCATGTGGTTTTTGGGGCTGTTTGGTTAGGTGAAATGGCGTCGCCGGGCATGGCGTTCGTGGTTTGTCGTGCATGCCCCTATTACACACGACGCGTGCCACGCCGGTGGCAGGGGGCGAAAAGCCCATTTCTACAGAGTAAGCCGCCAATTTCTACGCACCGCCCGAAAGACTACGACATCTCGCATATTACGAGTTTTCACTGTGAAACTACGACTTTTCCTCGTAGCAACGCCGCCATGAACATGAACGCGTTGCAGGAAGTGGTCGTGGCAATCTCCGAGCATCGATCCGTGGACGCGACTCTGCTTCAGATCACCGAGTATGTGAGTCAGTGCCTGAGGATCGATAACGAAGACCAGGGACCACTGACCACGGATGATGCTCTGGTGCGCATCTGGTTGATCGAGCCAGGCGACAAATGTGCTCGCTGCAACATGCGCAAAGAGTGTCCCGACCAGCGTGAATGCCTGCACCTCGTCGCCAGCGCGGGCGCGCTGAGAAATCCGAACGAGGAGTGGCACCGCCTGGATGCATTGGAAGACTCGGCGCAAGGCTGGTCGCGATCTCCGATTGGTGTCACTAACATCGGGACGATCGCGAAAACCGGAGTCTCAATAGCCACCGACATGATGGAGCCGGGGCCGGGTCACGACGGGCTGCCTGACTGGGGCCCGGCCGAGGGGGTGGTCTCGTTCACCGGACGCGCGTTGCAGTTTCGCGGGCAGGTTCTCGGAGTGCTGGCGGTTTTCTCACGCCGAAGTCTTCCCCACGACGTGAACGACTGGCTGCGGATCTTTGCGAACCATGCAGCGGTGGCGATTGGAAACGCGCGCGCCTTCGAGGAGATCGAATTCCTGAAGGCGCGCCTCGAGGAAGAAGTCAGCTACCTCCGCGAGGAAGTAGGCACCGTGCGCGGCAGCGGCGATCTCGTGGGCGAAAGTCCGGCTCTCCGAAAAGTGCAACAGCAGATCGAACTCGTCGCGCCGACCGATGCGACCGTGCTCATCACCGGCGAAAGCGGCACCGGCAAGGAACTCGTCGCTCGCGCGATCCACGAGCGCAGCCCCCGCGCGATCCGCTCGATGATCACGGTGAACTGTGGCGCTGTGCCCGAAGCACTCTTCGAAAGCGAGTTTTTCGGCCACACGCGCGGCGCATTTACCGGAGCGCTGCGCGACAAAGTCGGACGATTCGAACTCGCCGATGGCGGAACGCTTTTCCTCGATGAGATCGGCGAAATCCCGTTGCCCATGCAGGCCAAGCTGCTGCGCGTGCTGCAGGAGCAGGAAGTCGAACGAGTCGGCGACACCCGCACGCGGAAAGTGAATGTGCGCATCATCGCCGCGACCAATCGCGACCTCAAAGCCGAGGTCGAAGCCGGACGTTTCCGGCAGGACTTGTTCTACCGCCTCAGCGTCTTCCCCGTCGAAAACCCGCCGCTGCGCGACCGCCGCGAAGACATCCCGCGACTCGCCGAGCACTTCATCCACACCGCTGCGAAACGGATGAACCGTCGTGCGCCGAAATTCACCAACGCCGCCGCCCGCCAGCTCACCGCGCACGACTGGCCCGGCAACGTCCGCGAACTGCAAAACGCCGTCGAACGCGCCGTCATCCTCGCGCAAGGTGGCCCGCTGCAATTCAATCCAGCTTCTTCCATACGCTCGCTCCCGGCGACCGCACCGCAGAGCACAGTCGGCAGCCCCGTCGTCACCCGCTCGGAGTTGAAGCAGCGGGAACGTGAAAGCATCGCCGCTGCGCTAGCCCAGACCGGCGGAAAAATCTTCGGCCCCGACGGTGCTGCCGCGCTGCTCGCCATGAAGCCGACGACCCTGGCCTCGCGGATCAAGGCGCTCGGGTTGCAGCGGAGATGATGGCGAACATTTTGCAGAGGTATCCGCGCGATGTTGACGCCGCGCGGGCGGTATGTCGAAAGCCACCGCAGTATTCGATGCCGACGACAGCCGCCTGAGCGGTGCGCTCGCGCGTATCAGCGGCAAGATGCTGGCGCTGCAATCGCGCATCGCAAAGTTCGCGGTGGCGTTCATCGCCATCCGCGCGGCGGCGGGCGTGGTGACGGCGGGGTTCGATCATTTCAAGCAGGCGCTCGATGTCGGCGGGCAGTTCAATGATCTCTAGGCGAACACGGGCAGCGCTGTGGCTCGGCCCGCTTTTCTCTAACGGCGCACTCGACACCGGCATGCTGCGGAAGGTTTGAGACTGGTGTTCGTGATCGGCGCACCGCTTTTCATCACACCGCTCAGCGATGCGGCTATCCAGCGCGGCGCGCGGTGCGTATCAGCTTGGAGCTGATATGGACTTGCCGCAGAAACTCGAAATCCTCGCCGACGCCGCGAAGTATGATGCCTCGTGCGCGAGCAGTGGTGCGGCACGGAAGGACTCGCGCGGCAGCGCGGGCGTGGGCTCGACGGGCGGGGCGGGCATCTGCCATTCGTACGCGCCGGACGGTCGCTGCATTTCGCTGCTGAAGGTGCTGCTCACCAATGCGTGCCTCTACGACTGCCACTACTGCATCAACCGGCGCTCGAGCAATGTGCAGCGGGCGCGCTTCACGCCGGACGAAGTGGTGCGGCTCACGCTCGATTTCTACAAGCGCAACTTCATCGAGGGGCTTTTCCTCAGCAGCGGCATCATCCGCAGTGCGGACTACACGATGGAGCTGGTCATCGAAGTCGCGCGGAAGCTGCGCGAGGAGCATCGCTTTCGCGGCTATATCCACCTGAAGACGATTCCCGAGGCGTCGCCCGCGCTCATCGAAATGGCGGGGCGCTATGCGGACCGCATCAGCATCAATATCGAACTGCCCACGCAGCAGGGTCTCACGAAACTCGCACCGGAAAAAAACCTCGCGCGGACGCAGGAAGCGATGGGTCACATCCGCGGGAAAATCGACGAGCGCCACGCGGAAAAGCGCAAGCCGGATGCGCCGAAGCCGCCGCCCTTCGCCACCGGGCAGAGCACGCAGATGCTCGTGGGCGCGGATGATTCCACGGATGCGGTCATCCTGCGGCGGGCGGATGTGCTCTACGGCGATTACCGGCTGCGGCGCGTGTATTACTCGGGCTTCAGTCCGATTCCCGAGCCGTCGTCGCTGTTGCCTATCAAGGCACCGCCGCTCGTGCGCGAGCACCGGCTTTATCAGGCCGACTGGCTGCTGCGCTTCTATGGATTCAAGGTGGATGAAATCACCACCGACGCCGCGCCGAACCTCGACCTGCAACTCGACCCGAAGCTCGCGTGGGCGCTGCGGAACCGCGCGATATTCCCCGCCGACATCAACAAGGCCTCGCGTGAAATCCTGCTGCGCGTGCCGGGACTCGGCGTGCGCAATGTGGACCGCATCCTCGGCGCGCGTCGCTACACCCGACTGCGGCTCGCCGACCTGCTGCGCCTGCGCGTGCCGATGAAAAAAGTGCTGCCGTTCATCATCGCCGCGGACCACACGCCTGCGCGGCTCGGGCTCGACGACGATGCGCTGCGCGCGCGCTTCCTCCCGCCGCCGAAGCAGGCGGAACTGGACTTCGACGCACCGCTGTCGCCGGTCGCTGGCGATATCGAATCCGTGCGCTCGGGCGAACTGTAGCTATGCGCACCGCCGTCATCCAGCCGGTCTTCGAGTCATGGCGCGACCGTGCCCGCGAACTGCTCGCGTTGCGCGTGCCGCCCGATGACGTGCTGTGGTCCGACGACGCGCAAGAGCCCGGCCTTTTCGCCACGACCGACGATGCCACTCCGCGCGGCGCAGTTCCAAAAGTGCCGCCCGCATTTCTCGACATGGCCCGCAGCGTCGCCGCGCACAGCGACGCTCGCCGCTGGGGCGTGCTCTACCGCGTGCTCTGGCGTCTCACGCACGGCGGCGAGCGGCATCTCCTCGCCGTGCCCACGGACCGCGACGTGCGCCATCTTGCGCAATGGTGCAAGGCCATCGGCCGAGACATTCACAAGATGCATGCCTTCGTCCGCTTCCGCCTCGTGGCAACGGACCAGGCCACGGGACGCGAGCAATTCGTCGCGTGGTTCGAGCCCGAGCATCGCATCGTGCGACTGGCCGCGCGCTTTTTTGAAAAGCGTTTCGCCGGCATGGACTGGTCGATCCTCACGCCGCTCGAATGCGCGCATTGGGACGGCAGCGCGCTCCATTTCACCTCCGGCGTGCCCCGCAGCGCCGCGCCGGATGAGGACGCGCTCGACGAACTGTGGCGCACTTACTACCGCAGCATCTTCAATCCCGCGCGGCTCAAGGTGCGCGCGATGCAATCCGAGATGCCGAAGAAGTATTGGAAGAATCTGCCCGAGGCCTCGCTCATCGCGGGACTCATCGCCGGGAGCAGCGCGCGGGTGCAGGCGATGCTGGAGAGCGAAGAACGCCCCGCAAAACCTGCGCCCAAGAACGCGTATCTGGATTCGCTCCGCGCGAGGAACGAGCCACCGCCGCCCGCCGCGGAGGAACCATGAGAGGCGTGAAGAAACAGCATCTGCCGGAGAAAGTGTGCGTCGCGTGCGGACGGCCCTTCACCTGGCGGAAGAAATGGGAGCGCGTGTGGAACGAAGTGAAATTTTGCAGCGACCGCTGCCGGATGCAAAAAGGCAAAACTCGCTCCGACTGAATCACCCGCACGCTCTTCCATGTCGCTCTTTGCACGCTACCTCGGCATCGACTACTCCGGCGCGGAAACGCCGACGAAAAGCCTGCCCGGCTTGCGCCTTTACGCGGCGACCTGCGAACAACCACGCGCCGAGATTCCGCCGCCGCCGAGCCCGCGCAAGTATTGGACGCGGCGCGGCCTGGCGGAGTGGCTCGCGAGCGAACTCCGATCCGGGCCGCCCACGCTGGTCGGGATCGACCACGCGTTTTCGTTCCCGATGCGCTACTTCGAAGTCCACCGGCTCGCGCCCGACTGGCCCGCATTCCTCGACGACTTCCAGCGGCACTGGCCGACCGACGAGGACCACATGTATGTCGATTTCATCCGCGACGGATCGCGCGGGCGCGGGGCTGAGCGCACCGGCAGCTCGCGCTGGCGGCGACTCGCGGAGGAACGCTGCCGTGCGAAGTCAGTGTTTCACTTCGACGTGCAGGGGAGCGTGGCGAAATCCACGCACGCCGGGCTGCCGTGGCTGCGCTTCCTCCGCGCGCAACTCGGCGCGCGCCTGCATTTCTGGCCCTTCGACGGCTGGGTGCCGCCGCCAGGGCGCTCGGTGATCGCCGAAGTGTATCCAGCGCTGTGGAGCCGGACGTTTCCGACCGAGGGCCGCAACGCCCATCAGCACGATGCCTACAGCGTGGCGCGCTGGATGCAGGAGGGCGATGCCGCCGGCGGGCTGGGCGGTTGCTTTGAGCCGCGGCTCACTCCCGCCGAGCGCACGCTGGCTGGCGTGGAAGGCTGGATCCTCGGCCTCGGTTAGTCGCTCTCAGGGTCGAGGGTTTGTGATCGCTTGAGGCTGCGTTCGAGCAGGGCGCGATGTTTGGTGATGCGACCGCTGACCCTTTTCCGCCAGAGGCGAAAGCTCGCGGGTTTCAGTTCGCGGCGCATCACGGCGATGACCTCGCTTTCGACCAGGCCGGTGTGCTCTTCGATCTCCTCGAAGCTGGTTCGATCTTCCCACGCGAGCCGGATGAGGTGGGAAATCTGATCCGGCGCGAGCGCGGCTTTCATGCGACGGGGGGCGGGCGCAGGTGCCGGCTCATCTTTTCCCAGAAGGGAAAGAAGCCACCGCCGGCGAGAGAAAATGCGAGCGCATCGGACGGGCGCTGGATGAGGGTGAGACGGATACCCGATTCTTCGAGGTGATGGGAAAGCCGTGGGATGAGATCATGGATCGGACCCACTGTGGGGGCGAAGGCGACGACTTCCGTGAGCTGATGTGAGCGCGCCCACTCGGTGAGGCTGGTCGCGGTGTGGTCGGCATCGAGCAGCACGCAGGAACACCGGTAGTGCGCCGTGGCCCGGGCGATGCCATCGGCGAGCACCGTGCGCAGGGCGGCGATGCGAGTGGCGCTGAGGGCGTAGTGCTGGCGATAGATTCGTTCGCTGGTGAAGGCGGCCACGGCAGTGGGAGTGAACGCCGCGAGCGGGCCGAGCTCGGGCGCGAGGTCTTCCGCGTGGAGCCACAGGCCGCTCCGCGCGGCGGTCGCAGGCAGGGTGGTGGGATGCGCGCGCGCGATCTTTTTGGAAGTGTCGGCGTGCTCTTGCTGCGGGGCTGGCGTGACCGCGCCGTCGGCGATGCGCTCACTGCCGCGCGCATCCCGGAGCAGATGTTCGGGCGCATACTTTTCGAGATTCGAGCGGCGCACGAGGTAGGTCTTGCCGGGGGTTTGCAGGCCCGCGACCCAGCGCCAGGAGAGCGTGTTGCTGGCGGGATCGGCATCGAGGAGATGGCGGAAGAAAAAGTCGGCGCCGAGTTCCCACGGCAGACGTTCGGCGTGAATCCAAAAGCTTGCCCACCACATCCGGGCATGATTGTGCAGGTAGCCGGTTTCGATCAGTTCGCGCGCGATGGCATCCATGCAGGCGACCCCGCTTTTCCCCGCAGCCACGGCGTCCGCCTTTTCCAATACCTCCCCTGGCAGATCCCGGCGCTGCTCGCGCACCCGCCGCCGCCAGCTTGTCCAGACCTGCGGACGCATCTCCAGCCAGCCTTTCCAGTAGCGCCGCCAGCAGACTTCCTGGAGCCACTTTTCCGCCGCGTCGAAAGTAGTGTGCTCCAGCGTGTCGCGGATGACCTCGTCCTCGGTGAGCAAGCGATGGCGCAGCGCGGCGCTCAGACGGGAGACATTGCCGTGGCCCGTCTCCACATGATTTCTGCGCGCCGCGTAGTCCTGCACCCGCGGCAAAAACGCCTGCCAGGCAGCCAGCGCCTCGTGGCGGGCGAGCGGAGGGCGAGTCACGTTTGGCGTGGTCAGGACGCTTTTTCCGCGTAGCGGTCGAAGCGGTTCGAGAGGATGAAAAACGTCGGCGCCCACAGTCCGACGAAGATGCCGAAGCGCTCGGCGTGCGCCTGGGTGTCGGCGGCCTGTCCACCGGTGAGGAACCAGATGGCGATGGAGCCGATGATCGAGGCGAAGCCGAGGATGAAGCAGAGATTGCTGAGCTGTTTGAGTTGAGCGGGTTTCATACGAGTTGGTGCCGGGTGATTTTTGGTTTTGCTGCAAACTGGACGGGAGGTGGATTGAGTCAACGGGGGAGGTGATTGATTGGCGAACTATTTGCGTGCCCGGTCCGAGCGAGCGCTCCTCTGAGAGGCCGGGACGGAGGCGGAGAGTCCGGTTTCTGTTGTCAGCGTGCGGTTGCTCCCTCATGCTTCGCTCCGATGGACCCTGACCCTGCTCAACAACTCGAAGCCGAAATCGCGCTTTTGCGTCGAGTCGCGCAAGGAGACCGGCGGAGTTTTGAGGAGCTTTATGAGCGCTTTTCGGGCGTTCTGTTTTCGACCGCTTATCGAGTGCTGAACAATCAGGAAGCCGCCGAGGATGTGCTTCAGGATGTCTTCGTCCAGATCTGGGAAAAGGCCCCGCTTTACGATCCCACGCGGGGGAAGCCGATGACGTGGGCCGTGACCTTGACGCGCAACAAGTCGATTGATCGCCTGCGTTCGACGCAACGCCGGAATCGCCTTCAGGATGATGTGCAGCGGGAGTCGGAGACTTTCGAACAGTTCGACGACCGGAGTTCTTTTGACGCTCTGGCTTCGGGCGAATCTAATAAGCTCGTGCGCGAAGCGATTCAGAAGCTCTCGAAAGACCAGCGGGAAGCAATCGAGCTCGCTTTCTTCTCCTCCCTCACGCAGACCGAAATTGCAGAGCGACTCAAGGAGCCCCTTGGCACGATCAAAGCCCGAATCCGAAGGGGCCTCATGAAACTGCGCGAGGTGATCAGTCCGGAGCTCTAAGAACCAGTTGCCTAGGCGGCGGCCCGTTCTGCGAGTTCGCATTCGCGGGCGACTAACCAGAGCAGCTCGCCAGTATCATCGAGGATCGGCGTGATCGCGACCTCAGCCCAATACGGAGTTCCGTTCTTGCGGTAGTTGAGGATCGTCTCCGCGCAGGAACGCCGCTCATGCACCGCGCGCCGCATCCGCTCCGCGGTTTCGCGATCCGTCTGTTCGCCTTGAAGGATTGGGCCAAGATTTTTGCCACGCAGTTCTTCCAGCGAGTAGCCGCACATCGCGCTGAAGGCTGGGTTCACCCACTGAACCAAGCCGTTTGGTCCGGACATCACCACGCCCGCGTGGTTGGTCTGCTGACGAAGGCCCGCGACGCGGTTGGAGATGCGTGCCTTCAGAATTGGTGAAGGTCCCGGACGGGCAACGGTTTGATTGGAAGTAATCAAGACAACAGCCACTTCGGCTAGCCCCGCGACGAATTCGCGCAGCTCTTCGTGAAACTCGAGCACAAGTTCAAATTTATCACGTTCCTCAATGGTCATGGACCCGGTGGTGTACGACGAAGCTTGGTCGAGTAAGAAATCTGTGAGCATTTGAAACGAATGGGGGACGAAAAACTACGACCCAGTGGAGGTACGCTGCGAATAAGCTCCCGGATACTTCTTGAGGGCATTTTCTTGATTTATCCACCTGGAAGTAAAATGGCGGCAGCGGCCAGGAGGTCGCGCCAAGCGTAGGGAACGCATGACGAAAATTCTATGAAGCGTGGCGCTAAAGTGCGGAACCTCGTGATTGTTCTTGGCGATCAACTCGACGAGCGCTCGGCAGCCTTCGATGACTTCGACCCGCGCTCGGATGCCATCTGGATGGTGGAGGTGGCGCACGAATCGGAGAAGGTTTGGGTGGCGAAGCCGCGCATCGCCATCTTCCTCGCTGCGATGCGCCACTTTCGCGATGCCCTGCTGGCGCGCGGCTGGCGAGTCTTCTATCGTGCGCTCACGGTAAAAGCTGCGGACTGGAGCGGCCTGACCGGCAAGGGAACTCCCGGCGAAACCTTCGCCGCGCAACTCGCGTGGACCATCGCGCAGACGCATCCGGAAAGGATCATCATCGTCGAGCCTGGCGAGTGGAGTGTGCGCGAGGAAATCGCCACCGCCGCTCGCGATGGGGAAGTGCCCTTGGAGATGCGTGCCGACCGCCACTTTTTCTGCACGGCTGCGGAGTTCGATGCGCACGTGAAAGGCCGGAAGCAACTGCGCATGGAATATTTCTACCGCGAGATGCGGGTGAAGACTGGCGTGCTCATGGACGGCGACAAGCCTGCTGGCGGTGAGTGGAACTTCGATCACGACAATCGCGAATCCTTCGGCAAGGACGGCCCCGGGCTTCTCCCTGCGCCGCGTCGCTTCGCGCCGGACAAGACGACGCGCGTGGTGCTTGCCATGGTTTCCGCGCGTTTTGCGAAGCATCCGGGGGAGCTGGAAAAATTCGACTGGCCCGTGACCGCCGCGGAGGCGCGTTCGGCGCTCGATGATTTCATCGCGCACCGGCTCCCTGACTTTGGGCGCTGGGAGGACGCGATGTGGTCGGGTGAGCCGTGGCTCTACCACTCGCGCCTGAGCGCTGCGCTGAATCTCAAGCTGCTCGATCCCCGCGAAGTGCTCGCCGCGGCCGAGCGCGCATGGCGCGAAAAGCGCGCCCCGATCGCGAGCGTGGAGGGATTCATCCGGCAGATCCTTGGCTGGCGGGAATTTGTGCGCAGCATCTACTGGCGCTTCATGCCCGGCTACGTGGAACGCAACACCCTCGGCGCTGGCGAGCCGCTCCCGCCTTTCTACTGGACCGGCGAGACGGAGATGAACTGCCTGCGCCATGCGCTCCGCCAAACGCTCGACCACGGCTACGCGCACCACATCCAGCGCCTCATGGTCACCGGCCTTTTCTCGCTGCTGCTCGGGGTGCGCCCGCGGGAAGTCCATGAGTGGTATCTCGCCGTGTATGTCGATGCCGTGGAATGGGTGGAGCTGCCCAACACGCTCGGCATGTCGCAATACGCCGACGGCGGTGTGATGGCCTCGAAGCCCTACATCGCGAGCGGCAAATACATCCAGCGCATGTCGAACTACTGTACTGGCTGCCGCTTCGATCCAGCCGAGCGCATCGGCCCCCGCGCCTGTCCCTTCACGACATTGTACTGGGACTTCTTGCGGCGCCACGAGGCCGTACTGGCGAAAAACCCACGCGTCGTGATGCAAGTGCGCAATCTCAAGCGGCTCGATGAGGAGGAGAAAGCCGCCATCCGAGACCAAGCTGAGCAAGTGCGGCAAAGATGCGGGGTGAGTGGCGGCTGGAACGAGCGGCGGCGAGTGGCGGATGCAGGGGCGGAGTAAATTTCGAGAACTAATTCCGCAGCCGCCGCGTGACATGAAGCGTTTGGTCATTTGCAGAAGCGAATTAACGCCCTGCAAACAAACTCAGTAACTCAATGCAAAACCCTATGAATAAACGCACCCTAATCACCACGGCTTTCGCTGCGGCGCTCGCCCTCATCACCACCAACCTGTCGGCTGCCGAAGAGAAGACGATCGTCGGAGTTGCTGCTGGCGCCGGCCAGTTCAACACCTTGGTCGCGGCCGTGAAAGCCGCAGGTTTGGTCGATACCTTGAATGGCAAGGGGCCCTTCACGGTCTTCGCGCCGACCGACGACGCTTTCGCCAAGCTGCCAGCGGGCACTGTAGAAGGCCTCCTCAAGCCCGAGAACAAGGAGAAGCTCGCGGGCATCCTGACCTACCACGTGTTGTCTGGTAAAGTGATGGCGGCAGACGTCAAAACCTCCAGTCCAAAAACCGTGAACGGCAAGGAAGTGGCCATCAAGGTAGCCGACGGCAAGGTGACGGTTGGTGGGGCCACGGTCGTGAAGACCGATATTGCCGCGAGCAATGGCGTCATCCACGTCATCGACACCGTTCTTCTTCCCTAATTAGCCTCCATTGCGGGGCTGGGGGCCTGGTGCCCCAGCCCCGCGCTTGGTTGCTGCAGTTTTCTAAATAAATCTCCATGTTCCATAAGATTGACTACCCATTCTTGATCGGCGCATTTGCGAGCTTCGTGGCAAGTGTCTCGCTTTGGTTTTTTGTCAGCCACGATTACGGGATTTTTGTCGGCATCTGGGTTCCGAGCATTTTGAGTCTTTGGGTTGGAGTTAGAGTGGTCATCCTCGGCACGGGGATCACTGTTAGGAAAAAGGACTAGGCCATGGAATATGTGATCCCGATTTTTTTCCTGGGCCTAATGGTGACTCTCCTTGTGGGTAAGGGGCTCCTTGCGGCCCAAGACTTCGCAAAGCAGGAGCTTGAGCGGCAGGACCAAGAGAAGGTCGGAGTGAAGTCGAAGGCGTAGGGGTGCCGTCGGGGAAGTAGTGTTTTTCCGGAGGTTGCTGTTGCAATCTCTTTGCAAAGGGGCGGCGGGCGGCTAGGGTCTTCGGGTGATCAAATACCTCTCACCACTCCTCTCTTTCGTTTTAGCCGTGGCGCCCGCTCGGGCCGCCGAAAAAATCCGGGTTTCGAGCTTTTCCACGATTCTCACGGAGATCGTCAATCAAGTGGGTGGCGAACGTGTAGCCGTGACGGGGCATGTGAAGCCGGGGATTGATCCTCACGATTTTCAGCCGAAGCCGGCAGACTTGAAGATCGTCGCGAGCGCGCAACTCATCCTGCTTTCCGCCAAACACATGGAAGGCTATGTGGGCAAACTGCAGCAGGGCGCGGGAGCGAAAGGCCTGCTCGTCGAAGTGGGTGATAATTTTGGCTCGCTAAAGATCGCGGACCACCATGATCCCTCGCAGATGGTCGATGATCCGCACTGGTGGCACAGCATCGGGAATATGGAAAAGGCGACGAAGGTCGTGCGCGATGTGCTGAGCAAGGTCAGTCCCGGGGACAAGGCGGCCTTCGGCACGAGTGCGGACAAATATCTCGCACAACTCGACGCCCTCGAGAAGTGGGCGAAGCGAAAGCTCGCGGAGCTGCCGCGCAATCAACGGAAGCTCGTGACATCGCACGAGGCGTTTCAGTATTTCGCAAAAGAGAACGGGTTTACGATCTATGCGGTCGAGGGGGTTTCGAAGGCAGATCAACCTTCCTCAAAGAAAGTCGCGGAGATCGTGAAGACCATCAAGGAGCAGGGCGTGAAGGCCGTCTTCCCGGAGAGTCTCGCGAACCCAAAAGTGCTCAAGGAGATCACGCGCGAAACTGGGGCGAAGATCGGTGCGGAACTTTACGGCGATGGGCTCGGCGAAGGTGGCGCCTCGACCTACGAAGGCATGTACAAACACAATGTGACGGCGATCGTGGACGGGCTGAAGTAGATGCGCGGTTCGCCTTTGTTCCGCGCCTTGCTGGCGTTTGGCTTCATCCTGCTGCTCGGGTTTCCGCTGGCGCGGATGACGCGGGCGCCGGTGGTGGTCGCAGCGGAGGTGGCGCCGAGCGCGGAGATGGTGGCCGAGGTCCGGCTGGCGCTCACCTTCACGGTGCGGCCGACGAGCGTGCGGGTGCGGCATCTCGGGAAGGAAATCTGGACCGCGCAGCCAACGGAGGTGGAGCTCGAACATACGGTCTCGCTGCTCTTTCCGAAGGAAGGCGTGGATCTGGAGTTTGAGGCCAAGTTTCCGGATGGTGCGCCGCTCGCGGCGATGCGGGTGCGGCTCACGGATCCCGAAGGCGGGGAGCATGAAAAGACGTGCTGGGGCAGGGGGGAGATTGATGAGGTGTTGAGCTTTCCGTGAGTTGCTTCGGCGAAAACGCCAAACTTCAAACTTCAAACGCTAAACTCCAAATGAACCCATCGGAATACGCGCGCCCTTCGTTTGAAGTTTGGCGTGCTCTGGCCGCCCCCTGACGCCGATGTCTTCCCACCAACTCGCCGTCGCCGATCTCACCGTGAGCTACAACCGCGTGCCGGCATTGCATCACATCGGCTTCGAGGTTCACTGCGGGCAGTGCGTCGCGCTACTCGGGCCAAATGGCGCGGGGAAGTCCACCCTGCTCAAGGCGCTCGCCGGGCTGCTCCCTGTCGAGACGGGGAGCATCAGCTTTCACGGTCACGCGGTGCGCGGGGCGACGCAGGATTTTGCCTATCTGCCGCAGCGTGAGGAGGTGGACTGGGATTTCCCGGCGACGGTGCGCGGACTGGTGGAAATGGGGCGCTACATCCGCGTCGGTTGGTGGCGGAGCTTTGATGCCGTCGATCGCGCGGCGGTCGATTCCGCGCTGGAGGCGATGCAATTGGGCGACCTCGAGGATCGGCAGATCAGCGCGCTGTCCGGGGGGCAGCAGCAGCGCGCTTTCCTGGCGCGGGCGCTGGCTCAGGAGGCGCACGTCTTTCTCTTCGATGAACCTTTCACCGGCCTCGATCAGCCCACGCAGCAGAGTCTCAAGGTGCTCATCCGGCAGCTCCGGGACGCGGGGAAACTGGTGCTCGCCTCGCATCACGATCTCGCGACGGTGCCGGAAATTTTCGACCGCGTGCTGCTCCTCAATGGCGAATTGATCGCGGCTGGTCAGGTGGGCGAGGTTTTTACCGAGGAGAACATCGCGAAGACTTACAGCACGCGGGTCTTTTCCGGGCCGGCCCCGCAGCATCATCACCACCTGCACCACGGCGCATGAACTGGCTCACGGAACCATTTCAGCAGGAGTTCATGCGGCGCGCGCTGCTGGGTGGGGCGCTCATCGGTTTCACCGCAGGATTTCTCGGTGCGTTCGTCGTGCTGCGGCGGCTGGCGCTGATGGCGGATTCGCTTTCGCACTCGCTGCTCCCGGGGCTGGCGGTGGGCGTGATGCTCTTTGGTCTGGCCCCGGCGGGGCTCTTTGTGGGCGCACTTGTCGCCGCGCTTTTCGTGGCGCTCGGGGCGCAGTTGATCGCGCGCAATTCCCGCCTCAAGGAAGATACCGCGCTGGCGATCCTCTACACCGTCGCCTTCTCGGCGGGACTCGTGCTGCTGGCCTTTGTGCCGGTTCGGGTTTCGCTCATGCACTATCTCTTCGGGAATATCCTCGGGCTCTCGGATAGCGATCTGTGGATCGCTTGGGCCGTGGCGTTGGTCGCGGTGCCGGTGCTCGCCGGATTGCAAAGGCCGTATCTGCTCGCGCTCTTCGAGCCAGCGGTGGCCCGCAGTCAGGGAGTGCGAGTCGGCGCGCTGAATTTCCTGCTCATCGTCCTGCTCGTGCTCACGATGATTTCCTCGCTGCAAGCGGTCGGCGTGATCCTCCTCCTCGGCCTGCTCATCGCGCCTGCGGCGACGGTCTATATGCTCTGCGACAGTTTCCCGGCGATGCTCTGGGGTGGGGGATTTCTCGGAATGTTTGGCTCGGTCGTGGGTCTCTTCCTCAGCTATCGCGTGAATAATCTGCCTTCGGGCGCCGCGATCGTCCTCGTGCTTGGCGCGATTTTCTTCACCGCCTTTCTCTTCAGTCCGCGCTACGGAGTCCTGCGCCGCCTGCGCCGGGCCCGCCACTTTCACGAAGAAAGTCTCGCCCGCTGGCCGGGGGGCGAGGACGCGCACTGATTCCTCCGGTTGCCGCCGGAATGCGGACTGATTCGGCGCGCGCATAGAAGTTGCCGCCTGCGGGAAACAGCCCTAGACACAGCTCCCCGTTTGCCTCCTTCATGCACCCTTCGCTTTCATGGAATTCCTGACTGATCCCGCCTTCTGGGGGCGATGGTTCCGCATCGTCATTCTCGATCTCTGCCTAGCGGGGGACAATGCGCTGGTCATTGCGCTCGCCGTCCGAGCCTTGCCTCCGCAGCAGCAGTTTTGGGGGAGGATCTGGGGGACGGCGGGAGCGGTGGCCCTGCGCGTGATTTTCATCGCGGCGGTGTCCTACTTGATGAAGGTGCCGGCGCTGCGGTTGGTGGGCGGATTGGCCCTGATCTGGATCGCGATCAAGCTCCTGCGCGGCACTGAGGAAGATGGGGAAAGTGGCCGGCACGCGGCGAGTTTGAAGGAGGCAATCTGGATTATCATCGTGGCCGACGTCGTGATGAGCCTGGACAATGTGCTGGCGATCTCGGGCGCGGCGCAGGGGGACATGAAGCTGGTGATTTTCGGCCTGCTGCTTTCCATCCCGCTGGTGGTGTGGGGGAGCGGGTTGTTGGCAAACCTGATGCAGACGCATCGCTGGATCATCTGGCTGGGCAGTGGCGTACTGGGGTTTGTGGCCATGGAGATGATTCTCAAGGACGAGATCGTCATTGGCTGGGTCGGGGCGGCGATGGCGCATCGGCTGCATCACATTTTACCGTGGGTGTTGGGCGTGGCGCTCACGATTTTTGGATGGGGGCTCGCGCGCGGCGCGGTTGATGCGAGTGCTGGCAGTGAAAAAACGTGATGCCCGCTCCTCATCCTCTCACTGATCCGCCTTCGGTGCCGGGCGTCCCGCCTGAAGAAGAGGTGCCGCATCGGCTCTCGGAGGATCTGCGCGCGATCCTGGTGCAAGCGGCCGGGCGGGCGATCACGATCGGTGAGATCGAGGGCATCTTGCGCGGGCGCGGCGTGGCCATGCTCATCCTGGTCCTCGCGGCGCCATTCATCGTGCCGGCACCGGGACTCTCGGTGCCCTTTGGGGTCGCGATCTGCCTGCTCGGCCTGCGGATCGCGGTGGGAAACCGCTCGGCGCTCCCCCGTTTCATCCGGGAAAAAGCGGTGCCGCATCGGACCCTGGAGCGGATCGTGAAAGCCGTGGCCACCGTCGTGGAAAAGATGGAGAAACGGATCCGCCCGCGGATGCACTTTCTCCGCACCCATCCGCGGATGGTGAACCTGATCGGAATCGGGATCATCTCTGGCGGCTTCATCCTGTCGCTGCCGTTGCCCATCCCGTTCAGTAATCTTTTCCCAGCGATCTCGATCATGTGCCTCGCCGCCGGGCTCATGGAGCGGGACGGTCTCCTCGTGCTCGCGGGCTATGTCTCCGGAGCGGCTTCTTGGATCTACCTGGCCATCTGCTGGAAGGTGGTCGCCGCGTCGTGGGAGCACTTTGGCCACTGGTTTCGGTGAGCCGGAGAAAATGTCCGTTGCCTTCCGCTAAACTCCCGCGCTAATCTTCCTTCTCTTCATGAAAACCCTCCTCAGCATCACTGTTCTCTCCCTCCTCGCTGCGAGTGCCTTTGCGGATATCCAGGATCCGCCGATGAATGATTACGGGCCGACGCGCAAACTCGGGCGCGCGTTGTCGAACATCTTTTTCGGGGTGACGGAAATCCCGAACACCATCTGCCTGCTCAACGATCGCGAAGGGAACTCGGAGTCCGCGAGCTACGGCGTCGTGAAGGGCGTGGGCCGGGTCTTCTACCGCTTCCACAAAGGCGTGTATGAACTCTTTACCTTCCCTTTCCCCACCACCGCCGGCTCATATCGCACGCCTTACAAGTCGAATGTCCCGTGGGTTCACGGTGGATACGAGGAGTTCCCGCCGGAACTCGGTTTCCAGACGAAGTATCGCTACGCCCGGGGTAACTACGGCTGGTAGTCCACACTTTCCCCTCGAGTAGAGGCTTCCGTCTTCCGGCGGAAGCCTCTTCTTTTTCTCCTATGAATCCCGGCGCGCCGCTCAGTCTCACCATCCACGATGTGGCCTTTGGCGGCCGGGGTGTGGGGCGCCTGGATCGGCAGGTCGTCTTCGTTCCATTCACCATCCCGGGCGAGACGGTCCGCGCGCGGGTGGTGCGGAAGAAGAAAAACTTCGTCGAGGCCGAATTGGTGGCGATCGACGAGCCATCCGCGGCGCGTGTCGAGCCGCCGTGTCCCTATTTTACCCGCTGCGGAGGCTGCGCCTACCAGCACATCGCCTATGCCGAGCAGCTCGCGCTCAAGCACGGCCAGGTGGAGCAGACGCTGCGAAGGGTCGGAAAACTGGAGACCGTGCCGATGCAGGCTATCGTCGCGGCGCCGCATGAATACGGCTATCGCAACCGCATCCGCGTCCACGTGGGTGGCGGGGTCGTTGGATTTTTCGCGCAGGGGGCGCATGCCATCGTGGATGTGGAGGAATGTGCGATCGCCGCACCATCCGTGAACAAGGCGCTGCGGGAACTGCGCAATGCTTCCGTGCCGGATGGCGACTATTCGCTGCGGGCGTCGGGAGGCGGGCCGTTCTTTGAGCAGACGAATCCGGAGGTCACTCAGTTGATGCTCGGAGTCGTGCGCGCAAACGTGCGTGAGGGGCAGGCTCTGCTGGTGGATGCCTATTGCGGCGCCGGTCTTTTTGCCAAGCATCTCGCAGACATCTTCGAGAATGTCATCGGGATCGAGGAAAACGCGAACGCCATCGAGCGCGCCCGCCGAAAGACGACCGACCGTGAGCATTACCACCACGGAGACGTGGGCGCACTGCTCGGAGAAATCCTCACCACCCACGACGCCGCAAGGACGACCGTGATCCTGGACCCGCCAGCGATCGGAATCTCGGCGCGCGTCAGCGACCTGCTGCTGGCCGGACGTCCGGCGGAGATCCTCTACGTGTCGTGCAATCCCGCCACCCTTGCCCGGGACCTCGCCATCCTCTGCCGCACCTACACGCTGAAATCCGTCGCCCCGCTGGATATGTTCCCGCAGACTGCCGAGATCGAGGTCGTCGTCCGGCTCGCGTTAGAGCCAGCGGGAGGGTGATCGGTATTCGGCCTGGACCCGTTCCGCTGCCGCTACTTTTTTTGCGCCCGTCGCGGTTTTGAGGTGCGCGGCTTGGCCGGAGGGGCATCGAGATCGAGATATTCGCTCATCTCGTAGAGCACCGGATCGCGCGTCGGCCCTCTCCGCACGGCCTTGAGCCGCTCCCGGATCTCCCTTAGCGCTTCCTGTTCGGGGTTCGCAAAATCGTCGCCGCCGCCGGCGTCCTCGGAAGAGGGATCGCTATCGCCGAACTGCTCTTCGATCCGATCGAGAGATTCGCCCGCTTCCAATCGCCGCATGACTTCATCCACCTGCCCGGGCATCGTTTCCCCCGTGATCTCAGCCATCTTGCGGAGCATCCGGCCCACCATCCGTGGGTCGGGATTGTCAGTGTCCATCGCCCCAAGCTGCTGCTCCACCGACTCCAAGGCCGCCTGAATACGAGGGTCATCCTCATCTTTAGGATGCCGGGCAGGCTTCTCTTCCTTGGCTTTCCCGATGAATGCAAAATTCGAGATCATCCGCTCCAGCGGAAGTTTTGCATCATCCGGACACCGCGGAACTTTGCTCGAATACCCGAGGCTGCGCGCAAAAAAGGAATAGATTTTATTATTCCCCGGGCAGAAAAACTCGTAGATGGGCATTGGGAGAGCGGGTGCGGGTGGAAGTCGAAGTTGGGAGCCTGGGGTTGGACCGGAGTTCCGCGAGACTGTTGAATACTATGCACAGCGGCGGCATTCAAGTGTTCACGCCCTATCGGGGAGCAAGCTGCGTCATAGGATTGAGTGGGATTGAATGGCATGGGGCAATGGTGTCGGCTTTCAGATTGGGAATGCCGACGAATCCACTCGGAGTGCAGCCCTCCAGCAGGCCCGAACTTCAGCGAAGTAGATTTCCGCAGAAATTTGTGGACACGAATGGGTGAGTTTGATAAAACATTTTGGGAAGAAAAAGAATCACACTAAACGCCTCCAGATCAGTGAAATATTTAAATATGAACAAATCAAAACGCTCCGTTTCTCTTCTGTGTGCATTGGTGGCCGGCGCCTCGGCGTTCTCCATCATTGCTCCGCTCCGTGCAGCGGCTGACCCGACAGATCTGCAAACGATCTGCTTCCGTAACCGGACCATTCAAGTCCCATTGTACTTGCTTCCGCGGTATCAGTCGGTCCTGGGCACAACGCTTGGCCCTTGCCCGACAAGCCCATAGCTGACTCAGGTCTGACCCGACCAATAAAGAAAAATTAAACGAAAAGCCCCGGACGTGATTGCGTCCGGGGCTTTTTTTTGGGAAGTCCTCCATCTCGTCTTGTGCAAATCTTGCTCATCTCCCTGCTCGCGATCGCAATCGCAGCGATGCAACTCCTCAAAGGCGGGTGGACATTTGGGTACAGTCTTCCCGCTTATGGGTTGATCGCGTTGGTCGGATTGCTGAGTTGCTTCCGGTTTGGCCGGATAGAACTGCCCCGAACGGCAATCGCTCCGCTCGTCACGATGGGCATTTTCTTTGCCTACATGGTCGTCCGGACCTTCCTCGCCCCGGTTGAGCATCTCGCGCGACCGGACCGTTTCATCCTCTTGGCAGCACCTTTGGTTTACCTGGCGGTAGTCTTCTACGGTACGTCCCCGCGGGTGCGTTCGTACCTGGTCGGGGTGCTTCTGATCCTCGGTTTTGCAAACGGAATTGTCGGCGCAATCCAATATTTCAAGGGCGAGAATTTCATGGTGCTCAGCTTTCTGCCCCGTGCCGACTACGGCCCTCGCGCGAGCGGCCTTTTCGGAAATCCCAATCAACTTGCCGGGTTTCTTGAGTTGGGTTTTCTGCTTGGCCTTTCCTCCGCTTGGTGGGGCCGGTGGAAGCTTTGGGGGAGAATCGTCGTTGGCTACGGAGCCGCGATGTGTGTGGTGGGCCTCGTGCTCTCAGTGAGCCGGGGCGGCTACATGAGTTCGCTTGGGGGGCTCTTCGTGTTTGTGCTCCTGAGCCTGGTCGTGAAGAGCCGAAAGGCTCGGGGGAATGTTCCGGTCGTCGTCCTCGCCGTGGTCGTGATTATGGGAACAATCGCATTCACTGCCTACTCTTTCATGAAAGGGAGTGATGTCGTGCAGACCCGGGTATCGGCCTCCGCCAGCGATGTTCCCTTTCGGGCGTCCTTGTGGGCGGCTGGCCTCAAGCAATTTCAAATTAGCCCGATCGTCGGCACCGGAAGCGGTACTTACCTTTACTATGGACGCATGTTCCGAGCGCCGGCAGTCCAGAGCGATCCGATCTATTCACACAACGACTACGTCCAACTGCTCGCCGAATACGGCGCAATCGGCTTTTTGGCGTTCCTAGCGATGCTCATCGCTCACCTTCGTGCAGGCTGGCAGTCGATCACGGATTTCATGCGAAACCATCACGGCTCTCGGGCGGCGGGAGGCAGTAATTCGCTCGCACTCACCATCGGTGCAATGAGCTGCGTGGCCGCCTACACCGTACACTCGCTGGTGGACTTCAATCTCCATATTCCTGCGAATGCGATGGTCGTAGCGGTCATCTTTGCGCTCCTAGCCAATCCCGGCGTCAACCCCGTCTCGTCGAAGACCGGCGAAGTGTCACCGGCGTTTCGATTGCCACTCCTCGCCCGGTTCGCCGTCCCAGCGCTCAGTGTGGCAATCCTGTTCTTCAGCGCGCGGCTTGCGCCTGCGGCCTACTATTGCCACCTCGCAGAGCGAATCCTTTCGGACTGGAAGTACATGGACGATCCGGCGATCGCGAACGAAGCGGCAAGACTGATGCGCCTGGCGATTGAGCGCGATCCGCAAAACCCGGAGTACTATCGAATGTTCGGCGAGACGCAGTTTGCGCTCGCGCAAAAGCTGAGCGTGCTGCCGGGGCAGAGCGACCAGTATTTTGAGGCCTCGATCGAGGCCTATAAAAAGGCGCTCGCTCTTGCGCCCATGGACCGGAACATCGTCCTCGCCCTCGCGTGGTCTTACGACGACATGCGGCGCTTCTCCGAGTCGAGTCCGCTCTTCGCCCGCGCGCTGGAACTCGACCCTAACTCCGCGCAGGTGATCGCCGCCTATGGTGCCCATCTGCAGGTTCAGGGCAAACTGGCGGAAGCGAAGGCCGAATATGAGAAGGCCGTGAAAATCGGTTCCTATTCGGCCTACCTGGCGCTTGGAAAAATGGCGGAGGACGCAAGGCAAGGCCGCACGGGTGCCGAGACCGATGCGCCACGGAGTGGCCGGTAAAGGAGCGCCGCTCAGCCCAACTTCATCACCAGCGACTTTAGCTCGGTCATCTCTTCCATGGCGTAGCGCACGCCTTCCCGACCGAAGCCACTGTCTTTGATGCCGCCGTACGGCATGCTCTCCACGCGGAAGGTGGGGACTTGATTGATCAGCACCCCGCCAACGTCGAGGGTCTCGTAAGCCCGCATTGCGAGCTTCAGGTCGCGGGTGAAGATGCCAGCCTGGAGACCAAAGTCGGAGTCGTTCACGAAAGCCAGCGCCTCCTGGAACTCCCGGTAACGATGGAGCGTCACGATCGGGGCGAAGGCCTCTTTTGCGCACACCTCCAGATCGGCCCCCGCGTCTTCGAGCACCGTCGCTTCGAGGCACTGGCCCCGGGTCGCCCCACCGCAGACCACCTTCGCACCCGCAGCGATTGCGGCCTCGATCCGCCCCCGAATCTCCGCGAGGGCCGCCGGAGTGATCATCGGCCCGACGACGGTCGCACGGTCCCGAGGGTCGCCCGTCTTGATCTTTTCCGCGACGTGCGCGACGAACCGCGCGCGGAAGTCATCGTAGATCGAATCGTGAATCAGCACCCGCTGGACGCTGATGCACGATTGCCCGGCCTGCGCGAAGCCACCCATTGCGATCATCGGGATCGCCGCGTCGAGATCCGCATCCGCGTGAACGATGCAGCCCGCGTTGCCGCCAAGCTCCAGCGTGATCCGCTTCTTGCCACACTGCTCCTTGAGCCGCCAGCCGACGGTCGGGCTTCCGGTGAAGGTCACCTTCTTCACGCGAGGATCGGAGACGAGCGCCAGGGCGTCCTCATTCGTGCAGGTCACAAAATTCACCTGTCCCGCAGGCATTTCCGCTGCGACGAGCACCTCGGCGAGCAAGAGCGCCGTCAGCGGCGTTTTCGTCGCGGGTTTCACGACCATCGTATTTGCGGTCGCGAGGCAGGGGGCGACTTTGTGCGCGACGAGGTTGAGCGGAAAATTGAAGGGCGTGATCGCGCTCACGACCCCGATCGGGAAGCGGCGCGTCAGGCCGAAGTGCCCCTCGCCCGGCGGCAGGCCGTCGAGGTCCAGAAGTTCGCCGTGCTGCCGCCGCGCTTCTTCAGCAGCGATGGTGAAAGTCATGATCGCGCGCGAAACCTCCGCTTCCGCAAAAACGATTGGCTTCCCGGCCTCCGCCACGATCGTCTCCACAAACTCCGCGCGCCGCGTGTCGATTCCCGCCGCCACCTTGAGCAGGAGCGCCGCGCGAAGGTGCGCGGGCGTTGCGCGGACCTTCGGAAAGGCCGCGTGCGCCGCCGCGATCGCCGCGTCCACGATGGCCGCGTCCCCGAGGGGCACCTGCGCGATCTCCGCGCCGGTGTAGGGATTGAGGACGGGCAAAGTCCTGGAAGGGCTCAACCATTCATGCGCGATAAGGAGACGCGGGGCGGGCATGGCACGACTGTAGCCGCAGTCGGCAAGCACCGCCAACCCTGCCTTTTGCGCGCGCGGAGACAAACGCTGGCCCGCTCCGCTCGACTCCTGCACAGTGTCCGGACCATGCCGGTCATCGAGACGCAAGCCCTCACCAAAGTCTATCGCACCTACAAGAAACAACCGGGCCTGCTGGGCGCAATCAAAGGTCTTGGCCATCGCGAGTATGAAGATGTGCGGGCCGCGGATGGCGTGAGCTTTTCCATCGAGGAGGGCGAGTTTGTCGGTTTCCTCGGGCCGAATGGCGCCGGCAAAACCACCGTGCTCAAGATGCTTTCCGGCCTGCTCAATCCGACGAGCGGCACGGCCCGCGTGCTTGGCTTTGTGCCGTGGGAGCGGAAGGACGAGATGAAGCGCCAGTTCGCGCTCCTGCTCGGGCAGAAAAACGCGCTCTGGTGGGATCTACCCGCGCGCGAATCGCTGGAGCTGAATCGGGCGATCTACGGCATCGATCAGGCGCGCTTCAAAAAGATCGTCGGCGGACTCACGGAGCTGCTCGATGTCGGCGACAAGCTCGACACCATGGTGCGCGAGCTTTCTCTTGGCGAGCGGATGAAGATGGAACTCATCGCCGCGCTCCTGCACTCGCCGCGGGTGCTTTTCCTCGATGAGCCGACCATCGGTCTCGACGTCACGAGCCAGAAGAAAGTCCGCGAGTTTCTGCGCAGCTACAATCAGGACCACAAGATCGTGACCATGCTCACGAGTCACTACATGCAGGACATCGAGGAACTCTGCCAGCGCGTGATCATCATCGACCACGGACGACTCTTCTTTGACGGCCCGCTGAGCGACATCATCGACCGTTTTGCGACGCACAAGATCGTCGCCTTCAGCTTCGCCGATCGCGACGCCATCGACTTCACGGGCCTCGGCGAAGTCGTCGAACGCACGCCGCAGACCGTGCGCCTGAAAGTCGTGCGCGCGAAAGTCACCGAGACCTGCCGCGAAGTGCTCACGACCTGCAAGGTCACCGACATCAGCGTCCAGGAACTGCCGGTGGAGGAGGTGATCCGGCAGCTCTTTGGCGAACAATCGGCGAAGCACGACCCCGTAGCGCTGGGATAAGGCGCGAGCGGGGTGCTAGGTCCACCCCAGCAGCCTCCCGAACGACCAATCATGAAGCAGGAAACCAGAAAACCAGGAAGGAGCTGAGGGCGGGGCTGGTCGCTGTTTTCTGGCTTCCAGGCTTCCTCTTTCTCTCTCAGCGGAGGTTCCAAGGTCGGAGGATTGGGGCTTTCAAAAGGCTCCGAGCTCTGGCGGTGGAGGGAAAAATCTTGGCATCCTGCCGTCTTGAATTTATGGAAATAAGGAATGAATCCGATTGATTTGAGCGCTTGCCTGAACTTGAAGCGGGCGCTTTTCCGGGGCTTTATCGCTCTCCTCTGCCTCAGCGGGGAGTCCGCAAAGGCGGCCAGCCTGACCGCGGGCGGTCTGATCGTCTCGGTGAATGAATTCACTGGCTCGTCTAACGCGCCCCGTTGGATTCGGGAATACACGTCTGCAGGCACCCGGTTGCAGACCCTCAGCCGGGTGCCGGCTCCGGGCGGCACGGTGCCCTCCACCGAAGCCGCCCGCGACCTGCTCTACGGGGCCGATGGGGATGTGTATCTATTCAATGGCACTTTCACGCCGACGCTTTCGCGCTTCAATGTTGCCACGTCCACCTGGACCCAGACGACGGCGCCGGGCTGGAGCACGGTGAACAACACCACGTATGGCGGGATCGATCAGGTGGGCCAGACCATCTTCGTCTCCGACATGCGGACCTTCGGCCCCGGCCAGGAGCCACAAGGCATCGTGCGCTTTGACCTCGCGGGGGGCGGCTCGGTGCGAATCGCGCCTTCGATCGAGCCCATCGATTTCGACCTCGGCCTCGACGGCATCCTCTACGCCCTGACGGGGACGAACACGGTCCTCAAGCTCGACCCGTTGACCGGTGCTTCCCTCGGTTCGGTGACCGTGCCGAGCCTCGACTATCGCGGCATCGCGGTGGCCGACGACGGCTCCTTTTTCCTCACGAGCTCCTCCGGGCTCATCTCGCGTTTCTCCTCCTCGGGCGCACTCCTCAAGAGCCTCAGCGTGACCGGCGAATTTCTGGGCGACATCGACATCGACCCCGCGGGCCGGATCGCCGTGGGCACTGCGAACAGCGGCAACGTGGTCGTGACCAACGCCGTGCTGGATGCTTTCACCAAGTTTCGCGCGACCGACAGCACCAGTGGCGGCTCCACATTTGTCGGCTGGGTGACGCCGATCCCGGAACCGGGGACGTGCCTCTTTGGCCTCGCTCTGGTGGGTATTTGTGGTGGGAGTCGTCGTCGCCGCCGCTGATTCAGCGTCCCGCGCCGGGCGCTTGCCGCTGGTCGTCCGGCCTCGTAGAAAACGCGGGTGAAAACATCTGCCTCTTCCGCCTCCGCGGGCGTCTCTCCTCGCCTGCGCCGATTTCTCTACGGCAGCGCTGCCACCACTGGTGCGGCCATTCTCGTCATCGAGATCCTCGGGGCGAAAATGCTCACCCCATTCGTCGGCACCTCGCACTTTGTCTGGACCGCGCAGATCGCCGTCACCCTCATCTCGCTGGCGGCCGGTTACTGGTTTGGCGGCTGGCTGGTGGACCGCTCTCCAGACCTCCGCCGGCTCTACGCCTGCGTGCTGCTCGCCGGATTGTATCTCTGCCTGACCGTGCCCTTCACCGCGCGGGTCGCCTTTCTGACGCTGCGTTTGCCGCTCCCGATCGGCTCGCTCCTGGCGTCGCTGTTTCTCTTCTTCGTCCCTCTCACCCTGCTCGCGACCGTCGGCCCTTTCGTCATTCGCGTGCTCACTTCGGCCGTCGCGGGCGTCGGCGGTACCGTCGGGCGACTCTCGGCCGTGAGCACCCTCGGCAGCGTCGCCGGCACCGTGCTCGTCGGTTACGTGCTCACCCCGTTGCTGCCAAATTCATGGACCATGCTGGCCACCGCTGGCGTGCTCATGGGGCTCGCGGTTTTCTATTTCGCGATCTGGGGGAAGGCCGCGACCGCCGGGCGCGTGCTCCTGGTCATGGGGCTCGCGCTGGTCGGCGGCGGCGTCGGGATAAGGATGCAGGATCATCCGTGGTCGGAAGAACTTCGCGAGGTCGCGCGGCGGCATTCGTATTTCGGCGAGCTGCAAGTCTTCGAACCGCGCGACGGCAGTCACCGCTACTACCTGAACGATTACCTGCCGCAGAATAATTACGACCCGGTGGCGAAGCAGAGCATCTCGCTTTTCACCTACGGCCTGCACGGCCTGGCGCAGCGGTATGCGAAAAGCATCGACGACGTGCTCTGCATCGGCCTTGGCGTGGGCATCGTTCCGATGGATTTTGCCCGCGAAGGCGCGCGCGTCGATGTGGTGGAAATCAATGAGGCGGTGGTGCCTTTGGCCGTGGAGTATTTCGGTCTCGAGACGGCGAAGATGCAGATCAGCATTGGCGACGGTCGGCAGTTCGTGGATGCCACAAGCAAAAGCTACGATGTCATCATCCTCGACGCCTTTGTCGGTGATGCCGCGCCTTCGCATCTGATGACGCGCGAAGCTTTCGCGGCCATGCGGCGGATCCTGCGACCGGACGGCGTCCTGGTCATCAATTGTCTCGGAGACTTCGCGCCCGGCTGGGATTTTCTCACGGCCTCCATGCAGCAGACCTTGCAAGCCGTCTTCGGCGCCGTGCGCATTCACGCGGTCGGTGCGGGCAATGTCTTCTTCGTCGCGACTCCGGCCGCTGAGTTGGTCCAGCGTCGCGAACTGAACTTCGACGCCATGCATCCGAACGTGCGCGAGCGGATGCGCGAGATCGTCGCAAACGTGCGCGAGACCGATCCGCGCAGCGGCCGCGTGCTCACCGATGATTTCAATCCCGTGGAATTTCACGACGCCTCGAACCGCGAACGGATGCGCCGTCGGCTCGTGGAATGGATGCATCCGACGTTGGACGGCATCTGAAAGAGCGCGCGAAGAAGCCTGCGCGGAAGTTTCTGTGGTGCAAGACGCTTCGCGGATTACTAGCTTACCACCATGTTCTCCCGCCTCCTCGTCTGCCTGCTCGTCTCATCCTCGTCCCTTTTTGCCGCGGCCAACTGGCCGCAATTCCGCGGTCCCACTGGCGATGGTCACACTGACGCCACCACCCTGCCGCTCAAGTTCAGCGATACCGAAAAGGTCAAGTGGAAGACCGCGATTCACGGCAAGGGCTGGTCGTCGCCGGTGCTCTGGGGATCGCAAATCTGGCTCACCACGGCGACCGAAGTCGGCACCGAACTCTCGGTGCTCTGCGTGGATAAGGAGACGGGAAAAGTGCTGCGCGACGAGGTGCTCTTCCGCGTCGCCAACCCGCAGTTCTGCCACAAATTCAACAGCTACGCCTCGCCGACCCCGGTGCTCGAGGAAGGCCGCGCCTATGTCACCTTCGGCTCGCCCGGCACCGCCTGCCTCGACATGAAGACCGGGGCGAAAATTTGGGAGCGCACCGACTTCGTCTGCAATCACTATCGCGGCGCGGGTTCATCACCGATCCTCTGGCGCGATCTGCTGATCATGAACTTCGACGGCAGCGATCATCAGTTTGTCGTCGCGCTCGACAAGAAGACCGGCAAGACCGTCTGGGAGACGAAGCGTTCGGTGGACTTCCAGGATCTCGACAAAGAGGGGAAACCGACCGGGGAAGGGGATCTGCGCAAGGCCTTCGCGACTCCGACGGTGATCGAGCAAGGTGGCGAATCCCTGCTCCTGAGCAGCGGGGCCAAGGCGCACTACGCCTATGATCCGCGCACCGGGAAGGAAGTGTGGCGCTTTGAGGAACTCGCGCAGCACAGCGCGAGTTCGCGGCCGGTGGTCGGGCACGGACTCGTCTTTTTTCAAACCGGCTTCAGCAAGGGCCAGCTCGTCGCCGTGAAACTCGGTGGCAAAGGCGTGCTCGCCGAAGAGCAGCTCGCCTGGCGGCAAAAGAAGAGCGTGGCCAACAAACCCAGCGTCCTCCTCGTGGACGATCTGCTCTACATGATCGACGACGGCGGTATCGCGAGTTGCTACGAGGCGAAGACGGGCAATCCCGTGTGGACCGCGCGCGTCGGAGGCAATTGCTCGGCGTCGCCGGTCTATGCTGGCGGGCGGATCTACGTCTGCAATGAGGAGGGAAAAGTGGCGGCCTTTGCGACGGGACGGGAGTTCAAGCTGCTGGCGGAGAATCAATTTCCGGACGGCTTCATGGCGTCGCCAGCGGTCTCGGGGAAGGCGCTCTATCTGCGCAGCAAGACGCACCTCTATCGGGTGGAGGAGTGAGTGACGGGGTGGGGGAAGGGGAAAACATCGGACGTCGAACACCGAACATCGAACACCGAACGAACGCAGCCGGTAGTGTCGTTCGATGTTCGACGTTCGACGTTCGACGTTCGATGTTCCCCGCGAAAACTTCGCCGCTGTTCGCATGACCCCGCTCCTGCTCGTCGCCGCGTGCCTGCTCTTCCCGCTCATCCTCGCCGCGACGGGACAAGTCACCTTGCAACTCGCGCGCTGCGCTGACGACCGGGCCTGGGCCGCACCCTTGATGGGCAGCGCCGTGTGGTGCCTCGCTGGGACGTTTTCGATCATGACGCGCACGCCTCCGTGGGCCTGGTATCTCGGGCTGCTCGCGGCCGTGGTGGGGCTGTGGATTTATCATCGCCGGGACCTCGACCTCGGCGCGCCGGAACTGCGAACTTACTACCTCACCTGCCTCTTCACGCTCGGCGTCATGTGCGTGATTCCCTTTCCGGGCATGTGGCTCATGGGCGGTGATTGGATGCAGCACTTCGGCATGGCCAGAGCAAGTTGGGAGCAGGCTTTCGGCCTTTCGCACCTCGCCCGCAGTCCCGCGTTTGCCGCCGGCGCGATCCTTTGCCTGCCGTTTCATCCGAGCCTCGCCGCCTACCAGATTTACGTCGCGGGGACGACGGCCGCGGGTGTCCTCGTCCTCGTCGCCGGGGCGCGGACTCCGGCGCAGCTCGCCCGTCGCCGCTGGGCCGTGGCGTGCGTCTGCCTTTCCGCTTTCTACCTCGTGCATCTGCAAAATCTCTGGCCGATGTGGCTGGCGGCTGGGTTCTTCGTCGCCGCGATTCTGGAGGCGTTGCGCCATCGGGAAAATGGGGAAAATGCTTCGGCGCTGCTGAGCATCTTCTGGTTCGGTGTGGCCATCGCCGCTCACGAATCGTCGGCTCTCTGCGTGCCCTTTCTTTTCGTCGCCTTTGGCTGGCCGGCGATCCGGGAACTCGCGCACCGGCGAGTCGTCTGGGCGGCAGGGATCGCGATCATGCTCGGGACGTGTGCCGGATGGCAGCTCTGGACGGTCCTTTCTTACGGGCTCGCGCAGCGCGTCGCGCAGAATCCTGTGGTCACTTGGGATGCCGGTCAGTCGCTGCCAGCGCGTGTGGCGCTGAACTTTGTGGATCACGTCGTCGGGCTTCTGCCGACCGATCTGCGTGATCGCTGGAGGGCCACGCCGAGCCCGCGTTCCATGGCGCAGAATGCGGACGATGCCTACTACACCGCGATCGCCCTCAGTTCCTGGATGGCTGCCACCCTGCTCACCATTTTCGGTCCCACGCTCTGGACGCTCCGGACCGAGATCGCGACGCAACTGCGAGGCGTCTCGCTCCGGCCCTGGGGGATCGCGCTGGCGCTCACGTTCACTCTCAATTGTCTGCTCCTCTCCGTTGCGCCCCGCTATGGCGCGGCGCAAGGCGGTCTCACGCAAGTCTGTCTGCTCGGCCTCATGGCGCTGGTCGCGCGCGTCTTTATCCGCGCGCCGTCCGTCCGGCTGCGGCGGATTTTGTGGTGGAATTTGCTCACCGGCTTTGTGCCTTTCAGCTTGCTGGCCGGCGGTGTCCTGCTGGCCCTCCACCTGCCGCACGAGGGTCGCTCTTTACTCGTGGCAAAGCTCGCGGCGGCCGATGGCGATTGGTGGACGGTGCAGCACTTCGGGATGGAAGTGCTGGCGGCGAAATTTTTCCCGGGCGGCTTCCTCGTCTTCGCTGCTGGGACGGTCGCGCTTTGGTTCGGTGCCGTCCGCGTGAGCGGACAAAATGTCCGCGCCCGGCATTCCTCCCGCCCCGACTGATCCAATGAAAATCCGCATCCTCGAAACTTCCCTGGTCGTCAACGACCTCACCACCCGCATCCCCTTTCGCTACGGCATCACCACGCTGACGCGGGTGCCGCACTTGTTTGCCTGCGTGAAGGCGGAGATCGATGGTCGAGTAGCGCACGGAGTGGCGGCGGATAATCTGGTGCCGAAGTGGTTCACGAAAAATCCGGCGACGACCTTCCGCGACGACCTCGAGGAGATCATCGAAGTGATCCATCACGCCTGCCGCGTCGCACTGGAAGCCGGGGTGCAACCGTCGGTCTTCGCCCTCTGGCAAGCGGTCCATGCGGCGCAGGAAAGGTGGGGTGCCGGGCGCGGCTTTCCGCCACTGCTCTGGAATTTCGGCGTCACCATCGTCGAGCGCGCCGTCATCGACGCCTTCTGCCAGGCGACCGGCGTGACCTTCGCCCGCGCCGTGCGGGAGGATGCCTTCGCCATCGACTTTGGCGCAATCCATCCGGAACTCGCCGGGGCCTCCGCGGATTTCCTCCCGCGCGAGCCGCTCACCTCCGTGATCGCGCGGCACACCGTGGGGCTCACCGATCCGCTTACGATCGACGAAATCCCCGAGCCCGAACGCGTGCGCGATGGTCTGCCGCAGGCGCTGGAGGAATGTGTGGCCGCCTACGGACTCACCCATTTCAAGATCAAGCTCGGCGGCAACGTCGAACACGACCGCGCCCGACTCTCTGCGCTGGCGAAGCTGCTCGATCGCGTGGCCCCAGGCTGCGCCTTCACGCTCGATGGCAATGAGAACTACCGCGACGTCGCGCCCTTCCGCGCGCTCTGGGAGGAATTTCAGGCCGATCCGGTGATCGCGCGTTTTCTGCGCGGGCTCATCTTTGTGGAGCAGCCGCTGCATCGCGACGTGGCCCTCTCGCCAGCCACCAGCGAGGCTTTGCGCGGCTGGCGCGAGCGGCCGCCGATCATCATCGACGAGAGCGAAGGTGATCTCCATGCCGTCGAGATCGCGCTCGACGGAGGCTATGCGGGCACGAGTCATAAAAATTGCAAAGGCGTGATCCGCGGTCTCGCGAATGCCTGCCTCATCGCCCAGCGGCGTCGTCTCGAACCGCAGCGCGACCTGCATCTCAGCGGCGAAGATCTCACGAACCTCGGTCCCGTCGCGCTGCTCCAGGATCTCGCCGTCGCTGCGACGCTCGGCATCACCCACGTCGAGCGGAATGGGCATCATTATTTTGCGGGCCTCAGCCAGTTTCCGGAGTCGGTGCAACGCGCAACGCTCGAGCACCACCCCGATCTCTACCGCGCGCTCGATGCGGGCTTTCCATCCGTCCGCGTGGAGCAGGGGAGCCTGAGCACGCGGAGCATCGTGGCCGCGCCGTTTGGTTCGCGCGTGCGGATCGATCCTGCCGAGTTCACGCCGCTGGATGCCTGGCGTCCCGAAGGCCTGTAGCCGGGAGCACCGCTGTCCCGTGCGGCATCCAAAAAACATTCCGCGCGGAGCGCGCATCTTCGAATGGCGCTGCGCGTTTGGAACGATGCCGCACGAGGACGGCGGCGCTCCCAGCGAGCTTGCGCGAGTCACGCCGCCGAAACGAAGAGGCGCGCAAAATTTCCCCGGACTTGCGCCACGAGTTCATTCAGGGGGACGCCGCGCAATTCCGCCAATGATGCGTAGGCCAGCGCGAGATTCGCGGGATGATTGATCGCGTTTCCCGCGGTATCCGTGAGCGGATGCGGATTGCGCTCCACCGGCGGTGGGAGGTCCGGCGCGTCCGTTTCCAAGAGGATGCGATCGCCAGGCAGGTGGCGGAAGATTTCGCGCTGCGCCGCTTTCCGCTCGTGGAGAAAATAGGCGTTGAAGGAAAAGTAGCCGCCGTGATCGAGGAAGCCGTGCGTCATTTCCGCCGGGCCTCCGTAGGCGTGGATGAGGAAGCCGCGAGCCGGCAATGCGTGGCTGCGGAGGATTTCCCAAAGCGCGCCCCAGGCGCGCAGACAGTGGATCGTCACCGGACGATTGAGCGTTGCGGCCAGGGAGAGTTGCGCGCGGAAGACTGCGCTCTGATCGGCGATGTCGTGATCGGCGATCCAGCGGTCGAGCCCGATCTCGCCGACGCCCGCGGATGGATGGGCCGCGAGCAGGCGCTCCAAATTCCCGAGCCACTCGCCCGAGCGCCCGTGGATGTGCCAAGGGTGCAGGCCAAAGGAAGGCAGCACCCACGTCTGCTCTGCGGCCAGCGCGGCGACGGCGGCCCAATCTGCTTCGCGCGTGCCATTCACCACGGCGCGCTCGACGGCGAGTCGCGCGAGCGCGGGCCGGATCTCCGACAAGTGCGGAGCGAGTCGCGCGTCGTGCAGATGATTGTGGGCGTCGATCACGGGAGATTTTTCGCCAGCGCTCCCGCCGCAAACTCGCGCATCGCGCGCTGCACTTGGCTGAGCCCCTGGCGGCGCGTGGGGGAGAGATTTTCCGAGAGTCGCAGGGCGTTGAGCACTGTGGATTCAAAGTGGACGATGTCGCGCGCTTCACCGTCGTCGAAGACCTCGCAGAGCAAGGCCGCGAGTCCCTTCACCAACGCCGAATCCGCATCGAGCCGGAAGCGGCAGCGTCCGCCCTCCATCGAGCCAACGAGCCACACGCGTGAGACGCAACCTTGCACCCGGTGGGCGTCGATCTTTTCTGCGTCCGCGAGCGTCGGGAGTTTGCGCGCGCGCTCCGTCACTGCGGCGAGGCGCTCGTGCAGGTCTTCGATGATCGAAAATCGAGCGACGAGTTGCAGCTCCTTTTCGGCGGGATTCATGAGTCGGGACGCAGCGAGCGGGATCATGGCGGGCTATCGAGACGAGCGGCGCGGATGTATTGGGAAAGGTTGCTCCACGCTGCGGGCCACAGGCCGTCGGACGCGGCGAGAGCGGCGCTCAGGCGCCACACTTCCGGCGGCACGGGAGGCTGCGCACGCGCCTCGTCGAGGAGGCGTCGGGCGCTGACGGTATTGCCCGCGCGCCAGGCGCGTTGAAAGGCCTCCACGGCGCTGGTGGAGTCCCCGGCGCGCGGACCGGAGTCGTCGGTGCCGGGCGGCGGGAGCGTCAGATTCACGGCGTATCGCTGGGCCGAGGCGCGGGTGGCTTCCTCATGTTTGCCGGTATCCACGAGGCGTTTCATTTGGATCGGCCACGCGGCCTTTTCCCAATCCGCGCGATTGGCGAGAAACGCCAGGAGGGCGTCGCGGTCGCCATTTTTATACCACACGTCCAGGAAGCGGATGCGGGCGGGGCCGTCGAGGCGTCCGAGGAAGGTTTCATCGGCGACCATTCGCGGCAGCTCGGCGGCGGCAACCTCCGGCGCGGCGCGCTCCAGCAAGGTGAGGGCGTGCCCGGGCAGGTGCATGATGGCGGGGAGCAGGTGACGCTGGGCGGCTGGCGATTCAGCAGCGAGGGCGAGGATTTCCCGGAAACGCACCTCCGCAATTTTGTCCGCAGACTGGCGACCGCTGTCGAGCTGCTCCTGGATGGAGATGGCTTCCGCACACCGTGCCGCAGCCCGCTGCGGATCGCGCTCCAGCCAGACCGCGGCCTGCTCGATC
Source organism: Chthoniobacteraceae bacterium (assembly GCA_031409655.1). GTDB lineage: Bacteria > Verrucomicrobiota > Verrucomicrobiia > Chthoniobacterales > Chthoniobacteraceae > JANNXQ01. Next base: position 2,903 of record JANNXQ010000066.1, on the reverse strand, counting down.
CGCAGAGTGGCGGAGTAGGGATTGAGCAGTGCCTGGGCGCGGAACGTCCGCTCCGCTTCCGCCGTCTGGCCGTCGATCTCGAGCAGCGCCAGGCCGAGGTGAAAGTAGAGCCGTTCGGCCATCGGATGTTCGCGGATGGCCGCGCGGGCGGCATCGGCGGATGCTTGAGGCTGGCCATCGACGCGGAGTTGGATGATCTTCGGCAATGCGGCAAAGGGCGCGAGCGGCGCCGAAGATGGACCGGCGAACCACTGCGCGCGCGCCAGTTGGATGCCGAGCGCGACCGAGCCGAGGCCCGTGAGGACGAAGATCGCGTGCTGCCACCGTGGCGGACGCCGGTGGTGCCGCGGTGGTGTCTGCAATCCGACTCCCGCGATGACGAGTACCCACCAGCCCAGTGCCGTTCGGTGCGCGGGCACGTCCACAAAACCGTGCAGCACCGCGGAGAGCGCCGCGCAGAGTAGCGCCCACCGCAGGGGCCAGTAGGGGTGGCTTCTTTGCCGCCAGGCCCGGCGCAGCAGGACCCCGATGCCGAAAAAGAGCAGCGCCACGGAGGGCAATCCCGCCTCCGCGGCGAGCATCATCCAGTCACTCTCGGGATGCGCCGCCGGCGAGTCCGTGTGGACACTCTTTCGATACTGAGGGAAGACCCAGCGGAAGGTCCCAAGCCCCGTCCCGGTGAGCGGAAAATCGCCGATCAAGCGGAATGTATCGCGGTAGATTCGGACCCGTGGGTCCGCAGTGGCGCCGCCTGCCGTTGTCGTTGTCTCGGAGCTTTTCTCCCCGCCGACGATGGCGAGCATGCGCTTTTTCACGACACTCTGCGGCGCGAGAAAGAGAAAAATTCCGGCGACGAAAACGGCCCCAAAGGAGACGAGCAGAGGCTTCGAGCGATGCGCCGATCCGAGCCCGCCGATCCAGAGCATCGCGCCGCCGACGAGCACCACGATCCCACCGCGCGAGGTGGTGAAAAAGAGCAACCCGGTGAGGCAGATGACGAGACTGACCGCAGCGCCCGAGCCTGCGACCCAGTGGCGGTGGCGAAAAGCCACGGCAAGCACCCCGAGCGCGAGCACGCAGCCGGTCACCAGGAAGGCCGAGGTATGATTCCTGTTCCGGAAAAATCCGAACTCCTCAGGATCGGGATCAAAGGGAAACTCCCATCCAGACTTCAGGCAAAACAGCGCGAGCGCCGCATAAGCCCCGCAGATGACCACCCCCGCCGTGGCCACCGTGAGGCTCCCAGAAGAGCGCATCGGGTGGGTGAGGCTGAAGAGCGCGATACCCGCGCTGACCCCGAGGATGGCCAGCCAAAACAGGGTTTCGCCCGGCATCGTGGAGATCGGCGCGCCAAGCGGAGCGCCCGCTGCCATCAGTCCCTGTCGCCACGCGGGTGTCGGCAGCCAGCCTTGCGGCAGCAGCGCGAGGGAAGCCATGAGGACGAGCCCTCCCGCGATGCCCCAGCGAATGCCATCCACTTCTGCCACCGGCCGGCAGGCGACCAGGGCCAGCCCCGCGAAAATCAAAAATACCGCAAGATTTCCCTCTTGCGGTCCCCCTGCGAGGAAAACGGAAACACTCGCTCCTGAGAGCAAAAAAAGCTGTGCCGCCAAAGATCTCCGCCCCGGATGCCATGCGTCGCTGGCTATGTTCGGGGCTGCGTCGGGATTCCCTTCCATAGGGAACCGCTGATTAACTCGAACGGCGCAAATGGCCCGTTCTGCGGTGCGAGGGCGGCGGTTTTTCAATGATGGCTGGTCGCGATTTTGGGTCTTTTGCGCGGTGCTGAGCGGTGGTTGATGTTCTTGGCGGTCGGTTGCCTGGCTTGGCGGTGATGTTTTGCGGAGGTTGCGGGCTTACGCGGCGGCGAGCAGGTGCTTGCGCGCGATGACCAGGTTGGCCAGGGCGAAGAGAGTGTGCAGTTGCGCGGTGTTTTTCTTGAGCCCGCGATACCTCACTTTCCGGTGCCGGAAGAGGTTCTTCACGATGTGGAACGGGTGCTCGACCAGCGCGCGCACCCGGGCCTTGAGCTTCTCGTAGCCCAGCGTCAGGTCTTTGACCCAACTCTCGGGCATGGCTTTGAGCTGGCCGCGCCGGGCCGCGATCCGCCACTCGACTGCGCCGTGCGCGGCGATGATTTCCGGGCGCTTCTCCACGCCGAGATAGCCCGCGTCGCCATGCGCGGCCTTCTCTTTTCCGTGCAGCAGCGCGTGCGTCTGGCTGATGTCCGACACGTTGGCCGCCGTGCCCACGACGGTATGCACCAGCCCGGACTTCGCATCGGCTCCGATGTGCGCCTTCATGCCGAAATACCATTGGTTGCCTTTCTTGGTCTGATGCATCTCCGGGTCGCGCTCGCGCTGCCGGTTCTTGGTCGAACTGGGCGCGGCGAGGATCGTGGCATCCACCAGCGTGCCCTCGCGCAGCAGCAGGTGCTTCTCTTCCAGATGCGCGTTGACCTCGGCGAGGATGCCCGCGGTCAGTTCGTGCGCCTCCAGCAAGTGGCGGAAGCCCAGGAGCGTCGTCGCATCCGGCACCCGCTGGCTCGAGAGGTCGATGCCCGCAAAATTGCGCATCGCCTGGCTGTCATAGATCGTGTCCTCCAGCGCCTCATCGGCCAGCCCATACCACTGCTGCAAAAAGTAAACGCGCAGCATCTTCTCGATCCCCGTCGGCGGACGCCCGCGCTCGCCCTTGGGATAATGCGGCTCGATGAGCGCCACCAACCGCCCCCACGGCACCACCCGCTCCATTTGCCCGAGGAACTTCTCCCGCCGGGTGATCTTCTTTTTGCGGCTATACTCGGTCTGCGCGAAACTCCGTTGGGCTTCCATCCCTCTACGACCCCGCACCTCCTCATGACCTTTGCCCACGCGTCTGATTAAATCAGCGTTTCCATAGCG
>JANNXQ010000065.1:0-5495 GCA_031409655.1 Chthoniobacteraceae bacterium | reverse complement strand
GCCGCCCATCGCCCCGGCATTCATGCGCAGCGCACCACCGACATTGCCGGGAATGCCCTCGAACCACTCGAAGCCGCCAATACGCGCATCGCGCGCGGCGTAGGCGAGTTCCTTCTGCTTCACGCCCACGGCGGCGTGCAGCTTGCCTTCGCGCACTTCGAGCTTCTTGAATTCGCCGCGCGACAGATGCGCGACGACGCCGCGAATGCCGCCATCGCGCACGAGCAAATTTGATCCGCGGCCCATCACGAAAAACGGGATACCTCGATCGGTCGTGAATTTCACCAGCCGCGCGAAACCCTCCTCGGTCTCGGGTTCGATCCAAAATTGCGCCGGACCGCCGACGCGCATCGTCGTGTGCTTCGAGAGCGGTTCGTAAAGCTTCGCCAGACCCGGGCCCATGGCGTTTTGGATTTCGTCGAGCAGCGCGATGTCTTTCGCGAGCAGGGAGCCGGCTTCGTGAATGTTCCCGGCGCCGAGACTGATGATGCAGTCGCCGGGTTCGATCATGCGGCCGATCTCGAGCGCGAGTTTTTTGCGGTCGGGTTGGTAATGCGCGGCGTCATGGCCTTCGCGGATCATTTCATCGACGATCGTCTGTCCGCTCACGCCCGGGATCGGCGCTTCGCTCGCGGCATAGACATCGGCGATGAAGGCCACGTCGGCGTCGGGGAAGGCGCGGCCGAACTCTTCCTTGAGCTTGAAGGTGCGCGAGTAGCGATGGGGCTGGAACATGCAAAGCACGCGTTTGCGGCCCGTGTTTTTTGCCGTGGCGAGGGTCGCGCGGATCTCGCTGGGATGATGACCGTAGTCGTCCACGACCATGTAACGCTCGCTACGATACTTTATCTCGAAGCGCCGGCGCGCGCCGCGGAAGGTCTCGAGCGCTTCCGCGATTTTGGCAAAGGGTACGCCAAGTTCCGTGGCGAGCGCGACGACGCCGACGGCGTTGCTGATGTTGTGCCGGCCGGGAACGTTGAGCGTGATCGCGCCGATGGGTTCGCCGCCGCGCACGACGCGGAAGTGCGATTGGAAGTCCTTCGCATGAACGTCGTCGAAGCGATAAAATGCGGTGCGCGATTCGCCGTAGGAAATGGCGCCGGGATGCGGCGTGCAGATGCGCGTGGCGTGCGGGTCGTCGGCGCAAAAGATGACTTTCCCCCGCGTCTGGCTGAGGAGCTGATTGAAGACGACTTCGATCGCCGCGAGGTCGGCGTAGTAGTCGAGATGCTCTTCTTCGATGTTCAGCACGATGGCGTGTTCGGGATGATAGAAGGCCAGCGTGCCATCGCTCTCGTCTCCTTCGGCGACAAAGTATTCACCCGCCGGATCCCACGCGGCATTTGTCCCGAGGATCGGGATCTCTGCGCCGACGTAATGCGAAGGATTCAGCCCGCCGCCGCGCAGCACATGCGCGGTCATTGAGGAGGTCGTGGTCTTGCCGTGCATCCCGCAGATCACGATGCCCTTCTTGCAATTCATGATCGCCGCGAGGGCATCCGCGCGGCGGACGATGTTGCGACCAGTCCGCACCGCTTCGTCGTACTCCGCATTCCCGGCGCGGATGGCGGACGAATAAATGACGAGGTCGGCGTCCGCGACGTGCGCCGCATCATGATGTTGGGAGAAGCGCAGGCCGAGCGATTGCAACCGCACGACTTCGACCGTCGTCGCCTTATCGGAGCCGCTGACCTGATGGCCGAGCGCGATGAGCAAACCCGCGATCCCACTCATCCCCGAACCGGCGACGCCGATGAGGTGAACTTTGAGTTCACCCCCGACGAGGATCCCGGCGAGAATTTGTCCTGTGTCTTGATTAGACATGCTGGGTGTTGGAAATGGCTGCGTGCGGGCGGCAGCTCCGGGGAGCGTGGGCGTCCCGCCCGCTGGTTTCGGCGTCCCGCCGGAACGGACTTCCGAAAGTGTGAGGTAAGTCGAAGCGCGATCGAGTTGCCGAGAGATGTCGGGAAGTTCGTCGCGGCGAGACGCCGCGACCAACGGGCGGGACGCCCATGCTCCCCGGAAGCGCCACCTGCGCGTCTGTCGAAGTGACACACGATGGGCGAACTGAATGATGGGGAAATGGATTAACCACAGGCTTTCAAAATTGTCTCCGCGACGCGCTCGGCGGCGTGCTGCGGCGCGAGCTTGCGGCAACGCGCGGACAGGTCGGCAAGGCGGGCCGGATCGTCGAAAAACCACCGGAGCTTGCTGGCGAGAATTTCGCCGGTGATTTCGCTCTCCTTCAATAGCGTGGCCGCCCCCGCGCGTTCAAAGATTTTCGCATTCAAAGTCTGATGATCTTCCGCGGCGTGCGGATAGGGGATGAGCAGGCTCGGAAGGGCGAAGTGCGATAACTCCGTGAGGCTCGCCGCGCCACTCCGCGCGATCGCTACATCCGCGGCGCTGTAGGCTTCCTCCATGCGATGATAAAACGCGGCGACAAAGGCCGGGATGCCCGCCTGCGCGTAGCTCTCGCGCATCATCTGCTCGTCATCGCGTCCGGTGAAATGAATGACCTGCACGGAAGCGTCGTGGAGCTGTGGGAGGGCGGCGGCGAGGGATTTGTTGATGCCGTGCGCGCCCTGGCTGCCACCCATCACGAGCAGGGTCTTGCGTTCGGGGGTGAGGGAAAATTTCGCGAGCGCCGCCGTCTTCTCGAGGCGTTCGGTGAGCGACTGGCGGACGGGCGTGCCGGTCACGTCACATTTCCCCGGGGGGAAATGCTGCGCGCATTCCTCGAAGCCGAGGAGCACGCGGGTGGCGAGGCGGCCGTTGAGTTTGTTCGCCTTGCCGGGGATGGCGTTTGACTCGTGGATGAAAGTCGCGATGCCGCGCTTGCGTCCGGCGAGGATCGGGGCCGTGGAAGTGAAGCCGCCCATGCCGAGCACCGCCGCCGGGCGGAAGTCCGCATACAGGCGATGGCACTGCGCGAGTCCGGCGCGAAAGCGGAGCGCGAACTTGAGCAGCGCCGCGGGCGATTTTCCCTGCAAGCCGACGCCCGGCACTTTCTCGATGCGAAAGCCCGTGCGCCCCTGCGTGGCCACGGCATCGATCTCCTTTTCGGAAACGATGAGCATGACCTGATGGCCGCGCCCTAGCAGGACTTCGCCGACGGCGAGTCCCGGAAACAAGTGCCCGCCCGTGCCGCCAGCCGCGATGACGAGATTGCTCATGGCCTAAAGTCGCGTCGGCCTCCTCCGAACTTTCGCGGCGAGCCGCACGTTGGCCTTTTCCTCCAGATCGCCGACCCCGCGCCGCCAGATGCTGATGAGGATGCCGATGCAGACGAGGCAAAAGACGAGGTTCGTGCCGCCGTAGCTGATGAAGGGAAGCGGCATGCCTTTGTTTGGCAGCAGGCAGGTGGTGACGCCGATGTTCACGGCCGCTTGCAGCGCGAGCAAAGTGACGAGGCCGAAGCCGAGTAACATGCCGAAACGATCGCGGGCGCGCACCGCGATGACGGTACCGCTGAGGAGCAGGATGAGGAAGGCGAAGATGACGGAGAGTGTGGCGATGAGGCCGAGTTCTTCGCCGACGACGGGAAAGATGAAATCGGTGTGGGCGAAAGGAAGAAAGCTCATCTTTTGCCGACCGAAACCGAGCCCGTAGCCATGCAGGCCGCCGGAGCCGAGGGCGATGAGACCTTGTTCGCCCTGGTAGGCATCGGCGGGATATTTGTCGGGGAAACGAAAGGCGAGGAAGCGGCCCATTCGTTCCGGCATGCGCACCATCACGGTGATCAAGGTGATGAGGGCGACGCCGATCGTCGGCACGAGGTATCGCCAGCGCACTCCGGCGACGAACATGACGATGAAAGTGGTGGCGCCGATCAAGGCCGTCGCCCCCAGATCGACCTCTGGAGCAATGAGTGCCATGAGCGCTCCGCCGAGGGCCAGCGGCATCATGAAGCCTCGCCAAAATGTCTGCTCGGGCGGGAGTGCGAGTGCGTCGGGGGCTGCCGGTTTCGTGGTGCGCGAGTACCACCAGGCGAGCGCGATGACGAGGGCGAGCTTGGCGAGTTCCGAAGGCTGGAGCGAAAATCCGCCGACCTTGAGCCAGCGCGCGGAGCCGTTCACTTTGCGCCCGATGGAGGGGACGAAGCACAGCGCGAGCAGCACCAGCGCGAGGGTGAACCAGATCCACCAAGTCTGCCGCCAGCGGTCGTAGTCGATCGCGGCTGCCGCGACGGAAAAGACCGCGCCGACCACCAGCCACTGGATCTGCTTGTGCATGAGCGTCGCAGCGTCGCCGCCACTTTCGCGCGCGTAAGCAGCGGTGCTCGAAAGCATCACCAGCCCCAGCCCCATGAGGCCGAGCGCTGCGAGGACGAGCAGGAAGACGCTATTGCGGTGAATGTTTAGCAAAGCGAAAGGCGCGACCTCCCTTCCGGCACAGGGCTGCGGGTTTTCAGGGGCTCCCCTCCGAGGCCGGCGCGTGCGAATGCGGAGAGCGCCGTCCGGGCTCTCCGCAAGTCGTCAATCGTTAGCCAGCCTGCAATCACGCCGCGTTAGTTGGTCTTTGCGGTCGTCTTTCCCGGAACCTTCAGGACCTTGCCGGGTTGGAGTTTTTTCGGATCGGTGATGCCGTTCAGCTTCAGCAGTTCCTCCGTGCTCACATTGAAGCGACGGGCGATGTAGGTCGCGGTATCGCCCTTGTCCACGGTGTAAGTCCGGGTGGTCGCGGACTTGGACGGCGCGGCGACTGGCGACTTCACGGTGGTGGTCGGAGCGAATCGGGTGAGCGTCGCCTCGGGAGCTTTTCTCGACGCGGACTCGGGGAGCGGGGGCGTGGAGACCGGGATCTTCATGACGGTCTTTTGCGTGGGAATGTTGAGCTGTTGATCGACTTTCAAAACGGCGTCGTGCGACAGGCCGTTCGCGTCTTCGAGGGCGGCGACGGTCACACTGTAGAGGGTCGCGATCTTCGTCAGGTTTTCATTGGGCAGCACGCGATGGAACTGGCCGCCGGAAGGCAGGATCACGGGTTTGGCGGCGACGGGAGCCTTCTCCACATTCGCAGGCGCCTGCTTCTGGGGCGGATTCTTCGCGTTCGCATTGCCGGATTTTGCCGAAGCTTTTTGCGCGCTACTCGACGTCTGCTCCACGGTTCGCTGGCGACTGGTTTTGATCGAGTTAAAAATGTAGATGCCGCCGACGGCGACGACGTGCAGGACGAGCACGATGATGAAAGCCGTCGAGAGACTCGTGGTCGGCTCGGGACCGTCGTAGTCCTCGATGGCTTCGCGGCGTGGGGCGACCGCGGTGGCTTTCAATTGCGTCTGGTAGGGACGGGCGGTTGGTTCGGGCTTCTTCCGAAAACGGCGGGCGAACAATTTTGGCATTTTCATAGGTTGGTGGCTGGAGTGCTGGAGTTGGTGTGGAGAGAAAAGGGCGGGTCGCGCTTATTGGGCTGGGAGCGCTTGGACGAGGGCGCGGAATTGATCGCCGCGATCGACGTAGTTTTTGAACATGTCGAAGGAAGAAGTGCCGGGG
>JANNXQ010000064.1:0-29854 GCA_031409655.1 Chthoniobacteraceae bacterium | reverse complement strand
CCCCCCCCCCCCCCCCCCGCTCCCAGGGAGCCGCGTCCTCCGAATCCTCTTATGAAAACAATCCGTCATCTCCTCTCCAGTCTCGCCCTCATCGCTGCCTCAGCCTCCGCCGCCGAGAAGCCCAACATCATCGTCATCATTGCCGACGACATCGGCTACGGGGATCTCTCGTGCTATGGCGCGAAGCACGCCAGGACGCCGAATCTCGATCGCCTTGCGCGCGAAGGTCGGCGCTTCACGGATGCCCATTCGCCCGCCTCGACTTGCACGCCCACGCGGCGCGCGCTGCTCACGGGCACTTACTCCTGGCGGCAACCGTCCGGCGCCTCGATCGCACCGGGTGACGCCCCCCTCAGTATTCCGCCCGGCACGGTGACGATCCCTTCGTTACTCCGCGAAGCGGGTTACAAGAGCGGGCACGTCGGCAAGTGGCACCTCGGTCTCGGGGGCGAAAGCGGGCCGGATTGGAACGCCGACATCAAGCCCGGCCCGCTGGAACTCGGGTTTGACTACACTTTCATGATGCCCGCCACCGGCGATCGGGTGCCGACGGTGTATGTCGAAAATCACCGCATCGTCGGTCTCGATCCCGCGGACCCGATCACGGTGAGTTATAAGCAGAAGGTCGGTACCGAGCCGACCGGCGTGGAGAATCCCGAGCTGCTCAAACTCAAGCATACCCACGGTCACGACATGACGATCGTGAATGGCGTGGGCCGCATCGGTTGGATGACTGGAGGGAAGGCCGCGCGTTGGAAGGATGAAGACATGGCGGACACCTTCGCGAAAAAGGCCATCGGTTTCATCGAGCAGAACAAGACCGGTCCCTTCTTCCTCTACCTCGCCACGCATGGCATCCACGTTCCGCGCGTGCCGCATCCGCGCTTCAAGGATTCCAGCCCGAGCGGCATTCGGGGAGATGCCATCCACGAACTCGACGACACCATCGGCCAGGTGCTCGCCGCGCTCGATAGGCTGAAGCTGACGGAGAATACGCTCGTCATTTTCAGCAGCGACAATGGCGGCGTGCTCGACGACGGCTACGAAGATTTCGGCAAACCTGATGTCGCCTGCAATGGCGTGCTGCGGGGTTACAAGGGTTCGCTCTGGGAAGGTGGACATCGCGTGCCTTTCCTCGCCCGCTGGCCGGCAAAGATTCAGGCCGGGAGTGAAAACGGGGAACTCCTCGCGCTCCTCGATCTGCCTGCGACTTTCGCGGCGCTGACCGGGGTCGCGCTCCCCGCCGATGCCGCGCTCGATAGCATGAACGTCCTGCCCGCGCTGCTCGGCACCCCGCACGACAAGCCAGCGCGCACGACCTTCATCGCGCACAATGGGGGAGTGCAGGGACCCTTCGGCGTTCGGCGCGATGGCTGGAAGCTGGTGCCGGGTGGCAACAGCCGCCGCGACTCGCGCACGGAGAAGCCAGTGACCGGGCCTCAGCTTTTCGATCTCACCAAGGATCTCGCCGAGACGACGAATGTCGCCGCGGAAAATCCGGACATCGTCAAGGAGCTTTCCGAATTGACCGCGAAGCAACGAGCGAGCGGACGGACGCGGTAATCGTCACGGGAGCGCCGCCGTCCCGTGCGGCAACCGTCTGCTGCGCGCAGCGCCACTCTCCCGTAAAAGAGAATGATGGGCGCTCCGCGCGATCAGGTTTTGCCGCACGGGACGGCGGCGCTCCCAGGAGTTGCTCCGCCCGTTCACTCGCCGAGGAAGCGCGCCTCGGGGGATTCGGCGCGGAGGGCTTCGGGTGGGTTCTTCGGATCGAGTTCGACGGTCAGGGTGTGGATGGCGCTGGTCAGTTCGGGCGCGATCTCTTTTGTGAGGTCGAGTGGCTGGCCGTCGAGCCAGGCCTTCTTCGTTCCGGCGATTTTGAGCTGCGTTTTTCCGCCGGGTCCTTGGAAGCGGGTGGTGGCGATGATGACCGGTGTGTCCGCGAACATCGGGAGTTTGTCCGCGAGCAGGTCTTTCACGAGGCGGCCATCGACGAGCGTATAGGCTGGGAGGCTGAGTCCGGGATCGGCAGTGCCCGGGGACGCGCCGGGTTTCGCCAGCGTCCAGACGCGGGCGACGCTGCCTTTGCTCGCATCGAAGGGGCCGGGTTTGCCGAGTTCGCCGAGGAAGGCGTAGAGGTCGAGGCGTTCGCGGGGCTGGAGCTGTTCGAGCAATCCGGCGGGCATGAGGGAGCCAATGTTCGTGGTGCTGGCGATCTGGCCTTTGGCCACGCTTTGCTCGCGGCCGGTGGCGTCGCGCAGGACGATGTCACTCGCGCTCTCGCGGGCTTGGATGCCCATGACCACGGTGCCGTCCTTCAGGGAAATGTTCACCGCGTTGTAGCCTTCCTTCACCTTGGCCGCGGGATCGAGCAGGCTCTCGACGAGGTAATCAAGCGGAGCACTCGCGCCGATGCTGGTCATGTCCGGGCCGACTTTCCCGCCGGCGCCGCCGATGGCGTGGCAGGTGGTGCAGATGAGCGCGCTGCGGCGGTAGATGAATTCGCCGCGCACGGCATCGCCTTGCTGCTTCGCCTGTTTGGCGAGGTCGAGGTAGTCGGTGGAAAGTTTCGCTTCCTTCAAATCCAAGCCAGCGAGCGGGGCCAGAGCGGCGAGCAGGGTTTTGCCGTTCCTGCCAGCTTCGCGGGCGGCGCGCACGCCGGCGGTGACGACGGGTTTGGGCAGCTTCGCGGCTTCCTCGGGTACCGCGAGGAGTTTGCTGATTTGCCCCGGCGCTTCCTTGATCGCGAGGAGACCGCGCCAGAGTTCGAGGATCACACTTTCACTGCGCGTCCTGGCGAGCACCTCGAGCACGCGGGGCACGCCCTTGCCGGGCTGCAAGCGCGCGAGATTGAGCGCGGCGAGGCGGCGGGTCTCGAGGGATTGGCCTTCGGTGCAGAGGGTGTCGAGGGTCTTGATGGACTCCGCGCCGCCCAGCGAACGCAGCGCCTCAAAGGCTGCCGCGCGCACGTCGGCACCCGTCTCAAACGCGCCCGCGGCCCGCGTGGCCAGAGGCCGGACGCTCTCGACTTTCCAAAGCCCGAGCGCGCGGAAGGCCGCGGCCTCAAACTCCGGTCCCCGCTCCGGCAGCCGGCCGAAATCCTTGGGCACCGTCGTAAGGTCGCCTTCCGGGCGCACGTTTCGGGAACGCGCGGCATCGCCAAACGCGAGCATCGCCCGCACCCGCGCTTCGGCGGGGAGTTTGCTCGCGAGGAGTTGGTCGAGCAGTGCGCGGAGTTCCTTCGGTCCGCCCGCCGTGCCGAGGAGTTCGATCCACGGCCCGGTGCCGTCGAGCGGGATTTTGCCGTCGGCGAAAAGTTTCGCGATCGCGGTGCTGGCGAGTTCCGGACGGATCGCGCCGAGGCCCCAGGCGAGTTGCTTCTGCTTCTCCGGCGAATCCGGCTGCCACTCGCCGCTCTTGATCGCATCGGTCCAGACCTGCGCGAGATCATTGATCGAGAGCCACGCCGCGTAGCCGTAGAAAGGATCTTTCGTGTCGCTGAACGTGGCCTTATCGAACGTTCCGCCCTGCGCCTCTGACTTCACCTTGCCGACTTCGCCGCCGGGTTGGTTGAGGGCGGCTTCCAGCACGAACGAGGCGCTGACCCAATGCGGAATGCGAGCCAGCGCGCGCATCGCGACAAGGCGGACCCTCGGGCTCGAATCACGTTGAAGGGCCAAGAGAGGAGGATATCCGATTGGGACAATGGTCCCCCAAGGCGCGCTGGGCAGCGGGACATGCCGGGCTTCGGCGGTGATCTGTCGCGCGAATCCAGTCAAGTAAGCCGCCCGCAAGCGGGGATCAAAATCGCTCACCAATGGGTGACTGACGAGCTCGTGCTGTTGCCCCCTCGCCAACACAACTCGCATTTCTTCCAACGGCTGCGGCGTTTCCCCGTGCGGCCATAATGGGGGGGGGGATCCCCTGAGATTGGCGTATGGGAATTTCACAGGACTGCGTTCTGGCTTTGCGATCAACGCACGTCTCGCGTGTTCGACTTCCCACGCATTTGAGGACCGCAGACCTTCGAGCAAATCCTTCTCATCTTTCGCCACCAACGGCTCCCACTTCACCAGTGGCGCGTCCTTCTTCGTGATGCGCCAGATGCGGCCCATGTGTTTGTCGCGGCGCGGGTCGCGGAAATCGACTTCGCCGTGGTTGATCACCGGGTTCGACCAATCGGCCACGTAGAGCGCGCCGTCGGGGCCGAGCTTCACGTCGATCGGGCGGAAGCTGAGGTCGGTCGTGCGGATGAAGTCGGGCTGCTCGGTGGCGACGTAGCCGGAGGAGGGGGAAGAAGAGGAGGCTGGGAGACTGGTAGAAGTGGAGAGGGCGGAGTTCTCCTTGTCTCCTTGTCTCCTCTTCTCCTCTTCTCCGACCGCCAGGTCTTTGATCTCAAACCGCACGATCCGGTGCGCGCGGAAGTCGCAGGTGATCGCATTGCCCTGCCACTCGGCGGGGAAGTGGGGGCTGTGGAGGATCTCGAGGCCGGCGAATTTCGGATACGCGCCGGGGCTGATCGATGGGAGGATCTGCCGCGCGCCTTCATAGGTCACAAACATCGCGCCGGGGAAGCCCCAGTTGATGCCACCGCCGCCGGCGCCGTCGGTGTGAAAGCTCTGGCCCCACTGATCCCAGGCGAGACCCCACGTATTGATGAAGCCCTTCACATAGACCTCGACGCGCTCGGTGCGCGGGTCGTAGGCGAAGACGCCGCCGCTATTCAGCCGCACCATGCCCCACGGCGTTTCGAGGTGGGAGTGGATGTAGATGCTTTGGTTGAAATAGAGCCGTCCGTCTGGTCCCCAGCGCAGGGTGTGGATGAGGTGATGCGTATCCTCGGTGCCGAAGCCGGAGAAGACGATGCGGGTGCGATCCGCGCGGCCATCTCCGTCGGTGTCGGTGAGGTGGAGGAGTTCGGTGGACTGGCCGACGTAGCAGGCGGAAGGATGAAGGATGAGGGATGAAGGATGAAGTGAAGTGGCCTTCGGCGATTCGATTTTTTCATCCTTCACGACGTCCGGCACGACCGCCGTCGGGATCAGCAGGTCGTCGCTGAAAATGCTCGAGGTCTCCGCTTTTCCGTCGCGGTCTTTGTCTTCGAGGATGAGGATTTTGTCGTTGGCCACGCCGCCGGGTTCGATCTGCGGGTAGAGCGAAGAACTGGCGACCCAGAGACGGCCGAGTGCGTCCCAATTCATCTGCACGGGTTTTTCGAGCAGCGGATTTTCCGCCCAGAGTTCGATCTGGTAGCCCTCCGCCACCTGGAAGCCCGGGTGCGGCGGGGGCTCGAGATCTTTCAGGGAAACGGGCGCCTTCTTTGCGGCAGGTGCGGCGGGCTGACCGCTCCTTTTCAGCGCTTCGATCTCTGCTTCCACGGCGGCGATGAGCGGATCGAACTTCGGAATCTCGGCGGCGTTCTGGCCCTGCTCGTGTTTGCGGAAGCCGAAGAGGTAGGTGGAATTCGCGGGGCGGAAGCGGTGGAAGAAGAGTTCGTTTTTCCGCACGATGAGATCGCGCAGGGCGACGTTCAGCGCGGTGCGCGTGGCCTCCCAGCGGACGAACTCCGCGGTAGTCGTCGGCATCTCGATATTCCAGCCGAGGCTCGCGGCGATCTCCTCGCTGAGCATCGCGTAGCCGCCGGAGGAAAGGTGAATGCCATTGGGCGTCACCTCGTCGCGCACTTCATCGAGGATGATGGTGCGAGTGGCCTTGCCGTTTTCGCTCCAGAGGTGGAAGAGATCGACGAAGCGGGCGTTTCGTTCCTTTGCGAGATCGGCGGTCACCTGGGTGTAGTCGGCGAGCAGGGCATTGTGCGCAGCGGGATCGGGCAGGCCGGGGCGCTGCGCCCGCAGGTCTTCGTGGCGCAGCGGCGAGAGCAGGACGAAGCGCACCTCCTTCGTGGCATCGAGTGCTTTGATGGCGTCCATGAGTTCGCTGAGTTCGCGCTTGAAACGCCCGGCGGACATTGGCTCGGCACCGTAGCGCGCGGGGTCGCCGTTGAGCGTGATGTCGCGCGAGCGGTCCGTCATTTCCTGCAAGCTCGCGGCCATGCCGAAGCCGAGGAAGACGACCGTGGGCTTCACCAGCTCCAGGTTTTCCTTGAGCCGCTCGAAGCCTTTCGCCGGTGCATCGAAGCTCGCGCGGGACCAGCCAAGCGGGGTCTCGCCAGCCCACGAGAGATTGCGCACGGTGAAGCGGCGGTCGCGGAATTGCGTGGTTAGGCGCGTCTCCAGGTGGCCGTAGTTGCCTTCGCGTTCGAGGAGGGTGTCGCCGAGGAAGACGACGCGGTCGCCATCGAGGATCTCAAAGGGAGCTTCTTCGGCGCGGGCGAAGATGGTAAACGTGAGGAGGAGGGCGAGGAGGCGGGTGGTCATGGCGGGTGCGGTGGAAAAAGGATGAGAACGCTAAACTTCAAACTCCAAACTCCAAACTCCAAACGAGCGTGGCGGTCGGGCGATGGAGTGCGGGCGGCGCATCGTTTGGCGTTTGAAGTTTGGAGCGTGCCTATCCGGTTCGGGGCCAAGTTGCGGGAGAGTTGGACAGGATTATCAAGATTGGCAGGATTCACGAGATTCCCTCTGTCGAAATCCTGGAATCCTCTGAATCCTGTGAATCCTGTCTCCATTTCTGGAAGCTTGGGAACAAAGCGGATAGGCGTGTTTTGAAGTTTGGTGTTTCCGATTCGCTGTGCTGCGGGCGGCGGTTGCGTCCCCATCGAGCGCCCGCTCAGTTCGGCGCCATCCCGGTCGCGGGCCTCCGGCGGCGCTTTTCCGGTTTGATGAAATAGGTCGCGGCGGCCCCGGCTCCGAGGCCGGCGATCACTTCTGCATATGCTGGGAAGCCGCCGGAGTGCGCGCTGGACGTGGCGTGCGAGAGCGCCTGGAGGCCGATCCAGACAAAGGTGGTGAGCCAGAGCGGCCAGCTCGCGAGTGGTTCTGGCAGGCGGTCCGGCCAGAGGCTGTCGAGATCCTCGTGGCGATGCAGCATGAGCCACGCGCCCAGCACGCCGCTGATGGCACCGGCCGCGCCGACCATCGGCGCGATGGATTGCGTGTCGATCTGCACATGGACGCGGAGCCCGATGTAGCAGGCGAAGATGTAGATCAGCGCGAATTTGAACGGCCCCAGCAAGCGCTCGAGCCGCGTTCCGAAAAGCCAGAGCACGCCCATATTGGCCAGCACGTGAAAGATCCCGCCGTGCATGAAAGTCGCCAGGACGTAGTGCTCGCGCCGATGCGGCGCGAGGCTGGCCCAATCCTTGGGCAGAAAGCCCGCCTCCTGGACCGACTCATCCACCCCGAAGCCGAGCTGCCAGATGAAAAAGGAGACCAGACTCAGCACCACCACGGCAGCGGTGAGGAAAGGGTAGAAGGGAGCGGGCTTCGCGGATGGGAGGGGCATGTTTGCTCGGGCGGACTTCCGATCAGACGTGCGCCAAAACATCGAACATCGAACTTCGAACGCCGAACATCGAACGGCTCGTCACCCGCGTTCGATGTTCAATGTTCGACGTTCGAAGTTCGATGTTTCCCTGTGATCCCATCGCCCCCTCAGATGTCGCAAATCCGCACCCCCTGCGCCAGCGACGCCATCTTATCCTCCCGCGCCGGGATGAACTCCTGCCCGACGAATCCCGTGTAGCCGATGTCCAGCAGGGCCTGCATCAGCGCCGGATAGTTCAGCTCCTGCGTGTCATCGATCTCATTGCGCCCCGGCACGCCAGCGGTGTGAATGTGCGCGATGTATTCCTTGTGCTGCTTGATGCGGGTGATCACGTCGCCGTGCATGATCTGCACATGGTAGAGATCGAAAAGGATCTTCATCCGCGGAGAGCCGATCTGCTTGCAGATCTCGATGCTGCGCTCCATCGAGTCGCAGAAGTAATCCGGGTGCCCTTTCATCTCCGTGGGCACGCGCGAGTTCAGCATTTCGAGGCAGAGGGTCACTTTCTTTTTCTCCGCAAAAGGCACGATCTTCTTCAGGCCTTCCACCATGTTCGCGATGCCTTCGTCATCGGAGAGGCCGCGGCGGAAGCCAGAGAAAGTGATCACGCGTTCGCAGCCAAAGGCGGCGCATTCTTCGATGCGCGGGCGCAGCTTCGCGAGGCACTCGTCCCACTCTTCCTGGTGCGCGAAACCTTTGGCGAAACCGTGCGAGCCGGCGATCGCGCAGGTGAGATCCAGTTCCTTGAGCATCGGCCAATGTTTCGGGTCGATGAGTTCCACGGACTTCAGACCCATGGCGACGGCGAAGAGCGCGAGTTCTTCCACGGGCATGGGATTGAAACACCAAGGAACGACGCTCTGTTTGATGCGGCCCTTGGTCGAGCGGTAGAGCATGTTCGCGCTTTCCTGGGCGCGGGTGAAAGGTGCGGCGGCGGCGAGCAGCGCAGCGGAGGCGGCAGTCTTGAGGGCGGTGCGGCGGGAGAGGGGATGCATGGGGAGAGGAATAGAACATCGAACGTCGAACATCCAACATCGAACACCGAACGAGGAATTCGCCCGCCGCCCTTTTGCGGTGATGGACTGCGGACTGCTCTGACCGCTGGACAAATGCGCCGTCCATGACGATGCGTCTGCTCCGCAAACCCGTCCTGCCTTTTAATCCAACCCCATGTCCGCACCCGAGATCATCACTTTCCCCGCCGCCAACGCCCGCACCTGGACTCTGCCCAATGGGCTGGGGATCATCGTGCAGGAGGATCACAGCTCGCCGGTGGTGAGCGTGCAGGCGTGGGTGGAGACGGGGAGCATCCATGAAGGGCGGCATCTCGGCGCGGGGATGTCGCACATGCTGGAGCACATGCTTTTCAAGGGGACGAAGACGCGGGGCGCGAGTGAGTTTGCCCAGCGCATTCAGGACTCCGGGGGCTACATCAATGCCTACACCTCCTTTGATCGCACGGTGTACTGGATCGACATCCCGGCGAAGGGCGCGGCGGTGGCGATCGAGTTGCTCGCGGATGCGATGATGAGTTCGACGCTGCCGGCGGAGGAATTTGTGAAGGAGCAAGAGGTGATTCGGCGAGAATTTGCGATGGGCAATGACGATCCGGATCGGGTGGCGAGTCACCAGCTTTTCGCCACGGCGTATCGGGAGCATCCGTATCGGCACCCGATCATCGGGCATCTGGATATCTTCGACGCGGTAACGCGCGACGAAGTGATGGCGTACTATCAGGCGCGTTACGTGCCGAATAACATCTTCTTCGTCGTTACTGGCGATGTGAATGCGGAGCAGGTGCGGGCGCAGCTTTCCGAGCTTTTTGCGCCGCACCCGCGCGTGAGTCTGCCGCCGGTCTTCATCCCGGCGGAGCCGCAGCAACTCGGGCGGCGGGAGGCGCACACGGAATTTGTCACGGAGCTCACGCGGCTGCACGCGGTCTGGCATGTGCCGGCGATCACGCATCCGGATGTGCCGGCGCTCGATGTGCTGGCGATGGTCCTCGGCGCGGGGCGGAGTTCGCGGCTCTATCGACGGCTGCGGGAAGATCTCTCGCTCGTGCATTCGATCGATGCGTGGTGCTATGCGCCGGGGCAGCCGGGGCTCTTTGGCGTGGATGCGGTGCTCGATCCGGAAAAGCGCGTCGCCGTCGAGGCGGAGATCGCGCGGCTGCTGGCGGAGCTGCACGACAGCGGCGGGAGCGAGCGGGAGCTGGAAAAGGCGCGGAAGATGTCGCTCAGTCATCAGCTTCAAGCTGTGACCACGATGCGCGGCCGCGCCTCCGATCTCGGCGGAAACTGGCTGCTGACGCGCAACCTCGATTTTTCGCGCGACTATCTCGAAGCGGTGCAGCGCGTCTCGCAGGCGGACCTGCGGCGCGTGCTGGAGACGTATCTGCGCGGGGGGAATATGACGGTCTCGTCGCTCAATCCGGAAGGTGCGCTCGCGGCCTCTGCGCCGAGTGCGGCGGTGACGGCGGCGGGTGAGATCCAGAAATTCGAACTCGCGAATGGCCTGCGCCTCCTGGTGCGGGAAGATGCGCGTCTGCCGCTGGTCTCGATGGTCGCGGCCTTTAAGGCGGGCCTGCTCGCGGAGACGCCGGAGAAAAACGGGATCACCAAACTTTTCTCCCGCGTGCTGCTCAAGGGCACCAAAAACCGCACCGCCGAACAACTCGCGGACGAGATCGAAGCCGTGGGCGGGAGCATCGGCAGCGATGCTGGGAGCAATAGCGTGAGCGTCGCCACGGCGATGCTGCGTCCGGATCTCGGGCTCGGTCTCGAAGTGCTCGCCGATGTGCTGCTCCGGGCGACGATGCCGGAGAAGGCGATTGCGCGGGAGAAGGACGCACAACTCGCCGGCATCAAAACGGACGAGGAAGAGATGACCACGGTGACGCGAAATCTTTTCCGCGCGGAGCTTTTCGCCGGGCATCCCTATGGCCTCACCGGTCTCGGCACTGCGGAATCCGTGGCCGGACTCACGCAGGCCGATCTGCTGGCCTTCCGCGACCGGCACCTCGTCGGGCGCAATGGCGTGATCGCGATCTTCGGCGACGTGCGCGCCGCGGAAGTGAAGGAACTCGTGGAGCGCGCCTTTGCGCAGATGCCCGCGGGTGAACCCGCGCTCGTGAATGCGCCGCAACCGGCAGCCCCGACCGAGCGGCGCGAAGTGACGCGGACGAAGGACAAGGAGCAGGCCGTGGTGATCGCGGGTTTCCCGGGGGTCGATTTTTTCAGTCCCGACGAAGCCGCGCTCGATCTCATCGACGAAGCCTGCAGCGATCTCGGCTCCCGCCTTTTCCTGCGCATTCGCGACGAGATGGGCCTGGCGTATTTCGTCGGCAGTTCAAACTCCTCGGGCCTCGTTCGCGGGGCATTCTCATTTTACCTCGGCACCGATCCGGCCAAGCTCGAGGCCGTGAAAGCGGCGCTCTTCGAAGAGATCGCCAAGCTCGCGAGCGGCGGGCTCACCGCGGAGGAAGTCGCGCGGGCGAAGGAGAAAATCATCGGTGCCCAGGAGATCCGGCATCAGAGTAATCACGCCTTTGCCACCCACGCCGCGCTGCATGAACTCTACGGGCTTGGCCACAGCCACTATCGGCGGCAGCGGGCGGAGATCGAGGCGCTGACCGTCGAAGAGATCCGTCGGGTGGCCGCGAAGTATTTCACCCAGCCCGTGGTGCTCGCAGTGGTGGCGCCGGAGCCTTAGGACGCGGCGGCAAAGCCTGGGTGGGGAGGGGCACAACCTTTGCTTTCTGAAAGCCCGGTTTGCCACATCCACAAATGTCACTCATCGCCACGAAGAAGACCGCCATCGAATCCTCGGAACCGGAAGCGGCGCCGAATCCGCTGGGTCTTCACGGGCCGAAGCCCATCACCAGCGGATCGCAGAAGATCCTCCTCCTCGAAGACGACCCGTCTTTCAAAGAGATCATCAAAGACTTCCTGACCGACAGCGGCTTCACCGTCCAGGCAGTGCAGAATGGCGTGGAAGGGGTGCATGAAGTGCTGGCGAATGATTTCGAAGTCATCCTCACCGACATGATGATGCCCACGCTGCCGGGCGATATGTTTTACCGCGCCGTCGAACGCATGCGCCCGCATCTCTGCGAGCGTTTCGTTTTCATGACCGGCCATCGGGGCAACGGAAAGGTGAACGACTTCATCGCCAACGTGAACGGCATCATCCTCACGAAGCCTTTCCACGTGGACGATCTCCTCGAGATGATCGCTTTCGTGCGCCTCCGCTCCCAGCTCCTCGTGGCGTGAGCGGGCGGCGACTTCGCGCTGGAATCTGGAGTCTCCGCCACTACTCTCCGCGCATGGTTGCCAAAATCTTCCGCGTCCTCGCGCTCGCCTCCTGCGTTTCCGTCGTCGGCTGTTCGTCCTCCGGTTCGCTGCCGAAGTACCAGCGCCCGATCGCCCGCACCGCGGTGCAGAAGGTCCGCACGACGGCCTACACGCACTCCGAGGCGGATCACCTGCGCTATGGCCGCAAGACCGCGCTCGGCACGACCCTGTCCTCCGGTCGTCTGAGCAGCGCCGCGGCGGATTGGTCGCGCTGGCCGGTCGGGAGCATCTTCCGCGTCCGCGAGACCGGGCAACTCTACCAGGTGGATGACTACGGCCGCGCCCTCGCCGGCACGAACACCATCGACCTCTACAAGCCCTCGCGCTCCGCGATGAACCGTTGGGGCGTCCGCCACGTGACCATCGAGAATCTGCAATGGGGCAGTGCGGAGCGCAGTCTCGCCATCCTGCGCCCGCGCTCGAAGCACAAGCACGTCCGCCGAATGATCGATGGGATCGAAGACCGCTACTCCAGCCTCCAGAGGTCCGCGCCGACCTATGCCGCAGAGCCGACTCGCGAGCCCGCCGCTCCGGGCCGCAGCGTCGCGGCCTCCGGCGTGCCGCTCACGCCATTCTCCACGAGCTTCTCGCGGTAGGCGGTGGGCGACTCGCCGGTCATCCTGCGGAACATGCGGTTGAAGTGGGTGAGTGAATTGAAGCCGACCTCGTAGGCGATCTCAGAGATGCGGATTTGTGGATTCGCGAGCAGCCGCTTCGCCTTCCCCACGCGGACCAGCGAGAGGTAGTGGGTGAAGGTCATGCCCGTCGCCTTCTTGAACATCTTGCAGAAATGGAAGGTGCTGGCGTGGACCGCGCGTGCGACATCGGCGAGCCCGATGTCCTCGCCTTGATGTTCCTCGATGAAGTGCCGCGCGCGCTGGACGATCGGCGGCTCGGAGTTGTCCTCCTGCGTCGCCACGCGTTCGGCGACCAGAGAGAGATGCTGGGCGAAAACTTCGAGCAGGCGGAGCATTGCGTCGTATTGCTCGCGGCTGAGTTTCGGGGAATCGAAGTAAGCGTCTTCGATCACTTTCCACTCCTCCAACTGGGTGCCGTCGCCCATCCATTTCACGAGTTGCTTGAATGTGCCGCGGTTTAGCTTTTTCAGGGCGACCTGACCGGTCTGGAGAAAGCCAATGGTTTGCGCACCAAGCCGCACCGGCACCGCGGAGTCGGTAAGTCCCGCCGGGCAATCGCCCGAACGCGTGTCCGCCGTGCCGGGGGCCGTGAGTTGCTCCTGCATTTCGACGCAGAGCTTGCACCCTTCGTGAAGGGCCGTGAGGTGGACGCAGAAGGGGTTGGCGAACTTGTTCGTGCGCAGCACTGCTTCGCGCGTGCCGACCGGGCTGAACGTCACCGGCAAACCCGTGGCCTCGCTGAAGGCACGTTCGTAGTCATGCACGATCTGCGACTGCGAAAGCTTCTCGCCGATTTTTTGGGGTTCGCTTTGGCTCACAAGGGAACCTACGCCCTCGGCGCTGGCACCCGCAAGCCAAGGAACGGCCAGCCTTGCACAATCCACGGCGAGCGCTCCACGCGTCCCTCGGGCATCTTCCGGGCATCCAATGGAACACGTCCACGAAGTTCACCAAGCACCTGAAACCGAGCGCTGCACGAACTGCGGCAATTGCCGATGTGGTGGACGCGGCGAGCGCGCAACGCAGGCTCCGAGCGGCAGCAAATCCGACTCCCCCCGCGAGAAGCCCACCACCAGCCCGCCCCCTCCGGCGCGACTGTGAACGTCCTCCTGCTCACCGTCTTCGTCAGTGCGGTGCTGGTGCTCTTCTTCGTCGCGCTCTTCCTCTTGCAGGGCGGCCACATCCGCGAGCGCGACGCCCTCCTCCCGCTCGCCGATGAAGATCCGCTCCCGCCGGCCAACCCACCTGCCGTCGTGCCTCCGACCCATCACTCATGACCACCGCTCCCGCCGACCTCGCCCGAAAATCCCGCATCGAATTCGACGACGGCCCCGTCCGGCAGTTCATGATCGCCTCCATCGTGTGGGGCATCGTCGGCATGCTCGTCGGCGTCCTCATCGCCACCCAGCTCGCTTTTTGGCAGGTCAATTTCAACACGCCATGGCTCACCTTTGGCCGGCTCCGTCCGCTGCACACAAATGCGGTCATCTTCGCCTTCGTCGGGAACATGATGTTTGCCGGCATCTACTATTCCACGCAGCGGCTGGTCAAAGCGCGGACGGCTTCGCGCTTCCTGTCGCAACTTCACTTCTGGGGATGGCAGGCGATCATCCTCGCCGCGGCGATCACGCTCCCGCTGGGCCTCACGCGCGGCAAGGAGTACGCGGAACTCATTTGGCCGATCAATATCGCTGTGGCCGTCATCTGGGTCGTCTTCGGGATCAACTTTTTCTGGACCCTCGCCCGCCGCAATGAGCCGAGCCTCTACGTCGCCCTCTGGTTCTACATCGCGACGATCATCACCGTGGCGATGCTCTACATCGTCAATCACCTCTCGATCCCCACGAGCCTCACGCACTCGTATCCGATCTTCGGCGGCGTGCAGGACGCGCTCGTCCAGTGGTGGTATGGGCACAATGCCGTCGCCTTCTTCCTGACCACGCCGATCCTCGGCATCATGTACTACTTCCTGCCGAAAGCGGCGGAACGGCCTGTGTACTCTTACCGGCTGTCGGTCGTGCATTTCTGGTCGCTGGTCTTCCTCTACATCTGGGCGGGTCCACATCATCTGCTGCACACTTCGCTGCCCGGTTGGTTGCAGTCCCTCGGCATGGTCTTTTCGCTGATGCTCTGGGCGCCGAGTTGGGGTGGAATGTTGAACGGCCTGCTGACCCTGCGCGGCGCTTGGCATAAGTTGCGCACCGATCCCGTGCTCAAGTTCTTTGTCGCCGGCGTGACCTTCTACGGCATGGCGACCTTTGAAGGGCCGCTCCTCTCGATCAAATCGGTGAACGCCCTCGCGCACTACAGCGACTGGATCGTTGGCCACGTCCACAGCGGCGCGCTTGGTTGGAATGGGTTCATGGCCGCAGGCATGTTTTACTGGCTCGCGCCGCGTCTCTGGAATCGTCCACTGCACTCGATCGCGGCTGCGAATATGCACTTCTGGCTCGGGCTCGTGGGGATCCTGCTCTACGTCGCCGCCATGTGGGTCAGTGGGGTGGCGCAAGGCCTCATGCTGAGCGCCACGCGGGAAAGCGGCACCGTGCTCGCCTACCCAAACTTCCTCGACGCCGTCACCGCCACCAAGGCGCTGCTCCACATTCGCGCGCTCGGCGGCCTCATGTATCTGGTCGGCTTTTTCATCCTCGCGTGGAATATCTACAGGACCGCAAAAGGTGCCAAGGCAGTCAACGGGAGCATCGAGGTCTTCGTCGAAGAAAAGCGGCAGCCGATGGGTCCCATCGGCGGCTTCCTCAATCCGCCGGTCATCTACGCGCTGCTCGTCTTATTCTTCGCCATCGGCTGGGGCGCGCTGCCCACACTCGGGAGCGGACTTTCGCTCTGGGCCCTGGTCGGGACGCTCATGGCGATGCTCGCGCACAAGGAAGCCACCGGCGCCACCTGGACGCAGTGGTATGAGCGGCTGCTGGAAAATGCGCTGCCCTTCTCGCTGCTCACTGCCGTTGCGGTCTTCCTCGGCGGCATCGTGCAGATCATCCCGACCGTCATCATCAATACTGCCGAAAACATCGAAGGCGTCCGCCAGATTCCCTACACCCCGCTCGAACTCGCCGGCCGCGACATCTACGTCCGCGAAGGCTGCTACAACTGCCACTCGCAGCAGATCCGCACCCTCGTCGGCGACGTGCTCCGCTACGGTCCTTACTCAAAGCTCGGCGAGAGTATCTACGACTATCCGTATCAATGGGGCTCGAAGCGCACCGGCCCCGATCTCGCCCGCGAAGGCAGCCGGTATCCGAATTCCTGGCACTTCTTCCATATGCGCGACCCGCGCCAGATCAGCCCTGGATCGACGATGCCGAACTATCCGTGGCTCTTTACCGCAAGGACCGACATCGACGCGCTGCCGAAGAAGATCTCCGTGCAGAAAATGCTCGGCGTCCCTTTCACCCAGACGACTAAGGCCGAGATCGAGCAGGCCTGCGCTACCGAAGCCGCCACCATCGTCGCCGATCTCAAGACCGCCGGGGCCGAGACGGCTCCCGACCGCGAGATCATTGCGCTCATTGCCTATCTGCAAAAGCTCGGCAAAGCCGAGAAAGTAACTCCACCCGAAGCCCCGAAAACCGCCGCCAAGTAACCCGCCATGTTTCAAAGAATCATCGTCGAAGAATGGCAGCGTGTGCTCACCGTCGTGAGCATCGCGATCTTCTTCAGCACCTTCGTCATCACCGCGCTGCGCACCTGGCGGATGCCTCGCGAGCGCCTGCAGCATCTCGAAAACCTGCCCCTCGGAGACGACGCCAAGCCGCATGAATAAGCCAAACCCAACCGAAGACCCGCTCCGGCCGCACACCTACGACGGCATTCAGGAATACGACAAGCGCCTGCCGAACTGGTGGCTCTGGACGCTCTACGGTTCGATCGTTTACGCCATCTTCTACTGGGCCTACTACCACGCCTACAGCATCGGCACCGACCCCGCCGATGCCCTCGCCATGACGATGACGGAAAACGCCGACCGTGCGGCGCGCGCCGCCGCGAGCGGTGGGGAAGTGAACGACGAAGTGCTCTGGAAGTTCAGCCGCGATCCGGCGATGCTCGCGGCCGGAAAGACGACCTTCGATACGCTCTGCGCTTCCTGCCACAAGACCGATATGACCGGAATGATCGGGCCGAATCTCGTGGACAATCAATGGATTCACGGCGGCCAGCCGACCGACCTGATCAAGACGATCACCGAAGGCGTGCTCGCCAAGGGCATGGTCGCTTGGGGGCCGATCCTCGGTCGGCAAAAGATCATCGAGGTGACGGTTCACATCCTGGCGCGTCATCAGCCGGGTGGAGAGATCGTGAAGGTCGATGGCTGGGTCCCGATCATGCCCACGCCTTGAGTTCGACGGTTCGCGATCAATGAGCGCACCCCTTAAGCCTTCCCTGGATTCCGTCACGACGATCAACGCCGACGGCTCCCGTCGCTTCATTCATCCAGCCGATGTGCGCGGTCGCTTCACGAGATGGCGCGGCTTCGTGGGCCTGCTCATCCTCGCCGTCTATGTGGTCCTTCCGTGGATCACGATCAATGGCCACCCCGCCGTCTTCCTTGATGTCGCCCGGCGGCAGTTCCACTTCTTTGGCCTGACCTTCGTTACCCAGGATCTCTGGATCGCATTCTTCCTGATCAGCGGCCTCGGCTTCACGCTCTTCTACGTGACCGCCCTCGTCGGTCGCATCTGGTGCGGATGGGCCTGCCCGCAGACCGTCTATCTCGACTTCATCCGGCGGATCGAACGCTTGTTCGAAGGTGACGCGCCCGCGCGCGAGCGGCTGGATCGGATGCCGTGGACGGGTGAGAAGATCCTGAAACGCGGAAGTAAGTACTTTCTCTTCTTCCTCTTCTCCGCGGTGCTCGCGCACGTCTTCCTGAGTTACTACGTCTCGCCCGCCGGCGTCTCCGCGATGATGAGCAGTTCGCCCGGCGCGAACTGGGGCTCCTTTGTCTTCGTCTTCCTGATGACCGCCGCGATGTGGTTTAACTTCGCCTGGTTTCGCGAGCAGTTCTGCATCGTCATTTGCCCATATGGTCGCCTGCAATCCGCGCTGATCGACAACGACACACTCGTCATCGGCTACGACACCAAGCGCGGCGAGCCCCGCGGAAAAAAGGGCGCCACGGGTGCCGGTGATTGCATCGATTGCCGCCGCTGCGTTCACGTCTGCCCCACCGGGATCGACATCCGCCACGGTTTGCAGATGGAGTGCATCGGGTGCTCGGCGTGCGTCGATGCCTGCGACGAGATCATGGCGAGGATCGACCGTCCGCGCGGGCTCGTGCGTTACGATTCGCTGAATGGTTTCATGGGTAAAGCCCGCCGCATCATTCGTCCGCGCATCCTGCTCTATACCGGGCTCATGTTGCTCGGCGCGGCTGCCATGACGTTCGGCCTCTCCACGCTGAGTCCCATCACCGTCAGTTGCACGCGTGTGCCTGGCATCCCTTACGTCATCGACGGCGCGGGCGTGCGGAACGAGTTCTTCCTCCGCGTCCTGAACAAGCGCAACCAAACGCAACACTTCCAAGTCACCGTCAAGGGTGCCATGCCGGGGCTTGCCTGGAGCGGACTCGAGACCGGCATCCAGGTGGGCGCGTTGAGTGAAGAGATGCGGCCCTTCATCGTCACCGCACCGCGCGCTCAATTGCACGGTTCCTTTCCCTTGGAAATCCTCGTCACCGCGCCCAATGGCCGCGACACCGTGAAGAAGACGGTCTCATTCGTCGGCCCAGGTTATTGACCCATGAAAGAAGCACTCCTCAACCGCCCCTGGCTGATCATCGTCGTCGGCTACCTCTTCGCGATGGCGGCGTGGTTCACGATGGTCACGCTCGCCGTGAAATACGGGGACAAACCCATCCCCGTGGTGACCTCACCCCGATAGCTCGATGGACGCCGCCGCCTTCACCACCCCACTCGCCGCTTTCACCGCCGGAGTGGTGACCAGCGTGCATTGCGCGGCGATGTGCGGCCCACTCGGCTGCGCGCTCCTCGCCCGGAGCCAGGCCGCTCCGCGCGAGTTGCGGACCGCTGCCGCGCTCTATCACTTCTCGCGGATTACGGCCTACGCCGTCATCGGTGGAGTGCTCGGAGCCATTGGCCAAAGTGCTGCGGGATTCTTCGGGGCGAGCGTCAGTCGCGCGCTGCCTTGGGCGTTGGCCCTGCTCTTTTTCGCCATCGCCTTTGGCTGGGATCGTTCGGTGCCGCAGCCGAAATTCATCTCCCGCATCCTCCTGCGCCTCCATCTTCGTGGCGCTTCCGCCGATCCTCGCAAGACCGCCACCGCCCTCGGTTTCGCCACGCCCTTCCTCCCGTGTGGCCCGCTGTATCTGGCCTTTGGCGTCGCGCTCGTCTCCGGCTCATTCCTGATCGGCACCCAACTCATGGCCGCCTTTGCCCTCGGCACCGTGCCACTCTACGCGCTCGCCCAAGCGGGCCTCCTCTGCTGGCAGGCCCGGCTCTCCCCGCTCGGGATGCAGCGGATGCAACGCGGGCTCGCCCTCGTCTCCGCGCTCCTCATCGGGGGCCGGGCCTTGCTCAATGATGGCGCACTCCTGGAACCCATGCGCTGCCTCCTATGCCACTGATCGCGGAGACTCCGTCGGCCTCGGCCAAGCGCGCCGCGTGCATCCATTGCGGCACGACCTTCACGCCGACTCCGCAGCGCCCGGACTTCTGTTGCTCCGGCTGCCAGTTTGTCCACGACCTCATCGCGAAGAGCGGCCTCGGCCAATTCTACGATTTGCAGGACGGCAGCGTGCAACCGGTGAAGCCGCTCGTCTTCCAAAAGCGCGACTACACCTGGCTCGAAGAACTCGCGACCGCCGCGGAAACCGGATCACCCAAGACGGCTGCGCTGAAGCTCGAACTCCAGGGCCTCTCGTGCCTCGCTTGCGTCTGGCTGGTGGAAAAGCTCTTCAGCCGCCACCCCGGCACGCTCACGGTCGAAGTCGATCCGACGCTCGGCCAGCTCGCCATGCGCTGGCGTCTCGGTGCCTTCGATGTCGTCGCCTTCGCGCGTGAGCTGCAAGCCTTCGGTTATCTGGTCGGCCCGCCGGGCGAGCGCAGCAGACCGGCCAGTCGTTCGCTCACCATCCGCCTCGGGATCTGTGCGGCGCTGGCGATGAATGCGATGCTCTTCACGCTGCCGGGCTATCTCGGGATGGAGCGCAGCTTCGCCTTCGCCGAATTTTTTGAGCGCATCGCCTTCGCCGTCAGCACCGCGAGCCTGCTCATCGGGGGCAGTTACTTTCTCACGCGCACCTGGCAAAGTCTGCGCCAGCGGGTGCTGCACATCGATCTGCCGATCTCGCTCGGCATCCTCGCCGCGTATGCGGGTTCGGTCCACGCGTGGCTCCATCGCGCGCACGACTTCATCTACTTCGACTTCGTCTCGATCTTCATCTTCCTCATGCTCGTGGGTCGCTGGCTTCAGCAAAAGGCCGTCGAGCGCAACCGCCACCAACTCCTCGCCGCGCACACCGAACCCGCGCCCGTCGGCCTCCCGGACTCCGCCGAGAAACTGCCTGTCGCCGAACTCGAGATCGGTCGCGCCTACACCATCGCGCCGGGCCAATCCATTCCGGTTCGTTCGAAACTGTGCTCCAACGCGGCGACCTTAAGCCTTGAATGGATCAATGGCGAATCCGACGCCGTGACTGCGCGCGCCGGCCGCATCATCCCATCCGGTGCGGTCTATTGCGGGCAGACGTCCATCGAACTCGAAGCGTGTGAAGCGTGGCCGGATTCCATTCTTGCGAAGCTCCTGCGAGTGGCGCCGCCCAGCGCGCATCGCAACCACGCCGTTGAACGTTTCATCCGCAGTTACATCGTCGTCGTGGTGGGTGTCGGGTTTCTGGGTTTCGCCGCGTGGTGGCGGATGTCGGGAGACTTTCTCGCGTCGCTCCAAGTGCTCATCTCGGTACTCGTCGTTTCGTGTCCCTGCGCGTCTGGCATCGCGCTGCCGCTGGCCGACGATCTCGCTGCCACGGCCTTGCGCAAGGTGGGCGTCTTCATCCGCGAGGCGAGCCTGTGGTCGCGGATCGAGCGCGTTCGCAAAATCCTTTTCGATAAGACCGGTACGCTCACGCTCGAGACCACCGCTTTGAAGAATCCCGAGGTTCTCGCCGGTCTAAGCGTCCTGCAAAAGTCAGTGCTGCTCGCGATGGTGCAGGAAAATCTTCACCCGATCAGCGGCTGCCTGCGCGAACTGATGCTGGCTGGCGGCGTGACGCCGACCGCCGTCGGACCCGTGCAGGAAACGATCGGCTTCGGGCTTGAGTGCGAAAGTGGCGGAGCGACGTGGAGGCTCGGACGCCCGCAGTGGGTGGGCTGCGCCGAAGCCAGCCACGACTGCGTCTTCGCGCGCGCTGGCGAGATCGTCGCGCCCTTTTCCTTCTGCGAAGAGGTCCGGCCCGACGCCATCGACGAGGTTGCGACCCTCCGCGCCCGCGGCTGCGCTGTCTTCATCCTCAGCGGTGATCGGCGGAGCAAGGTCGAGAGCATGGCGGCGCACCTGCACCTCCCCGAAGGATGCTGCCGCGCGGAGATGACGCCGACGGAAAAAGCCGCCTGGGTTCGCGAACTGGATGCCAGGGACACGCTCTTCATCGGCGACGGCGCCAATGACAGCCTCGCCTTCGACGCCGCGTTTTGCACCGGCACACCCGCCATTGATCGCGGTCTGCTGGAGCGCAAGGCGGACTTCTATTTCCTGGGCCGCGGCCTCAGCGGGGTGCGCCATCTCCTTGATGCGGCAGCGACGCGCCGCCGCACCATCCGCCGTGTCCTCACCTTCACCATCGGCTACAATGTCGTCGCCATCGCGCTCAGTCTCGCCGGACACATGAGCCCGCTCGCCGCGGCGATCCTCATGCCCGCCAGTTCGCTCGTCTCGCTGGCCATTGTCTTCGCGAATCGGCGATAGCGATCAGGCAAAGCGATCTGGCGAGAGCAAGTCGAGGGAAACGCCGGGCGGGGATTCGGCGACAAGCTCCGCGACGATCCTTCCGGTGATGGGTGCGAGGCTGAGGCCCATCATCGCGTGGCCGGTGGCGCAAATCAGATTCCGCCAGCGCGCGGGGCGACCGAGGTAGGGGAGGCCATCTGGCGAACACGGACGCAGACCGTGCCACGGCGTGATGCCGGCGAAATCTTCCTCGCGAAACTCGGGATAGTAGCGCGGCACCGACTTGATGATCCCGCGCACGCGGCGTGGATTGATGCGCTCGTCGAGCCCGGCGATTTCCATGGTGCCGCCAATCCGCAGCGTACCGCCCATGGGAGTCACCGCGACGCGCGCTTCGCAAAAGATGGCGCAGAGCTCCGGCAACTCGCGCGGCTCCTGGAGCGTGAGGCTGTAGCCTTTGCCTGCCTGCATCGGCAGACGCACGCCGAGGGCGCGCGCGACTTCCGGCGACCACGCACCTCCGCAGATGACGAAGTCGTCGCCCGTGACTTCTCCGCTCGGCGTGCTGGCGCTGGTCAGGCGATCGCCGGTGGTGCGCCAGGAGGTGACCTCGGTCTGCCAGCGGAATTCGACGCCGAGTCGCGTCAGTGAACCATGGAGCGCCCCGAGGAACCGCTCCGGTGAGAGGTGGCAGTCCATGGGAAAATGCACGCTGCCCGCGATGTCCATGGTCACGGCGGGATCGAGCGCCGCCGTGGCGCGAGGATCGAGCACCGTGGCCGGCACGCCGAGTTCATTCGCCCGCGTGGCGGTGTGCGCTTCTTCTTCCAGCGCCTGCTGAGTCTTGCAGAGCATCAGCAGTCCGCGGCGGGTGAGTCCGAAATCGAGCCCGCTCTCCGCCAGTTCCACAAAACCCGCCCGGCTGAGCAGACTCAGATCGCGCAGCACGGTGGCCGCTGCCGCCGCGCGTTCCGGCGTCGAAGCCCGCCAAAAGTGTGCGCCCCAGGCGAGCAGATCCCAGCTCAACCTTGGTTGAATGTAGAACGGCGATTCCGGATTCCACATCCAGCGCAGCGCCTGCGCCATCGCGCCCGGCGCGGCGAGCGGCGTGAAGTGACTCGGCACCACCATGCCAGCATTGCCAAAGGAGCACCCGTTGCGCACCTCGGGCTGGCGCTCGATGAGCGTCACGCGATGTCCTTGCCGCGCGCAATGGTATGCCGTGGAAAGCCCGATGACTCCCGCGCCGACGATGACAACGTGCCGGCTCATCGGCTAAGCGCCCGGCGATCCCGGGCCCGTGAAGCCACTGGAAAAAGGGTCCGCTGCATCGAAGAGCAAGGTCGTTTCGGCGGTCATCCAGGCGCGGCCGGTGATCGTCGGGATCACGTCGTCGCCGCGCCTTGTGACCCGCCCTTCAAAGACCGAGCCGACAATCCCTTCCTGCCGATACCCGTCGCCCGGCGCCAGTCGTCCATCGGCGAAAAGGCACGCGAGTTTTGCGCTCGTGCCGGTGCCGCACGGCGAGCGGTCGTAGGCTCCACCAGGGCAGAGCACGAAGTTGCGGGAATGATTTGCGGAGTCCGCGGGGGGGCCGAAAAGCTCGACGTGATCGACCTCCGGATAGCCCTGCGCATTCACCGCCTGGCGGATGCGCGTGGCGACCTCGGTGAGTCGCTGGACATTTGCGAGCGCGAGCGTTTCGCCGTGCTCCTCGACGAGGAAAAACCAATTCCCGCCCCACGCAATGTCGCCCGAGATTTTTCCAAGCCCAGGGACCTCGACGATCACTGCCTGCGCGCGGCGATAGCTCGGGACATTCAGCACCGAGACGCTCCCATCTTCGTGCAAGGTCGCCGTCACCGTGCCGACGGATGTCTCCAGTCGATGCTCCCCCGCGGCGATGCGGCGGAGGTGCGCGAGCGTCGCGATGACGCCGATCGTCCCGTGTCCGCACATGCCGAGGAAGCCGACGTTGTTAAAAAAGATGACGCCCGCCGCGCAGGACGTGTCGGATGGCGGGACGAGCAGCGCGCCGACGATGACCTCGGAGCCGCGCGGTTCATTTACGACGGCGAAGCGGAAGTCATCGTGCTGCTCGCGGAAGACCACGAGCCGCTCAGCGATCGTGCCGTTTCCAAGATCCGGCGCGCCATCGAGGACCACGCGCGTCGGCTCGCCGCCGGTGTGGGAATCCAGAACGTGAACGCGTCGCATGTCGGCGCGCCGCTTAGGACACGGGCAAGAGTTCCGGGCGATTTGCGATGCCGGTATGGATGATCCGCAGCACCCGCTCGCGCTCCTCGCCGCTCACCGGCAGGCGCGGCGCCCGCGTCCATTCGCGCCCGAGTCCGCACTCCTGCACCGCGAGTTTGATATACTGCACAAACTTCGGCCCGACATCGAGATGGAGCAGGGGCGTGAACCAGCGGTAGAGCGCGACCGCTTCGGCCCAGCGGCCCGCGCGCGTCAGCTCCCAGAGCTGCTGATTTTCCCGAGGAAAAGCGATGCCGGTGCCAGCCACCCAGCCGTCGATCCCCACGATCGCGCTCTCGAGCAGCAGATCGTCCACGCCGGTGAAGATGGCGAAGCGATCACCGACGGTATTGCGCAGATCAGTGATGCGCCGGGTGTCCCCGGAACTCTCCTTGAGCGCAACGACGTTCGGTAGTTCGGAAAGTTGCTGGAACATCTCCGGCGTCACGTCGTTCGCGTAGCTGAGCGGATTGTTGTAAATCATCAGCGGCCGATCGGTGGCCTGCGCCACGGCGCGAAAGTGGGCGAGCGTCTCCTCGGGAGCGCCGCGATAGAGCATTGCGGGCATGACCATGAAGCCATCGGCGCCCAGCGCCTCGCCATCGCGCACATAGCGCACCGCCTCCGCCGTGCTCGCCTCTGCGACTCCGGAGAGCACCGGCACGCGCCCGCGCACCGCGCCGACCATGGCGCGCAGCACCACGCGCTTTTCCTCCGCCGTGAGGGTTTGGTTTTCACCCAGAGAGCCGAGGAAAACGAGGCCCGTGACGCCGGACTCGATGAGCGCCTCCGCGTGCCGCGCGGTGCCATCGAGATCGAGCGCTCCGTCCTGCTGCAACTGCGTGGTGATGGCGGGGAAGACGCCGGACCAGTGAGGATTCATGCGCGGTGGGAGGGGCTGCAATTCATCACGGCATCATGCCAGATCAGTGCCTGGAGTCTTGGCCCGGATGCACCGCCGCCGCGCCAATCACGGCACAGGCTGCGCCGACGGCCCGATCGCATTTTGAAAACGCAGAGACGCGGAGCCGCGGAGGACGCAGAGAGAAACCCAACCCCGTTTATCGAGCGATGGAATGAGAAAACGCCCATGTTCTTGTCCTCTGCGTCGTCTGCGCCTCCGCGTCTCTGCGTTTTCCAAAGTCCGCTACCCGACTTCACCGAACCGTTCAGTTTCAGGCGAGCAGGGCCTTCACCACTTCACCATGCACATCGGTCAGGCGGAAATCACGGCCGGCATGATGAAAGGTGAGCTTCTCGTGATCGATCCCGAGCAGGTGCAAAATCGTGGCTTGGAGGTCGTGAACGTGGACGGGATTTTCCACGACATGGAAGCCGAGCTCATCGGTTGCGCCGTAGCTCATTCCGCTCTTCACCCCGCCGCCTGCCATCCACACCGTGTAGGCACTCGGATGATGATCGCGCCCCATCTTGCGGCCGAGTGAGGGATTCGTCTCGACCATCGGGGTGCGTCCGAATTCCCCACCCCAGATGACCAGAGTGTCGTCGAGCAGCCCACGCTGTTTGAGATCCTTCACGAGCGCGGCGCTGGCGCGGTCGGTCTTTTCGCAGTTGTTCTTGTGATTGCCGTCGAGGTCGGTGTGCGCGTCCCAGCCCTCGTGATAGATGTTCACGAAACGCACCCCGCGTTCGATCATCCGCCGCGCAAGCAGACAGGCGCGGGCGAAGGAGGGCTTCTCCCGTTCGCAACCGTACAGGTTTATTGTCTCCTGCGTCTCGCTGCGGAGATCCGTGAGTTCCGGCGCACTGGTCTGGAGTTTGAAAGCCATCTCGTAAGAGGCCAGCCGCGTGGCGATCTCCGGGTCGCCCTCCGCCGCGAAGCGCTGCTGATTGAGCCCGCGCACGAGGTCGAGGGTGTCGCGTTGGAGGATCGCATCGACGCCGGCGGGCGAGGAGACATTGAGGATCGGATCGCCCTGCCCGCGAAAACGTACGCCGGTATAAGTCGTCGGCAGGAACCCGCTGGAGTAGAGCGCCGCGCCCCCGCTCAAGCCATTGCCCGTGCTCATGACCACGAAGGCCGGCAGCTCCTGCGTCTCCGCGCCGAGTCCGTAGAGCACCCACGAGCCGAGGCAGGGACGCCCCGGTTGCGAGAAGCCCGTATTAAAAAAAATCTGCGCGGGCGCGTGGTTGAATTGATCCGTCTTCACCGACTTCACGAGGCAGATCTCATCCGTGATCCCCGCGAGGTGTGGCAGCGCATCCGAGATCTCCGCGCCGGATTGTCCGTGCTTCGCAAACTTAAACCGCGGCCCCATCACCGCCGCATCGGGCCGGATGAAAGCGTAGCGTTGTCCCCCGATCACCGAGGCCGGGAGCGGCTGCCCTTCGAGCTTGGCCAGCTCCGGCTTGTAGTCGAAGAGGTCGAGCTGCGACGGCGCACCAGCCATGAAGAGATGGATGACGCGCTTCGCCTTGGCGGGAAAATGTGGGGTCCGGGGCGCGAGCGGATTCACCGCCGCCGCGGAAAAGGCGCGCGCTGAAAATGAATCTGTCAGCAGCGACGCGAGCGCGATTTTCCCGATGCCGACGCCGCACTCGCGGAGAAAGTGGCGGCGGGCGATGGAGGTGGGGTGGAGTTCAGTCATGGTTCAACTTTTGGTCAGCGCCTCATCGAGATTGAAAAGCGCGCGGGCGAGCGCAGTCCACGCGGCGCGTTCTGGCGCGTCGCCTTCCCCAGGACCAGCCAGCGTGGCGGCGTCGATCTGGCGGTCTTTGATGCGCTGGCGTTGGGCTTGGAGGAAGGTGAGGAGGGCGGTGCGTTCCTCAGGATTTGATGGCCGGGAGAAAAAGCGGCGGACAAGGTTTTCGATCCGGGCTTCGTCCGTTCCAGCTTGCGCGGAGACGTTGCGGCCGATCGCTTGCGCGGCTTCGAGGAAGACGATGTCGTTCAGCACGGTGAGCGCCTGGAGCGGGCTGTTGGAGACTTCGCGCTGGGCGATGCAGAGCTCACCGCTCGGGCCGTCGAAGGTATTGAACATGGCGTAGGGCGCGGTGCGTTTGGTGAAGGTGTAGAGGCCGCGCCGATAGCGGTCCGGGCCGGTGCTCGGCTTCCATTTGAAGCTGCCGTAGGCTGCGTCCTCCACGCCCTCCGGTTGCGGCGGGAAGACGCTCGGGCCGCCGGTTTTCTCCGTGAGCAGCCCGGCGATGCGCAGGGCGGCGTCGCGGATCATCTCGCCCTCCAACCGCCCGCGTGGTCCGCGCGCGAGCAGGCGATTCTCGCTGTCTTTCGCCAGCAGCGCGGGCGTGACTTTCGAGGACTGCCGATAGGTGGCGCTCGTGACGATGAGTCGGTGCAGTTTCTTCATCGACCAGCCTTGCTCCATGAACTCGACGGCCAGCCAGTCGAGCAACTCCGGGTGCGATGGCGACTCGCCCTGATAGCCGAAGTCATCAACCGTCCGCACGATGCCCCGGCCGAAAAATGCGGCCCAGGCGCGATTCACCGTGACGCGGGCGGTGAGCGGATTTTCCGGCGAGACGAGCCAGCGGGCAAAGGCGAGACGGTCGTGCGGGGCACCGGCGGGCAGGGGATCGAGGAAAGCGAAAACGCCGGGCTCCACGCGGTCGGTTGGCTGCGTGTACTCGCCGCGATTGTGGAGGAAGGTCGGGCGCGGATTCTCGGGCGGGCGCTCGCGGAGCACGAGCGTCGTGGTGGCGGGTTCCGGCTTCCGGAGTTTCTCGATCTCGGCGCGCGCGGCTTTCAGCTCGGGTGCGGTGAGGAGGAATTGTCCGCGCAATTTCTCCCGCTGGCTGGCGCTGAGCTTCGCGTCAGGGATCGCCAGCAGTGGCTCCAACTCGTCACCCAGATCGCGGGCTTCCGCGCCGCGCGGATCGGTGGTCACCGAGATGCGGAAGCGGCCGAGCGAGCACGCGTAGTGCCGACCGAAGAGCATCTTGAGATCGAGGGTCTGCGCGCGGATCGGCGCTGCCGGGATGAAGACCGCCTCATGCGCTTCGCCGAAACGGTCTGCGCAAGTCCAGCCAGTCTGCGGGTCACCATCCGTCGCCGCCGCGGCGCTGGCGGGATTTTTGCCAAAGTTATTCTTTGCGTAGCTCTCGGTTGCCTGCGTGAACTTCACCGCCTGCCCATCCGCGCTGACTTGAAATTCACCCAGGAAGAAATCGCCCCGCGGCCCTTCGTAGTAGCCCATGCCGGGGCCGTGCCCAGGCAGGCTGTCGTCCGGCAGCGCCTCAAGCCGGATCGCCGTCACGCCCTGCGGGATCTCGGTGAACTTGAGGTCGTAGGTATCGGTCTTCGAGATGTCGCCACTGCTCAGGATGGAGGCGTCCTGCTGGACCGTGAGCAGCGGCAGATTGGATTTTACCTCCGTCGGACGCAGCGCCGTCCACGTCACCGTGCGCGCTCGTTCGCGACCGAGCCACTCCTCAAACTTTCCCTCCGCCACCTCGCGCGGCGTGCGATCAACGTCACTCGTGGAGCCCGCCTTCTCCACCGGCCATTTGTCAGGCAATGCTGCGAGCAACTCTCCCGCACGGACAGCTTTCGCCTTCTGGCGCTCGGCGGCTCCGGCGTCGGGCAGATCGTACTCCGGCTCGTCCGCATTATTGAGCAGGGCAAACATCGCGTAATACTCGCGGTGCTGGATGGGATCGTACTTATGGGTGTGGCACTGCGCGCAACCAGTCGTGAGTCCGAGCCACGTCTTGCCCGTGGTCGCCACGCGATCCGTCACAGCGTGAAAGCGGAACTCCAGCGGATCGATGCCGCCCTCCTCATTCAGCATCGTATTGCGGTGAAACCCCGTGGCCACGATCTGCGGTGGCGTCGCCTTCGGGAGGAGGTCGCCGGCGATTTGCTCGATGGTGAACTGATCGAATGGCATGTCCGCATCGATCGCGGAGATCACCCAATCGCGAAACGGCCAGATGCTGCGAGAGCGATCCTTCTCGTAGCCGTTCGTATCCGCGTAGCGGGCCAGATCGAGCCACTTCCGCGTCCACCGTTCGGCGTAGCTCGGCGTGGCGAGCATGCGATCCACGAGTCGCGCATAAGCACCCGGCGCGGCGTCGTTCACAAACGCGTCCACCTCTTCCGGAGTCGGCGGCAGGCCGATCAAGTCGAACGCCACGCGCCGGACCAGCGTGCGGCGATCCGCCTCCGGCGACGGTGCGAGCCCTTCCTTCTCCAGCCGCGCACTTACGAACGCGTCGATCGGATTTCGGATTTCGGATTTCGGATCTCGGATTTCCGGCAGCGCCGGACGCGTTGGCTTCACGAAGGACCAGTGTGCTTCATACTTCGCTCCCGCCGCGATCCAGCGCCGCAGGATGTCGCACTGCGCCTCGTTGAGTTCCTTCTTCATCGAGGGCGGCGGCATCACTTCGTCGGGATCTTTTGAGTGAATGCGCGCGATCAAATCGCTGGCGTCCGGTTTGCCAGGCTCGATCACCTTCGCCCCCGAGTCCGCTTCCCGCAGCGCGCTCTCGCGCACATCGAAGCGCAACTTTGCCTTGCGCGTCTTGTCGTCCGGTCCGTGACACTTAAAACAGTAGTTCGAGAGGATCGGCCGCACCTCGCGATTGAAATCCGGATCGGCGGCCACGCACGAACTGGCGGCAGCAAGCGCAGTGACGAGGAACGTAGGGAGGCGGAAAGGCAACATGGTTTGCAATCCCCACGATAACCGCGGCCAGAACGAAGTCTTCGTTCAAAATCGCCGCTCTGACCCTGCCTCTGGGCGAGCGCATTTACATCGAAGGATCGCGTGTTAACTTTCGCGCCATGAAAAAGCGGCTCTTCCAGTCCCTCGCCCTTCTCGCCCTCGTCGCGAATCTTGCGCTCGGCATGCACGTCTATCGTGCCGTCGCTGCGCCGGAGAAGGACGATGCTGGCTACGCGAATATCGCCGTTTTTGCGCGGGCCCTGCAGCTCATCCGGCAGGACTATGTGGACGACAAGAAGGTGAGCTACGACCAACTCACGCACGCCGCGCTGAAGGGCATGCTCTCGAGTCTCGATCCGCATTCGCAATTCATGGAGCAGAAGGATTTCAAAGGGATGCAGGACGACACGAACAGCCGCTTCGGGGGACTCGGCGTCGTGGTCACGCTGCGGGAGGGAAACATCGTCGTCGTCTCGCCGATGGAGGACACGCCGGGCTTCCGGGCCGGGCTGTTGCCGGGAGATCAGATCGTGAAGATCGACGGCGAATCCACGGAGCGCATGGAACTCGGCGACGCGATCAATAAACT
>JANNXQ010000063.1:0-5333 GCA_031409655.1 Chthoniobacteraceae bacterium | reverse complement strand
TGCGGACGGCCCTTCACTTGGCGGAAGAAGTGGGAGCGCGTGTGGGACGAAGTGAAATTTTGCAGCGACCGCTGCCGCATGAAGAAAGGAAAAGTGCGCGCGGGCTGAAGCGCCGCCGTTTGTTTCCGCGCGGCTCGGCCGATGTTTGAAGAGAAAGTTGGTGCGGCCCGGACAGCCTTTCGATGTAACTGGCGGCGTCCGCTGCCCGCTCCTGCATAAAAAATGCCCAATCCCTTCTTCGACCACCCCATCCTGAACTCGCCTTACGAGTGCCCGCGGCAGCACTGGGAGTTGGACCCCGACGGCCAGCCGACGCAGAAGATTGAGGACTTCCGGCGCAAGGCGAAGTTCATCACGCCGATCCCGAAGCCGAAGAAGCGCAAGGGTGCGGCGGACCAGCAGGACATGATCCTGGATGAAGGCGGAGGCCTTTCGACGAAGGATCAAAACTACGACGCCACTTCCTACATCAATGACGTGCGCAGCCAGGTGGACACATGGCGTGCGCTGAAGCCCGGCCAATGGCAGGTCACTCCGGAGACCGCCCGCCTACTGGAGCACTGGCGGCATCACCAGTTCAGCAATCAACGTCCCTTTTTCTGCCAGATCGAAGCGGTCGAGACGGCTATCTGGCTTGCCGAAGTCGCCCCGCACACGGCTGCCGGAAAGCGCATTCTTTCCTATCTCGACCGGGTCAATGAGGAAGCCAATCCCGAGTTGAGCCGGCTGGCGCTCAAGCTCGCCACGGGCGCGGGCAAAACCACCGTCATGGCCATGCTCATCGCGTGGCAGACGATCAACGCCGCGCGCCGTTCCGGCAGCAAGCTCTTCACCCGCGGTTTCCTCATCGTCGCCCCCGGCCTCACCATCAAGGACCGCCTCCGCGTGCTCCAGCCAAACGACCCCGAGAACTACTACACCACCCGCGAACTGGTGCCCCAGGAGTTCGCCGACGAGATCAAGAAAGCCATCATCGTCATCACCAACTACCACGCCTTCAAGCTGCGTGAGCGCATCGAGATTTCCAAAGGCGGCAAGC
Source organism: Chthoniobacteraceae bacterium (assembly GCA_031409655.1). Lineage (GTDB taxonomy): Bacteria > Verrucomicrobiota > Verrucomicrobiia > Chthoniobacterales > Chthoniobacteraceae > JANNXQ01. The sequence continues at coordinate 4,294 of JANNXQ010000063.1, read as the reverse complement.
AGCTTCTTAAAGGCCGCACGGGTGAGGAAATCAAGACCGCCGAAACCGAGGGCGAGATGCTCCGTCGGGCCATGCCCGGACTTATGGGCATGAAAAACATCCTCGTCATGAATGACGAAGCCCACCACTGCTACCGGGAGAAACCGGCGAGGGACGAGGACTTCATCGACGACAAAGGCAACCAACTCGAAGGCGACGACCTCAAGGCCGCCAAGGAGCACGCCAAAAAGGAAAACGAGGCTGCCCGCCTCTGGATCAGCGGCCTGGAAATCGTGAAGCGCAAGCTCGGCGTCCCGCGCGTCATCGACCTCTCCGCCACGCCCTTCTTTCTCGCCGGTTCGGGCTATCGTGAGGGCACCATGTTCCACTGGACCATGAGTGACTTCTCCCTCATGGACGCCATTGAATGCGGCATCGTGAAACTCCCGCGCGTCCCCGTGGCGGACAATATCCCCGGTGCCGACCAGCCCATGTTCCGCGACCTCTGGAAGCACATCGGCAAGAAGATGCCCAAGTCCGGTCGCAGCAAAGGCGTGGCGCTCAATCCGCTGGATCTTCCTCCCCAGTTGATGACTGCCCTCGACGCCCTCTACGGTCACTATGCGAAGACCTTCGCAGCCTGGGAAAAGGAAAACACCGCTGTCCCGCCGTGCTTCATCGTCGTCTGCAATAACACCGCCTCCTCGAAACTCGTCTATGACTACATCTCCGGCTGGCGCACAAAAAAGCCGGACGGCACCGAGGGTGATTTGCAAGACGGACGCCTCGCCCTCTTCCGCAATTTTGACTCCTACGGCCAGCCGCTCGCCAAGCCCAACACCCTGCTCATCGACAGCGAGCAACTCGAAGCTGGCGACGCCCTCGACGATAACTTCCGCACTATCGCCGCCGACGAAATCGACCGCTTCCGCCGCGCCATCGTCGAGCGCACCGGCGACGCCCGCGCGGGCGAAAACCTGACCGATCAGGAACTCCTGCGGGAAGTCATGAACACCGTCGGCAAGGCCAGCCAGCTCGGCGGTCACATCCGCTGCGTCGTCTCCGTCGCGATGCTCACCGAAGGCTGGGACGCAAACAATGTCACCCACGTCCTCGGCGTCCGCGCCTTTGGCACCCAGCTCCTTTGCGAGCAGGTGCTCGGGCGCGCCCTGCGCCGCCTTTCGTATGAAATCAACGAAGACGGCGAAGACGCGGGCAAGTTCAGCGTCGAGTATGCGGACGTCTTCGGCATCCCGTTCGACTTCACCGCGCAGTCGGTGGATGCCCCGGTACAAAAGCCGCGCGAGACCATCCAAGTCAAAGCCATGCGCCCCGAGCGCGATGCCCTGGAGATTCGCTTTCCGCGTGTGGCCGGTTACCGCGTGGATCTCCCCACCGAGCGACTGGAGGCCACCTTCGACGAAAACTCCCACATGGAGATCACCCCGGAGATCGTCGGTGCCGCCGAGACCCAAAACTCCGGCATCATCGGCCTGCCGGCGAATCTGAACCTCGCCCATACCGGCGACGTCCGCCCCTCGCAGGTCCTCTACGAACTCACCTCCCACCTCGTCCTCCACAAGTGGCGCAATCCCGACGAACCGCCGCAGGTCCAGCTCTTCGGCCAGCTCAAGCGCATCGCCCGGCAATGGCTCGACGGCTACCTCCACTGCAAAGGCGGGACCTATCCCGCCCAGTTGAAATACAAAGTCCTCGCCGACACCGCCGCAGAGAAAGTCACCGCCGCCATCACCCGTCATTTCAAAGACGAACGACCCATCACCGCCCTGCTCGATCCCTATAACCCCGCCGGCTCCACGCGCTTCGTCCGCTTCAACACCTCCAAGACCGAGCGCTACGAGACCGACTCCCGCCGCTGCCACATCAACTACGTCGTGCTCGACAGCGATTGGGAAGCCGAGTTCTGCCGCGTCGCCGAAGCGCATCCGCAGGTCCGCGCCTACGTGAAGAACCACAACCTCGGCCTGGAGGTGCCCTACCACCTCGGCGGCGAGTCGCGCCGCTACCTGCCGGATTTCATCGTCCTCGTGGATGACGGCCACGGCCCCGATGACCTGCTGCACCTCATCGTCGAAATCAAAGGCTATCGCGGCCAGGACGCCGTCGCCAAGGCCGAGACCATGAAGACCTACTGGGTGCCCGGTGTGAACCACCTCGGCACGCAGGGCCGCTGGGCCTTCGCCGAGTTCTGCGATGTCTATGCCATCGAGACCGACTTCGCCGCCAAGGTCGCGGCGCAGTTCGACCAGATGCTGCAAACTATCCTCCAGCCATGAAACCCGCGCCCGCCACTCCCGACTACGCCGCCTTCCTCGCCGCCGTGAAGGAGCGCGTGCTTCACGCCCGCACTTCGGCAGTCCGCGCAGTGAACCGCGACCTCATCCTGCTCTACTGGGACATCGGGCGCGGCATCGTCGAGAAACAGCAGATTGCCGGATGGGGCGATGCGGTGGTGGAACGTCTCGCCACAGATTTGCAGGCAGAGTTCCCGGATATGCGGGGTTTCTCGTCTTTTAACCTCTGGCGGATGCGGCAGTTCTACCTTGAATGCTCGTCGCCTGAATTTCTGGCACAAGCTGTGCCAGAATTGAAGAAGGGGCGTGGGAAGCTTCTGGCACAGGCTGTGCCAGAAACCCTTTTGCCCGATTTGAGCGGTGACGAGGCCGGGATACTTGAACAGCCTGTTCAAGAAACTCTCTCACAAGCTGTGAGAGAATTGGTGGCGCTGGTGCCTTGGGGCCATCACGTCGAGTTGATGAAGAAACTCCCCGACCCCGCCGCTCGCCTCTACTACCTCCGCGCCACGGCGCAGTTTGGCTGGAGCCGCAGCGTCCTGCTCAATCAAATCAAAGCCGGCGCCTACGAGCGCGCGGTAAAGGAAAAGAAGACCCACAACTTCCCGCTCGCCCTCCCAGAGCATCTCGCCGAGCAGGCGGACGAGATGATGAAGAGCCGCTACTGTCTGGAGTTCCTTGGCATCGGTCGCGCCATGAAGGAGCGTGAACTGGAGGGCCGCCTCATCGCCCGCCTCCAGCAGTTCATCCTCGAACTCGGTTACGGCTTCTGCTTCGTCGGGCGGCAATACCGGCTGGCGCTCGGCAAAAAGGAATACTTCGTGGACCTGCTTTTCTATCACCGCTTCCTCAAGGCGCTTGTCGCCTTCGATTTGAAAATCGGCCCGTTTGAGCCGGAGCACGCCGGCAAAATGGACTTCTACCTCAACCTGCTGAACGAAAAGGAACGCGCACCGGACGACCAGCCCTCCATCGGCATCATCCTGTGCGCTGAGAAGGACGACATCGAAGTTGAGTTCGCTCTCAAGACGAAAGCCAACCCCATCGGCGTCGCTGAATATCAGCTCCAAGCGAAACTGCCCGCCGAGTTCAAAGGCCGGTTGCCCACCGCGAAACAACTCGCTGAGGCGGTGAAAAGGATGAAGGATGAATTATGAAGGATGAAGTGGGCGCGCCTGATCTAAAGAAGCGCACGAAGGAGTTTGCTCTGCGTGTGATCCGCATGTTTTCGGCGTTGCCGAAAACGACGGAGGCCCAGGTGCTGGGCAAACAAGTGCTGCGCTCTGGCACCTCTGTCGGCGCGAACTATCGTGAAGCCCATCGCGCCCGCAGCGGTGCCGAGTTCATTGCCAAAATTGGCGACTGCCTCAAGGAACTGGATGAAACCGCCTACTGGCTCGAACTGCTGACCGACAGCGGCATCGTCGCCGAGGCAAAACTTTCCGCCCTTCGCGACGAGTGCAATCAACTCCTCGCCATCTTCACAACCATTTCCAAGAAGGCGAAGTCCCGTCCTTCATAATTCATCCTTCAACCTTCATCCTTTTCCCCGCATGGCCAAATCTTCCACCGCCAAGACCGTCGAAACCCTCAAGCACGACGAGGCGAAGCGGAAGAACATCCCCACCGCCGAGCATCAATCCGTCGTCGAGGAGGTGCAGAAGAATCCCAAGACCCTCCGCTACCCGCGCAACACCGACCTCGATCCCCAGCTCGTCTGGCGCGGGAAGGATGAGCAGGACTGGAGCGACCTCGTCGTCAACGCCCCGCCGCTCTACATCCAGGAGAAGGTCCACCCCAAGGCGCTCATTGATGACCTGCTGCGCCAGACCAGGGAAAGCCAATACGACGACGGCAACCTCACGCCCGACCTCTTCGCCGACTTCAACGGCATCCCCAAGGGCGCGGACAAGACCGAGTTCTACGCCCACGACCAGAACTGGTCCAACCGCATGATCCTCGGCGACTCCCTCCAGGTCATGGCCAGCCTGGCCGAGCGC
>JANNXQ010000062.1:0-34624 GCA_031409655.1 Chthoniobacteraceae bacterium | reverse complement strand
GTAAACGATGTTCCGACCCACCCCCACGGCGCTGGGGCGCCCTCGCCCGTTGTTGTGCCTGGGGGCGTGGGCGCCCCTGCTCCTTGCCAGCGCCGCCCGGCCTAGATTTACAAACACGGCCAGGGCCCCCGGAGCGATCGCCCTCCAAGGACTCACGGCGCGAAGTTTTCCTGAACTGCTCGTTGCTTTCGCGAGTCGATTCCCCTATCGCACGCGCCATGCAGCAAAACTGGGATATTCCCTCCGCCATCTCTCTCTACAATATCGATCGTTGGGGTCTCGGATATTTCACGATCAATGAACGGGGAAACATCTCCGTCACGCCGACTGCAGACCCGCTCAAAGCCATCGACATGATGGAACTGATCGCCGAAGCGCGGAGCGAGTACGGGCTCGGTTTTCCCATGGTGCTGCGCTTTCAGGACCTGCTGCATCACCGCGTCGTGCGGATCAATAAAGCTTTTGGCGAAGCGATCGCCGAGGCCGACTACAAGAATGTCTATCGCGGCGTCTTCCCGATCAAAGTGAATCAGCTCCGCGAAGTCGTGGAAGAGATCATGGCCGCGGGCGAACCGTACAACTTCGGGATCGAAGCGGGCAGCAAACCGGAACTGCTCGCCGCGCTCGCCATTCACAAAGATCCCGAGTCGCTGATCATCTGCAATGGCTACAAGGATTCGCTCTTCATCCAGAATGCGCTGCTCGGCCGCAAGCTCGGGAAGAAAGTCATCATGGTCGTGGAGAAGCTGGAGGAACTCGCGGAGATCCTGCGTGTGTCCAAGGAAGTGGGCGTCGAGCCGATGATCGGCATCCGCGTGCGCCTCGCCGCGAAAGGCGCGGGCAAGTGGGCGCTGAGCGGCGGCGAGAATGCGAAATTCGGCCTCAGCACCGCGGACCTCGTGGCCGCGAGCGACATCCTGAAACGCGAAGGCCTCGCGCATACCCTGAAGCTCGTGCACTTCCACGTCGGCTCGCAGGTGCCCGACATCGGCACCATCAAACGCGCGGTGCGCGAAGCCGCGCGCTTTTACGCAAAGCTCGTGAAGATGGGCCACGAACTCGGCTACCTCGACGTCGGCGGCGGATTGGGCGTCGATTACGACGGCTCGCGCACCGCCTTCGACAGCTCCACGAACTACTCCCTCAACGAGTACGCCCGCGACATTATCTACAACGTCATGGACGTGTGCGACGCGGAGAAGGTCCCGCACCCCGCCATCGTCAGCGAGAGCGGCCGCGCCATCGTCGCGCATCATTCCGTGCTCGTCGTGGAAGCATTCGGTTCCATCGAAAAGGATACCGCGCGCATCGCCGTCGAGCCGCGCGAGTCCGACCCGAAACTGCTCGCCGACATTCTCGAAATCCTCAGCGGCCTCGCCCCGCAGAACCGCATGGAATCGCTGCACGATGCGCAGCAGATCAAGGAACAGGCGCAATCCATGTTTGACCTCGGCCTGCTGGAACTCGAGAGCAAGGCGAAGATCGAGACCGTCTATTGGCAGATCGCGCACAAGGTCGTGAAATTCTGCGACGGCATGAAGTACGTCCCCGAGGAAGTGAAGCAACTCGAAGTCGCCCTCGCCGATCAATACGTCTGCAACTTCTCCGTCTTCCAATCCCTGCTCGACCACTGGGCGCTCGGCCAGCTCTTCCCCGTGATGCCCATCCACCGCCTCACCGAATACCCCGAACGCCAGGGCACCCTCGTCGATATCACCTGCGACAGCGACGGCAAGATGAGCAAATTCATCGACCTTCAGGACGTGAAGGACACCCTGCCCCTGCATAAGTTAAAGCCCGGCGAACCTTACCTCATCGGCATGTTCCTCATCGGCGCCTACCAGGACATCATGGGCGATCTGCACAATCTTTTCGGCCGCGTGAATGAAGCGCACGTCTTCCTCGACGACGACGAAGAGAGCGGTTGGTACATTGAGGAAACGATCGCCGGCAGCACCATCGGCGAAGTCCTGCGGCTCACCCAATGGGGCGACAGCGACCTGACGGGCCAGGTGAAAGCCCAGGTCGATGCCGCGATCAAAAGCGACCGGCTCAAGCCCAATGAAGCCATCCGCCTGCTCAATAGCTACGAGCGCGCGCTCAAGGGTTACACTTACCTGCAGTTCGGCAACGGCCGCGCCATTGGGACGAATCAGGAGTCGCCGTAAGGCCAGCCGCTCATCCGGATCTTCTCCGATCCTGAGAACCGAAAAGCCCCCCTCGGGAGAGCGCCCAGCGGGCCTCGGGGATCAGAAAGCCAGCGTCGAAGGCTCGCGGTATTCCATGCCGTGGGCATCGGCAACGCCGCGGCAGGTGACATGGCCGTCGTAGAGATTCAGGCCGGAGCGGAGATTGGCGTCGCGCAGGAAAGCGCCGGCGACGCCGTGGTCGGCCAGCATTTCCACGTACCGATAAGTCACATTGGTCAGGGCCTGCGTGGCGGTGCGGGAGTAGGCGGCCGGCATATTCGCGACGCAATAGTGGATGACACCTTCCTCGACGTAGGTGGGATCGTGGTGGGTGGTGGGGCGCGTCGTTTCGACGCAGCCGCCCTGGTCCACGGCGATGTCCACGAGGACGCTGCCGGGCTTCATCACCTTCAGCATGTCGCGGGTGATGAGCTTCGGTGCGCGCGCGCCGGGTACGAGCACGGCGCCGATGAGGAGATCGACAGTCCCCATTAGCTCCAGCAAGTTCGCCTGATTTGAATACAGGGTGTGGGTGCTGTGCATCGACATATCGAGGAAGCGCATCCGCTCGACATCGACTTCGAGAATGGTGACGTCCGCGCCAAGGCCGGTGGCCATGCGCGCGGCATTCACGCCGGCGGTGCCACCACCGATGACGACCACTTTCCCCGGCAGGACGCCCGGGACGCCGCCCAGAAGCACGCCTTTGCCACCGCAGTGTTTGGCGAGAAAGTAACCGCCGACGATCACGGACATGCGGCCCGCGATTTCGCTCATCGGCTCGAGGAGCGGGAGGCGGCGATTCACTTCGAGCGTTTCGTAGGCGATGCCGACGGCGCGGGATTTGGCGATGGCCTCGGTGAGCGGTCGGCTCGCGGCGAGATGCAGGTAGGTGAAAAGGATCTGCCCGGCGCGGAGCAGCGGGTACTCCTCGGGGAGCGGCTCCTTCACTTTCACGATCATCTCCGCCTGGCCGAAGACCGCGGCGTGTTCCGCGACGAGCTCGGCTCCGGCCTTGGTGTACTCTTCGTCCGGATAGCCTGAGCCCGCTCCGGCGCCCTGCTCGATGAGGACACGGTGGCCGCGGCGGATGAGTTGATACGCGCCGGATGGGAGCAGGCCGACGCGGTGTTCCTGGGCTTTGATTTCTTTGGGGACGCCGATGATCATGCGGCACCTTAGACCGGGCGCCGCGGGACCGAAAGCGAGATCGCGGCAGCCTTGCCACTCAGGGAGACGTATCCTAGGTGTCAGTTGCATTCGTCCTTACTTCATGATCACCGCCATGCTCGTCCCACCGCCCCTGCGTTCCATTTTGGAAAAGGTAACGGCTGGCGAGCGGATCACGGATGCTGATGCCCTCGCACTCTACGCGACGAAGGATCTGAACGCGCTCGGAGCCATTGCGAATGTGGTGCGCGAGCGGAAGAACGGGAACGTCGCGACCTACATCCACAATCAGTACATCAACCATTCGAACATCTGCATCCTCCAGTGCCAGTTCTGCGCCTTCGGGGCACGGAAGCACGAAGCGCACGCCTTTGAGCTGACCATCGACGAGATCGTGGAAAAGGCGCGCGCTGGGCTGGCGCTCGGGGTCACCGAGATCCACATGGTCGGCGGTCTGCATCCGACCTTGCCAGCCGAGTGGTATCTCGAACTCATCCGCCACCTCCGGGCGCTCGACCCGGACTATTTCGTGAAGGCCTTCACCGCCGTGGAGATCCGGCACCTCGCGGAGCGGGTCTTCAAGCGCCCGCTGCGCGCAACGCTGGAAGCACTGCGGGAGGCCGGGCTGGGCGCCATCACGGGGGGCGGCGCGGAGATCTTCGACGCGGAAATCCGGGAGAAAATTTGTCGCGGAAAAGAGAGTACGGAGGAATGGGCCGAGGTCCATCGCATCTGGCACGAGTTGGGAATGCGGAGCACGGCGACGATGCTCTTTGGCCATATCGAGACCCACGCGCATCGGGTGGATCACCTGCGGCGGCTTCGCGAGTTGCAGGATCAGACGCACGGTTTCACCGCGTTTATTCCGTTCGCCTTCGAGCCCGACGGCGCGCGGCCCGTGCTCCAAGGGATCCGCAAGGCCACCGCTTTTGAGGAACTCCGGAACCTCGCGGTGTCGCGCATCTATCTCGATAACTTTGACCACATCACCGCCTATTGGGTGAGTCTCGGCCTGCCGCTCGCGCAGCAGGCGCTGAACTACGGCGTGGACGATCTGCATGGGACGATCATGGAGGAGAAAATTTTTCACATGGCGGGCGCCACCACCCCGCAACATCAGAGCTGCGCGACCTTGGAAAAAGCGATCCGCGAAGCGGGGCGCGAACCGATGCAGCGGGACACCTGGTATCGGCGCATGCCGCCCACCTGGCGCCAGCCCGCACCACCGAGCCAGCCAGTGGCGCTGGCCACGGCGTGACGCGCTACCCGGCGCTGGCCGGACTGCGCATCGGCTGTGTGCAGTACCTGAACTCAAAGCCGCTCATCCACGACTACGCAGGGCCGGTGCAGTTCGATCATCCCTCGGGCCTCGCGCGCGGTCTCGCTACGGGCGCACTCGACGCCGCGCTCGTGCCAGTTTTTGAAGTGCTGCGCGGCCCGCGCTACCTCGTTGCCGACGGCGTGGCGATCGCCAGCGATGGGCCGGTCTTCAGCGTCTTCCTCGCCCACCGTGGGCCGCTCGCGGAAGTGCGCACCATCGCGCTCGATCCCGCCTCGCTGACCTCTGCGCACCTCTTGCAAGTGCTGCTCGCAGAGTTCCACCACCTCCACCCCGAGTGCATCGACGCGCGCAAGTGTTCCGCCGGAGCGGATGCGCAACTCCTGATCGGCAACCAAGCCATCGACTTCCGCCTCGCGGACACCGAGAGCCATCAATTGCTGGATCTCGGCGCAGAATGGCAACGCTGCACCGGTCTCCCTTTCGTCTTTGCCGTCTGGGCGCTGCGTCCGGACCTCCCCAACGCTCCCGCCGTGGCCGAAGCCTTCCGCCACCTCAAGACCGCAGGCGTGTCCGCAATCCCCGAGATCGTCACAGAAGAAAAGGCGCTCCCGACCAAGCTCTGCGAACGCTACCTCCGCGAGCATATCCGCTACGATCTCGGCGAGCGGGAAAAGGCAGGGCTCTCAAGGTTCGCCGAACTCCTCGCGAAGCATAACTTCGCGCCACTCGGACGATCACTGCCGGAATTTGTCTAGCAAGGAGTAGGGGCGCCCTCGCCCCGAGTTGCTACTGGGAGCGAGGGCGCCCCTGCTCCTTGATCAAATCACGCCTCCTGGCTCGCTTCGGCGAGGCGTTCGGCCATGTCGGCGGCCTGTAGGGCCTGGATCATTTCGCCGATGTTACCACCGATGAAGGTGTCGAGGTTGTAGAGGGTCAGATTGATGCGGTGATCGGTGACGCGGTTTTGCGGGAAGTTATAAGTGCGGATCTTTTCGCTGCGATCACCGGAACCGATCTGGCTCTTGCGATGCGCGGCATATTTCTCGGCTTCCTCGCGCTGCTTTTTTTCCAGCAGACGGGAGCGCAGGATTTTCAAGGCCTTCTCTTTGTTCTTCTGCTGGCTGCGGCCGTCCTGGCAGCGGACGATCATGCCCGTTGGGATATGCATGACCTGCACGGCGGAGTCGGTGGTATTCACGCCTTGGCCGCCGGGGCCGCCCGCGCGGCAGACTTCGATGCGGATCTCGTCGGGATTCAGCACCAGATCCACTTCCTCGGCTTCAGGCAACACGGCGACGGTCGCGGCGCTGGTGTGAATGCGGCCTTGCGCTTCCGTAGCCGGGACGCGCTGGACGCGATGCACGCCACTCTCGTAACGCAGGGTGCGGAAGACCTGGTCGCCCGTGACCTTGAAGATCATTTCCTTCAGGCCACCGAGACCGGAGGGGCTGGATTCCAGGGTCTCGACTTTGAAGCCGTTCGCTTCCGCGAAACGCAGGTACATCCGGTAGAGATCGGCGGCGAAAAGCCCGGCTTCGTCGCCCCCGGTGCCAGCGCGAAGCTCGACGATGGCGTCGCGATCTTCGTTCGGGTCCGGCGGGAGCAGGGCGTATTGCACGGCTTGCTGCGTTTCGGCGATGCGCTTTTCGAGCGCAGGGATTTCCGCCTGGGCCATCTCGGCGAACTCGGCGTCGTCGCCCTTCGCGAGATCGCGATTTTCTGCGAGATCGCGCTCGGCTTTGTGCAGCGCGTCCCACTGGGCGAGCAGCTCTTTCAGCCGGGTATGTTCCCGCAGCGTCTCCCGCGCTTTCTTCGGGTCATCGTAAAGGCCGGCCGACGAGACGATGGCGTCCAGTTCGCGGAAGCGATCGGTTTTACGGGCGATAAGTTGGGAAAAGTCCATGAGAGCGGAGCGGTGGAAGGGCGGGGAAAAAACAAAACGGTGAAGATGCGCGAGGCACCTTCACCGTTTCGGGAATTCGTTTCTGGGAGCTAGGCGGACTTTTTGCGGGTCGGCGCGTTTGCGTAACGGCGGGAGAATTTCTCGATCCGTCCGGCAGTATCGACGAACTTATGCTCACCAGTGAAGAAGGGATGGCAGGCGGCGCAGATGCCGATGCGGAGGTCCTGCTTCGTCGAGCGGGTGTGATAAACGGCACCACACGCGCAGTGGATGGCGGACTCTTTATAGTTGGGATGAATATCGGCTTTCATGGCTGGGAAAAGGAGGTAGGAGACTAGCCACCGTGTTTCGCCCCGCAATCAAAAACTCCCAGTTTCTTCCGTGACGGAGCCGGCGTTGGCAAATGGCATCCTCGTCGCGTGGTCGGAAACGCTGGCGCGCAATGCGGCCCGCGCGGCGATCTTCGGACCGGATGGGTCCGTGCTGCGTACTTTCAACGACATCGAAGCCGAGGCGCGCCAGACGGAGGAATCCCTGACCGGTCTGGCGCCAGGCCAGGTGGTGGCGGTGCAAATCGGAAATAGCGAACGCTGGCCGGCGCTGCTGCTCGCGCTGTTTCGCCGCGCCCTGATCCCGCTCCCCCTCGGCGGACACATGCAGGAGGTGGAATTGGATCTGGCCGTGAAGACGTGCCGCGCGACGGCGCTCGTGACGACCGACCGCCATGGTCTCGCGTTGCAAGGACTCCCGGGCGCTGACGCCGAGCCAGGCTGGCCAAATCCCGCGCCGCATTTCCTCAAGCTGACCTCGGGCACGACGAACGCACCACGGGCCGTCCGCTTTCGCGCCGCACAACTCGTGGCCGACTGCGAAGCCATCTGCGCGACCATGGGGATCACGGAGCGCGATCGGAACTACGGCGTGATCCCCTTTTCGCACAGCTACGGCTTCAGCAATCTGCTCACTCCCCTGCTCTGCCGCGGCGTGGCGCTCGTCGCGAGTGGAGACTGCATGCCGCGCGCGATTCTCGCTGGTCTCGCGCGCTCCGGAGCCACGGTCTTTCCCGGTATGCCGGTGTTTTTCGCCAAGCTGGCCGATCTGGAGAATGTGCCCGCCCTGCCCGCGCTCCGGCTCTGTATTTCGGCTGGCGCACCATTGCCCCGAGCGGTCGGCGAGAAGTTCACCGCGAAATTTGCCCGCCGTATCCACACTTTCTACGGTGCCTCCGAATGTGGCGGCATCGCCTACGACGAAGCCGACGAGGGCGACTACTTCGAGGGCTTTGTCGGGACGCCGATGTGCGGCGTCACGATCACCGGGGGGAGCGAGGATGGGGCGGCGATCGAGGTCCAGAGTGCCGCCGTGGGCGATGGCTATTTTCCCGAGGAAGACGGAGCCGTGCTCGGCGGCGGGCGCTTTATCCCCGCCGATCTCATCCGGCAGACGGACGGTGGCATGCACCTCGCGGGCCGCGTCTCGGAGGTGATCAATATCGCGGGCCGCAAACTCAATCCGCTCGAGATCGAGGCGCGGTTCGCGGAGTTCCCCGGGGAGTTGGAGGCGGTGGTCTTCGGGGTGCGGTCGGCAGCGCGTGGGGAGGAGGCGATCGCTTGCGTCGCCAGCGCCAGACTCACCAGAGAGGCGGTGCTGCGGATGTGTCGCGAGAGGCTCAGCGCCTGGCAGGTGCCGCGCGATGTCTGGATCGTCCCGGAGATTCCCGTCAATGAACGGGGCAAGATCAGCCGGAGGGCGCTGGCGGAACGCTATCTGAAGGAGCGCACGAAATGAAGGCGGCCGTCCTCGCCATCACCCCTGGCTTTCTCCGCTCGGCGGGCGGCGGACCTGCTAGTATCCAGCCTGAGCGTGCCATGATTTTCCGAGCGCCGTTCCCAAAGCCCGCGCCACGATGAGTTCCCCCGAGATCTTCTATCTCCACATCCACGGCGAACAGCGCGGGCCCTACACCGCGCCGCAAGTGGATCATTTGCTGAACTCCGGCTTGATCGCGGAGGAAACGCTCTACTGGCGCGAAGGGCTCGAACAATGGCAGCCCGTGACGACGCTGGTCGTCCGGCGCGAAGTGCCGAATCGCTGGCGCAAGCCGGTGATCGCCCTCGCCGTGGGTCTTGTCCTGCTGGTGCTCGCGCAATTCTTCGGCCCGATCACGATCACTGGCTGGCGCGAGACGAATCAGCACGATTTCACGCCCCGCGCGGCCTACTGGCGCGCCCGCGATGCCGTGCGCACCGGGGCCTTGCCGCCAGGCTCGCTGGTGGAATTTGCGGAACTCAAGAAAGCGGCCGTGGAGATGCAGCCACCCGACCGCGCCAAGGTCCTCCTCCGCGGCGAGATCATCGACTCGCAGGGCGTCCCCCGCCCCGCGGCCTGGCAGGCGGTGCTGAAATTTGACGCCTCCACCCGCGAGTGGACCAGCGGCTCGGCGACTGAAGTCGCGGCACCGTAGCCCGGGCCGCCGCGGCTCGGCTAGCGGCGCAGCTTACTGATCGTCGCGACGAGATTCCGCGCCAGATCTGCGACCTGCTTGCCCTTGCGCTCATCCCGCAGTTTCCCGGCTTCATCAAAGGCCTCATGCGCCCCAGAGATCGCGACCTGGTCGGGCAGCACCAGCACGCCGATGTTGCCCAGGATCGCGCGGAGCTGGACCAGCCCGCGCAAGCCCCCAAGAGCACCAGGCGAGGCGGCCAGGAGCGCGGCCGTCTTGCCCCGGAAGGCGGCAAGTGGCGGCTCGTCGTCACTCTCGGAACGGGTCGCCCAGTCGAGGGCATTCTTCAGCGCACTCGTGATGGAGCTGTTGTATTCCGGGGACGCGATGAGCAAGCCATCGGCCGCGCGCAGCAGCGCCTTGAATTTTTTCGCGCCCGCGGGCAAGCCATCCGCGGCTTCCAGATCCTCATCGAAAAGCGGCAGGGCGAGGTCTCGAAGATCGACGACGGTGACTTCGGCCTCCGCCGAACGGGCGGCGTCGGCGGCGATGGCGACGAGTTGTTTATTAAAGGAACCGGTGCGGGTGCTGCCGGCAAAGGCAACGATCTTTGGTGAACTCATAAGAACGAAGATCGTCCACGCATTGGGGCTAGGATGCAAAGGAAGAAGCCGCCGACCGCAGGGAGGCGGCGGCGGATCGACGACTATGTCTTTGACGCACCTTCCCGGCTCGCCTAGATCGTCGCCCGCAGCCGCTTTTGTGAACGCCCTCTTTCCCCTGACCGCCTCCACCGCAAGCCCCTTGCGCTGACCCCGGTATTTTGGCCCCAGCGCTCGCGGCCCCTCCGAGCCATCTCTCCTGCTCCCACTTTCATGGCCATCTCGATCGACGCGCATAGACCCCGGAATGTGGATTGGAAGCGCGCCGCAGCGCTGCTCTACGGCGACTGGGGCACGAGCAAGGCCTACGTCCTCGGCCTCGCCTTTGTCGCCGCGGGTTACGCTTCGCTGCCGATCATCATCGCGGTCGCAGTGCTCACGGCGATCGTCGGCTTTAACTACTCGATCGTCTGCCGGAATTTCCCCGATGGCGGCGGAGTTTACTCCGCGGCCCGGGAGCAGAGCCGCCTGCTCGCTGCCGTTGGGGCGTTGCTGCTGATCGCAAATTTCCTCGTCACTGCGGCACTCAGCGGTTGGGCGGCGATGAGCTATTTCGGCGTGCCGAAAGACTCCGTCGCCATCGCCACGATGAGCTCGATTGTGCTCCTGGGCGCCGTCAATTACTTCGGCCCAAAACACAGCGGCAGCATGTCCATCGCCATGGCCATCCCCACGGCGATCTGCGTGGTCGTGATCATGGCGATCAGCATCCCGCATCTGACCACCGTGCATCTCGCCGCACCCGTCGGCGGCTTCGGGACGATGTGGACGCAATTCGTCCAGGTGATCCTGGCGCTGAGCGGTGTCGAGGCGATCGCCAGTATGACTGGGGTCATGAAAACGAACCCCGGCACGGACCCCTCGACGCCGCAGGTTTCGAAGACGGCCTCGAAGGCGCTCTTCATCGTGGCGGTCGAAGTCGTCCTCGCCACCGTCGTGCTCGGCTGGGCGATGCTCTCCCTGGATCGATCCCTCCAGCCCGAGTTGCTCTCGCACAAGGAGGACATGCTGCGTTTCCTCGGCGAGCATTTCGCCACCGAGCTGACGAATGCAGCCGTGGGTTCGGCCTTCGGGATGGTCGTGGGCATCGTCTTCGGGGTGCTCCTCCTGAGTGCGGTGAATACGTCGATCGTCGCCCTCATCGGCGTCTTCTACATGATGGCGCTGGACGGCGAATTTCCGCGCCCGATGACGAAACTGAATCGCTACGGCGTCCCGACACTGCCGCTCTTTTTCTCCGCGGCGCTGCCCGTGCTCATCCTGGCGTTGACGAAAGACTTCGACGCCCTGGCCGCCCTCTATGCCATCGGCGTGGTCGGTGCGATCACCGTGAATCTCGGCTCCTGCTCGATGAATCGGAAGTTGGTCATCGCTGGTTGGGAGCGCGTCCTCCTCACCCTCACGGCCGTGGTGCTGGCCGCCGTCTGGTTGACGATCGCCTACGTCATGGATCACGCGCTTTTCTTCGCGATCTGCGTGCTCGGCATCGGCCTCGCGGTGCGGGCGTATTCGCACAAGAAAGTGGGACTCAAGACCGTCACCGTCTCCGCGGAGGCGGCGAAGCTCGTCTCGCCCGAGTCCATCGAGATGCTGCGCCCGCGCTGTGAGGAAGGGCAGAAGGTGATGGTGGCCGCGCGCGGGGTGACGCCCGTCCTGCGCTTTGCGCTCGAGTATGCGGCCCTGAAAAAGGCCACCCTTTGCGTGCTCTATGTGAGAGAGGTCGCCGTCTTCCTGAGCGGCCCCGCGGGCGCTTCCGGGCGACCGAAGTGGCAGGAGGATCCCGAAGCCGCCGCGATCATGTCGCTCTGCCTGAAGCTCGGCGAGGAACTCGGCGTCCCCGTGCTCCCGGTCTATGCCGTGAGCGGCGAACCCGCTTCGACGATCCTCGATTCCGCCGCCACCCTCGGCGTCGATTACCTAATGCTCGGCGCCTCGCATCGCCTCTCCATGGCGCGCCTCCTGAAAGGCGACGTCATCACCCAAGTCGCCTCGGGCCTGCCGGAAAGCATCCAGCTCATCATCCACGGCTGAGTCGATCCCTGCGACGAAGACACTAATGGACGGGCGCGCTCGCGGACTATTGGACTGGAGGAAAGCAACGACCCGCGCGTTCCTCCCGCTCGCTCCATCGTCCATGTCCCATCGCCTGATCCCTCACCTCTCGATCGTCCTCCTGCTCAGCCTCAGCGGCGCCTTGTCAGCCGCTGTTCCCGAGCCCTTCAAAGGCGACGTCGAGCAGCCTCCGCACAACTACAGCCAGCGGCCCTTGCAGGATCGCTTCACCAAGATGAAGGGCGACTTTGAGGCCGGCCGCATCCCGCTCGACAACAGCAGCGAGAAAGCCTTCCTCCTCAGCCTGCTCAAAGTCTTCGGTGTGCCCGCTTCGTCGCAGATGCTCGTCTTCTCCACCACGAGCCTGCAACTGCGCTACATCACGCCGAGCAATCCGCGCGCCCTCTTTTTCAACGAGGATCTCTACATCGGCTACATCCCCGGCGCCCGGCTCGAGATCGTCTCGCTCGACCCGGAAGCGGGTGCGGTTTTCTACATCTTCGATATCCCCCGGGGCGGGCAGCCCATCCGCATCGAGCGTTCGGATCGCTGCGCAAATTGCCACATCGGCGAGGACACCGGCCACATCCCCGGCCTCCTCGTGAAATCCGTGGTGCCCGGCCCGACGGGCGGGAGTCTCATCAGTTTCCGCCAGGCGCAGAGCGGGCACGGCATCCCCTTTGAGCAGCGCTTCGGCGGTTGGTACGTCACCGGAGCGAGCGGCTTCGCGGAGCATTGGGGGAACACCATCGGGCGGATGTCGGAGGGCAAAGTGTCGAAGACCGCCCTCGAACCCGGCCGGCTTTTTGATTTTGCGAAGTATCCCGTGGCGACGAGCGATGTGCTCCCGCAGTTGCTCCTTGAGCATCAGACGGGCTTTGTGAATCGCGTGGTCGAAGCCAACTACCGGACCCGCGCCGCGCTGCACACCGATGGCGATCGCCTCACCCCGGCTCACACCGCCGAACTCGCCGAGCAGGCGCGCCTCGTCACCCGCTACCTGCTTTTCGCCGATGAAGTCCCGCTCCCCGCCGCCGGTCTTCAGGGCGACACCGCTTTCAAACGCGACTTCCTCCAGACCCGCCGCCCGACCGCCGCCGGTCTTTCGCTCAAGGATTTCGATCTGCGGACGCGGCTCTTCCGGCAGCGTTGCAGTTACATGATTTACAGTCCGGTCTTCACGGGTCTATCGCCCTTGATGAAGCAGTCCATCTACCGCCGCCTCCGGGAAGCGCTCAGCGTCGAGCGCCCCGACCGCGAATACAGCTACCTGCCCGCCACCGAGAAGCAGGCCATCCGCGGGATCTTAAAAACAACGCTCCCCGACTTGCCGGCGGGTTGGTGATTCCTGCGCTCCGGAATGCCGGACTTTTTTGGTTCCGGCTTCAGCCGGTTGCGGCTATCGCTTCTCCCCTGCTTTGCGAATCCCTCCGCTCCCAACCTCCGCCGCGCCATGCTCAAAAAACTCCTCCCCTCCGTCCTCACCTTCGCCCTGTTCGCCGCCGCCGTTTCCACGGCCTCAGCCGCACCGAAGAAGATCCTCTTCTTCAGCAAATCGAGCGGCTTCGAGCACCCGGTGATTTCGTGGAAAAGCGGCCAGCCGAGCCACACGGAGAAAATCCTCCTCGAACTCGGCGCGAAGCATGGCTGGGAATTTACCTTCTCCAAAGACGGCTCGAAGTTTGATCCCGCCTATCTCGCGCAGTTCGACAGCGTCTTTTTCTACACCACTGGCGACCTCTGCTCCGCAGGCACGGATCACCAGCCGCCGATGTCGCCCGCCGGCAAGCAGGCGCTCTTTGATTACGTCCGAGGCGGTCGTGGCTTCATCGGCACGCACTCCGCGAGCGACACCTTTCACACCGACAACGAAGACAAGAAGGGACCCGAGCGTTATGTGAATCACGGGGAAAAGGCCGACGCCTATGTGCGCTTCCTCGGTGGCGAATTCATCAAACACGGCGCGCAACAGCAGGCCAAAAACACCGTCACGAATCCGAAATTTCCAGGCTTCGAGAACGTCGGCCCCGAGTTCTCCTTTCAGGAAGAATGGTACTCGCTGAAGGACTTCACGTCCGACATCCACGTCCTCACCGTCATCAATGCACCGACGATGAAAGGCGTGGAATATCAGCGTCCACCTTACCCCAACACCTGGGCACGCAAGGAAGGCCGCGGGCGCGTCTGGTACACGTCGATGGGGCATCGGGAGGACGTTTGGACCAATCCCATCTTCCAAGACATCCTCGTCGGCGGCATCCGCTGGGCGCTCGGCGAAGTGTCGGCCGAGGTGCCCCCGAACCTCAAGAACACCGCGCCGGAAGCACTGACGAATCCCCCCTACATCGAGCCCAAGCCACCGGCCCCGAAGAAAGTGCCGTAGCTCGGAAGCGTGGTCGCCTCGCCGCTCCGACCGCTCCCGAGCGCCCTCCGCGCCGCTCGCGACGCCGCGCTTTTCTGCGGCACCTGCGTGCTCGTCTGCGCGGCGATTTATCACGCGCTCCCTTTTCCGCGTCCGCCGGGCATCGCCGAGAAGTACCTCCACTTCGCCGAGCAGCGCGACGCCTACGACACGCTCTTCCTCGGCTCGAGCCGGTTCTATCACCACATCATTCCACGGCAGTTTGACGCCGCGGTCACCGCCAGCACCGGACAGCCCTTGCGCTCCTTTAATTTCGGCTACGACGCGATGTGGCCGCCGGAGAGCTACTTCATGCTGCGCCAGATCCTTGCCCTGCGCCCCACGCGGCTCCGCTGGGTCTTCATCGACATGATGGATATCGACCCGCAACTGAACGAGCAATACACCGGCACCATGCGCATGGCCTACTGGCACGACTGGCGCCACACCCGCATGGCCGTGGAGGAAATCCTGCGCTCCACCGAACCGACGCGCGTCCGCTTCCGGTTGCTCGCCGATCACGCCGCGCTCTTCGCGAAACAGCTCCTGAACTTCGGCCGCGGCGCAGTGTGGTTCGAGGAAAGGCTCGCCTGGAAAAAGAAAGACTGGGCACCCCCGAAGGACTGGCGCGAGACCGCTGGCTACAAGGCCGGGCCCGCCGATGTACTGCCCGCCGAGGCTCGCGGAGACTACGCTCAAAGGGTCAGCAGCTTGCAGACGGACCCACCACTCGCGCAACTCAGTCCAGTCCTCCGCACCGCGATGAGTGACCTCATCGCGGAAGTTCGCGCCGCGGGCGCGCAGCCGATCTTCGTCCTCTCTCCGACCGTGCTTGCCCGCGAGTTCTTCGCCCCGCCACCTTCGGGTGCGCATTTCATCGCCTTCAATGATCCGCAGAAATATCCGCAGCTCTATGATCCGGAGCTCCGGTATGACACCTGGCATTTCAACCCGCGCGGTGCCGCGCTTTTTACCGACCTTCTCGCCGAGCGCTTCGGTCTGATCTTGCAGGCCGCGCCATGAAGTTCCCCCACCTCCACTCCTGGCTCAGCGCGCTGGCTTTCGGGGTGGCCTTCGTCGGGGTCTGCCAGATCATCGGCCGCTGGCTCCCCTTTCCCGATGTGCCCATCGCGCGGCCCAAGATCGAGCACCTCGCACTTCATCACGACGCATACGACACGCTGCTCATCGGCTCGAGTCGCATCGCCTACCAGATCATCCCGTCCATCTTCGATGCCGAGACGACCGCGCGAGCGCTCCCCACGCGGACCTTCAATGCCGCGGTCGCCGGCATGAACCCGCCCGAGGACGCCTACTTCCTCGACACGATCCTCCGGCACCCGCCCAAATCTCTGCGCTGGGTGGTGCTCGAACTGGCCAGCCTCGGCACCGGTGTGGATCGCACTCGCGGCACGATTCGCTCCGTGTATTGGCGCGACTGGGAGCGCACGGCGCTGGTTTTCCGCCGCCTCCTCGCGCCCCGATTCGACGCCAAAAAGACGGGTTGGAAATTCACGCGACAACGCCTCGTCGAGGAATGGCCACGGCTCCTGGATTTCCTCAAGATGTGGGGCGAGCGGGCGACGCATCTCGGTCGCGGCACGCCCTTCACGGATCGTCTCCTCAAGCCCACGGCACCCGTCCAGGAAAGCACCTTCGAGGATGGCGGCTGGGAGCGCGCGGATCGCGCCGAGCAAATCGGCGGGAGCGACCTCGAGGAATACGAACGCGAACTCGCTGAGCGCAGCGCGAAACCCGCCGCGGAATACCCCAGCGATGCCGTCAGTCAGGAGGCGCTCACCCGGATGATTGGCAAGATCGAGAGTCTCGGGGCGCGCGCGGTCCTCGTCGTGCCGCCGACGACCTCCAAACGAAACTTCGTTCCGCTCCCTGCCACGGTGAGTCGCTCGCTCATCCTCGACTTTTCCGACATCGAGAAATTTCCCGAACTCTACCGCCTCGAGCACCGCCTCGATACCGATCACCTGAATACCGAGGGCTCGAAAATTTTCAGCCGCCTCATCGCGCGCCGGATCGCCGAAGAATCCCGCGCGCATCCCTGATCTTCTCGAAGGTCTGAGAAGCGAAGCTCAGCTCAACTCACGGCTTCTCGTGCAGGAGCCAGAGGACGCCGAAAGTCGCGCCGACGACGAGGAGGAAGTACGTGATCGTGAGCGCGGTGATCGCGATCCCGTAACCACCGAGCGCCGGGTCGCGCTTCATCCGCGCCAGCGCAAGGTGCCCGCAGATGAGCGACGGCAGCCACGCGACGAAGAGCACGTAGGGGATGACATTGCAAAAGCTCAGGATCAGCGCGGCCATCGCCAGACGACTGGTGCGAGGCAGCGCGCCGGGAGCGAGAGGAGGCAGCGGTGGCTGGGGAGCACGGGGCGCCGCTGGGTGGGTGAGGGGCGCGACTTCCCGCCGATGCTCCTTCGGGAGCAAATGAGCGAGTGGTGAAGGCTCTGCGCCGGACCCGCGTTCGGATTCGGCGATTGCTGGCGTCGGAGCACCGCGCGAAGCCGCGCTGGACCGCACTTCGCGTTTCTCGAGAAAGTCATCCAGGAGCATCCACCCACCGCGCTGCTGCACCTGATGCAGCCGGCTGATCTCACCGGCCTGGAGCTGGTCCGTGATCTCCACAAACGTGAACGGACCGAGCGCGCGGCCTTTCCAGCGGAGCAGATATTTTTCGGAGTCCGGAGTCGTCACTGGGCCTCCAACCATGGAATCGCCGGGCGTTTCGGTTTCGCCGCGAGATCGTCCGCGATGCGACGGGTCGCATCGGCGATGAGGGCCTCTGGATCGAGCGGTACAAAGAGGATCGGGGAAAGCGGCGCGGACGCTGCGGGGGTCATCGCCCCGCCATCGGGAGCGAGGACCAGGCGAATCAGACCGGCGCCTTCCGCGGGAAAGGTCCACAGCGATTTGGCGCGGCGCGCTTCACCGAGCAGATGCATCTGGCTGTTGCCATCGATGTATCCGCCGTATTGCAGGCCAGCCTGGAGCACGGCGCGCACGATCTCCCGATGCAAGCGCGCTTCCGCGAGGTACGAGCGGTTTTGCAGGCTGGTGAAGAAAGGCGCGAGCTTCGGCGCGAGTTGCGCGCGGCGCCGTTCGGACAGCCAATCATCACCGCGCAGCGTCGCGCCGCCGCAGAGTCGCTGGAGTTCTGCGAGATCCTTGCCGAGGCTGGCGCAGTGGGCGAGGCCCCAGTGCTCTGGCCGCAGATTCAGCAAGCCCGCGAGTTGCTGGAGCACGAACGCCTTCGCCACGACGTTCGCGGATTTCTCCCGCACCACTTCGTCGAAGAGCCGGAGCACGGAACGCTCATACTTTTCGCCCGTGGCGTCGGTCACGCGCGGCAGTTCGAGTCGGCTGAGGAGTTCCGAGACCGCACTCCGCCGCGTCTCCGTGATTTCCCCGGAGCCTCCCGTGCCGAAGCTTGAGCACGTGGAAACGAAGGTCATCGGCACAAAGGACACCACTTCGGATTTGCTCGTCGGCTCATAGATGGCCGCGGTCCACTGCGTGGTCAGTCCGGCGCTCGATTCACTGGGTCCGGATTTCTGCACTTCGCCGCGCACATAGACGTCGCGCTTTTCCTTTCCGCGCCGGTAATCGATCACGGTTGCCTCCAGGACGTCATTGAGATTTGGGTCGTCGCGCAGGGCGAAAAGTTTCGCCATCTCTGCTGGCTGAACATTCTCCGGAACGAAGCGCCCCCCCGCCGCATCATCCCGCAGCGCGGGCCACGCGACAGCGTCGCCGGCCACGAGCAGACTTGCGAGCAGGGCATCGACCGTCGGAAAACCGGCGAGCAATTTGCGTGCTTCATTGACCTCCCGCACCTGGCTCAAGCGCGAAGTCTTGTAGCCATTGAGCGCCTGGCGGTATGCGTCCAGCGAAGTCGCCAGCACCAGCCCTTCGCTGACCTTTTGCAGACCTTCGAGCTCCTCCCGGAAAAGCTGGCAGCGCTTCCGCACCACCTCGAGTCGCGCGACCTGCGCCGCCGGAAGCGCGAGCGCGGGGACCGAGGTCTGGACGCGCGTTTCGAGAATGTGCATCGGCGGATCGATCTCCGTGAGCGCTTCGGCAATCGTCTCCCGCGGCTGGTCGTAGCCGAGCTTCGCCGCGGACAGCGTCTCGATCGCCGTCAAGCTCCGCTCGGCGTCCGCGACGAGGTTTTCCTGCAAGACGGCAAAGCGCTCGTCCACGCGGTTGCGCACCGCGGTCAGGCGCGCGGCAGGCGTCGTGCGCAGGCCTTGGGCGAGCGATTGCACGAGTTCGCCAGCTTCCTCGGCGGAGTTGTGCAGGCTCATGGGATCAGTGCCGGTGAAACCCGTGGCGGCGGCAGCTTCGAGTTCCGTCATTTTCGCTTCCGCCCGTCCGAGCATCACCCGTTCATCACGGGTCCACCGGTCCACCTCTGCCACGCGCGCCGCAAGACGGCTCTGGCCAGTGAGCCCGCTGCCGTCCGCGCGCAGTTGCGCGATCAATTTCTCCGCCGCTTCGACCTGCCCGCCATTGCGCATCTCCGCGAGCCGACTCGCATTTTCCTGCATCCGCACCGCGCCGATGGCAAACCATGCCGCGCTAGCCGACGCCGCGAGCACGGCCAAACATGACGCGATCACTTTCACCCGCTGCTGGCGCTGCAAGCGATCCACCTCCGCCCGCAAGTCCGCGATCTTTGCCTCCACGCGTAGTCCGAGTTCCTCCGGTACTGGCTTTTGAAAATACTCCAGCTCTTTCCAGCGCCCATTCAAGTCCGCGTAAAGATTCCGCGTCTCGGCGAGAGTGAGCGTGCTGGGCGTGAGCAGCCGGGTCTCGACGCGCTCGCAGGCCGTGCCGATGGCGGCGAGGCCGGCGGAGAATCGCGTCGCTTCATCCACGGCCCGCCGCTCGGCGGCAAACGCGGCCTGCGTCTCCGCCACCACCGCCGCGTGGTCCGGAGAAAGATCAAATCCGTGCTCCGCCTGGAGGGAGGCGATGCGCGCGAGCAGGTCGCCGATCATCCGCCAGGCGCCGGCCTCGCGTTCTTCGCCGAGTGAATCCACGAGCCGCGCCGCGAGCTCCAGGGCCTCGCGCTTTTCCGCTTCGCGGCGAATCGGCAGGGCCGCGGCGTAGTCGGGCGACTCGCGCAGCCTGGCCGGGGTCGCGAGTCGTTCGAGTTCCGTCAGCACCGAGCGCACCTTCGCTTCGTCGGACCCGTGCAGCGCCGCGCGCAGTTCCTTTACGCCGGCCTGGTAGAGTTTGTTTTCGAAGCGCGCGAGTTCTGCGCGCGCGTTTTCGTCATGCGGATTCAGCCGGGCGATGGAGCGGATCGCCTGGATGGCGCGCGCGTCATCATGCGCCGTGATCGCCGCCCGGCAATCCTTGTACAGTGGATGATTCGGGCTGATCCCCTGCGCGTAGAGAGCATCGAGCAGTTGCACTGCCTTCGGGTCAAAACGCAGCGCCGTCGCGAGGCCGTCCCGGAGACAAAAGGCCGCCCACTCCCGCGCCTCGGCGAAGCTGAGCGTCGCCAGGAGATCGAGCAATGCGGGCTCGTTCTCGGCGAGTTGCAGCGCCTGGTAGTCGCTCCCCTTTTCGATCATCGCGGCGCACGAATCCAACCGCTGGCCAGCTTCGTGACAGAGCTTCGCGTAGTCCGCGGCGAGACTTTCCACCGGCGCCATCCGCCCCTCGACGGCGAGGGCGTCGCGGATGCGCAGGACGAGTTTGGCGGCGGGCGTGCTCATTCTTTCACGAGGATGTTGTAGAGCCGCACCGGGGCCGCCGTCCCTTTCACTTTCACGAGCACCGCGTATTCGCCGGGCGGAATCGTCCCGCGGAAAAGCGGCAGTTTCTCCAGCACCATGGCTTCGCGTTCCGCCGCCTCCGCCGCGGTATTCAGCCGTTCGCTTTCCGCGTCCATCATCGTCGCGTCGCCGAAGGACGCGTCGAGGCTCTTGCTCAAGCTCCGCACCTTGCTCAGTCCATCCGCCTTGTCGGGCGCGCGGAACTTCTGCTCGAGCCCCTGCACTTCTTCGAGGAGCTGCCGATTCACGATCCGCGCCTGCGGGAGATCCTCGCCCGTGGTCGCGAGCAGGCGCCCCGTCTCCGCCAGTGCGCCGAAACCACCGTTCGGTCCCGCGCCCCACTGCTCCGCCAGGATGCGGGTAAATTCACCCACCAACTCCGGCCCCGACTTCCCCTTCGTCGCAAAGCTCTTCGTTCGCCGATCGACCTTCAGGATTTTTGCGTACTCCAAGGTCCGCAGCCGCAAGGCATCAAACGATCGGGCGTCGCCGCGCTTTTCACTCGCTTGTTGAGCGAGCTGATTCGCCGCGCCCCGCTTGTCCAGGATGCGCTTGGTCAGGTCCGCGATCGCCGCCTCCAGATCGCACTCACCGGCCGTGTTCATCGGCAGTTGGCGGGGCATTCCGCTGCCCGCAAAGTCACCTGGCACCAGCAACGTGAGGCTCGGCTCGAGCACGGGCGCGATGCGCGGCAGCGATCCCTTGACACGCAGCACCGGCCCGCGGCGTTCGAGCTGGAGTGCCGCATTTCCGAGCCACGCTTCTCGTCCCGGCAAAAGGCCGACATGCACCGCGACCACCTCGCGCGGGCCGTCCTTCGGATCGCGTCCGGCGAAAATGAACGGCGTGCCTGACACTCCCGCTTCCGCGGTCAGCCGACCCTTCTGCACCTGGAAGCCGTCTTTGCCGGACCGCAGATCCTTGCGCACGGTGTGCTCGTATTTGAAGCCGAGCCGCGTGACTTCGCCGGCCGGCGTCCGCGTTTCAAAATCCAGCTCCGGGATCAGTTCGGCGATCTCGACGGTCGGCAACTTCTCTTTGCTGTCGAAAAAGTAAAACGTCGCGGTGCTGGCGGAGGCCGGACCGGCGGGACGATCCGCCGTCTTTTCCCGCGCCGGCGA
This sequence comes from Chthoniobacteraceae bacterium, assembly GCA_031409655.1. Taxonomy (GTDB): domain Bacteria; phylum Verrucomicrobiota; class Verrucomicrobiia; order Chthoniobacterales; family Chthoniobacteraceae; genus JANNXQ01. The sequence goes on along the minus strand of JANNXQ010000062.1, from coordinate 13,597 downwards.
AATTTTCCGCTGCGCCACGGCCCGCAGCCACTCGGGCCACTTTTCGCCGCGCACTTCAAACCTCGGGGCGATATCCGCGGGCCCGCTCTGCGCCTCCACAAACTCCCAGTCCGCCAGCAACGCCCGGAGTTCGCCGACGATCTTCTGCGTCTCCGCATCGGAGTCCTCCGGTCGTAGATCGGCCGCCGCTTCCTGAAGCAGCGCGCGATTCCCCGGATGCGCCGAGCCCTTGAGCTGCAATGCGAGGGCCTGCGCTCCGGCGGTATTCGCAATCCGCTCGAGCGCCTGCCGCACGGTCTTAAACTCCGCTCCACCGATTCCCGAAATCTTCGCCCGCAGTTGGTGGAGTTCCGGAAAATTGTTGGCGCTGGCTGCGGTCGTGATTTGGCCAGCGAGGGCAGCGGCTTGATCGAGCGCATCCGCCATCCGCCCCATCTCCGGCGGGTGATTGTTCATCCCGGCGGCGATGGCGAGATCGTGCAGTCTCGCCTGCTGCGGCTCCCGGCTCAGCGCGGGAAAATCCGGACGCCGCAGCGCGCCCCCGAGCGAAGCGACGAACTGCGCCAGCGGTCCCGCCTTGGCGAGGTTCACGCCGGGTTGCTTGATCGCGGCCTCAAGTTCGCGCGGGATCTCCGCACTTTCGAAAAACGCACTCTTCACCGGCGCCAGCAGCGCCGCACGGGCGCGCTCCCGATCTCGCCCGGCGAGTTGCCGCGGGACCGTGACCGCCGCGACCACCAGGAGCAGCACTCCGACCGAGACCGCGATCGCGACCCTCTTCCACGGGAAAACGCGTGTCGGCGTGAACCCGGCAAAGGGATCGGGTGCCGATGCGACCTCTGCCCGGCGCGGGGCCGGCGCCGGCGCACTGCGCGCGGCCGGAGCGGGGGCCGTGGGAAGGCTGGCGGGGATCTGCGCAGGGGTCGGCGCACTCGCGGTCGCCCGCTCGGCCGCGGGTGCGGCGATGGCGGCGAGGACGCTGGCCCGCGTGGAGAAATCGAGCACTGGCCGGCCACTGGTCGCGGCCTGCGAGACGATCGGCGAATTTGCCTCGATCCCGATCCAGCGGAAATCAGCGGGCTCATCGCTAGGCTGGAGTGAAGTGGTGAAAGTGATCTGCCAGAGCCGGTCCGGCGCGAGGCGCAGGGACTCGGCGAAGATCTGGCGCAGATCCGTGGCCGCTGGCGCGATGACGTAAGCGCCCCGGCTCGCCTCTCCACTCGCCAGGAGCGAAGCGTGCGCCGCGTCTCCCGTGAGCGCCGCCCAGGCACTGCTGCGCGGCGGATGCACCGCCGCGAGATCCACCTCCTCCGCCGCGTCCAGATAGCGCGGGGCCTCGCTCCACGATTCCGTCCACGGCATCGCCAGCAGCACCTCGGCGGGCGAGGGACCATCCGGCCCGAGCCGCGCGATCTCCCGCGCCTCGACGATGAGGTGATGCGCGAGGTGATTGGTCCGTCCCGTATAGTCCGCCCCGGCATCGCGGATCGCGCCGAGCACATGAAAGCGCCCTCCGGCGACCGTCACGATGCGGTGACTGAAAATGACGCGCGCATTATCCAACCCCGGCAACCGCGAGAACTGGCTCGTCCGTTCGATCGCCGTGACGAGCAGCGGACTGATCTCCCGATGCCGCGCCACCGTGCCGAAGCCCGAGCGCCCGGCTTCGAGCGCACGCGGCGCGCTGGTGTAGATCAATTGCCAAGCCATCGCTCCTACTTAGATAGGCCCTCTCGGATACCGCAGAGGGGTGGACCACAGATAACACAGATAACAAAGATGAAGCGGGAGGAAGCCACGCCGTCCGCACTCCCCATCTGTGCTATCTGCGTCATCTGTGGTCGCACCTTCTGAGGCATCCGGGGTCTTCATCACGTGGTCCCCTCCACGGATGGCACCATTGCCGGTGCGACCTTTGAGAGCACCCAGAGCGTCGGCACCTCCACATGCCGCGGCGCGAGTTTCTGCGGATCGGGGCCGATCAGTTTCACCCCGCGCGCATCGGTAAATTCCACCGGCGAACACCCCAGCGGGCTTGCCGCGAAGTACATGATCTCCGAGGAGATCGCCTCGGCATTCGCCACGATCGCCGGGCAGACCGCCAGCATCACCTGCCGCACCAGCGACGAGTTTCGCCGCACGATCGAGAGGTCCAGCACGCCAGCGCGCACCGGATCGAGGATTTCCTCATCCGTGATGCGCTCCAGCCAAGTGTCGCTCTTCCCCACGATCACCGCCAGCGGGGTCGCGATCTTCTGCCGCGCATCGAGGCCCAGCAGACTTTTGATCCGCACTTCCGTCTCCGCCAAAATCACATCCTGCTGATCCATCCGCCGCGCTTCGATCTGGGGATCCTTGATCCCCGCGAGCAGCGTCCGGAATTCCGCGCTGTGCAGCGGATCGAAGAGAAAGAAAATCCCCGCCGCGGCCGCGATGTGCTGCGCGCCGGGCGAGTCCGCACTGTCTCGCGTCGGCTCAAAGTGCTCACCCGCGTTATCGTAAAAGACCACCGAGAAATCCTGCGCCGAGTCGCGCGGGTTCGAGAGATTGAAGATGAACGGCTTCGGCAGCGGCACCTTCCGCCCGAGTCGCGGTAGCGTTTCATACATCGCGCCTTCGAGTTCCGTCTTGGCCAGGAAAGCCTCCTCCGGCGTTGCCGCCGAGAAGAGCTGCGTCTTCATCTGATTCAGGATCACATTCGCCGAAGGGTCCGCGTCGCGGAAGGTGATCCCGAAGTTTTGAAAGAGCGTCCCTTGGAGCATCTTCACGAGCACACTCAGGAAGTAGGATTTCCCCGACGACGGCGCACCGACGATCGAGAAAATGTGATGCGGCAGATCCAGGAAACCCTGCGGCAGTTTGCGCCGGCAATGCGGACAGGCGAGGTCCGGCGCGGGCACATTCAGGGCATCCACGGCCTGACCGCGGTCATTGAAGCGGATCGCGTGAAAACGCTGCATGTGCTGCTCCCCGAGCAGCGGATCGCCCCGCAGCGAAGCATGCACCGCGATGTTCATCGCATCTCCGCGATCAAACCGCAGCCAGCAGACCGGGCACGTGAACTCCCCGTATTCCGTATCGATCTCCGGCACCGGCGAATGATTGGGCACGGGCGGCAACTCCGCGGCCTCCGGGCGCTCCGCCGCCCCCACCGGACGCGGAAGCCACGGCAGCAGATGTTCGGCGAAAAATCCCATCGTCGTCAGACCGCGACAGAGCACCACCGCTTCACTCGCGCCCGAAGGCCGCGCCTCCAGCGCCCCCGCGAGATCCGCAAAGTCGAGCGGCCCATACTTCTTCTGCTCCGTCTTGTCGTAGATGAACCACTCCTGGTGATTGATCCCCTCCACCCACTTCTTCAAATGACTCGGCCCGCGCAGCGCCAGGAGATGTCCGCCGATGATCAGCGTGTGATCTTCATCCGGCGCCAGCTCCCCGCCCGGACTCTCCACACCATCGAGCAGCAGCTCGCCCGTGCCATTCGCCGGCAGGAGAAAAAACGCGCGCCCCTTCCGCTGGATCACGCAGTGCTCCGCCGACACCGCCGGATCGTCGATCCGCCAATCGCACTCCGCCCCGCTTCCGATGGTAAAGGGCGTCTTGTCCACCGCAGTATGTTCCCCCGACCTACAGTCGAAGAGCATCAGTTCGGGAGAAAATAAACCCATGGCGTGATCGGTAAAAGTGTCGGCCTTCCTGTGAAACAGTCACCGACTTCCCCGGCGAAAGGCAAAGGGATTCTCAAACCCGCGGGACCGCTCACCGTGGAATATTTGTTTTGCCGGCCGGGGGGTTTCGTGGACAGTGCGCGCGCTCCGGGACGCGCCCATCGCTCTCCTTTCTCACGCTCATTTTCCGACCCTTGATCCTCCTGCCCGCCATCGACCTCATGTCCGGCGAAGTCGTCCGACTTCGCCAGGGAAAAGCTGATCAGAAGACGGTGTACTCCAGTGATCCGGCGGCCTTTGCCCGGAGGTGGGAGGCGGAAGGGGGCGACTACCTGCACATCGTGGATCTGGATGCGGCGTTCAGCGGCGAATTGCGGAATCTGGAATCCGTGGCGGCGATCACGGCGGCGATCAAGATCCCGTGCGAACTCGGCGGCGGGATGCGCAGTGAGGCAGCGATCCGGCGCGCCTTTGCGGCGGGGGTGGCGCGGGTGATCATCGGAACGCGGGCGGCGGAGTCGCTGGACTTTGTGCGTGAGATGGCGCGGGAGTTTGGCGGGGAACGCATCGCGGTGGGCATCGACGCGAAGAACGGGATGGTCTCGGTGAAAGGCTGGACGGAGGAATCGAAGCTCTCCGCGCTGGATCTCGCGCGGCGGGCCGAGGACGCGGGCGCGGGGACGATCATCTACACGGACATCGCCACCGACGGGATGCTCACCGGGCCGAACTTTGGCGAAATGGAAACGATGCTCGGCGCGCTGCGCTGTCAGCTCATCGCCAGCGGCGGGGTGAGCAGCGCGGCCGATGTCCGGCGGCTGGGGAAGATGCCTGGCCTCTACGGCTGCATCATCGGCAAGGCGCTCTACGATGGGGCGGTCACGCTGAAGGACATTTCAGATCGCAGATGTCAGATTTCAGATTGAAATCGATCGTCGTGCGCTCGCTGTCTTCCAATCTGAAATCTGAAATCTGAAATCTGAAATCCGAAATCCAAATGAAATCTCTCTACCTCGACTGCATCTCTGGCATTAGCGGCGACATGACGGTCGGCGCGCTCGTCGATCTCGGGGTGAAACCTTCGACGCTCGAGTGGGAGCTTTCGAAGCTCGCGATCGGCGACTTTCACATGCACTTTGAGCGCGCGAAACGGAAGGAGATCGAAGGCGTCCGTTTCACCATCCATGAAGGGACGACGCATACGCACGATCAGGACGCCCCGCAGGAGCACGGGCACTCTCATGCCCACGGGCCTGAATCCGAGCACGGCCACAGCCACGAGCCGCACGTCCATGGGGAGCATTGCTCTCACGGCCATGACCATGGACACCAACATGAGGAGCACGCTCACGAGCATGAGCACGGGCATCATGACGATCACGGCCACGGCCACGAAGTCGCCCACGGGCACGCGCCTGACCACACACATGGCCGCAACCATCGGGAGATCCGGGAACTGATCGAGCACAGCGAGCTTTCCGCCTTTGTGAAGAAACATGCGCTCGGAATTTTTCACCGCATCGCCGTCGCCGAGGCGAAGATCCACGGGGTGAAAGTGGAGGACGTGGGTTTTCATGAAGTGGGCGCGCTCGACTCCATCGCGGACATCGTGATGGTCTGCGCGGGGCTCGAAGCGCTGGGCGTCGGGAAGGTCTATGTCTCCAAGCTGCAAGACGGCCACGGCACGGTGGAATGTGCGCACGGCACTTTCCCCGTCCCCGCGCCGGCGACGCTGGAGATTTTGCACGGCATCGCGCTCGGGCAGATCGATGAACCGCACGAACTCATCACGCCCACGGGGGCGGCGATCGTGGCGGAGTTTGGCGCGTCCTTTGGCCTCATGCCGGCGCTGAAGGTGGAGAGGATTGGCTACGGAGTCGGTGCCCGCGATCTCGCCAACCGGCCCAATGTGCTGCGCGCCGTGCTCGGCACGCTCGCCCCAGACTAGACGCGATGCCCGACGGCTACGAGACGGACGTGGTCTATCGGCTGGAGACAAATCTCGACGATTGCTCCGCGGAAGTCCTCGGGTCCGCGATGGAACGCCTGCTCGCTGCGGGCGCGCTGGACGTGTGGTTCACACCGATCCAGATGAAGAAACATCGACCCGGCACGATGCTCTCGGTGCTCTCCGAGGAAAACACGCGCCAGCGGCTCATCGATCTGGTGCTGACGGAGACGAGCGCCTTCGGGGTGCGCGTGGAAAAGATCGAACGCGTGAAGCTTGCGCGGCGGATCGAGACGGTGACGACTGCTTTCGGCGAGATCGCGGTGAAGCTCGGGCTGAAGGGCGATCGGGTGGTGCAGGTGGCGCCGGAGTACGAGTCCGTGCGCGCCGCCGCGGAAGCCAGCGGGCAGACCGTGCGCGTGATCTTTGAATCTGCCCGCCGGGCCTGGCAGGACGCGCATCCGCAACAATTTTGATAAGCTTACGAGTGCTCAGGGAAGACGGAGGGAAAACTACTTTGACCCTCCAAAGCGCAGCGTCTAAAACGTCCGCTTCGTGAGCCAAGGAAAGACCGCCGGGAGACAAGACATTCGTTTTTCCTGTCCGCATTGCGGGCAGCGTTTCGTGGTAGATGCGTCCGGCGCCGGGGTGGAGACGCAGTGCGCCGGATGTCAGCAGAGTCTCATCGTCCCGGCGATCGGCTCGATGATGGACCGCGAATATGTGGCCCGGGCGGCGGGGCCGGTCGCGGAGCGCCGGGGCAGCGGCGAACGGCTCCACGGGGGAATCCCGGAAGGGAAGATGCCGACTCCCGCCCCGGAATCGACGCGGGCAATCACCGCGGAACGCAACCGACTCCGGGCGGAAGCAGGGCCGAGCGGCATGGAGCTGAAACAGGCGAAGACGGAGATCGCCCAACTCGCCCAGAGCCTCGCGATGCTCGAGGCCGAAGCGACCGAGCACTCGGCAAGGCGCAAGCAGACGGAGGAGGATCTCGAACTCTCCCGGGAAAAGGCCAAGGCGCTGGGCGTGGATGTCGCGGCGCGGGAGAAGGAATTGGCAGCCGTGCGGGTGCGGGTGACGGTGCTCGAGCGGGAGCAGAGTGACGCCAAGGCCGAGATCTCCCGGCTGCAGGACGAGAGCGATCTGCACAGGCACAACTACGACGACGCGCGCGCGAAGCTCGCGGTCAATGAGCAGGCAGTCGCTCGGGCGGAGGCGCGGGGCAAAGAACTGAGCGACACCCGGGAAAAACTCGCCGCCGCGGAACAGCGGACGAGCACGCTGGCGAAGGAAAGCGAGACGATGCGCCGGGAATTTTCGCAGACGGAGTCTGGACGCGTGCTGCTCGATCTCCGGGCGCGAGTCGAAAGCCGCGACGCGGAACGCAAACGCCTGGAGACGGAACTCGCGGAGGCCAAGAGCGAGCTCGCGAAGCAGACGGAAGCCGGCAAGGAATGGCTGACGCAATTCGAAGCGATGCGCGCCACCAGAGACGAAGCCGTGCGCCAGCTGGAGGTGGGCTCCGCCACCGGCTTGCAGCAGGTGAACGAAGTCCTGCGCGGCGTGCTCGAACGCCAGAAAGTCGAACTCGACGAGCGCTACTCGGAACTGCGCCGGCTGAAGAAGGCCGAACTGGCGACGCGCATGCTCTACGTGATCTTCGCGATCCTCATCATCGGGCTGATCGCCTACGGCATCCACGTCCTCCCGCGAGTCTGGAAGTAATCACTCCGCCGCGGATGCGGAGTCGGCGCGCTTTTCCCTCACGCTCCCGCCGCTGGCCCGCTACCTTGGCAAAACATGCGAGTCCTCGCCATCGACCCCTCCCTCCGCGGCACCGGCTACGCGATCCTCGAGAAGATCGGCAGCAAAGTGCAGGCGCTCGATTACGGGACGATCAAAAACAAGCCCACGCTGCTGCCGTCGGGTTGCCTGGTCACGATCCACGAACGCGTGGTGGAATTGATCGCGGCGCATCAGCCGGAGTGCGCGGCATTTGAAGCGGTCATCTTTGTGCAAAGCTACCGCACCGCCATCACCCTGGGAGCCGCGCGCGGTGCCGCCTTGCTCGCGGCGGCGGGACGCGGACTCGCCGTGTATGAATACGCGCCGCGTCGCGTGAAGCAGGCCGTCGTGGGTCGCGGCGGCGCGCAGAAGGAGCAGGTGAGCTTCATGATCCGGGCGCTGCTCGGGCTCACGGAGACGCCGTCGTCGGATGCCGCGGACGCGCTCGCCATCGGCCTCACCCATTTCCAAGTCGCGGAGACGGCGAGCCGCGGCATCGCCGAGCTGCAGCGGATATGATCACGCGCTGGCTCGGCCGCGTGGACTACCCTGCGGCGCTCGCATTGCAGGAGGAAATCGTCACCCGGAAAATTGCGGCGCCCGACGCCGCCGACGAACTCCTGCTGCTCGAACACGAACCCATTTACACCATCGGCCGAACGCCCGACCAGACGAGCCTCGGCGACGAACTACGGCTCCCCCACCCCGTCGTGAAAACGAATCGCGGCGGTCAGGCCACGTATCACGGTCCCGGACAATTGGTCGGCTACCCGCTCATCGACCTGCGCCGTCGCGGGCAGGATCTGCACCGGTATCTGCGGATGATCGAGGAGACGCTCATCGAGCTGTGTGCGACGCAGGGAGTCAACGCGAGCCGGCGCGAAGGCCTCACCGGTGCGTGGATCGGCGAGCGGAAGATCGCCTCGATCGGTGTCGGGGTGCGGCGCTGGGTGGCGATGCACGGCTTCGCCCTGAATGTCTGCGGCGATCTCGCACCCTACAGCCACATCACGCCCTGCGGCATCGCAGGCGTGGAAATGACGAGCCTCGAGCGCGAAGCGAACGTGGAGTGCCGCGTCGAAGGCATCGCGCAAATCGTGCCCGCCATTCTCATCCGCCAACTCGCGATCGCGCTCCCGCTCCAGTCCGGTGAATAACTTCTCTTTGTAAGTCCTTACGTTACCACTTAGAGCGGGTGGATTGGGATCTTCCAGTTAAAGGGGGCGCTGCGACGCATGATGCCCACGGCGTTTCCGCCGGGAATCTCGGTGTTACTCACATCGGTGTGCGGGTCACCGGTCTTGCGCCATCCGGTGCCGAGGCGGGCATCGCGCTGATAGTAGTAATACTATATTTCTAAATTAAGACGACACCTGTGTTTTTGGCGAAGCGTTTAGTTGAACCTGCAACCAGTCCCGGCCGATCAAGCTGAGGACCGTTCCTGGATCGTCCCAAAATCTCCGCAAGGTGGCCTTCATCCCGGCGCGCAGCGTGGCGACGGTGGCGTGAATCCGGTTGGCGAGGTCGTCCTTGACGATGTCCCAGAGCTGTTCGCAGGGGTTCAACTCGGGCGAGTAGGGCGGGAGGTCGATGATCCGCACCCGTGCCGGCAGCCGGGCATCGTCGTCGCGGAGGTGGAAGCCGGCCTGGTCCCGGATGAGCACATGGACGGCTGCGGCGGCGTTCGCCGCGAGGTCGCGCAGGTAGCCCTCGTCCCAGTCAGGCTCACGCCCGGCACGCGGGCAAAGTGCGCCTCTCCGCCGATCACCGAGAGCGCCCCGTAGAGATAGTCCCACTCGTACTTGATCTGCCGGGCCACCACCGAGGAGGAGGAGGAGGGGAATAGCGGGGGTCGGTGGGCGGGCGAGCAGCGGCGCTGGCCGCGCCGCGTCCACACCCGCCGCAGCTCCGTGTGCAGGCCAAAGCGCGCCTCATCCATCATCCACACCTGCACCTGGCTCCCGGCCTCAAGACCGAGGGCCTCGAGCTTTTCGCCCAGCGCCTCTTTGAACTCCTGTTCCGCTCCCGGCTCTTTCTTGGAGTGACTGGGACGCGGCACTCGCAGCACTCCGCCGAATTTTTTTAACCATCGCCAGACGCTGAGGTAAGGCCGCTCCACCTTGTGCTGCTTCTTGAGCCAGCGCCGCGCCTGCTCGGCCGTGGTGAACTCGTTGGCCTCCAGCTTCGCCCGCAAGGCCGCGATGACCTTCGGCTTCACGCCCCGGCCCACGCCCTCCTTCGGCCCGGGCTTGCCGCGTTCCAAGAGCGCGTCGAGCCCCCGCTGGCGCACGATCTTCAGCCAGACAAACACATGCCCCCGCGCGATCCCGCAGACCTCGGCGATCTGCGCCGAGGTCGATTCCCCGCGGGCCGCAAGCTTCACCGCCAGCAGCCGGGTCTTGCCCCATCCGTCCGGTTCCCGCGCGTGCATCTCGTCGATGCGCGCGGCGACTTCAGGCATTCCAAGTTTGAGCTTTATTCCGGCCATCCCACTCCTCCGCCCGATCTCCATCCACATGTCCCTTTATTTGTGAAAGATGGTATCAGAGCCATGTCTTCGTCCACCGTCAGAACGTGGCGGATGCCGTCGCCAAAGTGCGCGAAGGCCTCTCCAGCGAGGGCATGGACGACTTCGGCAAACTGGTGCGCGCGGCGGGCACGACCTCGATGGGCGCCAACGTGGTGACGGTGGAAGCAGAGCGGCGAGCGGCGTTTCGTCGGCGCATCTTTCTCCCGCGCATCCTCGCCCGCGAAGGCGACGGCTGGCGGTTGTTCGATTACGAGAGCGACCTTTTCCCGCAGGTGGATTGGGAAGCACTGGATTGGTCGAAGGCGTCGGAGTTTTCCCCGGACGATGCTTCTTCGCTGGCCCCCACGCGCGTCGCCGTGGATGTGGACCAACTCGGCCCCGACCCAAAGAAGCCGCTCGGCGTTGCGGAAGCGGGTGGCAAGCCAGACCTCGATTTCCCCGCGCTGGTGCGGCTGCTGTGTGACGTGATTCCGAATCCGTGGCAGGCCGCACGCATCCTGCGCGGCGCCCTGGCGGCGCTGCGGGCCCGGGACTTCACCGAAGACCAGTTGCTCGCCAGCCGCTACCGGCTCATCGAGAAAATGCGCGCCGACCTGCTGGCCGACATCCATGTGCAGACGGAGCGGATTTTCTGCGACCTGCTCGCGGAGGGCTGGCTGTCATTCCGGCTGGAAGGCAAAGGGCTGAGCTGGGAGTTGGTGGAGAAGCTGGCCTTCGAGGTGACGAAACCGCCGGACCATCCATTGCATAGGCCGAATGGGCAGCCGGTGGAGAAATCGCCATTCGAGCAGGTGTGGAGCAAACACTTCAACAAACTCAAGGAGCCCGTCGCGCTGTATCTCGATGGTGTGCCTGCCGTGCGCTGGTGGCATCGCATCGCCGTGCAGGCCGACTGGTATCTCGACGGCTGGAAGAAGAAAAAGGTCTTCCCGGACTTCCTCGTCGCGCTGGAAGAAACGAAGGGCAAACCGTGCAAGCTGGTCGTGGTGGAGACGAAGGGCTTGCACCTCATGAACGAGGACACCGCCTACAAGCGGAAGCTCTTCGAGACGCTGGAACGACACCGCGACGGCGGTGTTCCCGTCGGCGAGTTTCTTTTGGGCGACGCGCCCCGCCCGATGCGCTTCCGGCTCGTGCTGGACAGCGATTGGAAATCACAGGCGGATGCCGCATTGTTCGCGACTGCGAACTGAGTGGCCCTGCAGCGAAGGAAGGAGGACATCTTTTACTACGTGTATGGCGTGCTGCATTCGCCGGAGTATCGCACGCGCTTCGCCAGCGACTTGAAGAAGATGCTGCCGCGCCTGCCCTTCACGCGGGAGACGGCGGACTTCTGGCGCTTCAGCCAGGCGGGCCGCGACCTCGCGCAATGGCATCTGAACTACGAAACCGTCGAGCCGTGGCCCGTGCAGGAATTCGCCAGCGAACTCCCGCTGGGCCGGAGCGCCGAGCATCGCTCGGCTTTGGCGCAAGACGCGGCTCTGGCCGAGCAATGCTCGGCGCTCCCGTCGGTGGAGAATTTCCTCGTGCAGAAGATGACCTTTGGCCGGAAGGACAAGCAGGTGGACAAGACGACCATCCATTACAACGCGCGCATCACGCTCACCGGCATTCCGCTCGAAGCCTACGATTACGTGGTGAACGGCAAGCCCGCCCTCGAATGGATCATGGAGCGCTACCAGATCACCGTGGACAAAGACAGCGGCCTCCGCAACGACCCGAACGATTGGGCGCGCGAGCACAATCAACCCCGCTACATCCTCGATCTCCTCAAACGCCTCGTCCGCGTAAGCCTGGAAACGATGAAGATCGTGAACGCGCTGCCGGCATTGAATGAGCGAAAGTGAGGCGGAAACGCGCCGGGGTCAGTGCCAACCCTGTTCATCTGCGGTTAAAATTTCGACTTCCTCGCAGCAGTGGCGCGCGCTGGGAAGCCCTCTATTCAGGCTGCGGCGTGCGCTGCAATCAGGTAGGTGCGGAACTGTTCGTAGTCTGCGCCCATGCGGTCGTAGTCCTCGGGGAGGGCGATGCCGGCGGTCATCGCGGCGGGCACGTCGGGTGCCCAGCCCACGACTTTCTCCACTTCTTCCGGGAACTTCGCTGGGTTCGCGGTCTCGACGATGACGGCGGGCGAGTTGCCCAGCGGCTCGACGGCGTTCCAATCGAGGAAGCCCTGCCACGCAACGACGCCATGCGGTTCGAGGAGGATTTGATACTTGTTCCAGAACTCCCGCAGCGACGTGCGCGTGCGCTCGTCGGTGATGGAGCTGGAGAAGACATCGCGGCGCATGGCGACGAGGTCGGGCTGCCGGTGAAGCTTGCCGGTCTCGTCCATCTGGCCGCCATAGACCGCGACGAGCCGGGCGAGGTTGCTCGGGTGGCCCACGTTCATCGCGTTGGAAACGGAGTTGCGCGAGGGGACAACCTTTTCGTAGCTGCCGCTGGCGAGGTAGCGCGGGAAGGAGTCGTTGTCATTGACCGAGGCCACAATTTTCCGCACGGGCAAGCCCATCTCGCGCGCGACGACCGCGCCCATCATGTCGCCGAAGTTGCCGCTCGGGATGCTGAAGACCATCGGCTCACCCGGCTGCGCGAGGCGCGAGGCAGCATAGAAGTAGTAAACGCTCTGAGGCAGGAGCCGGCCGATGTTGATGGAGTTGGCCGAGGAGAGGTGGATGTGCTCGAGCGCGGGGTCGGTGAAGGCGCGCTTCACCATCGCCTGGCAGTCGTCGAACTTGCCGTCCACGGCCACGGTGCGGACGTTTTCCTTGAGCGTGGTCATGAGCTTGCGCTGGCTCTCGCTGACCTCGGCAATGGGGAACAGCACGATTACGCGGACACCGGGAATCTCGTGGAAGGCGTGCGCGACGGCCGCACCAGTGTCGCCGCTGGTGGCGGTGAGAATGGTGACTTCGCCGTGGTTCTCCTGAAGAAAGCGTCCAAACATCTGCGCCATCATCTGCGCGGCGAAGTCCTTGAAGGACGCCGTGGGGCCTTGGTCCAGCCGCATCAGATACACGCCGCGTTGGATGACTTCGAGCGGGACGCCGAAGTCGTAGGCGGAGTTGCACATCGCGGCGAGGGCGTCGTCGGGGATGACGCCTTCGGTGAACTTGCGCAGCACGCGGAAAGCGACCTCGCGATAAGGCAGCTCGGCGAATTCGGCGATTTCCTCACGCGAAAGCTGTGGGAAGCGCTCGGGCAGATACAGGCCGCGGTCGGGCGCCTGCCCAGCGAGGAAGGCTTCACGCAGGTTGACGGCGGGAGACTGGCCGTTGGTGGAGCGGAAAAGGAGTTGGCTCATCTCAGTGGGAATCTATCCGGCGAACTTGAGGCTGGAAAAACCCTGCCGCCAGCGACATTGTGCGCCCGTATGTTGCGTGACCTCTGTTGGGTGAAGTCCCGAATCGGCGCGCGGATTCTGCTGCGGGCCGAGGCGGGGAAGCTGACGGCCCGGGACATCCGGCTGGCGCGGCGCTTTGGTGCAGACCGGGGCGTCGAGGACCGGTTGATTGACCAGGCGCTGGCCAACATTCGCGTCGAGAAACGGAGGCGCGGCCTTTATGTTCCCCCCTACCCAACCTTGGAATCCTAAGCTGCACTGGGGGGCGCCGGCGGGGCAAATGCTCGACCGCGTCATTGCCGCGCTGCCGGACAACCGGG
>JANNXQ010000061.1:0-15376 GCA_031409655.1 Chthoniobacteraceae bacterium | reverse complement strand
GAATAAGTCAGCTGCTTTCAGGCGCCGCTTCTCTTGCCGCTCACGGCGTCCGGTCACTGTTTTGGTTGATCTTCTTGCCATCAACCGTAACTAACATAACTCGGCATCCGATGTGAAGCTGTTTTGGAGGGCTCAGTAAGTCTTCGTACGCAGTGGGACGGCCTGGAGTCAGCAGGCTTACGTCAAGATCGACGGCGACAGCGGTGTAGGACATGCCGGCGACAGGTTTGGCAGTTCGGTGGCTGTGTCGCGCGAGACGGTGGTCGTCGGGGCTAATAGCGAGGATAGCAGTACAACGGGGATCGACAGCACGCCTGATGAGGGTGCGAGCGGTGCTGGAGCGGCGTATGTATTTGTGCGCAGCGGAACGGCGTGGATCCAGCAAGCTTACCTCAAGCCAGCGGCTGTCGGCACCACCCAAGCAGGAGACGGCTTCGGCGTCTCGGTGGCGGTGTCGGGCGACACTGCCGTGGTCGGGGCTCGGCTAGAAGACAGCAATACGACGGGCATTGACAGCACTCCCGATGAAGGTGCGAGCGGTGCCGGAGCGGCGTACGTGTTCGTGCGCCGCGGGACGATGTGGAGCCAGCAGGCCTTCCTCAAGCCCACAGCCGTCGGCACCACACGGGCGGGCTACAATTTCGGTAACTCGGTGGCGATATCGGGCGACACGGTGGTAGTCGGGGCGACCTTTGAAGACAGCAGCACCACGGGCATCAACAGTACGGCCAATGAGAGTGCAACCGATGCCGGGGCGGCGTATTTGTTCGTGCGCGGCGGGACGACGTGGACCCAGCAGGCTTATCTCAAGCCTTCATTCGTCGGCAACACACAGGCGGGCGACCACTTCGGCGGGCGCGTGTCGGTGTCGGGCGACACAATAGTGGTCGGAGCATTCGATGAAGACAGCAGCACGACGGGCATCGACAGCACGCCCGATGAGAGCGGGATCAGTGCTGGGGCGGCGTATGTGTTTGCGCGCAGCGGGACGACTTGGAGCCAGCAGGGCTATCTTAAGCCTGCGGCCGTCGGTACAAAGTACGGTGGCGACCAGTTCGGCTTCTCGGTGGCCGTGTCGGGCGACACGGTGGTGGTCGGGGCGATCGGGGAAGATAGTAGCACGATCGGCATTAACAGTACACCCGATGAGGGTGCGAGCGGTGCCGGAGCGGCGTATGTATTTGTGCGCAGTGAGGCGACTTGGAGCCAACAGGCCTACCTAAAGCCCGCTGCCATCGGCACCTCGCAGGCGGGTAATCAGTTCGGCTTTTCGGTGGCCGTGTCCGGGGACGCGGTGGTGGTCGGAGCTTACTTTGAAGACAGCGCCACGACGGGCATCGATAGCACGCCCGATGAGAGTGCGAACCATGCCGGAGCGGCGTATGTGTTTGCGCGCAGCGGGACGACGTGGAGCCAGCGGGCCTACCTAAAGCCCGGTGCCGTCGGCACCTCGCAGGCAAACGATCAGTTTGGTATCTCGGTGGCGGTGTCGGGCGACACGGTGGTGGTCGGGGCGAATTTTGAAGACAGCAGCACGACGGATATCAACAGCACGCCCGATGAGGGCGCGAGCAATGCCGGGGCGGCTTACATTTTCACGGGCTCCGGCGCGGTCGTGCCCGACGCAGATAGCGACGGCCTTCTCGACTCGTGGGAGCTGACCTACTGGCCCACCATCGTCGGCCACAGTGCGCTGGATGACTTCGACCACGACGGCTACGTCGAGCTACTCGAACTCGCCCTCGGCCTGAACCCCACCGTCCCCAATCCCGGCACCTTGCCCGCAGTGGCCAATGAGGGCGGCTATCTCACGATGACCCTCACCAAGCAGCCCGGTGTGACTTACGAAGTGCAGACCGCCGGGACGCTGCTGTCCGCGCAGCCGGATTCCTTCAGCTCGGCGACGACGACTTTTCTGATCAACAACTCCACCACGCTCAAAGTGCGGGACAACGTCCTCATCGGCACCCCACCCGCTCGCTTCATCCGCCTCCAAGTCACGGCGGCGCCGTGAACCTCGCTGCGGTGAAATCAGCGGGTTGCCGATAGGCCTTCACTCTCGCCCGGCGCGAGCTTATCGAAAGATGCGTGAATCAAATCGTTGAAGGCAACCGATGAAGCCGGTGCGCTGGACATCGCATGCGCTGGAGGAACTCGCTGCACGCGACATTCTCCGCGAGGACGCCGATCGCACTCTGGCTGCGCCGGATCGCATCGCACCCGGCAGGACACCTCGGATGATTTATTCTTCCACCACACCCACGACCGACACCGCAATGGTGCGGCGGTGCGGCGCGCGCCGGTGCTCGAAAAGAAAGATCCCCTGCCAGGTGCCCAAGGCCATTCGGCCTTGCATGATTGGGATCACTTCGCTCGTCCGCGTGAGGACCATGCGCAGGTGCGAAGGCATATCATCGGAGCCTTCCGCCGTGTGGATGAAGTAATCCTGATCCTCCGGCACGAGCCGCTCGAAGAACGCGTGCAGATCCGTGCGCGCGGAGGCATCGGCATTTTCGTAGATGATCAAACTCGCACTGGTGTGCTGAATGAAGACGGTCACGGTGCCAGTGGTCACGCCACTCGCGCGTACGGCCCGCGCGACTTCCTCGGTGATTTCGTAAGTCCCTTTCCCGCGCGTGGGGACGGTGAAAGTTTCGGCGTGGGCTTCAAGCATACAGAGTCTCGACGAGGCGCAGCGATTTGGCGTTGGGGAGGACGCCGGGCTCCATCTGATTCATGACGTAGGCAAAGGCGACCCGATTTTCCGGATCGGCGAAAGCGTGGCTGCCGCCGGCGCCGGGATGCCCGAAGGCGCGCCGCGAGGGACCGAAGATCGCGCGCTCTTTCGTCCCGTCGGGCCGCACCGGATCGCGCATAAAACCGGCGGAAAACGCGGTGTCCATGTGCAGCACTTTGTCGAAGCCTTGCGCGAGCGTCGTGGTCATCTTCTCGATCGTCGCTGGGCGGAAAATGCGCACGCCGTCCAGCTCCCCGCCAGAGGCTAGCAGGGCGTAAAATTTTGCCAGTGACTGCGCGGTGCCGACTCCGCCGAATGCGGGGAACGAAGACGTGCGGACCTCCGCCGCATTCATCGCCGCGACGCTGTGGAGGCCGCGCGGCGAGCCAAAGGCCCGCGCGGTGAAGGAGCCGGCCTGGAGGAAGGCTTTGTAGAAAAGATCGTCGTCCGGGAGCGCGTTCTTCGTCGGGAAGACGGGTGCAATTTTTTCTACCATCTCCGGCGGCACCCCGATCCACACATCCAGCGCGAGCGGGTCAGCAAAGTAAGTGCGCCAGTATTCCCGGAGCATCTTTCCGGTGATCCGGCGCAGCAACTCATCAAGGAGGAAGCCAAAGGTGCGCGGGTGGTAGCCGTGGCCTTCCCCGAGTGGCCAGTGCGGCTCCTCATGCGCGAGCGCGCTGACCACGGCATCGTGATCCAGGACGGAGACATGGGTGGTCAGCGCCGGCAGCCCGGCGCGGTGCGAAAGCAATTCCGCGATCGTCACGGCGTCCTTCCCGGCGGCGGCAAACTCCGGCCAGAATTCCACCACGCGTCGATCGAGTTCGATGTCGTGCTCTTGCAGCGCATGGAGCACGCACGCGGCGGCGAGCCCTTTGGTCGCAGACCAAAAAAGCACTGGTGTCGCAACATCCCAGGGGACGGTTTCCTGCCGGTCACGGAAGCCACCGGCCAGGCCGAGCACCTCCCGCCCATCGCACCAGATCGAGAGCGAAGCGCCGAGTTCATCGTGCTGGGAAAAGTTTTTTCGGAAGATGAGGGCGATTCGTTCGAGGTTCATGGTGTGTCCGCGGTAAGGTGACGTGCTGGCAATGTAGCGGGGGCAAAAGGAAAAGTCGTGACCTCCGTGAACCCGCTAGTTCCGGTGGGCCACGGATTTTTCCGTGCATGGCAGCCGTATCGGTCTGGTAGGCTTTGTAGCCCCGCGCAAAAACATGCCAGCTCCCGTCGTTTTCATTGTCTTCAATCGCCCCGACCAAACGCGCCGCGTGTTTGAGCGGATCCGTGATGCCCGACCGTCGCAGTTGCTCGTGGTCAGCGACGGCCCCCGACCTGAAGTGCCCACCGACACTGCGAAGGTTGCCGAGGTCCGGCGCATCATCGAGGAGGGGACGGATTGGCCCTGCAAAGTTGAATGCGACTACGCGACGACGAATCTCGGCTGCTCGCGCCGACCCGCTTCGGGCATCACTTGGGCGCTCTCGCAGGTCGAGGAGGCGATCATTCTCGAGGACGATTGCCTGCCTGACGCCAGCTTCTTCCCATATTGCACAGCACTATTGAAGCATCATCGGGACGACCCACGGGTGATGCATATCGGCGCGAATAATTTCCTGCGAGGAAAAGCCTCGTTCTCAGGGAGCTACGCTTTTACTCGATACAATCATAACTGGGGTTGGGCGACGTGGCGGCGGGCGTGGAGCCATTTTGATCTCGAATTGAAAGATTGGTCGGATCCGGAGTTGCGCCGGCGCTCGCTCGCCGGCTGCACTACGGCTGACGAACGCGGCTTCTGGCACTCGGTATTCAACGCCTGCGCTGCAACTCCGGAAAAGGTGAACACTTGGGATTTCCAATGGACTTTTGCTTGTTGGGCAGCCGGAGCCCTGGCGACCTACCCTAGCGTGAATCTGGTGGAGAACATTGGCTTCGGCACAGACGCTACGCACACCTTCCAGACCACATCCAAGCAGCACTGCCCCTCGACCCCGCTCACGCATCCAATCGTGCATCCCAAGGCGGTGCGGGCGAATGCGCGCTTTGATCGCCAGGCGTTTTACAGCGTTTTTATGTCGCCGACGCCGCTCACTGAGAGGGTTGCTCGAGCGGTGCGGAGACTGACTGCTAAGCAAGAGCGCCCGCAAATCCCCTGAGCCTTTCGTGAGAATCGCTATCGTCAATGACTACTTGAGCCAAGGCGGCGCGGCCATTGCCTGCCACCGGTTGGCGGTAGCGCTCGCTGCCTCCGGGGCGACAATCCGGCGCTTCGCGCTCCAGCGAGGGAGGCGCCCGCCGACAGACGGCGCAGTGGATTTTGCACCGGAGCCCTTCGGGCGGCGCACCGCCGCGCTCATCGACAGTGTGGCTGCACTTGGTTGTGAGCAGGGCGCGGAAACGTGGCGCCTGCACGAAGCGGAGAAACGGCTGGCTCGCTCGGTAGCCGAATGGCATCCAGAGATCGTGAACGTGCATAATCTTCACGGCTTCTCGACGCGCTTTCACACAGCGGCGATCCTCGCAGAATTGGGGCCCCTAGTCTGGACGCTACACGACATGTGGAGCTTCACGGGTCGCTGCGCGTATTCATTCGATTGTCGACTCTTCGAGGCTGGCTGCACTGCGGCATGTCCGACGCCTCAGGAGTACCCGGCACTGGAGCCGCAGTTCATCGCAGGAGCATGGAAGAGGCGCGCGGACTTCTTCTCGGCGAAACAGCGCCTCGCTGCCGTCACACCATCGCAATGGCTTGCTGCCGAAGCGCGCCGCGGCCTTTGGCAAGGTCATACTGTCGAAGCGATTCCGAACAGCCTCGACCTCGAAGTACTCGCTCCCATCGATCGCGCCACATCCCGAACCGCCCTCGGGCTTCCGCCTTCGCAGCTCCCCAGTGTGCTCATTGCGGCGGAATACCTGAACGAACGGCGCAAAGGTGGGGATCTCATCCGTTCGGTGCTAGCGGCGTGCGGGAAGGAAATTGAAGTGCTGACTCTAGGCCACGGAGCCCCAAACAACCTGCCCGGCAACGCGCACCACAGACCGCTCGGATACATTGACCACGAGCGGATGAAAGCACTCGTTTTCTCCGCCGCCGACTGCCTTCTGCACCCGGCCCGGACGGACAACTATCCGAACACCGTCGCGGAGTCTCTCGCTTGCGGCACTCCGGTCGTGGCATTTCGCGTTGGTGGCATCCCGGAGATGCTGCCAGCGGCCGAATGTGGTCTGCTCGCCGAGCCAGGGGACGCCGACTCACTCGGGCGGGCAATCTGCGAAACACTCACGAAGACCCCACTGCGCTTCGAGGAAAGACTCGCTATCCGCGCGGCGGTCACCCCGCTGTTCGATCCGATGCGGCAGGCCGCAGCTTACCTCGAACTCTTCCGTAAAGTATCCGGCGCTGCGACCTGATTTTCGCGACCTCTCCCATGACCACCTCCGAGCACTACGACAGTAGCTACTTCGACTATCAGCAGGATATGGGGAGATTTGGTGGCTGGGCGGAGCTTACGAAATTTGCACCGCACATTCGCGCCGACGACGCGGTGCTTGATTTCGGCTGCGGCGGCGGGTACCTCCTCGCACAAATGCGGAACGCGATACGCGCAGGACTCGAGATCAATCCCGACGCACGAAAGGTCGCCGCCGATCACGGGCTCACTGTCTATGCACAAGCTGACGAAGTGCCCGACGAGACCTTCGATATCGTGATCTCGAATCATGCCCTCGAACATTGCGCCCGCCCACTCGACGAACTTCTCGCCTTGCGCCCGAAATTGAAGCGTGGCGGCCGACTCGTCTTTTTCGTCCCATGCGAGACGACCCGCGTTGGCTACCAACCCGACAACCCCGATCATCATCTCTACACTTGGAGCCCGATGAATTTCGGCAACCTCTTCACCGAAGCCGGCTACGAAGTGCTCTCCGCCGGCCCGTTCAATCACCGCTGGCCGCCCCACTATCAGAAAATTGCGCGTCTCTTTGGGCGGCCCGGATTTGACTTCTGTTGCCGCGTGTATGGCCTGTGGATGCGGAACGTCGCAAGCCAGACGTATTGCTACGCGCGGAAAAATTGAGGTTCCCTCCCGCCCCTAATGCGGCTCTTTCTCCGCTCAGACCATTTCTCAATTGTCGGCCTCAATCCGACTCTGTTACTCTTCTTTCCCAATGGGTCGTCAATGGCTGCTCGCGAAGCGCGAAGTTAACGCAAAAAAGAAGTCCGGCATCACCTCGAAGCTGGTGAAAGAAATCGCCGTGGCGGCAAAGCTCGGCGGTGCGGAGTTGGACGGGAATCCACGGCTTTTTGCGGCGGTGGAGAAGGCGCGGAGGGAAAGCGTTTCCCGGGACGTGATCGAACGGGCGATCAAAAAGGGCGCGGGAGTCGGCGAGGAAAAGATGACGATGGAGCACGTGGTCTTCGAGGGTTACGCGCCACACAAAGTGGCGCTGATCGTCGAAGTGCTCACGGACAACAACAACCGTACGGCGCCGGAGATTCGGGTGCTTTTCAAAAAGGGGCAGCTCGGGAATCCGGGGAGCAACAAGTTTCTCTTTGAGCATGTGGGGCTGGTCGAGGCGCACCATCCGAACGCGAGCATCGAACTCGAAGACGCCGCGATCGAAGCAGGTGCAAATGAAGTGGAACCACTCTCGCACGAGCAGAACGATGACATCCCGGTGGGCGTGGCGGGCGCGCGCTTCATCACCGGGCGCACGGAATTGCATACCGTCTCGCAATGGCTCGTAAAGAACGGCTGGGCGGTGGTGACCAGCGAACTCGGCTACGTCCCGAAGCAATGTCCCGAACTCAGCGACCCGCAGCGGCACGAGGTCGGGGAATTCCTCCAGACACTAGACGATCACGACGACGTGCATCGCGTCTGGGCGGCGCTGAAGTAAGGCCTCCGGCTCCGCCGGACTTTAGTAAGGCTTCGCGATGATCCGGCGTTTCGGATCCGTCGCACCAGCTTCGCGGTAGATGCGCGCGGGTGTGGTCGAACGCAGCTCGTAACCCTTCAAAACAAACTCGGGGTAAAACCCATTGCTCGCCGGCTCATAGACGGTCTGCCCGGAGAAGTCGCCGAGAAGCTTGTACTCGTAGTTGTTGTCCTCGCCGATCTTCCCCTTCTCGCGATCCGGCGCGAGCTTCTGCTGCTCATTGAGCATCACCATCCTGGCCGTGCTCCACGGCTGACCCGCTTTGCGGACGAAGCCCCAAAATTTGTAATCCACTTTGTAATAGCGACGCCCGATGTAGCCGCCTGGGCTCTCGGCCTTGATGTCGGCGAGCATCGAGGTGCGCGCGGCCGTCGAACCCTGCGGATCCGTGGTGGCGCAGCCAGAGAAAGAGCCGAGCGTGACGAGCAGCGGGAGGACGGTGAGGAGGCGGAGGCGGTTCATGAAATTAACGCAGTCCCTATTCCGCGAGCAGCGGTTCGAGCCACTCTTCGAGCGCGTCTTCTTTGAGGGAATGCGGCTCGGGGACGGAGGCGAGCAGATGCCAGGTCTCGGTGTGGCCGACGGATTCGCCGGGCGCGAGCGTGCGCAGCGGGCTGAGCGTCTCCATCTCGAGCATCGTCGCGTTGGTGAAGGTCTCGAAATTGCAGCCGGAGTCGGGATACTTCGCCGACCCATCGAAGGCGAAGGTCTTGAGGAAGAGCGCGTTCTTCATCAGGTAGCCGACCCATCCGGCGCGATGCGCGAGTCCGAGCTTCGCCGGGGAGCTGTGCGCGGTCTGGCGCAGCGTGATGAACTTCCGCCCCCAGCGCCAGCGCTCGTCAAACATGTCGGTGTAAGGCCAGAGGACCATTGTCCGGTTGGGCTGCAAATCGCGCGGGTGCTCACCGAGGGGCGGCAGTGGGATGATTTCGAGCCCGCCGGGTTGCATCAC
This sequence comes from Chthoniobacteraceae bacterium, assembly GCA_031409655.1. Taxonomy (GTDB): domain Bacteria; phylum Verrucomicrobiota; class Verrucomicrobiia; order Chthoniobacterales; family Chthoniobacteraceae; genus JANNXQ01. Next base: position 6,749 of record JANNXQ010000061.1, on the reverse strand, counting down.
GGTGAGGCCCCAGGTGGCCACCTCCGTTGGCTGCGGGCCTTCGTTCGTGGCGCGGTGTTCGAGCACGACCCTCGAGCTGTCCGCAGCCATGGAGATGGTCAGTTCCTTTTTGATGTGCCACGGCGCGTAGGCGGCGTTCGTGAGCCGGACGGTATTTGGCGGCAGGATCTCAGGCTGCGCGGGACCGTTGTCCGGCGCGTAGGTGCGTTCGTTTTCCGGCGCGAGCCACAGTCGATGGCCCCCACGAATGACGAAACCCGGCTCCCAGCTCTTCCCGAGTTCCTCGGCGTTCGTCTTCAGCACATTCGCACCATGGGGCGCGTGATAGGAGACGATGCGCGGCCCCACCTCAAAGGTGACCACGACCTCGGCGTGATCATTCGCCAGGCGCAGGCAGTTCTTCCACCCGCCAAATTCTACCGGCTCAATCTTCACGGGCCTCCTTCCGCACTTTCGCGAGTAGCGCGGTCGGCCGCTGGAGATGGGTGGTCAGCGCTTCGAGGGCGCGCCATGTCGATGGGCTGATGTGGTGTTCCATGCCTTCGGCATCGTGGTAGATGGTCTCGTCATCAAGGCCAAGGAGTTTGCGCATTTACCGCGGGCGCGGCTTCCCGGCGCCGCCGCCCAGATGCTTGACGAAGGCGGCCAGCGTCTCGGGGCTGACGTGGTGCTCGATGCCTTCGGCATCGGAGAGGGCCACGGGCTCGGGGATGCCGAGGGACTTGAGAAACTCGAAGACGATCTCGTGCCGGCGGCGCGACTCCTCGGCGAGTTTGCGGCCAGAGGCGGTGAGGAAGATGGAGCGGTAGGGCTGGGCGGTCACGTAGCCATCGCGCTGCAGGCGCTGGATGGTGCGGCCCACGGTGACGTGGGTGACGCCGAGCCGGTGGGCGAGGTCGATGGCGCGGGCTTCGCCAGTCTCGGCGATGAGGGCGGCGATCAGTTCGACGTAATCCTGCGCGGTTTCGTGGGAGTGCTCTTCGCGGGTGCGCTGGCGGATGGCAGCGGCGGTGAGGCTGCCATTTTTGCGGGGCTTCGAGGTGGCGGAAGGCGGGCGTTTCACTGGGTGCAGGTTGGTGGAAAAAATTCTTTTGCCAAGACTGATTCAGTTTGTAGCATGTGCTACATCTTTGGGTGTTATCTTGATAGTGAGCTCGCTCATGGAGAATACAGCACCGACTACAACTCACCACCCATGCGCCAATCGCACTCGTTAAGGACCGCTTCCGGCGCTTCCCCATCCTCGCCCTCCACCTCGCCCCGCCCGCTGAAAGCTCCGCCGGCCACCCGCGGCCTCCCGCGCCCCGCCGCGCGCTGGATGCTGCGTCTGACGCCCGTTGTCGCCCTGCTCTCGACCGCGCTTCCGGAACCGGGCCAGGTCCACCGCGGCCAGGCCCATGCGGGGGGCAAGGCGGTCTCGCCCGCGAAAGCCGAGGCGCGAGTGGACAAGTGGCAATTTCACCTCTTCAACTCGACCCCGCGCGAGTTCATGCGCGAGATGAGCACCGACCGGCCCGACGCGACGGAGAGCGCGATCACCGTCGATGCCGGCCACTTCCAGATCGAGAGCAGCCTCTTCGACTATGGCCGCACGCGGCAGGGCGGGATTGAGGAGGAGATTTTCACCCACGGCGCGGTGAACTTCAAAATCGGCCTGTTCAACAACGTGGACATCCAGGTTGTCTTCGACTCCTACACCGAGGTGCGGTCGAAGGACCGCGCCACGAAGATCACCGAGACGGTCGAGGGCTACAGCGACTTGCAGGTGCGGCTGAAGATCAATCTCTGGGGCAATGACGGCGGTAATACCGCGGTGGCGTTTTTCCCATTCATCAAAATCCCGACCGGCTCGGATTTGAGTAACGACAACGTGGAAGGCGGTCTGATCCTGCCTTTCTCCGTGGGGCTGACGGAAAAGATCGGCCTCGGGCTGATGCTGGAAGTGGACTTCGTTTATGACGAGGAGGAGCGCGGCTACAAGGCGGAGATCTTCCACACGGCGGTGCTCGGCTTCGACCTCACCGACAAGCTCGGCCTCTTCGTCGAATACTCAGGCACCACGGGCTCCGCGGAGTTCGATTACGTGGCCACGGCCAACGCCGGCTTCACTTACGCGGTGACCGACGACCTCCAACTCGACACCGGCGTGCGCGTCGGCCTGAACGACACGGCGGAGGATTTCGGCGTCTTCGCGGGCTTCTCCGTTCGCTTCTAAAACTCACCACCAACTCGTTTCACAACATCACATCCATGAAAACCAACCTCATCCATTCCGCGCTCGCCCGCCGCGCGCTGTTCGCGCTCACCGGCGCGCTCGCCCTCAGTTTCGCCACCGCGTCGCTCGAAGCCGCGCCGAAGAAATATCCCTACACCGTCACGACCACCGTCGGCATGGTGAATGACATCGTCCGCAACGTCGCGGGCGACAAAGCCACCTGCACGGCGATGATGGGCGCGGGCGTCGATCCGCATCTTTACAAGCCGACGCGCGACGACGTCTCGAAGATGATCAGCTCGGACGCGGTCTTCTACTCCGGGCTGATGCTGGAGGGGAAAATGGCGGACACCTTGATCAAGGTGGCGCGCACGAAGCCGGTCTATGCGGTGACGGAATTGATCGACGAAAAATTCCTGCTCGAACCCGAGGACTTCGGCGGGCACTCCGATCCGCATGTCTGGATGGACCCGAGCGCGTGGGGCAAGGCGGTCGAAGCCGTGGGCAAGTCGCTGGCGGAATTCGACCCGAAGAACGCGGACTTTTACAAAAAGAACGCCACCGACTACGCCAAGAAGTGCGACGAGCTGCACGCCTATGGCAAGAAGGTGCTCGCGACGGTGCCGGCGGATTCCCGCGTGCTCATCTCCTCGCATGACGCGTTCAATTACTTCGGTCGCGCTTTTGATCTCAAAGTCATGGGCGTGCAGGGCATCAGCACCGAGTCCGAGGCGGGCTTGCAGCAGATCAATGGGCTGGTCGATTTCATCGTGAAAAACAACGTCAAGGCGGTCTTCGTGGAGAGCAGCGTGTCGCCGAAAAACATCGAGGCGCTGGTCGGTGGCGTGAAGGCGCGCGGCAAGGAATTGAAGATCGGCGGCGAACTTTTTTCCGATGCCATGGGCGCGGAAGGCACGTATGAAGGCACTTACCTCGGCATGCTCGATCACAACATCACGCTCACCGCCCGCGCCCTCGGCGGCGAAGCGCCGCCCAAAGGCCTTGGCGGGAAGCTCACGCATGTCCCCTAACGCGCCGCTCGGAAGCGCCGCCGTCCCGGCCCGCACGCACGGCGAGGATCACTCGCCGCTCGCGCCGCTTTCCATCCACGACCTGACCGTGGCCTATCACCGCAAGCCGGTGCTCTGGGACATCGACCTCGACGTGCCGGCGGGCAAGCTCATCGGCATCGTCGGACCGAACGGCGCGGGCAAGAGCACGCTCATCAAAGCTGTGCTCGATCTGCTCCCGCGGGCGTCAGGGCGCGTGCTGATTTATGGCAAACCGTATCGCGAAAACCGCAGCCGCGTCGGCTACGTGCCGCAGCGCGAAAGCGTCGATTGGGATTTTCCGGTGAGCGCGCTCGATGTCGTGGCGATGGGCCGCTACGGGAAGATCGGCTGGTTCCGGCCCGTGACCCGCGCGCATAAAGCCGTGGCCCTCGAAGCGCTCGACCGCGTGGGCATCGCGAACCTCGCGCACCGGCAGATTTCGCAGCTCTCCGGCGGCCAGCAGCAGCGCACGTTTCTTGCGCGCGCGCTCGTCCAGGATGCCGATCTTTACTTGATGGATGAGCCCTTCGCCGCCGTCGATGCCGCCACCGAAGTGGCCATCGTGCGCCTGCTCCAGGACTTGCGCGCGCGGGGCAAAACCTGCCTCGTCGTGCATCACGATTTGCAGACCGTGCCGGAGTATTTCGACGAAGTGATCCTGCTCAATATGCGCGTCGTCGCGCACGGCCCGACGGCCACCACCTTCACGCCGGAGAACCTGCACAAGACCTACGGCGGCAAGCTCACCCTGCTCAGCCAGGCCGCCGAGGCCGCCGCGCGGGAGGCCACGGGCAAATGAGAGCGCTGGTCTGCGCCGCCGCGCTCCTGCTGCTGCTCACCGGCACGCTGCTCGCCGCGCCCGGTGGCGGCACGATCACCGACCGCAGCATCGCGTGGCCGACCGCCGATGAGTGGGCGCGCGTCTTCACCCTGCGCGATTACAACACCCGCGTCGTCCTCACCGGCACCGCGCTGCTCGGGCTGGCCGCGGGCGTGCTCGGCTGCTTCACGCTGCTGCGCAAACGCGCGCTCATGGGCGACGCGCTCAGCCACGCCACGCTGCCGGGCATCGGTCTCGCGTTTATGTTTGCCGTGCTCGCAGGCGGCTCGGGAAAATCGCTGCCGATCCTGCTCGCCGGCGCCGCGGCGAGCGGCGTGGCCGGGCTCGCGGCGATCCTGCTCATCCGCAATCTCACCCGGCTGAAGGAAGACACCGCGCTCGGCATTGTGCTCAGCGTTTTCTTCGGCGCGGGCGTCGCCGTGCTCGGCGTGGTGCAGCGCATGGGTCAGGGGCACGCGGCGGGGCTGGAGTCATTCATCTACGGCAAGACCGCGTCGATGGTCGCGGGCGACGCGCAGCTCATCGCGTGGGTCGCCGCGCTGGTGCTCGCAGCGTGCGCGCTCTTGTTCAAAGAATTCCGCCTCATCTGCTTCGACGCCGCCTACGCGCAGGCCCAGGGCTGGCCCACCGTGCTGCTCGATGCCGCGATGATGGCGCTCGTCATCATCGTCACCGTCATCGGTCTGCAAGCCGTCGGGCTCATCCTCATCATCGCCCTGCTCATCGTGCCCGCGGCGGCCGCGCGCTTCTGGACCGAACGGCTGGGCGTGATGCTCGGCATCGCGGGCGTCATCGGCGCGGTCAGCGGGCTCGTCGGCTCGGCCCTCAGCGCACTGCTCCCGAACCTGCCCTCGGGCGCGATGATCGTCCTCGTCGCGTGCCTGTTTTTTCTCGCGAGCATGCTCTTCGGGACGAAACGCGGGGTCGTCATCCGCTGGGCGCGCCGCCGTTCTTTTGAAGACAAAGTGCGCCGCCAGCACTTGCTGCGCGCGGTCTTTGAGCTGAGCGAGGGCGATGAAAGCGAAACCGAGAGTCCCGCCCACGCGGTGAAATTCAGCGCCCTGCTCGCCGCCCGCTCGTGGTCGCCGCGCCGCCTCGGCCACGAGATCGCGCGCGCCGAGCACGATGGCCTGATGTTCGAATCGCCCGTCGCCGGGAGAACGATCGCCTTCACCTCCGAGGGGTTCCGCGAAGCCGCGCAAGTCGTCCGCCAGCACCGGCTCTGGGAGCTTTACCTCATCACCCACGCCGACATCGCACCGAGCCACGTCGATCGCGATGCCGACGCCATCGAGCACGTCCTCGGCCCCGAGATGATCCGCGAACTCGAGACGCTCCTCGCCGTCGAGCGCCCCCGCAGCCCGCATCTTGTGAAATGAACGCCTCCTTATGCTGACCCGAATGCTCGAAAGCCTGAGCGACTGGAGCTGGGCGCTGGACGGCTGGATCATCGCCGCCGGTGCGCTTTGCGCCGTGGCCAGCGCTCTGCTCGGACCGTTCCTCGTGTTGCGCAAAATGAGCATGATGGGCGACGCCATCAGCCACGCGGTGCTGCCCGGACTCGCCGTGGCGTTCCTCATCACCGGCAGCCGCGCGAGTCTGCCGATGTTCGTCGGCGCGGCCATCGTCGGACTGCTCACCGCGCTCTTCACCGAATGGATCCGCAGCTTCGGCAAAGTGGATGAAGGCGCGAGCATGGGCGTGGTCTTCACCGGCCTCTTCGCGCTCGGCCTCGTGCTCGTCGTGCAAGCCGCGGACAAAGTCGATCTCGACCCCGGCTGCGTGCTCTACGGCGCCATCGAGCTGACCCCGCTCGACACGGTCAAGGTCGGCGCATGGGACATCCCGCGCGTCGTCCTCACCCTCGGCTCCGTCGCGCTGCTGAATCTCGTCTGCGTCCTCCTTTTCTACAAAGAACTGAAGATTAGTTCCTTCGATCCCGCGCTCGCGACCACGCTCGGGATCAGCGCGCGTTTCATGCACTACCTGCTCATGACGCTCGTCGCCGTCACCGCCGTCGCGTCGTTTGAAGCCGTGGGTAATATCCTCGTCGTCGCCATGCTCATCGTCCCCGCCGCCGCCGCTTACATGCTCACCGACCGGCTCAGCGTCATGCTCGGTCTCAGCGTCGTCTTCGGCATCGCCTCCGCCGTGCTCGGCCACGTCGGCGCGATCAGCGTTCCTGCGATCTTCGGCTACGAAAGCACCACCACCGCCGGCATGATGGCCCTCGCCGCCGGCCTCCTCTTCGCCCTCGCCGCACTCTTCGGCCCGCGCCACGGCATCCTCAGCAAACTCCTCCACCGCCGCCGACTCTCCGCGGAGATCGAGTCGGGAAAATTCCGCACGCAGCGCCCGCTCCCCGGAAAATTCACCGGACGCCCTATCTGAAAACGACCGCGCCGCTAGCCTGCTGATTCCAGCCGAGCACCGGGACGAGCACGCGCTGCGCATTGCCCGCATGGAGCGCAAGGGCGGCGGCGACGACTTGCTGAAGTGCGCTCGCACCCAGGGATTCGCCGAGGGTTTGCTTGGGACAGAGCACGGACGCTTCAGGTGCGTGCTGGGCAAGGGCGGCGGCTTCCGCGCGGTCGATGAAGGTGCCGTTGCGGCAGGAGACGATGGCGTCGAAGGGGCCGTG